>NZ_MLFS01000149.1 GCF_002095485.1 Pantoea wallisii | reverse complement strand
TCTTCGTATTTAAGTCTGTCATGGTGCTGGCTGTAGAGCGACTTGCGTACCAGAAAGTTATTTTCGGGTATTTATGTCACAACCGTTCACGCTAACGACTTAATCCGTGATTTGGATGGTGTACTGCAAAAAACTGGAGCGGGAAACGAGACTCGAACTCGCGACCCCGACCTTGGCAAGGTCGTGCTCTACCAACTGAGCTATTCCCGCTTAATCGTCTTTCAAAG
>NZ_MLFS01000148.1 GCF_002095485.1 Pantoea wallisii | reverse complement strand
GAACGACGTGAAAAAGAACCATTCCCGGTTCTTCCGGGCGGGTGAATACGCTCAGCAAGGTCTGAACGCCCACGGCAGCGCCTCCAATAATACTCCAGAGCCTCAGCCGTTTCGTGTTACGCAGCAGTTTACCCGCATCTTGCGGTTTAGTTTTATCTCGCTTCATCCTTGTCCTTTCCGTTAACTGACAGATACGCTGTGACTTAGTGCCTCATAAAGCTGTTGATGTCAATAAT
>NZ_MLFS01000147.1 GCF_002095485.1 Pantoea wallisii | reverse complement strand
GTACGCGCGCCACCCACGCCAGCCGCTGGCCGCTGGCCATCAGCGAGCGCGACACCGCGAAATAGACGACCGGGAAGATGTTGAGCGTCATCACCAGAATCATGCCGCTGCGGCTAAACAGCAGGCGATCGGCGTTGAACCCGGTGAGCTGTTCAAGATAACCGTTGTGCTGCAGCGTCAGCGTCCACGCCAGCGCAACAATATAGGGTGGCGTAAGGAAGGGGATCAGAAACAGCAGATCCCACAGCGCTGCGCCGGGCAGACGGAACAGACCGCGCAGCGTGCCGAGCGGCAGGCCCAGCAG
>NZ_MLFS01000146.1 GCF_002095485.1 Pantoea wallisii | reverse complement strand
TAGTGCAAACCCGTTTCTGCATCGTAGTACTGGCCCTGATAGCGCAGCGGCTGGTGTACCGGCTCAGCATGGCGCGTCTGAGCATGCTCTACCCGCACCGTGTTGCCCCACGCCCGGTACTCTGCCCGCCACGCTACACTACCATCCGAACTGGTCAGCTCACGCGGCATGCCTGCAACGTCATTATGATACCAGTGTACCTGCGCTGCGTGCTCCGTTTCACCCTGCTGCAGACTGATCTGTGCCAGTGGTGCAAAGCTCTCGTCTTCATAAATCCAGATATGCTGGCGCGAGCCACGCACTTCGCTCAGCAGACGGTTGCCGTCCCAGATAAAGCACGTCACGCCAAAGGCGTCACG
>NZ_MLFS01000145.1 GCF_002095485.1 Pantoea wallisii | reverse complement strand
AAATGCACGGAAGCATGCAGTGCAGCCTGTCCGGAACGCAGCATTTGATCCTGTATTGAGAGGTTTTTGTGTTCTTCCTGAAAGGTTTCGCAAACATTCATGGCAGTCAGATTCTGAGCTGGCAGATCGTATTGTACTGAGCTGCGCATCAATGAAACGCTTCACATCATCCTGGAAGGCCATTTGTGTAAATCCGTCCTTCAAATGCAGGAAAGACACTTCAGTGGCCTTGCTATAAAGCTGCTGCGCCTCTAGATTTGCCATTGTGAGAAAATAGCTGGAGAATCGGTTCTTATCCCAGTAGTTATCCATAACGTGACCCCGACAGGTTTACAGGAAGTTACCAGGATTTAACCAGATAA
>NZ_MLFS01000144.1 GCF_002095485.1 Pantoea wallisii | reverse complement strand
GGACATCATCGTTGTGCCGTTCTGGGAGCATCCCGAAACGCGCCCTGATGCGGCGCTGCTGGAGGCGCTGCGCAGCGCCTGGCAGCGCGGGGCCGAAGTCGTGGGGGCTGTGCCTCGGGGCGTACGTGCTCGCCTACGCCGGACTGCTGAACAACCGCAGGGCGTCCACGCACTGGGAGTTTGAGCGGGATTTTGCCGCGCGCTTCCCGGAGGTGCGCCTTGACAGCAACGCGCTCTATACCAGCGACGAGCGGCTGATTACGTCGGCCGGGACGGCGGCGGGCATCGACTGCTGCCTGAATATCGTGCGCGAACACTATGGAAGTGCGCTGGCCAACCGCGTCGCCCGGCGGATGGTTATCCCCCCGTACCGCGAGGGCGGGCAGGCGCAGTTTATTGAACATGCGGTGCCGGAGACGACGCGCGACGAACAGATAAACGACCTT
>NZ_MLFS01000143.1 GCF_002095485.1 Pantoea wallisii | reverse complement strand
TAGCACGCGGGCCATGGCCGCGCGGTGGTGCGGTGCGTTGGTATGCAGGCGAATCCAGCCATCACGCGTGGCGTAATCTCCGGCAAGGGGATCCCAGAGCGCGGCAGGCGGACGATTAAGTGGTGTGAGGCTGTGCTGAAACCAGCGCGAGGCGAGGCGGACATTGATGCTGACCGGTGCCGGGCGGCCTAACAGATCGCTCAGGGCCTGGCTGGCTAAGCCCAGGCTGGTTGCGGCCAGTTCACTGACGGCATAGGCCGAGGAGAGGGTGTTGGTCTGGAGAAAAGTCAGTGCCGGTAAAGCCTCGGCACCGCGCAATCCCTGCCACATTTGCTGCCACAGTGCGGCAGCACGTTGATTATCCATGCTACATCTCCGGAAAACAGGCGAGATTCAAGCATAGCAGAGAGACGTCAGCGGCGGCGCAGGCGCGGGAAGCGGGCGTGCATGCGCAGGTTGCGCAGGTTG
>NZ_MLFS01000142.1 GCF_002095485.1 Pantoea wallisii | reverse complement strand
AGCTATGCATTACCAAAAGCGATTCAGGTTTTTACCCTGTTGGTAAGCGGCCTGCTGGAGAGTGTTATGCGTCCATAACCTTTATGTACCCTACACAGATTTTCAACTGACAGCCAGTCGTACACCAAGAGACCTGCAAGACTCCCCTCCGCTTCTCCCTTATTGCGGACTCAGCTCAGCCCTCCAAATTTACATCAGGCCGGGGCCGCGGAAGGTCCGGCGCCACTCGCTGGGGCTGACGTTAAAGCGGGTTTTGAAGTTCTGCCGGAACGAGACCGGCGACTGGTAACCCGCCAGCGACGATATGGTTTCAATGCTGTGATCGGTGGTCTCCAGCAGCTCCTGGCTGCGCTGCAGGCGCTGAGCGCTGAGCCAGTCACCCACCGTCATGCCGGTGGCCCTGATAAAGTGTCGCGTCAGCGTCCGCCGGCTCATGCCGGAGTAGCCCGCTATCGAGTCAATGTCGTGCCGCTTGTCCAGATTGCGGCGCAGGTAGTCGAT
>NZ_MLFS01000141.1 GCF_002095485.1 Pantoea wallisii | reverse complement strand
CCAGCGAGGCCGCCGCCGCTGCGGACTCTTCGACCAGCGAGGCGTTCTGCTGCGTAACGCGATCCATCTCGGTCACCGCCTGGCCCACCTGATCAATACCGCGACTCTGCTCATCCGACGCCGAGGCGATCTCCCCATGATATCCGTCACGCGCGTGACCGCCCCGACGATCTCACTCATGGTCTCACCGGCCGTACCCACCAGCTGTGAACCGCTATCGACGCGGCGTACGGAATCTTCGATCAGCCCTTTGATCTCCTTCGCCGCCTGCGCGCTGCGCTGGGCCAGATTACGTACCTCACCGGCCACCACGCAAGCCACGGCCCTGCTCACCGGCACGCGCCGCTTCCACCGCCGCGTTGAGCGCCAGGATGTTGGTCTGGAAGGCAATGCCGTCGATCACGCTGGTAATATCCGCGATCTTCTTCGAGCTGCCGGCGATGTCGCTCATGGTGCGCACCACACCCTCAACCACGCTGCCGCCCTTCTGTGCGGTTTCCGACGCGCTGAGCGCCAGCTGTGACGCCTGGCGCGCATTCTCGGCGTTCTGTTTCACGGTGGCGGTCAGCTGCTCCATGCTGG
>NZ_MLFS01000140.1 GCF_002095485.1 Pantoea wallisii | reverse complement strand
CACCTTTAACGGAAAGGAACATTCCATGAGCACTGATATTTTTCTAAGGATTGAAGGAATAACCGGCGAGTCACAGGATGCAAATCACAAAGGCTGGATAAACGTTGACGCATTTACCTGGGGAGCATCGCAGCCGGGCAATATGAGCGTTGGCGGCGGCGGCGGCGCGGGAAAAGTCCAGTACCGTGATCTGACCGTTCAGGCCAGCATTGATAAAGCAACGCCCGCTGTCATGCGCTATGTTTCCAGCGGAAAACATATCAGTAAGCTGGAGGTTTCTGTCTGTAAGGCCGGTGGCAGCCAGATTGAGTATTGTCGTATCACTCTGGAGGACGTGCTGATCACCAATATCCTTTTCAATGGCGCTACTCAGCGCGATCTTATTGGCATCAGCTATCAGTTCCAGGCCGCTAAGGTTAAAAATCAGTACTGGGAACAGTCTGCCAGCGGCGGGAAAGGTGCTGAATCCCAGTCAGGGTGGAACATCAAAGAAAACCGGGAATCCTGAGCCCAACGTTTATGCCGGACGGAAGCTGACAGACCTTTTTTCAGTGAGGCGATCTGGCATGGCGGGAATTGCAAAGGGTCACGCCCCTCGATCCTTTGTCCGCCCGCAACC
>NZ_MLFS01000139.1 GCF_002095485.1 Pantoea wallisii | reverse complement strand
GGGGAAGGACGTTCTGCTGCACTGCGTTGGCAATCACACCGTGGTGGATATTGTTGATAACGGGCCGGGGATGCCGGATTCCTTTATCGAGCGCACATTTTCGCTTCAGCCGCTCGGCGGGCGGTCGGCAGGCGCGGAGAAGGTTCCGGCCGCCAGGCGTGCGGGGCGGGCGGAGAAGGTTCCGGCCGCCAGGCGTGCGGCAGTTTCAGCTACCGCACTGCGGCGGACGGGCAAAGGGCCGAAGGGCGCGGCCCTTTGCAATCCCCGCCCTGCGCCGTCCTCGCTGTTCCCTCACTTATCGCTCCGGCCTGACGGACCGGTGGCGATTCGCTCCTGCTCAGCGCCACCTCTCGCCGCATCCATGCGGCTCGCCCTGGCTCTCACTCTGCGCTCGGCGCTGCGGATGGCGCTCCGCCCCCCCTCGTCTGCACGTCATTTTTCTTGTTTTAGCGCATCGCTGCCTGAAAGCGCGGACACAGACTTTCAGCGATATCGGGATAAAGATGAGAAAGGCTGTTGAAGCGGGGGGGATTGCAGGCGACCTTCCCACGCGCTGAACGCATGCAGGCTTCCAGGATGAGCCGACAGGACGTCGGCGAAAGGCGCC
The DNA here is from genome assembly GCF_002095485.1 of Pantoea wallisii. Lineage (GTDB taxonomy): Bacteria > Pseudomonadota > Gammaproteobacteria > Enterobacterales > Enterobacteriaceae > Pantoea > Pantoea wallisii. The sequence continues at coordinate 93 of NZ_MLFS01000139.1, read as the reverse complement.
GCTGAGCAGGAGCGAATCGGCGCCGGTCCGTCAGGAAGCGTGAAGGCGTGAAGGGGCCGCGCAGCGGCGAGTGGGGCTGGCGCAAGGCCGGGG
>NZ_MLFS01000138.1 GCF_002095485.1 Pantoea wallisii | reverse complement strand
GTCCCCTGCAGGAATCGAACCTGCAACTAGCCCTTAGGAGGGGCTCGTTATATCCATTTAACTAAGGAGACATCCGGCGCGCAGTATAGCGCACCGCGCGCAGAATTTTAACCGCACCTGAGCTGTTCGCTCAATCTATCAGCAATTTAGTGCCAGTCATCATGCCTGCTGCTCTTTTTCCTTTTCCTTCTTCTCTTTACGCTTCTGCTCGGCACGCGCTTTAGCTTTTGCGGCTTCGCTCATGTCGTTGCGAATCTGCGCGTGGCTGATCAGCGCAAAAATCAGCGTACCACCGGTGATATTGCCCAGCAGCGTTGGCAGGGCGAAGGGCCACAGGAACTCCTGCCACGGCAGCGTACCGGCAAACACCAGATACAGCACTTCTACCGAGCCCACCACGATATGCGCCAGATCGCCCAGCGCCACCAGCCAGGTCATCATCACAATCACCACAATTTTGGCGTTGCCGGCATTCGGGAACATCCAGACCATGGTGGCGATAATCCAGCCGGAAATAACGGCGTTGGCAAACATTTCGCCCGGCGTATTCTCCATCACCTTTTCGCTGATCGCCGTAAAGGCCTGACGCGTCGCGTCATCGAAGATCGGCATGTGGTTGAAGGCCAGTGCGCCCAGCGCAGTACCTATCAGGTTGCCCAACAGCACCACACTCCACAGGCGCAACAGCAGCATAAAGTTGCTGCCGGTCGGTTTATGCAT
>NZ_MLFS01000137.1 GCF_002095485.1 Pantoea wallisii | reverse complement strand
TGGCTGTTGGGTGTATTGGCTATGGCCTGTCATTGACACCCCGTATACATCGCCTTTCTCAGACTGAAGAGGCCATAAAATGAACAGTATCGAAATTGAAGAGAAACTTACCCAAAACGGTTTCACTGGAAAAGATATTGCTGCAATGCGGCAATATCTCGGGAAGGATGGTGCAACGTACCCCTCATTGCTTGGCGAGTTAAGGGGACGATTTATCGTTTCTTGTATCCTGCTTGCGATTTTGACTTTCGTATGGATTTTTTATATTTTTAATGGTGATAAAGCAGAGGTTTTGTCATTTTCTTTTACCATGCTCCTCGTTATCCCTATATTTTATTTTATGACTCCCATGAAGTTGGGATTTAAAGCGTTCATGTTTAAAAAGAAACTTTAATTCTCTTTGGTTTCATTATAAATGGATTTTATAGACATTGAGTCATTATATATTTCAACACCAAGATCAAACCGAGTCATGTTTTTTATACCTCTGACGTAGTCTGTGTTCAGATAATGGAAAAGACGGTATGTCTGAGGCTTAACGATGAGTCTTGCCATGCCGTATACAGACAGCAGTAAGTCCATTGATGTGTAAGCCAGCTCGCCTGTTTTTTGATCAAAGCCGAGAAATTCAGCGCCAGCTATATAGCTTTGTTTTAGAAAGCCCTGAGAATTGTTTGTGCCATTAATGATATTTTGGAACCCTTCCTGTACTCCGTTCACTCCGTGTAAAGTAAGCATAGCACCAAAACCAACCCCTATAATATTTCCCGTAGCAAATGATGCAGCGGTTACGCCAAAACCTGCGACCATCTGAAAACCGCCAAGCACAACTCCTACGCCATTAATTATATATCCCCATACTTTTTCGTTCTTGAGG
>NZ_MLFS01000136.1 GCF_002095485.1 Pantoea wallisii | reverse complement strand
ATTAAGAGCGATAATGTCTGGCACTGGGTTATTAACGGTGTGGGGATTGTTCTTGGAAGCCTTCAGGTAATAGCAGGGATCGGCGTTATAGAGGCATCTTTAGCAACGGGAATGGTTTTTGGTGCTGGGTTTGGTGCTCTACTGATAGCCCATGGTGCTAATAGCGTCCAGGAATCAGCATTGAACTTATATCATGGTGTTGATGACTCCCGGGGTTTATTAAAGAGATCCTATATCGCAGGCGCAGAGTTTCTTGGTTTCGATGAAAAAACAGGTGAACTTGCTTATACCATCATGGATTTAGGCCTTTCAGCTTATGGGATGAGCAGACTCATAGTAAAACCAGAAATCTGGAGACTCTTCAGACACCTGCCAACTGATTACATCAGAGGAATTAAACAAATGAGCCGATTTGATTTAGGTGTTGAAATCTATAACGACTCAATGGCCATAAAGACATTACTTGATACTGAAAGCACCAAGAATCAATGAAGCCTTTTATATTTGAAAGCTTTAAAGCTCAGTTTCAAAGCACCAAAAATATATATTATAGGGATAACTATTATCATAGTAATCGAGTAAGAAATTACTGAAGACTCATCTTCACAAACAATCACATACACCCACACAGCAATAAAAAAAACAATTATTGACATAATGACAATGAACTGCGAGTGCAATGCCTTAATTAAGGCTGGGTAGGTTATATTGTATTCATTAAGTCTCTTGCGCATTTCAGCGAGATCTTTACCGGTGAATCCATGATTTACGAGATCTTCTTCAATTTTAATGTTGTTCATTTTATGGCCTCTTCAGTCTGAGAAAGGCGACGTATACGGGGTGTCAATGACAGGCCATAGCCAATACACCCAACAGCAA
>NZ_MLFS01000135.1 GCF_002095485.1 Pantoea wallisii | reverse complement strand
GGCCGCTACGAGATGATTAACATCAAGCTGGATAAAACCGGTGGCCTGACGGAAGCGCTGGCGCTGGCAGATGCCGCGCGCGCGCAAGGCTTTGCCATTATGCTTGGCTGCATGTTGTGTACATCACGGGCGATTCGCGCAGCGCTGCCGATCTCAGTGCATGCGCAGTTTGCCGATCTTGATGGTCCCACCTGGCTGGCGGCTGATGTAGCACCCTCGCTGCACTTCTCCCACGGCGTGCTCAATACTGCGGCTGCCAGCGCAGCAGGTTGATCATCGCCTGAAGATAGACTTCAGTGGCGTCGTCCACTGATATCGGCGGCATCTCAGCCGTAATGCAGGGCAGGCTGAGATCGTCGCACCAGCTACCAAACGAGCCTGGCGTGGCATAGCCGACGCTGCTGACTACCGGCAATTGCGTCTCCTGCGCCAGCCAGTGCGCCAGTGCGCTGTTATGCGGATCGTCAATGCAGGCCAGCGGCTCATGCCAGGAGACAACCCAGCCTGGTTTCAGCTGGTGAATCAACTCACACAGCGCCCGGGTTTCCGGTTCGGAAGCGGGCGCGTTACCCGTTGATAACACCACATCACGCGCATCTGCCATGCTGTTCCAGCGGTAGACGGTCTCGCCGTTCTGCCAGTTTGCCGCCGGGAAATTACGGTTAAGATCAACGCCGTTTGCATTAGCGCGTAAGCCCAGCTGACAGCCATCGGGGTTACGCGCTAATGCAAACGGCGTTGATCTTAACCGTAATTTCCCGGCGGCAAACTGGCA
>NZ_MLFS01000134.1 GCF_002095485.1 Pantoea wallisii | reverse complement strand
ACCGGCAGCAGCAGCAGCCACGGACGCCGCGCGGTTTTTCCACCGGCAGCGCGGTTGCTGCCACAGCGGCAGGGGGCGCTTCGACCACAATCGGCGGTGCGGGCGGCGGTGTAATCGGTTCGGGCTCACTCTCTGCCTGCGGCTCCACTGCGATGTCGCTCACAACGGGCGCCGGCACAACCGGCTCTGGCGGCAGCGTGACCAGCGGCGGCAGCGACTCGTCCAGGCTGTCGCGCAGGCAGGCCAGCGCGTCGTCACGCGTGCGCGCCTGCGGATCGACAAAGCCCCAGAAGGTGATCACGGGCTGACCATCGACCAGGTAAACATACTGCTGATCCGGGAACTGCAGCGTTTTTGCCAGCAGCGCACCAAACAGGCGCATGGCCGGGTTCTCTGCGTCGCGCGCGCGCAGGCTCAGCGCCTGCAGATCCTGCTGGTTAAGGGTAAGCAGCTCCAGCGCCAGCCGGCGCTCGTGATCGCTGGCGGCGAGCCAGGATTTCACTTTGCCGTTGAACGGTGCGTACCAGTCAAGCCGGTCGCCGCGCTCATTGGCCTGCGGGATAGCGAGACAGTTAGCCAGCGTCGCCTGGCGGCGCAGACGCAGCGTTTCGCGGATTTGCAGGGCAGACGCCCAGACGGGCTGACCGTTTTCACCCAGTGCCAGTAGCGTATCCAGATTGCCGCTGCGCAGAAAAGTTTTTGCCACTCGTAGGGCCCTTATCGATGGTTGGCTGAGGCGGAACAGCGTGTGTTATTGGCGATGATAGTGATCTTAAGCCAAATGCGGGCAAATCAAACGGGGGAAAAAAGGGGGAAAACAGGGCGTTATTCCCCCGGTGCAGCGTTCACTGCTGAAATTTTAACCGCGCTGGCGCGGACTGAGCAGCAGATGGGCGAGCATGCCGCCCGCCAGGCCCCAGAAGGCGGAGCCGATGCCGAGCAGCGATACACCGCTGGCGGTAATCAGAAACGCGATGATGGCACTGTCGCGCTGCGGCGGCTCCGCCAGCGCGCACTGCAGGCTGCCGGCGAGCGTCG
>NZ_MLFS01000133.1 GCF_002095485.1 Pantoea wallisii | reverse complement strand
ACGCCCGGTACGGCGCCTTTTTTATACTGCCCGCTCAATGTACAGACCGCACGGCTGCGGTTTTCCTGACGGAGTAAAGAATGCAGCTCACTCAAATACGTAACGCCACTCTGAAGCTCGACTATGCCGGCGTCCGCTTCCTCATCGATCCGATGCTCTCTGACAAAGACGCCTGGCCCGGTTTTCCCGGCACCGCGCGTTCGCACCTGCGCAACCCGATGGTCGCGCTGCCGCTGACCGTGGAAGCGTTGCTGGACGTGGACGTGATTATCGTGACGCACACGCATCAGGATCACTGGGACGAGGCGGCGCAGCAGCTGATCCCGAAAGATCGGGTGATTTACACGCAGAATGAGAGCGACGCGGCGCTGCTGCGCTCGCAGGGCTTCACGGCAGTCAGCGTGCTGGCGGACACCAACGTCATTGCGGGCATCAACGTTGCAACAACCGACGGCCAGCACGGCAGCGATGAGGCGTACGCCATTCCCGAGGTTGCCGAACGCCTGGGCGACGCATGCGGCCTGGTGTTTTCGCTGGCAGGTGAAAAGACGCTGTACGTGGCCGGTGACACCATCTGGGTTCCGTCGTATGCGGAGAGCCTGGAAAAACACGCGCCTGACGTGGTGGTGCTGAACATGGGCCTGGCGACGGTGGACGGAATCGGTGCCATCATCATGGGTAAGCAGGACGCGCTGCGCACGCTGGAGGTGCTGCCGTCGGCCACGGTGGTGGCATCGCACATGGAGGCCGTCAACCACTGCCTGCTGAGCCGGGACGAGCTGCGCGCCTTTGCAGCGGAAAACGGCATTCAGGACCGGGTACGGGTGCCGGAAGATGGCGAGACGCTGAACTTCTGACGCAAAAGCGCACCCGGACTGCCGCCCGTCAGGCTGAAAAAGCAGGTAATCATCGCGGTTTACATCAGTAAGGGTACAAATTATGTCCACGCTGCACGTTGTCGTTATCGCCACGCCGGGCTTCAGCCCGTTTCACTTTTCTGTGCCGTCCATGGTTTTCGACAAGGCGATGCCCGAGCCTGGCCTGTTCAGCGTGGATATCTGTGCAGAGCAACCCGGCGTCGTGGCGTCCGATAGCGGTATTTCCATCAACGTGAAGCACGGGCTGGAGCGGCTCGATGCGGC
>NZ_MLFS01000132.1 GCF_002095485.1 Pantoea wallisii | reverse complement strand
TGCAATTAAGCAATAATTTCTGCAACAACGCCCGCGCCAACGGTACGGCCGCCTTCACGGATTGCGAAACGCAGACCCTGGTCCATCGCGATTGGCTTGATCAGGGTAACAGTCATTTTCACGTTGTCGCCTGGCATTACCATCTCAACGCCTTCTGGCAGCTGAACGTCGCCGGTCACGTCAGTAGTACGGAAGTAGAACTGTGGACGGTAGCCTTTGAAGAACGGAGTATGACGGCCGCCTTCGTCTTTAGACAGAACGTAAACTTCTGAAGTGAACTGGGTATGTGGCTTGATGGTACCCGGCTTAGCCAGAACCTGACCACGCTCGATATCTTCGCGCTTGATACCACGCAGCAGAACACCACAGTTCTCGCCTGCCTGACCCTGGTCCAGCAGTTTGCGGAACATCTCAACACCAGTACAGGTTGATTTCACAGTATCTTTAAGGCCAACAACTTCAACTTCGTCGCCGACTTTCACGATACCGCGTTCAACACGACCGGTAACAACAGTACCACGGCCAGAGATTGAGAATACGTCTTCGATTGGCAGCAGGAAGGCATGTCAATTGCACGTACTGGCTCCGGGATGTAGTTATCCAGATGACCAGCCAGTTCAATGATCTTCTCTTCCCACTCAGCTTCGCCTTCCAGCGCTTTCAGAGCAGAACCGCGTACGATTGGGGTATCGTCACCCGGGAAGTCGTAAGAAGACAGCAGATCGCGGACTTCCATCTCAACCAGTTCCAGCAGCTCTTCGTCATCAACCATGTCGCACTTGTTCAGGAACACGATGATGTAAGGAACGCCAACCTGACGACCCAGCAGGATGTGCTCACGGGTCTGTGGCATAGGGCCATCAGTCGCAGCAACAACCAGGATCGCGCCGTCCATCTGCGCAGCACCGGTGATCATGTTTTTCACATAGTCGGCGTGGCCCGGGCAGTCAACGTGTGCATAGTGACGGGTCGGGGTTTCATACTCTACGTGAGAAGTATTGATGGTGATACCACGAGCTTTCTCTTCTGGCGCTTTATCGATCTCATCGAATTTGCTTGCTTTACCGCCGTAGGTTTTAGCCAGAACGGTGGTGATCGCTGCAGTCAGAGTGGTTTTACCGTGGTCAACGTGACCGATGGTGCCCACGTTTACGTGCAGTTTGTTACGTTGAAATTGCTCTTT
>NZ_MLFS01000131.1 GCF_002095485.1 Pantoea wallisii | reverse complement strand
CCGCAGTCTGCTCCAGCGACGCCGCCTGCTCTTCGGTGCGCGCGGACAGATCGTTGTTACCGGCCGAGATCTCGCTGGCGCCGGTGAAGATGGCGTCAGAGCCATCGCGTACGTTTCCGACGGTGCGCACCAGCGACTGCTGCATCTCATGCAGGCTGCTGGCCAGCTGGCTCATCTCATTGCGCCCCTCCACCGGGATGGTCTGAGTCAGATCGCCCGCCGCGATGTGGCGGATGTGCGTCAGCAACTGCTGCAGCGGCTGGATCAGCACCGTGCGCAGACCAAACCAGCAGCCAACAATCACCCCGATCACGACCACGGCTACCGTCACCAGCAGCCACATCATGGTGTTGAAAGCACGCTGGTTCTGCGCCACGCCCTTTTCAGACAGGGCGCTCTGCGCCGTACGCCACTCCTCATAGGTGGCCTTCATTTTGACCTGCTTCGCTTCAATGTTCTGCGCGAACATGCCCTGCAGATCGTTGGCTTTCAGCCGCTCCAGCATCGCTTTCAGGCCGTTATTAAAATCGGCGTAATCGGATTCCAGCTTATCACGCAGGGCTTCCGGCAGGCCTGGCGTACCGGGCAGATCGTAATAGCGCTGATAATGGCCAGCCGCGACGGTCAGCTGCTTCTCCGTTTGGGCAATCAGCGCACTAAGCTGGCCGCCATTGGTCTCAGCCGCCATGCTGCTCTGCATACGCAGCATCGCGCGGTTGAGAACGGTACGGGTCTGGTTAAGCTCAATCCAGGCATCAGACATCGCAGCAACGTTGTTGGTAGACGTCTGTGCTACGGCAAACGCCTCCTTATCTTTTTGTAACGCCGACCAGAACAGGCCGCCGGAAAGTAACTGCAAAGCACCAAAGACCAGCAGGACCGCTATCAGGCTGGTGACTACATTGATTCGTTTTAACATGGTGTCTCCAAAAGGGGGTTGTCCCCCCAGTTATCGACCGGGATGCTGAATTTTTGAGAGGCTTTGCATGTCTTTACGAAGGATAATGCTGTAATTAAGCTTTTTAACAGCGTTTTATAAGTAAAGTAAGCGGGATCATGTGCGCTGCCCTGCTGATGACTTCCCCCTTACGCGGGGGAAAACTGGCACTGCCGAAAAGAAGGTAATGCGGAGAGGGGCAGCGAGAGCGCTGCCCCGCGACATCAGAATGTCTCCCAGTTCCCTTCGCTGACCGGGGCGGTCAGCGCTTTGCGCGGCGCACTGGTGACGGGCGGCGCGATCTGCGGATGACGCACGGCGGTGCTGGCCGTTGTCTGCGCGGCACGCGGAATGCGGAACACCGCTACCGACTGGCTCAGCCGGCTGGCCTGATCTT
>NZ_MLFS01000130.1 GCF_002095485.1 Pantoea wallisii | reverse complement strand
TACGAGTTATTCAGGGCATGTAGCCATACGTCTGACAGGGCTTTCCTGATTGTGCCGGGAATTTCCGGTACACTTTATCCATTAGCGCCATGTCGTAAGGCGTAACGGCGGACAGAAGGATTAGAGTCGATGCAGGATTCACATTTTGATGTGGTGATAGTGGGCGGTGGCATGGTGGGTGCTGCACTGGCCTGCGGTCTGGCACAACAGCAGTTCCGCGTGGCGGTAATTGAGCGAGCCGAACCGGCGGCGTTTGAGGCCAGCCAGGAGCCGGATATACGCATCTCTGCCATTGGGGCCTCCTCGGTAGCGCTGCTGAAACAGCTGGCGGTCTGGTCACGCGTGCAGGCGATGCGCTGTGCGCCCTACCGTAAACTGGAAACCTGGGAGTGGCAGAGCGCACACGTCACCTTTGATGCCGCATCGCTCGGCTTACCCGAGCTGGGGTACATGGTGGAGAACTGCGTGCTGCAGCGCGCGCTGTGGGAGAAGATGCAGGAGGATGGCGTCACGCTGTTGTGCCCCGCCAGCCTGCAGGAGCTGCAACCGCATAATGCGGGCTGGCAGCTGGCACTGGATAATGGCAGCGTCATTACGGCGCGATTAGTGGTGGGTGCGGACGGCGCAAACTCGCGGGTTCGACAGCTGGCAGGGATTGGCGTACACGGCTGGAACTATGCGCAATCCTGCATGTTGATCAGCGTTGAATGCGAACACGATACCGGCGATGCCACCTGGCAGCAGTTCACGCCAGCCGGACCGCGCGCCTTCCTGCCGCTGTTTGATCGGCGAGCTTCGCTGGTGTGGTATGACGCGCCGGCCCGCATTCGTCAGTTACAAAGTCTGCCGCTCAGCCAGCTGGAGAAAGAGGTGCATGCAAACTTCCCGGCGCGGGTCGGACGTTTTCAGGTCAGCGCTGCGGCATCCTTTCCACTGGTACGGCGCCACGCAACGCGCTATGTCATGCCGGGATTGGCGCTGGTGGGCGACGCAGCGCACACCATCAATCCGCTGGCCGGGCAGGGCGTAAATCTGGGGTATCGTGATGTCGATGCGCTGATCAATACGCTGGTTGAAGCGCGCAGTCAGGCTCAGCTCTGGTCATCACTGCCTGTGCTGCAGCGTTACCATCGCCAGCGCTACACAGACAATCTGCTGATGCAGGGCGGCATGGACCTGTTCTATTTCACCTTTAGTAACGCGCTGCCGCCACTGCGCTTTGCGCGTAATCTTGGTCTGATTGCGGCTGAGAATGCGGGCATGCTGAAGCGTAAAGCGCTGCGCTATGCGCTGGGGCTGTAATCTGCATTGATTGGGGTCGTCAGCAGTGGCGGCCCGGTGCAGGAGAGTGTCAGCGATTCGGGACGACAAAAACAATAAAGCCCGCAAAAGCGGGCTTTATTGTGCAATTTGGCTGGGGTGCAGGGA
>NZ_MLFS01000129.1 GCF_002095485.1 Pantoea wallisii | reverse complement strand
TAACATTTGACGCAATGCACATGGAAAGGGCATCATTTGATGCCCTTTTTATACGCTGTTATATAGAACCTGGCTCATCAGTGATTTTCGATCATAATCATTGCTGAGACAGGCTCTGTTTTTACGGCGCTGGATACCGAGTTACGCCTCAAAAGCTCATTCGGTTTGGATGCCTCGCTCTGCGGGGCAGAATAGTTTCTGAATTATTGTGGCAGGTTGGTTTATGAGTGCGAATACCGAAGCTCAAGGGAGCGGGCGCGGCCTGGAAGCGATAAAGTGGGTAGTTGTGATCGCATTGCTGCTGGTAGCAATCGTTGGCAACTATCTGTATCGCGATGTGACACTGCCTTTGCGCGCGCTGGCTGTGGTTGTGCTGATCGCTGCGGCGGGTGGCATTGCGTTGCTGACAACGAAAGGCAAGGCAACCGTCGCGTTTGCACGTGAAGCAAGAACCGAAATGCGTAAGGTCATTTGGCCGACTCGCCAGGAAACATTGCACACCACGTTAATCGTTGCCGCGGTCACTGCCGTGATGTCACTGATTTTGTGGGGGCTGGATGGTATTCTGGTCCGCCTGGTATCGTTTATTACTGGCCTGAGGTTCTGAGATGTCTGAAGCTCCAAAAAAACGCTGGTACGTCGTTCAGGCGTTTTCCGGTTTTGAAGCACGCGTAGCGAAGTCGCTGCAAGAGCATATCAAACTGCACAACATGGAAGAACTGTTTGGCGAAGTCATGGTGCCGACTGAAGAAGTCGTTGAGATCCGTGGTGGTCAGCGTCGCAAAAGCGAACGCAAATTCTTCCCTGGTTACGTACTGGTTCAGATGGTGATGAATGACGCCAGCTGGCACTTAGTGCGCAGTGTGCCGCGTGTAATGGGCTTCATTGGTGGTACCTCTGACCGTCCGGCACCGATCAGCGATAAAGAAGTGGATGCGATCATGAACCGCCTGCAGCAGGTGGGTGATAAACCGCGTCCGAAAACGCTGTTCGAACCGGGCGAAATGGTGCGCGTCAACGACGGCCCGTTCGCCGACTTCAACGGTGTGGTGGAAGAAGTCGACTACGAAAAAAGCCGCCTGAAGGTGTCCGTCTCCATTTTCGGACGTGCAACGCCGGTTGAACTCGACTTTGCTCAGGTGGAGAAAGGTTAATCCTTTTGTTCACTTTTTAGCTCTTGCGGAAGGCGCGAAATTTACCTATAATTTCGCGCCTTTTGTTTTTATGCGCTGGCAATAGCGTGTAAATCGTTACCACGGGGAGCCTGTTACTCAGGCGCTATAACCCAATAGAGGAATTATCATGGCCAAGAAAGTACAAGCCTACGTTAAGCTGCAGGTTGCAGCTGGTATGGCTAACCCGAGCCCACCAGTTGGTCCGGCTCTGGGTCAGCAGGGTGTTAACATCATGGAATTCTGTAAAGCGTTCAACGCCAAAACAGAATCTCTGGAGAAAGGCCTGCCTACTCCAGTTGTTATCACTG
>NZ_MLFS01000128.1 GCF_002095485.1 Pantoea wallisii | reverse complement strand
TACTTATGTTCTCACGCATTACCGCACAGCTGCCGGCGGACGGCCTGCTGTTCCGCCGCCTCAGCGGCACCGAGGCGCTGTCGCAGTCGTTTACGCTGGAGGCCGAGCTGCTCTCCACCGACGCGCGCGTTGACCGCCATGCGCTGCTGGGCCAGCCGGTCACGTTTACGCTGCCGGCCGGGGGCCTGATGAGCGCGCTGAGCCCGCGCTACCTCAACGGCAAAATCACCCGGGTGGCGGTGCGCAGCGAGGAGCTGAACGGCACGCGCTACGCGGTGTACGCGCTGACGGTGGAGCCGGACCTGTGGCCGATGAAGCGCGACCGCAACCTGCGCATCTTTCAGGGGCAGACCGTGCCGCAGATTGTGCAGACGCTGCTGAAGGAGTACGGGGTGAACGTGGAGTCGCGGCTGTCGGGCAGCTACCGGGTGTGGGAGTACTGCGTGCAGTATCAGGAGAGCAGCCTGGACTTCATCAGCCGGCTGATGGAGCTGGAGGGGATGTACTACTTCTTCCGCCACGAGGCGGAGCGTCACGTGATGGTGCTGTGCGACGCGACGGACCAGCATCAGGCGTTCCCGGGGTACGGGACGATACCGTACCACGTGACGCCGTCGGGCGGGAGCGTGACGGAGGAGGGCATCAGCCAGTGGTCGCTGGCGGAGAGCGTGACGCCGGGGATGTACAGCACGGACGACTACGACTTCCGCAAGCCGAACGCGTGGATGCTGCAGGCGCGGCAGAACCCGGCGTCGCCGGTGCCGGGGTCGGTGGACGTGTACGACTGGCCGGGGCGGTTCGTTGAGCACGGGCACGGGGAGTTTTACGCGCGCATCCGCCAGGAGGTGTGGCAGGCGGAACACCACAGCGTGAGCGGGTCGGGAACGGCGACGGGCATCGCGCCGGGCTTTACGTTCGCCGTCCTGAACGCGCCGCACTTCAGCGACAACGGAGAGTACCTGGTGACGTCGGCGACGTACGACTTCGCGGAGAATGACTACGCGAGCGGGGGCGGGGCGGAGACAAGGCACAACATCGCGTTCAGGGTGCTGCCGTCGTCGGTGACGTACCGCGCGGCGCCGGAGACGCGGTGGCCGAAGACGCACGGCCCGCAGACGGCGAAGGTGGTGGGACCGGAGGGGGAGAGCATCTGGACGGACCGCTACGGGCGGGTGAAGGTGAAGTTTCACTGGGACCGGTCTGGCGAAGGGCGACGACACGAGCTCGTGCTGGGTGCGGGTGTCGAGCGCGTGGGCGGGCCAGGGGTACGGCGGGGTGCAGATACCGCGCGTGGGTGATGAAGTGGTGGTGGACTTCATCAACGGCGATCCGGACAGGCCGCTGATATCGGCCGGGTGTACAACGAGGCGAGCATGCCGCCGTGGTCGCTGCCGGCGGCGGCGACGCAGATGGGGTTCCTGAGCCGGTCGAAGGACGGCACGGCGGACACGGCGAACGCGCTGCGCTTCGAGGACAAGGCGGGG
>NZ_MLFS01000127.1 GCF_002095485.1 Pantoea wallisii | reverse complement strand
GTTCCGGGCGTGCTCACTGTTCCTTCTGACCCAGTGCTATATCCGCAGCGACACAAGGTGAAGGAATTTGCTAACCTGCAGGACCGCCATTAAACGCCTCTATTTGTGCGGCTGCCGTTTAAACACCCAAAACGACCAACTGTGATAAAGCAGCGTCAGCGGCAGCAAAATTGCCATCCCGGTCAGCACAAAGCCTTGCGTCACCGGAGATGACGCCTGCTGCTGAATCGCCATCTGGCCCGGCAACAGCCAGGGATAAAGCCCGCAGGCCAGCGCAATCACGACCACACCAATCATCAGAAGCGTCACCATCAGTAGCAGCACCATGGCTTCGCGCCACAGCGCAATCAGCTGCACCAGCCAGAGCAGCGGCAGCAGGCACAACAGAATCCTCCCCGGCCAGCGCTGCCAGCTCTGCTGCCACAGCGTTGGCTCCAGCAGCAGGACCGACACAAAACAGGCCAGTGCAATCACCCACCACAGCATGCATAAACTGCGCGCACGCTCTGACAGGGGTTCGCCGATGCGCCAGCACAACCAACAGCACCCCATCACCAGATAGATCGCCACCACGCCCAATCCGCACAGCAGCGGTGCCAGGGTAAAGTCAATCACTACGCCCGTCGGCGGGCGTGACACCAGAATCAATCCGCTGATCCAGCCGGGTAAAAAGGCCGCCAGCAGTGAACTGACGATCATCACGCGATCCAGCCAGCGCCGCCCGCTATCACCCACCTGGGAGCGATACACCAGCGCCAGCGCACGCATAAACAGCGCCAGCAAAAACAGCAGCAGCGGCACGTGTAGCGTCTGCAGCAGCAGACTGTATAACGGGGGAAACAGCGCCAGCATGCCGCCCGCCAGCAGCACCAGCCAGGTTTCATTGGCATCCCAGAGCGGCAGCAGCGTGTGCGCCATCCATTGACGCTGCTGCGGCTGATCGAAACTGTAGAACAGTATGCCAACGCCCACGTCGGTGCCATCCAGCGCCAGGTACATCAGCAGAGAGAACAGCAGCAGCGCAGCAGAAAGATCGGCCAGCATCATATTCTCCTCAGGCAGGAGTTTGCATCCGCTCCGCGACGATGTTGCAATCATCCGGCAGCGGCGCAGCAATAACGCGTAACAGACAATAAAGCCCCAGCGCAAAACTCAGGCTGTATATCAGCACAATGGCACCGAACATGGTCACGGTACTCCCCAATGAGATTGGCGACACACTCTCTGCCGTACGGAGCAAACCGTAGAGGGTCCATGGCTGGCGCCCGACCTCCGTCACCACCCAGCCGGCCAGCAGCGCGATAAATCCCACCGGTGACAGGCACGTCAGCAGAGTTAACAGCCGTTTCGAGATCAGCAGCTTTCCGCGCCAGCGCTGAACATTGGCAATAATGCTGACCAGCAGCATCAGCAATCCCAGCCCGACCATCAGACGAAAAGCAAAAAAGACCGGCAGCACGGGTGGCAGAGTGTCCGGGGCAAACTCGCTCAGGCTTTTAATGTGTCCGTGCAGGTTATGGCGCAGATAGAGCGAACCGATCGCCGGGATCGCCAGCTCGAAATGATTACGCTGCTGCTGCTGATCGGGCCACGCAAACAGCCGGG
>NZ_MLFS01000126.1 GCF_002095485.1 Pantoea wallisii | reverse complement strand
CCTCGGTTTGGGGGAAGGATCAGCGTTGCCTGTGGGGGTGCCGGTACCGTGGCCCACAGCCACGCCGCCAACCGGCTGGTTGAAATGTAATGGCGCTGCCTTTTCAGCTTCAACTTATCCATTGCTTGCTAAAGCGTATCCTTCGCTAATTCTTCCAGATTTACGTGGCGAGTTTATTCGTGGGTGGGATGATGGACGTGGGGTGGATAATGCTCGCCAGTTATTAAGCTGGCAAGCTGCCACACTGGTCGAAAGTTTTGGCCTTGCTCAGGGCTCAAATAATAACTTTATCTTTGTTACAAGGCCTGCCGCGACAGTCACGAGCGCAAGTGCTAATTATTATACGCAAGATTATGATTCCAGGGAGGCACTCTATGGTTCATCTGAATCATATCCAGGTATTAACTTTACGGCTATTGGATCAGGAGCTGGCGCAGGTTTTAGGGTGCGCCCACGGAACAAAGCATTTAATTACATTTTGAGGGCTGCATGATGTCAGTTGCGAAATTAAATAGCGAACTTATAGCTATACAAGCAGGGGAAGTTACGATCTATAACTTTGACAGCGAAACGATTGAATATTTGTCATCGTCCATTGAATATCTTGCTGTCGGAGTTGGTTTGCCTGCTAATGCCTGTATAGATGCACCCCCTGTAAAAAAAAGCGGTTACGCAATCTGTCGAACGCCTGATTTATCCGCTTGGGAATATATTACCGACCATCGAGATGCGTATGTGTACGATATTAAAACCAGGGAAAGAATTACCATTAGCCAGCTTGGAGAGTATCCAGTAGAGACCACACCGCTGGCGCCTGAAACACCCTGGGATGTATGGGATGGCGGCGCATGGGTTAAAGATGTAAAAGCTGAGAAAGAGGCACTCATTAATCAAGCTGAACAGCAAAAAATTTCTTTGATGAATCAGGTTAACAGCGATATCCTTCCTTTACAAGATGCCGTCGATTTGGGTATCGCCAGCGAAGATGAATCAAAGGCTTTGCAGTCTTTGAAAAAATACCGGGTGCTACTTAACAGAGTTAATCCCTATTTAGCTCCTGACATTGACTGGCCCAAAAGATAAATGTAATTCTCCATAATTAAGAGGTAGTGAGAATCTCTTCTCACCGCCTCTTAATTAAATTATTAAAAAGCAAGAAGTATCTTCATGCTATTCTATTTCTTTTAATATTGGCTCGCCGTCTTTGTTCACTGACAAAACCATACCCTCCGGAACATTCACTGTAGTAAAAAACCAATTATCTTCAAAAAGTTCAATTACGTTTGAAAGGTCATGAATTCCGGGAATGGCTTCGGTCATTGTTACTGGATTAAACAGGCGCATAATAAACTCTCCATGAGAAACCATTACTCGATGGGTTACCCGTTGCTGACATAATACAACGAGCTTGAAAACCTGACGTAGTTGTTAATTGATCAATTACCATTGAACTATGACTGGTATTATTGTTAACACCAGTATCCCCGCTTAGCCTTTCAGCAATGCTGATATATCTGCTCACTGCGGGTAATTCTATGGGGTAAGTTACCGTAGCCAAGCCATTGACTATTGATACGCCATATCCAACCAATTCAATGGCACCATCTGACCAAACTATCCATGCACCATTAGCATTTCTCCCTCTGCTTCTTACGTATTTGGCCTCCCCCAAACCGAGG
>NZ_MLFS01000125.1 GCF_002095485.1 Pantoea wallisii | reverse complement strand
GTTTCGGGCGTGCTCACGCTCCCTGCTGACCCGGTGCCGTATCAGCAGCAACCTGTGCCGTATCTACAGCGATAAGCCACAAGCCTCTCGCAAGCGGAATGCTGCGTCCGTCACATCAATCTTCCCTTCGCTGCCACCTGCTGCGCGACGCTGGCACAGATAAAAAGGTGCTGCCTGCCGTTCTGTTTCACTCTGCTTGCCTGTAACAATAACGAAACCGAACGCGGAGCCCTGCACATGATTACACAACATCAGCACTATATTAATGGCGCTTTCACAGCCGCCGGGAGTACCTCGTGGATTGAGGTCATCAATCCGGCCACTGAAGCCCTGCTCTCACGGGTGCCGGAAGGCACGCAACAGGATGCAGCGGCTGCCATCGATGCCGCGGAGGCGGCGCAGCCCGCCTGGGAAGCGCTGCCGGCGGTTGAGCGCGGTGCCTGGCTACGGAAGATCGCGGCCGCCATCCGCGAGCGGGAACCGGAGCTGACCGCCACAATCGTGGCCGAAGGCGGCAAAACGCAGGGGCTGGCGCAAACGGAAGTGCTGTTCACTGCGGATTACCTCGACTACATGTCCGAGTGGGCGCGCCGCTACGAAGGTGAAATCATCAACAGCGATCGGCCGAACGAGAATATCTTCGTCTTCAAAAAAGCGATAGGCGTCACCACCGGCATTCTGCCGTGGAACTTCCCCTTCTTCCTGATTGCGCGCAAAGCCGCGCCGGCGCTGGTCACCGGCAACACCATCGTCATCAAACCCAGTGAACTGACGCCAAACAATGCCGCCATTTTTGCGCAAATCATTCACGACATCGGCCTGCCTCAAGGCGTCATCAACTTCGTTTACGGCTATGGCCCGGAAGTGGGCCAGGCGCTGGCCGCGCATCCTAAAGTGGGACTGGTGAGCCTGACCGGCAGCGTCAACGCCGGCATCGCCACCATGCAGGCGGCGGCGCAAAACGTCACAAAAGTCTCGCTCGAACTGGGTGGCAAAGCGCCAGCCATTGTCATGGACGATGCGGATGTCGAGCTGGCGGTAAAAGCGATTGTCAGCTCACGCGTGATCAACAGCGGCCAGGTGTGTAACTGTGCAGAACGCGTTTACGTGCAGGCGGGCATATATGACCGCTTCATGAGTACGCTGATTGCCGCGATGGGCGAGGTAAAATGGGGTAATCCCGCCGAACAAGCCGATCTGGACATGGGGCCGCTTATCAACGCCGCCGCACTGATGCGCGTGGAACAAAAAGTGGCAAAAGCGTGGTGGAAGGCGGTAAGGTGGTACTCGGCGGTAAACGTAGCGGTAGCCAGGGATTCTACTTTGAACCCACCATTATCACCGGCGTGCATCAGCAGATGGAGATCATGCGCGAAGAGATTTTTGGTCCGGTACTGCCGGTCATGACCTTCAATACGCTCGACGAAGCAATTGCGCTGGCGAACGACTGTGACTACGGGCTGACATCCTCCCTCTACACGCAGAACCTCAACACCGCCATGCTGGCGCTGCGCCAGCTGAAATTCGGTGAGACCTATATCAACCGCGAAAACTTCGAAGCGATGCAGGGATTCCATGCCGGATGGCGTAAATCAGGCGTCGGCGGTGCCGATGGCCGCCACGGGCTGGAGGAGTATCTGCAAACCCACGTCGCCTATCTGCAGTTCTCATAACGGACGTTCCGGCCACCCTTGCTGCACCGCTGCGGCGCGATGTATCTTA
>NZ_MLFS01000124.1 GCF_002095485.1 Pantoea wallisii | reverse complement strand
GCTCTTTAACAATTTATCAGACAATCTGTGTGGGCACTCACGGGATTGATATCACAAGCCTCCGGGCTTTAAAAAATATCAAGTCTTTGCTGAGTGAACACGTAATTCATTACGAAGTTTAATTCACAGAGCACCGCTTAACTTGTTTAAGCAAATCAAACTTTAAATTGAAGAGTTTGATCATGGCTCAGATTGAACGCTGGCGGCAGGCCTAACACATGCAAGTCGGACGGTAGCACAGAAGAGCTTGCTCTTCGGGTGACGAGTGGCGGACGGGTGAGTAATGTCTGGGAAACTGCCCGATGGCGGGGGATAACTACTGGAAACGGTAGCTAATACCGCATAACGTCGCAAGACCAAAGTGGGGGACCTTCGGGCCTCACGCCATCGGATGTGCCCAGATGGGATTAGCTAGTAGGTGGGGTAACGGCTCACCTAGGCGACGATCCCTAGCTGGTCTGAGAGGATGACCAGCCACACTGGAACTGAGACACGGTCCAGACTCCTACGGGAGGCAGCAGTGGGGAATATTGCACAATGGGCGCAAGCCTGATGCAGCCATGCCGCGTGTATGAAGAAGGCCTTCGGGTTGTAAAGTACTTTCAGCGGGGAGGAAGGCGGTAAGGTTAATAACCTTGCCGATTGACGTTACCCGCAGAAGAAGCACCGGCTAA
This sequence comes from Pantoea wallisii, assembly GCF_002095485.1. Taxonomy (GTDB): domain Bacteria; phylum Pseudomonadota; class Gammaproteobacteria; order Enterobacterales; family Enterobacteriaceae; genus Pantoea; species Pantoea wallisii. The sequence continues at coordinate 1,088 of NZ_MLFS01000124.1, read as the reverse complement.
CTCCGTGCCAGCAGCCGCGGTAATACGGAGGGTGCAAGCGTTAATCGGAATTACTGGGCGTAAAGCGCACGCAGGCGGTCTGTTAAGTCAGATGTGAAATCCCCGGGCTTAACCTGGGAACTGCATTTGAAACTGGCAGGCTTGAGTCTCGTAGAGGGGGGTAGAATTCCAGGTGTAGCGGTGAAATGCGTAGAGATCTGGAGGAATACCGGTGGCGAAGGCGGCCCCCTGGACGAAGACTGACGCTCAGGTGCGAAAGCGTGGGGAGCAAACAGGATTAGATACCCTGGTAGTCCACGCCGTAAACGATGTCGACTTGGAGGTTGTGCCCTTGAGGCGTGGCTTCCGGAGCTAACGCGTTAAGTCGACCGCCTGGGGAGTACGGCCGCAAGGTTAAAACTCAAATGAATTGACGGGGGCCCGCACAAGCGGTGGAGCATGTGGTTTAATTCGATGCAACGCGAAGAACCTTACCTGGCCTTGACATCCAGAGAACTTTCCAGAGATGGATTGGTGCCTTCGGGAACTCTGAGACAGGTGCTGCATGGCTGTCGTCAGCTCGTGTTGTGAAATGTTGGGTTAAGTCCCGCAACGAGCGCAACCCTTATCCTTTGTTGCCAGCGGGTAGTGCCGGGAACTCAAAGGAGACTGCCGGTGATAAACCGGAGGAAGGTGGGGATGACGTCAAGTCATCATGGCCCTTACGGCCAGGGCTACACACGTGCTACAATGGCGCATACAAAGAGAAGCGACCTCGCGAGAGCAAGCGGACCTCATAAAGTGCGTCGTAGTCCGGATCGGAGTCTGCAACTCGACTCCGTGAAGTCGGAATCGCTAGTAATCGTAGATCAGAATGCTACGGTGAATACGTTCCCGGGCCTTGTACACACCGCCCGTCACACCATGGGAGTGGGTTGCAAAAGAAGTAGGTAGCTTAACCTTCGGGAGGGCGCTTACCACTTTGTGATTCATGACTGGGGTGAAGTCGTAACAAGGTAACCGTAGGGGAACCTGCGGTTGGATCACCTCCTTACCTGAAGATACCTTTCCGCGCAGTGCCCACAACAGATTGTCTGATAGAAAAGTAA
>NZ_MLFS01000123.1 GCF_002095485.1 Pantoea wallisii | reverse complement strand
CCAGTGCGGCTGCGGATGCCAGAGCGCATCGCGCAGATCGGCGCTGCCGCTGCGCGGCGGATCCTCCAGAATCGCTACCAGCAGTGCGGCGCTGGCTAAGGCATCGTTATCCTCGCCGGCGGCACACAGGATGGCGCTGAGGCGCGGATCGGTGCCCAGCTGCGCCATCTTGCGTCCACGGGCATTCAGTCGCCCTTCGCTGTCCAGCGCACCAAGCCGCGTCAGCAGCGTCTGCGCCGCCCTCAGACCTCGGGCGGGGGGCATATCCAGCCAGCGCAGCTGACTGGCATCCTGGCATCCCCACTGCAGCAGATCGAGGTGCAGTGCGGACAAGTCGCTCTGCAGAATCTCCGGCTCGCTCTGCGCCACGGCGCGCAAGGCCTGCTCCTGCGGCAGTAAGTGCAGGCAGATGCCCGGTTCGAGACGACCGGCGCGTCCGGCGCGCTGCGTCATGGAGGCCTGGCTGATGCGCTGCGTTTGCAACCGCGTGACGCCGCTGCGCACGTCAAACTGCGCTGAGCGCTCCAGCGCGCTGTCTACCACCAGACGAATGCCCTCAATGGTCAGGCTGGTTTCGGCAATGTTGGTCGCCAGCACCACTTTGCGGCGTCCGGGCGGTGCCGGCAGGATGGCGCGACGCTGCGCCTCCAGCGGTAACGCGCCATAGAGAGGAGAGAGATCGATATCCTCGCTGACGCGCGCTGCCAGCTCGCGCTTTACCCGCTCAATCTCCGCCACGCCGGGCAGGAACAGCAGCAGCGAGCCTGTCTCCTCCCGCAGCAACTGCGCCACCTCACGCGCCACCGCCTCGTCAAAACGCAGCTGAGCGTTGAGGGCGGCGTAGCGGCGCACTACCGGAAAGCTGCGTCCTGCGGAGACAATAAAGGGCGCATCCGGCAGCAGCGTGCGCAGGCGTTCGTTATCCAGCGTGGCCGACATCAGCAGAATTTTCAGATCGTCACGTAATCCCTGCTGGACATCCAGCAGCAGCGCCAGCGCCAGATCGGCCTGCAAACTGCGCTCGTGGAATTCATCAAGGATCACCAGCGAGACGCCCTCCAGCATCGGATCGCGCTGCAGCATCCGCGTCAGAATGCCCTCGGTTACCACCTCCAGGCGGGTCGCGGGACCGCAGCAGTTTTCACCGCGCATGCGATAGCCCACCGTCTCGCCTGGCTGCTCACCCAGCAGCTCCGCCAGCCGCTGCGCCACGTTACGCGCGGCCAGCCGACGCGGCTCAAGCATAATGATGCGCCCCGGCAGCTTTGCCTGACGCAGTAACTGCAACGGCAGCCAGGTGGATTTTCCGGCGCGGTCGGGGCCGCTAACAGCACCTGCGGCGCACGGGCCAGCGCCGCCAGCAGTTCAGGCAGCACCTCGCTTACCGGTAACTCACTCACACTCAACTCCCACTCTGCCTGTGCTAAGATGGCGCGCATTGTAACACTGCCCGCGGAGGCCAGCATGGCAACGCAACGTCTGTTTTTCGCGCTCGAACTGCCCGACGCGCTCCGGCATGCCCTGGTGCAGTGGCGCGCCGATCATTTTGCTGCTGAGGCGGGCAAACCGGTCGCGGCCGCCAATCTGCATCTGACGCTGGCGTTTCTCGGCGACGTGAGCAGCCCAACCTCAGACAAACTTCAGCAGCTGGCAGCGCGTATTCAGCAACCTGGTTTTGCTCTCGATCTTGACGATGCCGGTCACTGGCCGCGCCCCGGCGTTGTCTGGCTGGGCTGCCAGCGGGCGCCACGTGGATTGCTGCAGCTGGCCAGCC
>NZ_MLFS01000122.1 GCF_002095485.1 Pantoea wallisii | reverse complement strand
TTTCCAGCTGCGTCGGCCGAACGCGTCGTAGCCGTAGGTAGTGCGCTGCTCTGTGCCGTTACGCGTGCATAACACCTTCATCAAACTCATAGCGTGTCGTGCAGCCGTCAAAATTACCGGGAAGTGACTGGCTGAGATGGGATTTGAGGTGGGTCAGAAGGTAACGGTGAAGATTGAACAGGGCTGTCCGATCCTGACAACGGGCAGCTAAATATAACAAGCCGGAAGGATCGTTAAGATCGCTTCCGGCTATTATTATTGATTCTCTATTTCAGTTATCCAGTGGCGAAGATCATCATCCGTATATAAAAAATCCCGATCTGAAGAAGGTAAATCAACAGCTCCCAGCAATTTCAGATATTTTAAAACCACAGGATCTTCTAATCTTAATGAGTCATCATTGAACATATTAAATGCCCATTCAGACACATCATCTCTTTTTGCATCACCTGCTAATATACTTAATATTTTATTAATTATATCAACACGTTGAGGCTGAACACTCAAAACACTACCTCCTTCCTTTATAATTACCATCCATATCAAATATATGATGATTCTTTTCATGAGTAACAGGCTTTGGAGCCACACTTCGTATATTTCCAGTGTGGTCTACCGTTTCATACCAGGTACGTTTATTACCTGTAGATGGATCCCATTCTCTAACTAACCTGGCACCTTTCATTTCACCTGGGTTTCGAGATGATTTTATTTCGTCATAAAAACGGTAACGGCCATTCTGTAATTCTTTTACACCGCCAGAACCATATTTTTCATGCTGAGTATAATAATCTTTAAGCCTCTGATAGTCCGCTGCATTGTGAGCACTATTATCTTTTCCTGGCGAACATTTAGTAAGGCCCAACGGGTCGATCCAGTTCAGCGAATTCGGTGCGTACTCATAAAGATTCAGCCCGCCCGCCAGCCCGATCGGATCCTGCTGCGTAAACCGCGCGCTGTCCGGATCGTAGTTCGGATCTTAGTGCGTTATGCAACTAAGCTTTAGATCGTAATGGAATCTTCTCTGGTAGTTAACTAAATTTTTATTTATTTGGTTATAAAATAGTGCATTATTTCTCACAGTTATAAAAAATCAATCAAAAAACATCACCAACATAATATGTAAAGTAATAACACCCGAAATTAATCACCTGACGATTGTCACACTAACCTGATAGCCTCAGACACTTTCAATTTGAGCACTTCGATATTGCTTGCTGAATCACTAAATGTTGGCGCCTCCCAATTATAATCTTTAATTAGGGAAACAAAAAAATTCCCCTGGATGTCAAATGATGGTCTCCATCCAATATCTAAAATAAATCCACCCGGAAACTCAACCTGGAGCATATCTTCTTTTAAATCTTCTAAGAAATTCTCTAATGGTTGTTTTTCATCAATATGAAAATCATCAAATGTCACAATTCCGCCCTTGGTAGTAAAATCCATATTAATCATTTTATAAGCCTCATAAATTCATTTTGAGAAATAGGGTGCCCATGAATAGTTCCCCCACTTTCTTCAACCCTTAACCACCGACTTTCTTTGCCCTCACTGGCTCCAATAATTTCCCCCATGTCTTTCACTTTCCAAGGTTTTCCATTACTGACCGACTCACCATTTTTATAAACTGATCTTTCAAGTGATTCTATATCAGTCCCAGGTTTATATTTTGCAGGGCCTGATTTTGTCGATTTAATAACATCTTTCCAGGTTGAATTTTTAGGTGCCACATGCTTATAACCGTGAGGAGTCCAGTTAGGTTCATTTTCATCAGAGCATTTGCGCTGCAACCCCAGCGGGTCGATCCAGTTGAGCGGATTCGGCGCATACGCATACAGGTTCAGCCCGCCGTTTAGCCCTATCGGATCCTGACTGACAAACCGCCCCGCATCCGGATCATAGTAGCGGAACCGGTTG
>NZ_MLFS01000121.1 GCF_002095485.1 Pantoea wallisii | reverse complement strand
CTGGATCCTGCCCCGCCGCCGGTCATCCCGGCGGTCCCCGACAGCCGTAAAGTGGCCATTATTGACTCCGGACTGGCGCCAGGCCGCAGCGATATCAACTACGACAGCGTGATCTTCTCCAGTTATGTCGGCAGCGATTCGCGTCTGAACGACAATCAGGGCATCAACGGCCACGGCACCGTGGTGGCGCTGACGCTGCTCGGCTTATCGCCCGGCAGTACGCTGTATATGGCGCAGGCATCACAAAATAACCTGTTTAACTATGCCGACAGTACGCGCGCGGTGCACGATTTGCTGGATCAGGGCGTGCGCATTTTTAACATGTCCTATGGTTCGCCTGAACGCCTGACAACCGTGCAGACGCTGATCGGCGCGCGCCAGCGCTATCAGTCGCTCTACCAGGGTTTACAGGCGATCTCCGCTGCCGATGGCTTAGCGGTGATGATCACCGGCAATAACGGGACTGCTACGCCCGCGCCGGATGTGCTGACGCCGCTGATGTATCAGGATGCGCATCTGGCGCGTAATCTGCTGGCCGTGACCGGCGTGCTGGAGACGACCGGCTACGACAAGCCGGGACGTCCGGCCGGATCGGCCATGTTTGATGCCTGCGGTGCGGCCGCCGCATGGTGCCTTGCTGCGCCAGGCTACAGCGACTATGTGCATCAGAACGCCGACGGCAGCGCGGTGAATGCCCGCAGTTTCGGCACCTCGTTTGCGGCACCGCGCGTCACCGCCGCTGCTTCACAGCTGCTGCAACGCTATCCGTGGATGAGCGGCCACAATCTGCAGCAAACGCTGCTCACGACTGCCACCTACCGCAGCGATGCCCACGATAACCAGCCCGACAGCGCCGGCGGACGGCCCTACAACGACACTTTTGGCTGGGGTGAGCTTAATGCCGCCAAATCCTTGCAGGGTCCGGGGCAATTTTGGGCAGAGGATTTTCACGCCAGCCTTGATGCCGGGCGTTATGTTTTCAGCAACGACATCACCGGCGATCGCGGCCTGGTGCTGGATGGCGCGGAGCACAACGGCGTTCTGCAGCTTACCGGCAACAATCACTATCAGGGGCTGACGCAGGTTACCGCCAATACCCTGCTGATTGAGGGTGCCATTGCCGGTGATGCACGGGTCAGCGGCAGCGGCAAACTCGGCGGCAGCGGGCGTATTGGTGGCAATCTGATCAACCAGGGCACCGTCAACAGTGGCGTAAGGATTGAGGGCGATTATCAGCAGGCCGCGGACGGCACGCTTAACGTCACGCTGACAAATCCGCTACGGGTCTCCGGACGCGCCACGCTTGATGGCACGCTCTCTCTGGCACCGCCCTCCGCCGGTTACGTGGTGCAGCAGCAGGAGACGCTGCTGACCAGCGGTGGCGGCCTCAACGGCCAGTTCAGTCAGATCAATACCGGCGTGTTTCTGGAGGGCAGCGTCAGCTACGACGCCCATAACGTAACCGGCCAGCTCACCCGCAAAAATACCGCTGACGCGGCCGATGCGCTGGGCATCAACGCTGTCAGCGCGCAGCAGACTGCCCGTAACCTTGAACAGGCGTTTATCACTGCGGATCGCTGGCAGAAGCAGGCGGCGCTAAGCACAACCCAGCAATCCGCCCTGGCGGCAGCCGGTGCGTTCCAGACGCTGGCGGACGCACCCAATGCCCGGGCGGCTATCAACTCGCTCTCCGGGCAGGCGCACGCTTCCGGCAACGCCGTGCTGTTTAATGCGCTGGATTACCAGACGCGCCTGCTGAGTAACCGCCTGAGCGAGACCGATACAGAGCAGCACAGCGGCTTCTGGCTGGAGAGCGGCCAGCTGCGTGGCGCGCTGAATCAGGAGGGCTATCTGGGCAATCGCTATCGCTATACGCTGACCGCGCTGGGGGTAGAGAGCGATTTCGATCGGCCGGGTCTGCGCCTCGGCATCGCCTGGACGCAAACCCAACTCAACGCGACGTACGCGGAGAGCGGTGGCGGCAGCCAGAACAGTTTGCAGGGCGTGATGCTGTATGGTCGCTATGCGGTGACGCCGCAGTGGTACTGGCAGGGCAATCTGAGCTATCAGCACGGGCGCGATAAACTGCAGCGCCTGGTGCTGCTGGATGAGGCCACGCCGGTCTCCTCCTCCACACGCAGCGACAGCTGGCAGGCAGCCGTGCAGAGCGGCTATCG
>NZ_MLFS01000120.1 GCF_002095485.1 Pantoea wallisii | reverse complement strand
CGCCCGGAACGGCAAAAGACGCATCCGTGCGGGCCTCGGCACGCGGCATCCCTGCCGCGTGACGTCCGGCTAACCTCAACCTCCCTTCTTCCTTCATGCATCCGTATTGCGGTCGGATGAATGACGGGGCGCTACTACGGAGGCGTAAAGTTTAACCCCACCGGCGAGACTTAGGGTGAGGACGTAGAGGATACCTCCAGCGCCATCCTGTTTGCGGCCAACACTTTTCCGGCGCGGTTCACTATCTTTACCTCAATGCGCAGCGGGGAGCGATCGCTTGGGGTGACCTCTGTATCGGAAATCTTCACGCCGGAATCGGCGGCGATATCCACCTGCTGTTTTCCGGTTGCCAGCAGCTGGTTGCGCTGCTTCACCGTCCAGACCAGGGTAGTTTCAGCAAACGGGGTTGGATGATCGTTGATGATCCAGAATGAGAGGGTGCCGGCTTTGCCAGCCTGCCACTGCAGCGTATGCGGATCGATTGAGGGCAGCAGCGGCTGATAGGCGCGCTGCAGGGCAAAATAGCCCTGCTTGGGCTGGCGCAGATAATCCACCACGCCCCAGTTAATCGAAGGCCAGGTTTCGACGAACATAAACTGGAACAGCGCGGTAACGGGCTGATAGCGCTGACGCCGGTAGCTCTCAGCCGCCAGCGCTACAAGTTGCGCCTGGTAGCGCTGGGTATTGGCGATAAAGCTCTGCATAGAATCGCCGCGCTGTATCCCGGCGTTTTTGAACGTCTGAATCGGCTGGAAGTTGTGGTACTTCCAGCGGGTCCACTTCACGTCGCCCGGCTCGGTGGTGGCGGGCCACCAGTCCCGACGCGGAATGATGGTTTTCAGCGTGGCGAGTCCTGGTAACGCCTGTGCGCCAAATTCGGTGATGGTGGCGGTTTTGGCCGGCTCCAGCAGCTTCTCTAAGGTGCCAAAATACCATCCGGCCCAGTAGTGCTCCTCCACCGCTGAAAAGGGGTGCACGATGCGGCTCTTATCTTCAGCCAGCGTCGCGGCTACCCGATCCGTCAGATGGCGGTTAAGGTCTTTGTGCCAGTCGGGAAAGCGCTTTTCCATCCACGGCGAGTTAAACGGCGGCTCGTTCTGCCCCCCCCACACCACAATCGACGGTGAATTGCCGAATTGATCTGTCATCTCGCGCGTCTGGCGTACCGCGTTATCCGCGAATGCCGGGGTGTCGTTGTAGCCCCACTGCAGCGGCACATCCTGCCAAATCATTAAACCCTGCTCATCCGCCACCTGATACAACGCGCGTCCGGCCACATGACCGTGTACGCGTATCGCATTCGCGTTCATGCTTTTAACCAGCGCCACATCGCGCGCATAGCGCTTTTTCGTCATGGTGCTCAGCCAGGGCGAGCCGATGTAGTTGGTTCCACGGATGAAGATCCGTCGATCGTTAATCAGCCAGCCCCGGTTATCCGGCTGCTCAATGACTTTACGCAGGCCAGTGACGCTGCTGCGGCGATCCATCACGCCGCGATCGTCACGGAGCGTGGCCTGCACCTTATACAGGTGCGGTTTACCGTAGCCAACCGGCCACCACAGCCGGGCGTCTGGCATCTTCAGCGCCACGCTCAGCCGCCGCGTCTCTGTGCCGGTGGCTTCCAGATCTACCGTCTGGCTAATTCTGTAATCGCCGCCGGCAAAATTATCCGGCACCGCATGCAGCGTGAGTGACGCTCGGGTTGCGCGCGGTGCGCGATAGACCAGCTCGGCGCGCAGGATCGGATTTTGCAGCCCCTGCGACCAGTCCGGACGCAGGATCAGTGTATCAAGGGTCGCGGCGCGGCTGACGCGCAGGCGCACCGGCGCCCAGATACCGCCCGAGTTGGCATCCTGGCCCTGAGCGGACCAGGCACCGCCGGGTCGTGAATCATGCTGGTTCAAAATACCTTTCATCAGGTTTTTGCGCAGCGGCCACTCTTTGTGCACATCCTCAAGCGGGCTATCTACCCGCACGGTTAGCCGGTTATAGCGGCGCACGTTATCCGTAAGGTCCACTGCAAAGCGCTGAAAGTAGCCCTCATGGCGCGCCAGCCAGGTGCCGTTCAGCCAGACATCGGCAAAATAGTCCACGCCGTCCATCTCCAGCGTCACCCGCTGCTGCGGTGCCAGCGCGGGCAGGGAGAATTCGCGCTGGTACCACAGCGCGCCCTGGTGATCCCGGCCAGCGGCATACCAGTTGGCCGGCACCGGCAGCGTCG
>NZ_MLFS01000119.1 GCF_002095485.1 Pantoea wallisii | reverse complement strand
CGCTCCCTTCTGACCGTATGCGGGAATCACAGCGATAACATCTCTGAAGATTGCACCGACGGCCAGATGCGCTGGCGCCGTATGCAACAATGGCGGCCCTGACGGGTCGCCACTCCGGAGGTCAAAATAAGCAGCGATAACCATGCTTAACGCAAGAGGGGGGCGTGAGGTAAGCCCGGGCGTCACGTGGCAGGGCGGTGCCGGCTTCAGCCGATCAGCGCTTGCTCAGCGCTTCCCACAGGCCCAGCAGGTAGGTGGTGCCCAGCGCGCGGTCATATAAACCGTAGCCCGGACGGCCGGTCTCGCCCCAGATAAAGCGCCCGTGATCGGAGCGGATATAGCCATCAAAGCCGTTGTCATACATCGACTGCAGCACTTTATACATATCCAGTGAGCCATACTCCGTCGGGTGCGCGCACTCATAGAAATCTTTGTCCTGAATAATTTTGATATTACGCACGTGGGCAAACGGAATACGCTTGCGGCGCGAGAATTCGGCGAGGATCGCATACACATCGTTTTGCGGATCTTCCGCAATCGAACCGGTGCACAGCGTGATGCCGTTGGCTTCAGAATCCACCACGTTGCAGATCCAGTCGAGATCGTCGCGGTTCTTCACCACGCGCGGCAGACCAAAGATCGAATACGGCGGATCGTCCGGGTGGATCGCCATCTTCACGCCCACCTCTTCACACACCGGGATCACCGCTTTCAGGAAGTAAGCCAGGTTATCGCGCAGTTTCGCATCATCCACTCCCTGATATTTGGCAAACAGCTCCTGCACTTTCGCCAGACGCTCCGGTTCCCAGCCCGGCAGGGCAAAACCGTTGGAACTCTCCAGCACCTCTTTCACTACCTCGTCGAGATCCTTATCGATGCCGCGCTTCTCAAACGCCATCGTGATAGAGCCGTCCGGCAGCACATAGTGCATGTCGGTCTTCATCCAGTCGAACACCGGCATGAAGTTGTAGCAGATCACCTTCACGCCCGCTTCGGCGAGGTTACGGATACTCTGCTTATAATTCTCAATATAACGATCGCGGCTTGGCAGGCCGATCTTGATGTCATCATGAATATTGACGCTCTCAATCACCTCCACCGTCAGGCCGGCGGCATGCACCTGCTCCACCAGCGCGGCGATCTTCTCTTTCGGCCAGGTCTCTCCCACCGGCACATCATACAGCGCGCCAACCACGCCGCGTACGCCCGGCACCTGACGAATATTCTCCAGCGAAACTTTATCTTCTTTGGGACCAAACCAACGCATTGTCAGCTGCATAATGATATCCACCGTCATCGTGTCTGTGATTAACGCTAAACTACCATACTAGAATTCATGATAGCAGCGCTCAGGCGGTGATTCGTCTTGATCCGCGTCACAGAACACACTTTATTCGCCGGTACAGGCTCAGTGGGTTATCACCAGGTCGCTGAAGTGCTGCTTGTAGTTGAACAGCTCAAGATCGGATCGCAGCCCCAGTTTACGCAGCGCTGTCTGTTTTTGGCCGCTGATGGTTTTGCGGCTGCGCGCATACTTGCCGGCAATCTGCGTAATGCTTAACCCATCCAGGTAGCAGCGAATCACCTCTATCTCACGCGGGCTGAGCTCCCGCACCAGTAGCGAAATATCCTCGCCGCTTTCGCGTGGCAACAGGTAGTTATGCATCTCGCGGTCGCTCTCTTTAAATTTATCGAGCTCCAGCATCATGTCAGCAGTCAGAAAACGCTTGCCGCGGCAGATCTGGTACAGCGCGCTGATCAACACCTCCTGATCCTGGCTTTTACCGACAAAACCCTGTACGCCCTCTTTCAGCAGCAGCTGGACGATAGCCGGTTTCTCCACTGCGGACGACACCAGAATCCGCAGCTGCGGATAGTGCAGACGTAGCTGTTTAACCATCTGCAGGCCGTCGAGCTGGTCTTCCCCCAGCATATAGTCCAGCACCAGCACATCAACCTGATGCCGTTGCAGAAAAGCCATCAGCTGCTGGCGCTGAGAGAAGGCCCCGGCCATCACCAGCTGAGACTCCTGCGCTAAGCGGTACTGCATGGCTTTGCCGATCAGCGGATGGTCGTCAAGAACCGCCACCCGCCAGATTACGCTCTCTTTCATTATGTCACCTCTTCATGGATGTGCGTTTCGAGTGCGCGGTCAAACAGCGCTTCCAGCTGTTGCACCGCATTAACGACCTCTGGCAGCAGCTGTTGTAGCAGCGCACTGTCCTCCTGTTCCGCCGCCTGCTCGGTGGCGCGACAGCGGTGCTGTAACGCCTCGGCGCGA
>NZ_MLFS01000118.1 GCF_002095485.1 Pantoea wallisii | reverse complement strand
GGGGGCCGTGCGACAGGAAGTCGTTTAACATATTGTTTTACTTTGATAAAACCAGCTATTCCATTAGCTGTAGCCTACCGGAACAGGCGTCGCTGGAAACGGCGGGGTCTGAAGCTTCCGGGACAACGAGATCGGGCGTCAGCCCGGGGACAGTCCCGTGAGGGACTCTCCCCTGCTGCAAGCATCATGCGGCTGGATTGCTAGGCTGGTCAGAAGGGTTAACACATGTGAACTGTTGATAAACACCGTTATCGGCAACAGGCCAAAGATGCTGGAAGGCCTGAACCAAAATGGTACGAGATCGGGTTGCTCCACTGGTCCCCCCGGAGCACATGGACATTGAGATCTCCGGTGAATAGACAGAGCCCGCCCTGACCTTTTGTATGTTAAACGGAACCTGGTAAACCCGTATCGCTGCCTGATGGCAGGTGAACCGCAAGGAACACTGTTGGCGGTGCGGGCAGAGGAGGACGGAAAAAGCGAATGCCTGATGGTAATAATCAGGATACGGAGCGGTGCATGCTTCGACGCGAAAGCGGGCAGACTTCCGTCTGGTCTTTAACTGCATGAGATACTGTAAAACTTTCAACAGGATATCAGCGAGATGAATACACACGACAGTGTGTCCACGATACCCCGCCCGACAGGCTGGCACGCCATTGACTGGCGAGCCAGTCATGCCCGGGTGCGAAAGCTACAGCTACGGATTGCAGAGGCAACCCGGCAGCAACAATGGCGACGGGTCAGAGAACTTCAGCGCATTCTCACACGCTCGTTCTCTGGCAAAGCCGTTGCTGTCAGACGTGTCACTGAAAACACCGGGAGAAGGACGCCCGGGGTGGATGGCAAAACATGGAACACCCCGGATGAAAAATGGAAAGGGATGTGCAACCTGAGTCCGCGAAGCTACAGACCACAGCCGCTCAGGCGCATATATATCCCAAAATCGAATGGCAAAAAGCGCCCGCTGGGGATCCCGACAATAAGGGACAGAGCCATGCAGGCGCTGTGGTTACTGGCACTGGAGCCGGTGGCAGAAACCACTGCTGACAATAACAGCTATGGTTTCAGGCCCATGCGTAGTACTCATGATGCCATCGAGTCCATATTTCACCGGATGAGCCAGAAAGTATCCCCAAAATGGGTACTGGAAGGCGATATCAAAGGGTGTTTTGACAACATCAGCCATGACTGGCTGCTGTCCAATATACCAATGGACAAGCGGATCCTCAGTAAATGGTTGAAAGCCGGATATATGGAAAAAGGCGTCTTCTATAACACCAGAAGCGGCACTCCGCAGGGAGGCATTATCTCTCCCCTCCTCGCCAATATGGCACTCGACGGGCTGGAGGGAGAACTGATGCGCACATTCAGGAAGAGTAAGCATTACGGGGCAAAACATCAGGTGAACTATGTGCGCTATGCCGACGACTTCATCTGCTCAGGGATCTCCCGCGAGCTGCTGGAGAATGAGGTTAAACCCCTGATAGCAGCGTTCATGCAAAAACGGGGGCTCGTGCTGTCTGAGGAAAAAAAGCGATAACGCATATAGAAGAAGGCTTCGACTTTCTGGGGCAGAACGTCAGAAAATACGGCGGCAAGATGCTCATCAAGCCTGCTAAAAAGAATCTGAAAAACTTCCTGAGCAAAGTCAGAAGAATAATTAAAGGCAATCCGACGCTTCCGGCATGGAAACTGATAAACCTGCTCAACCCCGTGATCCGTGGATGGGCGACTTATCATCAGCATGTCGTGGCCAAAGATATCTTTAATTACGTCGACACCCAAATCTGGCGGGTAATATGGCAATGGTGTAAACGACGGCATACACGTAAAGGCCGCCGTTGGATTGCAGATAAGTATTTCACGTTCGGGGACAGGCGCTGGCTGTTCAGCGCAGCGACCCCGGAGGGTAAAACACTGCATCTCACCCGGGCGATGGATACGCCAATCAAACGCCATATCAAGATCAGAGGCGATGCAACCCCTTATTCGCCCGGCATGGAAATCTACTTCGAACGCCGTCTGGACCTGATCTGGACCGGGAAACTGAAGAAGATGAAAACCGTGGCGGCATTGTGGAAGCGTCAGGGTAAGTGCTGCCCTCGTTGCAGACAACTCATCACCAACCAGACAGGCTGGAATATACACCACCGGATCAGGAAGGTGATGGGCGGGAGCGACGATATGTCTAATCTTGAGCTGCTACATCCCAACTGCCACCGTCAGTTACACAGCAGGGAAACCGGTGCCCATAGCGGGCATCTATAAAGGCTTGAGCGGTATGCGGGGAAACCTGCACGTACCGTTCTTAGGGGGCGGCGGCGCAGTAATGCGCTGCTGCTACCCGAC
>NZ_MLFS01000117.1 GCF_002095485.1 Pantoea wallisii | reverse complement strand
CAACGCGGTGCCCAGCGCATCGCGCAGCCGCACCGCATCCTCCGCAATCGCCAGCTGCGGTTGCCCGGCAATATTGACGCGAATAATGCGCTGCGCCTGTTGCAGCGCGCTCAGCGCCAGAGGCAGTGCCTCCGGGCCGCGATAGCGATCGGCCAGTTCCGCTTCACTCAGCGGGCCCAGCTCCCGCAGCATATCCACCAGCGCCTCAGTGCTGCTGGCCTGATAATCTGGCGTAAGACGCTGCAGCTCCTGCTCTACACGCGCCACCACTGCCGGGGTCAGCAGTTCGTGCATCGTGACCTGACCCAGCAGATCGCTGAGCAGATGGCTGTCGAGCGCCAGCATGGAGGCGCGTCGCTCGGCCTGCGGCGCATCGCCGGCATACATAAACTCGGCGACATAGCCTAACAGCAGCGGCGCAGCAAAGGGCGAGGGCGTGTCGGTGGTGACCTCGGTCAGCTGGATATCACCTTGCTGAACGCGGGCCATAAGCTGATGCAGCGACGGCAAATCGTAAACATCCTGCAAACATTCACGTGCGGTCTCGATCAGGATGGGGAAATCATCAAACTGCCGCGCGACCTCCAGCAGCTGTCCGGCGCGCAGACGCTGTTGCCATAGCGGCGAGCGCTTGCCGGGATTGCGGCGCGGCAGCAGCAGGCGCGGGCAGCGCATTCGCGAAAACGGGCGGCAAACAGCGCAGAGTGACCGATCGCCGCAGTGACGATGCGCTGCAGTTCGTCCGGCTGAAACAGAAACAGTTCGGCACCGGGCACGCGGCCTTCGCTGTCCGGGAAGCGGGCGACAATGCCGTCGTCACTGGCGACGACCGCCGGATCGATGCCCATCTGGCGGCCAATGCGATCGGCTATCGCCAGCGCCCAGGGCGCATGCACGCGCTGACCATAAGGCGAGTGAAGGATCACCCGCCAGTCACCGCTCTCATCGCGGCAGCGCTCCAGCAGAAGGGTGCGATCGGTGGGCAGCACGCCGGTTGCCTCAATCTGCTCATTGATCAGCGCAGTGATATTGTGTTGCGCATAGGCGTCAAGGCTGTCGCTGACCCGCGACGCCTGTGTCGCGGTGGTGCGCAAAAAGCGACCAATCGCTTCACCCAGCGTCGCCGATCGGCCCGGCGTGTCGCCGCGCCAGAATGGCAGACGGGCCGAGCGGCCCGGTGCCGGCACCACAACCACCTGATCGTGGGTGATCTGCTGGATGCGCCACGAGGTGGCACCGAGGGTAATGATGTCGTTTACCCGCGACTCGTACACCATCTCTTCATCCAGCTCGCCCACGCGTCGCGCGCCGGACTGCTCTTCACCCTCCGGCAGCATCACGCTGAACATACCGCGATCGGGAATGGTGCCGCCGCTGGTGACTGCCAGATGCTGGGCACCGGGCCGACCGGTGAGCGTATCATGCTGGCGATCCCAGACAATACGCGGCCGCAGCGTAGCAAACGCATCCGAGGGGTAGCGGCCCGCCAGCATATCCAGCACGGCGGTAAAAGCGTTACGCGGTAACGTTTTAAAGGGATCGGCGCGACGCACCTGCTGGTACCACTCTTCAACCTGCAGGGTCTCCATGGATGCGGCGGCCACCGTATGCTGTGCCAGAATATCCAGCGGGTTGTGCGGCAGAGCGAGGGCTTCCAGCTCGCCCGCCTGCATTGCCTCAACGATGACGGCGGCATCCACCAGATCGCGCCGGGTGCGCGGCCAGAAAATGCCCTTTGGCGTGCCGCCTACCTGATGCCCGGCGCGGCCGACGCGCTGCAGCGCACTGGCCACCGACGGCGGCGCGCCCACCTGGATCACCAGGTCGATATCACCCATATCAATGCCCAGCTCCAGGCTGGATGTGGCCACCACGCAGCGCAGCTCGCCGTTTTTCAGCGCGTTTTCAATCTCCAGCCGCTGCTCCTTTGAGACCGAGCCGTGGTGCGAGCGCGCCAGATGCGCCTGCGGCGCCGCCGCGCGTTTCTCCGTGCCGCCGTTAAACGAGCCATACGCTAATGTGCTCTCCATCAGGGCAGGCGCGTCGCTGGCACGGCGGGCGTACAGCTCGTTGAGTCGCGCCGTGAGTTTTTCCGCCAGGCCGCGTGAATTGGTGAACACCAGCGTGGCGCGATGGCGCAACACCTCGTCCAGCACGCCGGCTTCTATGTGTGGCCAGATGGAACCGCTGGCGGCACCATCCTGTGGCGCACCCGCCTCCTGGGGCTGCCGGATATCGGTCATATCTTCGACCGGCACGGTAATGGTCAGCTGCAAAGGGCGCCGGGCTGCCGGATTGACGATCAGCGTCTCGCGCGTGCCGCCGAGGTAGCGCGCCACGGCGTCCGGCGGACGCACGGTG
>NZ_MLFS01000116.1 GCF_002095485.1 Pantoea wallisii | reverse complement strand
ATCCGGATGAACAAAGCTGAAAATTCTGTCTCTCAACCCAAAACGCCTCTGGCGTTGTAAGGTTAAGCCTCACGGGTCATTAGTACCGGTTAGCTCAACGCATCGCTGCGCTTACACACCCGGCCTATCAACGTCGTCGTCTTCAACGTCCCTTCAGGAGCATCAAGTGCTCAGGGAGAACTCATCTCGGGGCAAGTTTCGTGCTTAGATGCTTTCAGCACTTATCTTTTCCGCACTTAGCTACCGGGCAGTGCCACTGGCGTGACAACCCGAACACCAGCGGTGCGTTCACTCCGGTCCTCTCGTACTAGGAGCAACCCCCCTCAATTCTCCAGCGCCCACGGCAGATAGGGACCGAACTGTCTCACGACGTTCTAAACCCAGCTCGCGTACCACTTTAAACGGCGAACAGCCGTACCCTTGGGACCTACTTCAGCCCCAGGATGTGATGAGCCGACATCGAGGTGCCAAACACCGCCGTCGATATGAACTCTTGGGCGGTATCAGCCTGTTATCCCCGGAGTACCTTTTATCCGTTGAGCGATGGCCCTTCCATTCAGAACCACCGGATCACTATGACCTGCTTTCGCACCTGCTCGAGCCGTCACTCTCGCAGTCAAGCTGGCTTATGCCATTGCACTAACCTCCTGATGTCCGACCAGGATTAGCCAACCTTCGTGCTCCTCCGTTACGCTTTGGGAGGAGACCGCCCCAGTCAAACTACCCACCAGACACTGTCCGCAGCCCGGATTACGGGCCTACGTTAGAACATCAAACATTAAAGGGTGGTATTTCAAGGTTGGCTCCACGCAGACTGGCGTCCACGCTTCAAAGCCTCCCACCTATCCTACACATCAAGGCTCAATGTTCAGTGTCAAGCTATAGTAAAGGTTCACGGGGTCTTTCCGTCTTGCCGCGGGTACACTGCATCTTCACAGCGATTTCAATTTCACTGAGTCTCGGGTGGAGACAGCCTGGCCATCATTACGCCATTCGTGCAGGTCGGAACTTACCCGACAAGGAATTTCGCTACCTTAGGACCGTTATAGTTACGGCCGCCGTTTACCGGGGCTTCGATCAAGAGCTTCTCCTTGCGGATAACCCCATCAATTAACCTTCCGGCACCGGGCAGGCGTCACACCGTATACGTCCACTTTCGTGTTTGCACAGTGCTGTGTTTTTAATAAACAGTTGCAGCCAGCTGGTATCTTCGACTGGCTTCGGCTCCGGGAGCAAGTCCCTTCACCTACGCGCCAGCGTGCCTTCTCCCGAAGTTACGGCACCATTTTGCCTAGTTCCTTCACCCGAGTTCTCTCAAGCGCCTTGGTATTCTCTACCTGACCACCTGTGTCGGTTTGGGGTACGATTTCGTGTTACCTGGAGCTTAGAGGCTTTTCCTGGAAGCAGGGCATCAGTTACTTCAGCTCCGTAGAGCCTCGTCGTCACGCCTCAGCATAGAGCACTCCGGATTTGCCTGGAGTACATGCCTGCACGCTTAAACCGGGACAACCGTCGCCCGGATAACCTAGCCTTCTCCGTCCCCCCTTCGCAGTAACACCAAGTGCAGGAATATTAACCTGCTTCCCATCGACTACGCCTTTCGGCCTCGCCTTAGGGGTCGACTCACCCTGCCCCGATTAACGTTGGACAGGAACCCTTGGTCTTCCGGCGAGCGGGCTTTTCACCCGCTTTATCGTTACTTATGTCAGCATTCGCACTTCTGATACCTCCAGCAGACCTCACAGTCCACCTTCAGCGGCTTACAGAACGCTCCCCTACCCAACAACATTTACATGTCGCTGCCGCAGCTTCGGTGCATGGTTTAGCCCCGTTACATCTTCCGCGCAGGCCGACTCGACCAGTGAGCTATTACGCTTTCTTTAAATGATGGCTGCTTCTAAGCCAACATCCTGGCTGTCTGTGCCTTCCCACATCGTTTCCCACTTAACCATGACTTTGGGACCTTAGCTGGCGGTCTGGGTTGTTTCCCTCTTCACGACGGACGTTAGCACCCGCCGTGTGTCTCCCGTGATAACATTCCTCGGTATTCGCAGTTTGCATCGGGTTGGTAAGCCGGGATGGCCCCCTAGCCGAAACAGTGCTCTACCCCCGAGGATGAGTTCACGAGGCGCTACCTAAATAGCTTTCGGGGAGAACCAGCTATCTCCCGGTTTGATTGGCCTTTCACCCCCAGCCACAAGTCATCCGCTAATTTTTCAACATTAGTCGGTTCGGTCCTCCAGTTAGTGTTACCCAACCTTCAACCTGCCCATGGCTAGATCACCGGGTTTCGGGTCTATACCCTGCAACTTAACGCCCAATTAAGACTCGGTTTCCCTGCGGCTCCCCTATACGGTTAACCTTGCTACAGAATATAAGTCGCTGACCCATTATACAAAAGGTACGCAGTCACCCCCATAAAGAAGGCTCCCACTGCTTGTACGTACACGGTTTCAGGTTCTGTTTCACTCCCCTCGCCGGGGTTCTTTTCGCCTTTCCCTCACGGTACTGGTTCACTATCGGTCAGTCAGGAGTATTTAGCCTTGGAGGATGGTCCCCCCATATTCAGACAGGATACCACGTGTCCCGCCCTACTCATCGAGCTCACAGCTCATGCATCTTCGTGTACGGGGCTGTCACCCGGTATCGCGCGACTTTCCAGACGCTTCCACTGATGCACAAGCTGATTCAGGCTCTGGGCTGCTCCCCGTTCGCTCGCCGCTACTGGGGGAATCTCGGTTGATTTCTTTTCCTCTGGGTACTTAGATGTTTCAGTTCCCCAGGTTCGCCTCGCAACACTATGTATTCATGTTGCGATGATGCACAAGTGCACCGGGTTTCCCCATTCGGACATCGACGGCTGTAGCGGTTCATATCACCTTACCGTCGCTTTACGCAGATTAGCACGTCCTTCATCGCCTCTGACTGCCAGGGCATCCACCGTGTACGCTTAGTCGCTTAACCTCACAACCCACAGGCGTTTTGCAACGCTTGTCTGTTGTGAGCATTTGAGAGACTCGAACGCATCGTTATTCATTTCTTATTACGGAGAAATGAACCGACGCGTCGTTTCAAATTTTCAGCTTGTTCCGGATTGTTAAAGAGCAAA
>NZ_MLFS01000115.1 GCF_002095485.1 Pantoea wallisii | reverse complement strand
GGCGGTGCTGCTGCCGGGAGCGTTCTGGCTGCTGCGCGAGACGCAGCGTCCGCCGGTTGATCTGTTCCGCCAGTATGGCGTGCCCATGGCGCTGGCCAGCGATGCCAATCCGGGTACGTCACCGGCGTTGTCACTGCGCCTGATGCTGAATATGGCTGTACGCTGTTTGGTATGACGCCGGAAGAGGCGCTGGCGGGCGTAACGTTATGGGGCGCTAAAGCGCTTGGGTTGCAGGCCACGCACGGTTCGCTGGAACCGGGCAAAGTGGCCAGTTTTGTGCACTGGCCGCTGGCGCGTCCGGCAGAGCTGGTTTACTGGCTGGGCGGCGAACTGCCGTGCCAGGTTATCTATCGTGGAGAAGCGCAATGACACCTTTTCATTTCACCGCCGGCACGCTGCCGCTACTGGTCAGTATTCCGCATGCCGGAACGCAGCTGACACCCGAGGTTGACGCCGGACTGAGTGACGCCGCCCGCGGCCTGCCGGATACCGACTGGCATATTTCGCTGCTGTATGATTTTGTCCGTGACTTAGGTGCCAGCGTGCTGATCGGTCACTATTCGCGTTTTGTTATCGATCTTAACCGGCCGCCGGATAACCAGCCGCTGTACAGCACGGCGACCACTGGCCTCTATCCTGAAACGCTGTTTGACGGCACACCGACCTTTGCCGCAGGAAAAACGCCGGACGCCGCGACGCGGCAAGAGTATCTGGAGACCATTTGGCAGCCATACCATCAGCAGATTCAGCAGGAGCTGGCACGGCTCAAGGCGCAGCACGGTTACGCACTGTTATTTGATGCGCACTCTATCGCCTCGGTGATTCCGCGCCTGTTCGACGGGCAGCTCCCGGATGTAAATGTGGGTACCAACGACGGCGCCAGCTGCTCACCGGCGGTGACTGACGCAATAAAAGCTGTGTGCAGCGCACAGACGCGTTACAGCTGGGTGGTGAATGGCCGATTTAAGGGCGGGTATATCACCCGCGCCTATGGTCAACCGGCGCAGGGTGTTCAGGCGGTACAGCTGGAGCTGGCGCAGCGTAACTATATGGATGAAACCCCGCCATTTACGTGGCAGCAGGCGCGCGCCACGCAGTTGCAGACGTTACTGAAACCGCTGATTCAGGCGTTTTTACAGGCGGGTAAACCTGTTTAAGATTGCCGGATCATAGCGATTTTCCGCCACGGAGTCGGCACACGGCCAGAAGGAAGCGTGAGCACGCCCGCAACGGCTGCATCCAGGGCCGTTCGGGTTTACTCATGTACCGGTGCCGCCGTAGCTGAAAACCAAACCCGCTCCATGCTTTCATAGTGGCGTCCCCGCAGGGCCGCCATGGCTGAAGGGTGCACCGATGCATCTGGCGGCCCTGCGGTTCGCCACTACGTGGTTCTTCGCATCGCCAGCCATACTACGCAGACCTCACCATGCGCACTGACCCGGTGCAACGCGTGGCGCACTGCGGTGCAGAAATGCCTGACCACCATCACGATCCTCGCTAAATCCCCGCTTCACAACCTGGCACAGCGCTTGCTTGGTTGTATGTACAAGTAAAGACCACGCGGTGATTATCACTATTTATTCTGGCTAGCTCACAAAAAGCTTATGCCAACAATGATCTGCCGCACGCTAACTTGTATATACATGAAATGTCATCTGCGATGTATCAGTGAACAGAGACAGCAAAATTTGATCAATGACCAGGAGAAGCCGCATGACGCACCGCGCCCCGATTCGCCGTTTTTGCCTCACGACCCTGTTTGCCAGCCTGATGATCGGCGGCGTTGCTGCCCAGGCTAAAGAGTGGAAAGCAATCACCATCGCTACAGAAGGCAGCTATGAACCCTGGAACCTGACGCTGCCCGGCGGCAAGTTAGGCGGCTTCGAACCTGAACTGATGGAGAACCTGTGCAAGCGCATGGGCATTCAGTGCAAGCTGGTGGTGCAGAACTGGGACGGCATGATCGCCGGCCTCAACGCCGGTAAATATGACGTGATCATGGATGCAATTGTTATCACGCCCGATCGCAAAAAAGTGGTCAACTTCACGGTGCCGTATGCCTCGACCCCGGCCACCTTTATCACCCTCAAAGAGAACCCGCTGCTGCCTGCGGATCACAACATCATCAAACTGCACGATGATGAGGGTGCCATCAACGCGGCTATCGCTCCGCTTAAAGCGGCGCTGAAGGGTAAAACCATCGGCATCGCTTCCGGCACGGTGTATACCCCCTTCATCGACAAATACTTCAAAGACGTGGCCGACGTGCGGGAGTACACCGCCTCGGCCGATGCGATGCTTGATCTGCAGGCCGGGCGCATCGATGCGGTGTTTGATGATGTCACCTTCGCGCAGTCAATGCTGGCGCGCAAAGAGAACAGCAACCTGACCTTCAGCGGCCCGCAGCTGGGCGGGCCTGTCTGGGGAGAGGGCGAGGCGATGGGTGTGCGCATGGCGGATAACGATCTCAAAGCCAAACTCGACGAGGCGATACGCGCCGCGCTGGCCGATGGCACGGTAAAAAAACTGAGCGAGAAGTGGTTCAAAACTGACGTAACGCCGTAAGTGAGGTGAAAGATGATGAGCCTGCTGAGTTTTGGTGCTGATGGCTGGGGCCGCCTGATCCTGAGCGCCACCCTCACCACACTGCTGCTGTCGCTGGCGGCGCTGCTGATTGGGGCGGTGGTCGGTTCTGGCATTGCGGCGGCAAAGCTGTCGCACCAGCGCTGGCTGCGCTGGCTGGGGGAGAGCTACTCCGTGGTGTTTCGCGGTATCCCGGAGCTGCTGGTGATCTATCTGTTCTACTTTGGAGGATCCGGGCTGATCACGCTGGTGGGCCAGATGTTTGGCGCTGAGGGATTTATTGAAGCGCCGCCGTTTCTGATTGGCGCACTGGCGATCGGGCTCATCTCAGGATCGTATCAGGGGGAGGTGTATCGCGCCGCGCGTCTGGCGCTGGCGAAGGGGGAGATTGAAGCCGCCGTGGCGATTGGCATGCCGCGTTTTCATATCGCCCGGCGCATTCTGCTGCCGCAGATTGTGCGGTACGCGCTACCGGGTATGTCTAACGTCTGGCAGATGAGCCTGAAAGACTCCGCGCTGGTCTCGGTAACCGGCATCGTAGAGCTGATGCGTGCCAGCCAGGTCGCCGCCGGCTCAACGCGCGACTACTTCACCTTCTATCTGATTGGCGGTGCCTGCTATCTGGTGCTGACACTGCTCTCTAACCATGCGTTTCGCCGCGCTGAAGTGCGCCTTGGGCGCGCGTGGCAGAGCCGCACCGCGGCACAGCATTAAGGAGCAGCAGCATGATCGATTTTGCCTTTCTCGCCGATACCTTTCTCAAACTGAGCGCCGCGCTGCCGGTGACGCTCGGCCTGTTTATCAGCGCCTTCATCTGCGGTGGCGTGCTGGCGCTGGGGATTCTGGCGCTGCGCATGAGCCGCTGGCGCGTGCTGAGCGGCTTTGCGCGCGGCTACATTCTGGTATTTCGCGGTTCGCCGCTGCTGATCCAGCTGTTTCTGATCTACTACGGGCTGGGCAGTTTGGCGTGATCCGGCACAGCTTCGTCTGGCCGTTCCTGCGGGAGCCCTTTATCTGTGCGGTGCTGGCGCTGGCGCTCTGTACGGCAGCGTATACCGCTGAGATCCTGCGCGGTGCGCTGCTGGCGGTCCCCGCCGGACAGGTGGAAG
>NZ_MLFS01000114.1 GCF_002095485.1 Pantoea wallisii | reverse complement strand
TCACCGAAGCTGACCGATTTCCTGACGCTGATCCTGACCGGCGAACGTCGCGCAATGACCGACAGCCTGCTGTCGTACGTTGGCGTTGAGGATAAGACCAGCGGTAAGAGGTGGGGCCGCGTGACGAAAAACGGCGGCAACGCCATGCTAAGTTACGATAACGGCGATGCCGGCTTCTATGTGGGCGGCGGCGCGTATAGCTATATTGGGGAGAATGTGGCCAGCAACAACAGCGTGCAGGCAACGGCCGGTGCTTATGTGCGCCCGTTCCACTATGACGATCGCGAACTTAAGGTGGGCATGAGCCTGTCATGGATGGATTTCTCAAAGAACCTCAGCTACTTCAGCTATGGTCAGGGCGGCTATTTCAGTCCGCAAAACTACGCGGCAGTGTCATTCCCCGTCGACTTCAGCCGCAAGTTTGACGACCTGAAGGTAAACATTGGCGGATCGGTTGGCTATCAATCTTACAGTCAGGACAAAAGCGCTTACTTCCCGAACGATGCAGCACTGCAGGCACAGCTGCAAAGTCTGGCCGATCGCGGCTTCGTGAAAAGCGCTTATTACAGCGGCGAGAGCAAAAACGGCATCGGCTATAACCTGCACGCCGGAGCGGATTACAAGATCAATAAAGATGTCACCATCGGCGGGCAGTTAGGCTACGACACCTTTGGCGACTACAACGAGAGCACAGCGAATCTGCACTTCCGTTATCTGTTTGGAGAGAACTAATGAGTGAGCAACTGGCCGCACGCGTCAGCCATCCGCATCAGCCAGGCTGGTTTGATCTGGTCAGCGTGATGATTGAGAGCATGCTGGATAACGCGGGTGAAGAGGCAGAAGGTTTCCTCAACGGCGTGGGCGAATCGCTGGCAGCACGCTATCCTTTGCCGGAGGCGCGCACCGTGCAGGATCTGGAGCGGGAGATCAATCTTCAGCTGGCGCGCTTTAGCTGGGGCTTTGTGCAGTTACAGCCGCTGGAGAACGCGATTCTGCTGCAGCATCACGCGCTGCCGCAGGGTGACAGCAGTGTGGATGCAGAGCGCTGGCAACTGGCACTGAGCGCCGTGCTGGCAGGGCTTTATGCACAGTGGCTGCGCGCGCAGGGTGGCAGTGCGGGGGTGCCGCTGACGCTGGAAAAACTTGACAGCGGTACGCTGTACTTTCGATATCAATAGGATGCGGTGATGAGAGCGATGCGGTTATGGCGTCAATGGATGCTGGGTTTCATGATGATCTGTTTTAGCGCTCACGCGGCTGCGGACGGCTGGAGCACCTATAAAAGCCGCTTTATGAGCAGCGAAGGTCGTATTATTGATACGGCTAATAACAACGTCAGCCATACGGAAGGTCAGGGCTACGGCATGCTGCTGGCGGTAGCGAACAACGATCGGGCCACATTTGATCTGTTGTGGCAGTGGACGCAAACCCATCTGCACAATGCGCAAAACGATCTCTTTTACTGGCGCTATACGCCGGATGCCGCTGATCCGGTAGCGGATAAAAATGACGCCTCCGATGGTGATGTGCTGATCGCCTGGGCACTACAGCGCGCTGCGCAGAAGTGGGGCGGGGATTATCAACAGGCGTCCGATCGTATTCAGCGCGCGGTGGTGAAGCATACGGTTATCAACTATGCCGGGCATAAAGTGATGCTGCCGGGTGTACAGGGGTTTAATAAAACCAGCTATGTGGTGCTCAATCCCTCCTATTTCCTGTTCGCGGCGTGGCGTGAGTTTGCGCAGCACAGCCATCTGCGCGTGTGGAGTGAGTTGATTGATGACGGCATGACGCTGCTGGGCAACATGCAGTTTGGCAAAACCGGACTGCCGCTGGATTGGGTGGCTTTAAATGCGGATGGCTCCATGGCGCCGGCGGTTGGATACTCTAACCGTTTCAGTTACGACGCGATCCGTATCCCGCTGAATATCTGGTGGTACGACCCGCAGAGCCTGCGGCTGGTACCGTTCCAGCGCGTCTGGCAGGGCTATGCGCGCCAGACAACGCCCGCATGGTTTGATGTGCTCGCCAATACATCGGCACCTTATAACCTGGACGGAGGGCTGCTGGCCGTGCGCGATCTGACGCTTAACGAAACCGCCAGTCTGAGCGACCGCCTGGCGCCGGAGCAAAATTACTTCTCCGCCAGTCTGCAACTTCTGACCTGGCTGGCGTACCAGGAGAAACGCTAATCCTCTCTGGCTGCGCAGCGGCTTTATGCTGGCGGCCCGCAGCTATTTGAAGTTGGCGTACGGCTCTAACGGCTGAGGTGGCATGTCCATGTCGCCGTTCCAGCCCGCCATCGAATAACGCAGATAGATCAGGCCATGGCTGGGGGTGTAATCCTTGGCCTGCTGTATATCCATCGACAACCCCACCGACCAGTGTGGTGTGATGCGCCGCTCCACGGTGGCTTGCAGGGTGTAACCAAAACCACGGCCGGAGCTGCTGTCAGAGACAGGATTAGACGCCAGCGTAAAGCCCGGGTTAACCGGATAGCGCTGCTGGCTTTCGGTTTTTGATTGCGACCAGGAGACCGAGCCGCCGACATCAAATGACCAGTTCTCCGTGCGCTGGCGATAGGTCAGCGGCACGGCCAGGGAGAAATATTGCTGGGGACTGTAATAGCCGCCCTGACCAAAGGTGTAATCGCTTAAATCTTTCTGGTAGTGCCACAGCATGCTGTTCAGGCCGACAGTGGCGCGGCGATTATCTTCATTGATGAGCTTGTAGTAGTAGCCTGCCATGAGTCGTTCGCGGCTGTTATCCGCCACATTATCACCGCTGATTTGATGCGCGCTGATGTCGGCCCACACGCCGTGCGCGCCGCCGCGATCGAAACTCAGCCCCACGCTGCCGCCGGTGGCCACCACGCCGCCCCAGGTTTTACCGCCCTGTGACGCAGGATCGCGCGCGCCGGCATAAGCCAGCAGCGAGCTGGAGACAGGACGACGCGAGGCCGTAAACGTCACCCCAAGCTCATCGATATCGGTTTTCCAGCTCACGCCACCCACCCAGTTTGTCACGGCAAAACCAAGTGGCGTGGTGCCCAGGTCGGCGGACCAGCGGTCATTGTGCCAGCCCGCGCCAACGGCTGTGCCCGTGTCGCGCTGCGTGAAATCACGGCTGCAGCCGCCTGAGTTGGCATCGTTACAGCTGCCGAACAGCTCGCTATGGCTGCCGTCCGCGGTGGCAAACGTGCCGGCTGAGACCTGTACGCGATCAACACGCACAAAGCCGCGCCCGTCCGCCAGTGGCGTTTCCGCCTGCATCATGGTGGTGTGCGCGGTGAAATCAGAGGTTCCGCCGGTGCCTTTATTGCGCGAGTAGTCCTGCTCCAGCGTAAACGTGGTGTCCTGCTGGCGATAGAGATCGGCAGCGTCGCTGCGGATACTGCGCTTCAGCCAGTCATCGTCTGATTGATTGCGCGTCAGGCGCGTGTAGTCGTCGTTATCAGCCGGAAGCGTCGGCGTTATGGCACCGGCGACCATCGCCAGCCGGTAATCCTGCTGCGCCAGCGCCGGCTGCTGCTGTTGCGCCTCCAGCCGTGCGGCGTCGCGATAGACCAGCGCTTTCGCCTGTGAGGGTGTTTCCCGGGCCGCACGGGTTTTCAGCATGTCAAACAGCTGCTGCGCTTTTGCGCTGTCGCCGCTGCGTTGCCAGGCCAGCGCTACGCGCCGCCCGCTGTTAATACTCTGCTGCGCCACGCTGTCCGGCAGCTGTTGTAAAGCGTGTCGGGCTTCGGCACTGCGCTGCAGGGCGATCAACGCGTCGATACGGCCCAGCGCGGCATCACTATTATTGCCATCCTGCTGCAACACGCGCTGATAACCGGCCAGTGCACTGCGCGCATCGCCACGCTCAAGCGCCCAGTCGGCCAGCGTATTATCCCGGCGGGGGGAGGCCGGCTGCTGTTGCAGCAGGGCGATCGCCGCCGCTTCATCGCCGCGCGCGCGCAGCGCGA
>NZ_MLFS01000113.1 GCF_002095485.1 Pantoea wallisii | reverse complement strand
GGCCAGCCGCCAGCCGGGGCGTGCCAGCCAGTGAAATCTGCATCATTGGCATCGTGCACCCGCCATGGGCCGGCCAGCGACCAGCTCACCGGCGTACTCACCGGCGCGGCCAGCACCGGCAGGCTGCAGCAGTAGATCAGTACCAGTCCGGCACGCGTCATGATTATGTCTCCTCCCGCAGCTGTTCCAGCTGTTGTTGAACCTGTGCAACGGTTTCCCTCAGGTGGGTTTGCGCGTCCGCCTGCGGAACATGGTTGAGTCGCGCCTCCTCCTCCAGCTGCTGCAAAAAGTGCGTCAGTTCATCAAAGCCAAAAATCGACGCTTCGCCGCGCAGCTTATGGCTGACGCGTCGGATGCGATCGTTATCCTGCTCCTCCAGGGCGCCATCGAGCTGGCCCTGCAGTTCAGGCAGGGAGTCGGCAAACAGCGTAAGCAGCTCCTGCAGTAACGCGGTATCCAGCCCCAGACGCTGCGCCAGCGCTGCACCATCGGCAGCAGGTGGCGTAGCGTGCCGGGCCGGCGCGGGCAGCGCCATGACGCGCTGAATCTCACTGTGCAGCGCCTCCTGGCTTACCGGTTTGGCGATATAGCCATCGAAGCCAATTTGCAGGCAGTACTCTTCATCCCCCTTCATGGCGTGGGCGGTCATGGCGATGATGCGCTGATGCGTCGGCTGCGCCGCCGCAGATTCGCGCTCGCGGATCAGGCGTGTCGCCTGTTCGCCGTCCAGCTCCGGCATCTGTAGATCCATTAGCACCAAATCCCAGCGATCGCTCTGCAGCAGGGTCAATGCCTCCAGACCGTTACCGGCGATGGCGAACTGATGGCCGAGCCGGGTCAGGAAGTGGGCGGCCAGCTTCTGGTTCACCAGGTTATCCTCGGCCAGCAGAATACGCAGCGCGGGGGCAGCGGCGGCGGGCGGCGGGCCGCTTTCGGCGTGCTCCGGGGGCGCGGGCAGGGGTTGATGATGCAGCGCGGCGAGGATCACCTCATACAGCTCGCGCTGATCGACCGGCTTACCAAGGAAGTGGTTAACGCCGATCTGGCTCAGCTGCTCGGCGTCCATCGCCCGGCTCATCGAACTCAGCATAATTATCTGGCAGGAGCGAAACGCCGGATTGGCGCGGATCTCCAGCGCCAGCGCAATCCCGTCTTTGTCCGGCATCTGCGCATCCAGTAGGATCAGCGGAAACAGCGGGTGCGTCTGCAGCAGCGCCAGCGCATCCGCGGCGCTGGCGGCCAGGGAGGGTATCAGCCCCATGTTGCGCAGCATATCGCTCATCAAATGCCGGTTGGTGGCATTATCATCCACCACCAGCACCGGTAACTGCGCCAGGCGCGGCGAGGTCTTCAGCGTCTCAGTCTGCTCCTGCACAGGCAGCGGAAGGGAAAAACTGAAAATGCTGCCGCTGCCGGGCTCACTCTGGACTTTCAGTTCGCCGCCGAGCCGCTCCACCAGACGGGCAGAGATGGTCAGGCCCAGGCCGGTGCCGCCATATTTGCGCGTGGTTGAGGTATCGGCCTGGCTGAACGACTCAAAAATCAGCTGCTGTTTCTCAACCGGAATGCCAATGCCGGTATCGCGGACGCGGAAGTGCAGCGCGGCCGCATCACGCTGTACCGCCAGTTCCACTTCGCCCTGATGGGTAAATTTCAGCGCATTGCTGGCCAGGTTGGTGAGAATCTGCCGCAGGCGCACCGTATCCGCGACAACGGTCACGGGCACATCCGGCGCGACGTTGATCAGTAACTCAATGCTCTTCTCTGAGGCGGCGGGCATCAGCGGGCGCATCACCGCGTGCAGAAATGGCCGGATCTCAAATGACTCTTCATCCAGCTCAATCTTGCCCGCCTCTATTTTGGAGTAGTCGAGGATGTCATTGATGATGTGAAGCAGCGTGTGCGCGGAGTGATAGACCAGCGTCATATACTCCCGCTGTTCGGCGGTCAGGCGGGTATCCAGGCAGAGCTGCGTCATGCCCAGAATTCCGTTCATTGGCGTGCGGATCTCATGGCTCATGTTGGCAAGAAAGGCGCTCTTGGCATCGTTTGCCGCACGTGCCGCGGCGACCGCCTGCAGCGAGAGTTGCTCCGCCTCTTTGCGCTTGGTGATGTCCTGCAGCGTGCCGATCACCCGTTCGGTGTCGCCGGCAACGGTCACGCTGGCAACCTGACCGGAGAGCAGCATCCAGCGGTAGTTGCCGTTACGGTGTAACAGTCGGATCTCGCGCTCAAACACCGGCAGCTGCTGATTACTGGCGGAGGCGAACAGCTGCTGTAGCGGTTTACGGTCGTCGGGATGCAGCAGCGTATCAAGGAAGCTGGCGCTGTAGTGCCAGGTTTCGCGCGGATAGCCGAGCATATTCAGCAGGGCATCATTGACCTGTAACAGGTCGTGCTGCTGCTGCCAGTCCCAGATACCAATCTGGGTGGACTCGGCCGCCAGCACGAAATCCGCATGCAGCTGCTGGCGCGACTCATTTATTAGCGCGTAGCCCGACATATCAATGTGCAGACTGACAATGCCGCCTTCCGGCGTCCGGTTGTGCTGCACAAACACCTGGCGGTTAGCGATGCGGCGCATCTCACTGTGGTTATCGAGACGACAGCGGCTCACCAGGTTATCCACCATCGCCTGACGGCTCTGGGCGTTTTCGGTCATATACACTGAAGCAATAAAATCTTCCGCCAGCTGGGTGAGCGTCATGCCGCGCTGAATACGCTGCTCCATGCCGGGATAGAAGCGCACCACCTGGCGGTTGTAGGCCACCAGCCGCTCCTGCTCGTCGTACATCAGCACCGCGGCACGCAATGAGTCGAGCGCTTTGGGTAACAAACCTTCGGGCATGACCTGCTCCTTACTCGAATGCCTCAGCGGTTGCGCCCTTAACCAAAGGGAAGCAGCGTGGCGGCTGGGTGAATGGATCGTCGAGCTGACGGCGGAAATAGCTGTTGTCCGGCAGGGCTGATGATGCCAGTAGCGGCCCCATATTGACCTTGAAAAGCAGGGCTTCCAGCACCATGGCATTAGTCGACAAGGTAATGGCGCGATTGTAGTCGCCGGTGGCCTCGACGCGCCCCTCATACCAGCCGCGCTGCGCGTCATATTGCAGGCGCGTCATCTTCATCAGCGCATCGGTAAACGGCGTGTCCCACAGCGCCCAGAGCCCGAATACCGCGCGCGTCGAAACCTGCGCCAGCCGTGGGACCCACTTGCCGTCATCCGCCAGCGTATTCCACGCATAGCCATTGGCATACACCGTGTCATTGACGTGCCACGGCGGCGCGGAGAGGTTGAAGTCGCTGCGCGCCGTCAAAATGCCTTCGCGCTGCCAGCGCAGCTCCTGAACGCGATAGACCTGGCTGGCGCGCTGGCGCTGCAGCTGCACGATGTCGCGATCGGCCCCCGGCAGCTCCCAGCCATACTCCAGACCGCTCAGCACATACGGCGTGGTGGTAATGGCGCTGGGCGTCCATGTGGTGCGCGGATCGCGACTGTCGATGTCCAGCGCCAGCCCGTAGAGGATGACGTGCTGTGAGGGCGGCCGCAGCGAACGATCGTTGGCGAAGCCCCACAGCCCCAATCCTGCGGCGCTGTATTCACTGTCGCCCAGCCGGCCTTCAGGCTGCACGCGCAGCTTCTGCTGTTGCAGCATGGCGGCGTTGAGCTGGCCCTGATCATCCACCACCGGGCAGAAGTTCCAGCGCAGCACAATGCGCTCCAGGTATTCGCTGTACTGCGGATGAAAGGCGGCGACAATGCGCAGCGCCATCATCAGCCGGGCCATATCGCGCGACGACCAACCAATCACCTGCGGCGCGTTGCTGTAGCCCACCATGGCAAGGTTTTGCGTGTTATAGAGCAAATTGGGAACACCGCTCTGCGTCAGCGGCATGCGGTTCAGGCTGCCGAGCAGCTGCGTCAGGCGGCGATCAAACAGGGCATCGTCGATCAGGTTCAGCTGCCGGGCGGCGGTCAGTGCAATCAGGGTATCGCCCATCTGCCACAGGCTGGCTACCGGCCGCTTGTCGCTGCCGTTGACCAAACCGCTGCTCTGCACGTTGTTGTCGAAGTAGCGCCAGGCAACCGCGGCCCAGCGCTGCTCCTCCGTGCTCAGCGCACCGGTGCGCGCGCTGGTGTGCC
>NZ_MLFS01000112.1 GCF_002095485.1 Pantoea wallisii | reverse complement strand
TCTGGCTTGGCCTGGTGCTGGCGGCCGCGCTGGGCCAGCCAGGTCTGCCCGGCGGCGGTTACACCTATGCGCTTGGCGCGCTGGGCCACTACGGTAAACATCACAATCTGGTGAGTTTCCCGGCGCTGCCGCAGGGAAAAAACGGCATCGATCGCCTGATACCGGTGGCGCGTATAGCCGATATGCTGCTTAACCCGGGCACCCGGTTTGACTACAACGGGCGGTGCCTGACCTACCCGCATATCCGTCTGGCGTACTGGGCGGGCGGCAATCCTTTCCATCATCATCAGGATCTGGCGCGTCTGCGCCAGGCCTTCTGCCAGCTGGATACGCTGATCGTGCATGAGATTGCCTGGACCGCCAGCGCCCGGCATGCCGACATTGTGCTGCCCGCGACCATGACGCTGGAGCGGGAAGACATCGGCGGTGCGCCAACCGATCGTCATCTCTTCGCCATGCAGCCGGTGGCGCAGCCGTTTGCTGAAGCCAAAGATGATTACACCATTTTCACCGAGCTGGCGCGCCGCTTAGGGCGTGAAGAGGCGTTTACCGAAGGGCGCGATGCGCGGGGCTGGCTGCGGCACCACTATGCGCAGCTTCAGGAGAAGCTGGCAGCACATCAGGTTGAGACTCCATCATTTGAGGCGTTCTGGCAGCAGGGCGTGCTGGAGTTGCCGCAGCTGAAAGATGGTGGCCGGATGATGAACGCCTTCCGCGCCGATCCCGAGGCCGCGCCGCTGCCAACGCCCAGCGGCAAAATTGAGATCTTCTCGGCGACCATTGCCAGCTTCGATTATGCCAACTGTCCGGGGCACCCGGTGTGGCGCGCGCCGCAGCAGCAACCCGATAGCGAGCATCCGTTCTGGCTGATCGCCAATCAGCCTGCCACGCGTTTGCACAGCCAGCTGGACTTTGGTGACTACAGCCTGAGCGGCAAACGTCATGGTCGTGAAGTGTGCAGCCTGCATCCGCAGGATGCGCGGCAGCTGGGCATTTCGGACGGGGAGATTATCGAACTGTACAACACGCGCGGTCACGTTCTGGCCAGCGCGCGCGTCACGGAGACCATTATGCCTGGCGTGGTGCAGCTGCCGACCGGTGCCTGGTACGATCCGGTGGATCCTGACGCGCTGCGACCGCTGTGCCGGCACGGTAATCCCAACGTTCTGACGCTGGATATCGGCACCTCTTCGCTGGCGCAAGGCTGCAGCGGACAAATCACCGTGGTGCAGGTACGCAAATATCAGGGCGAACTGACGCCGGTGCAGGCCTTTATTCCGCCGCACGCCGTGCCGGATTGCCGCTAAGGTGCCAGAGGCCCGCAGGTTAGCGGGCCTCTGCATCACTTTCAGGCAGTGGTTTTATGGTTCAGCAGACGATCTCTGACCGCCCCGGCAGCGCGTTTGCCTGCCAGGAACGCGAGATCGGAATTGTAATACTCCCATTCGCTATAGCGTCCCGCCAGATGAATCCCCTGGGCCGCAAGCCAGCTGCGGATTAGCGCCACGTTGGTACTGCGTGCATGATCGTACACCACATAGGCATAAGGCATATCCACGATGCTGGTCGTCAGGATGCTATCTTCGGCGGTGATAATACCTACGCGAATGCAATCCTCAATACAGCGCTGGATCAACGCCTCGCCTTCACAGGGCAGCGGCTGGTCGTCACGCCAGGTGATTTCACAGGTCAGGCCAAATCCGCCAGACGGATTACAGTGAGGGCTGGCATTGCCCTGCAGGAAGATGCGGTGGAAAAGGGTGTCGCCAGGGTAGTAGATCCAGTGTTTGTCGCTTATTGCCTCGCGCCCGATGCCGAGATTAACGCAGCAGACTGAGGTGTGGCGCAGCCTCGCGGCCGCCTGCTGAATGGTTTGCGGCGCGCGCGCGCCCATCAGGCGCACCAGTTCGGGCAGCGGTAATGTGCTGATCATCTGCTCGTAATGCAGCTGTCGGCCATCCGCCAGCGTCACCTGGCGTGACTGCGGCTGAATGGCCGCCACCTGCGCATCGGTTTCAAGCGTGCAGCGTAAATGGGGCAGAAACCCCTCCATCAGCGCCTGGAAGCCGCCGCGCAGCGGATAGCCGAAGCGCGCATTCGGACCCACCGGTTTCTCCAGCGGTGAGAGCGCGCCGCTGACGATCTGCTCCAGATCGGGTAATGGGACGCGTCCGCCAAGCCAGGAGGTCTCCATATTACTCAGCGGCGTCTTCCACAATTTACGGTTATAGGGAATGGCGAAATGGCGCGCGATGCCTTTGCCCCACACGCGATAGATAAAGTGTTCAAAATCTTCATTACGCGGCTGCGTCAGTACGCGATCATCATCTGACACCACGCCATCGGCGCAGCAGTCAAGGCAGCGATCGTCAGGCACAGCCTGCGCGCTGGCGACACTCTCACTGCCGTAGCGGGCCTCAATGGCCCCGAGCACGCACTCACCGACCACCTCGGCGGGTAAGCCGTACAGCGCTGACTGGAAGGGATAACGGGTATAGACGCCGTGGCTGTAAACCCAGGCTTCACGGGTTTGCCAGTGCTGGTTTTCACCTAACAGCAGGTCGTACAGGCCGAGGACGTAAGGATCGTTGGAAAACATGATGTGACCGGCGTAATCAAAGGTAAATCCCTGATCTTCGACCGAGCGGCACCAGCCCCCTACGCTGTGGTTCTTCTCCAGCACCATGGCGCCCTCGCCATAGTGATACCCGGCACTCAGCCCGGTCGGGCCTGCACCCAGAATCAGGCACTCGATGGGACGTAGCGCCACGGCCTGAGCCCGTGCGCTGTTGGCCGCGATCTCCGTAACCGGGCGCGCTTTTTTGGCCGGGGTCGCCAGCGCGGCCAGCTCGCGTTGCATATGGTCGACGGTATTGTCCCAGGAGGTTTGCGCCACAATCGACGCCATCTGGCTGGCCAGCTGATGGCGTCGCTCCACCGGCAGGCGTAGCGCGCGCTCACACGCCTGAATAAAGGCTTCATGCGTGGTAGCGATGCTCACCACATCCGGATAGTGACGGGCGACATCGGCGATGGCGGTACTGACAATCGGCAGCTGCGCGGCCATATATTCGAGCACTTTTGTCGGGCTGATGTACTGCGTTGAGGCGTTAAGGGCAAACGGCATCAGGCAGACATCCCAGCCGGCGAGAAAGTGGGGAAGGGCGGCGTAAGGCTGCTGACCAAACCAGTGCAAATTCTCACGCTGCGGCAGGGCAGCGGAATCGATTTTGACCACCGGGCCGACCATCACGATCTGCCAGTCCGGATGCGCTTCCGCCAGGGCAGCGACCAGCGGCAGATCCATGCGTTCATCAATCACGCCGTAATAGCCCAGGCGCGGTTTCGCCAGGGTGGCCTGTAAGGGGTGCCCGTTAGTGCGATCCAGCGCCTGGGCGAAGTGAGCTTCATCAACGCTGCTGGGGAAGCAGTGAACATTCTCATGACGATGTTTCTTCGCCTCATAGAGACTACTGCCGCCGGTAAACACCACATCGGCGCGACTAAGCAGTGCCGATTCACGCTGCTGGAGTTGACGCGGCGCCTGATCGAACGCCGACAGCTCATCCATACAGTCGTAGATGATGGCGCGGGCATTAAACGCGTTCAACAGCGGCAAGGCCATCGGGGTATAAAACCACGCCAGCGGCTGCGCATCGGCCGGCAGTAGCGCACCCAGCAGCGGCTGCAGCAGGGCAATCTGGTCGTCGTGAAAACCCGGGGCACGAATGGGCGTGTGCGGCTCAATGACCGTCACGTTGGCGGCAGGGTGTGATTCACGCAGCCCGGCTTCGCCCGCCTGATAAACCGGCTCTTCAATAAACAGAATGCGATGGTATTGCGCAAGGCGCGACATAACATGCTGTGGCCGTTGAAACACAAAACCCCAACGAAGATGACTAAAGACCACCAGTGTGGATGGGTTCATAACGGACTCCTTTGGCCCTGCGGCCGGGTTGAGAAAGCCCTGTAACCGGGCTAGCGAGCGTTGTGATTGCCGCAGCGCAGCGGCATAGGTGTGATTCAGCAGGCGCACGTGATTGTTATCGATATCCCATAAGCCGCTGTGCGGCCAGTGTGCGGTATCCTCCCAAAGCGGGCGGTCAATAATCGGGTAGAGACAGATGCCGCGAATATCACAGCCGTTGAGTTGTGCCTGCGCGACGTGTGCGGTGATGTCCGCAATCCAGGCGGCGCGCCCGCTGCCCACGTGGCTGGTCTCCGCCAGA
>NZ_MLFS01000111.1 GCF_002095485.1 Pantoea wallisii | reverse complement strand
CTGCGCCATGCCCACGCCGCCGCCGATATAGAGCATTGGCTTGTGCGATTGCGCCATCAGCGCACGCGCTTCGGCAATATGCTGCGGCGAGTGGCTCAGCGCCTCTTCCACCGGCAGCAGGTGTGGTGTCAGTTCGCCACTGGCGATCTGAATATCTTTCGGAATATCAACCAGCACCGGACCGGGACGACCTGATTGCGCGATAGCAAAAGCTTCCGCCATCACGGAGGGTAAATCATCAAGAGATTCAACGAGGAAGCTGTGCTTGGTGCAGGCCAGGGACAATCCCAGCACATCGATCTCCTGGAAAGCGTCTGTGCCGATAAAGGCCGAGGAGACCTGACCGGTGATGGCGACCACCGGAACAGAGTCCATCATCGCATCGGCCAGCCCGGTGATCAGGTTTGTCGCGCCTGGCCCCGATGTAGCAATACAAACGCCGGTTTTGCCCGTGGCACGCGCATAGCCGATTGCGGCCATCACTGCCCCCTGCTCATGACGACACAACAGGTGTTCCACGCCGCCATCGTAGAGCGCATCGTACACTGGCATGATTGCTCCGCCAGGATAACCAAATACGGTGTCGACACCCTGCGCGCGTAAAGCCTGAACTACCCATTGTGCACCTGTCATGCTTATTCTCCTGTATTCCTGGTGGAACAACAGAATTTTATGCTACTGCTCATAAACTGTTCCTCGCTGATTAACTGATATTTCCCGTGGTCGAAAAAAAACCCCCGGACCTTTCGGTGCGGGGGTTTTTCGAATTCCGGGCTTGATTTTTAAGCCTTTCTTTCTCCAAGCGTAGCCCCGCACGGTGGGTTAATAATCACCACCACGCTAATCACGACTAGGCTAATCACTTGTAGAAGGGCTTTCATGTGTTGTCTGTTTTTTCTTTGATTCGAAGTAATACCTACAGAGGTACCATAGTTAGCCGGACATTTACAATAATTTTCATCATAAATTTTTCCGTTGTAGCAGTGCATTACGGGTTATCGCTTTGTAAGTAAAAGGTTATTCATGGTAATGATAAAAATTCATTACGACCGTAACGTAATTGCGCGGGACAATTTGCGATCCTGCTCTGAAAAAACATGAACATGCGGCAAATGGCGATGAAAACCCGGAATCGGCGCCGCCAATTTGCAGAAATCCTGTCGCCACCTGATGCAGGCTGACAGATGATAAAGACAACAAGGAGTGGTTATGTCTTTATCCAGAGTGTTAACCCGTGCGGCATTGGGTGTACAGGCGCCGCTGGTCACAATTGAAGTCCATATCAGTAACGGACTGCCTGCTTTAACCCTGGTAGGCCTGCCGGAGACGACTGTAAAGGAAGCGCGGGAACGGGTGCGCAGCGCCATCATCAATAGCGGATTCACGTTTCCGGCTAAACGCGTCACTATCAATCTGGCACCGGCCGATCTGCCAAAAGAGGGCGGTCGCTATGACCTGCCGATTGCTATTGCGATTCTCGCGGCCTCAGAACAACTGCCAGGAGCCAAACTGGCACACTATGAGTTCCTGGGGGAGCTGGCGCTCAACGGCGCGCTCTGTGGCGTTCAGGCCGCGATTCCGGCAGCCATGGCCGCGCTGCAGGC
Organism: Pantoea wallisii; assembly: GCF_002095485.1. Taxonomy (GTDB): domain Bacteria; phylum Pseudomonadota; class Gammaproteobacteria; order Enterobacterales; family Enterobacteriaceae; genus Pantoea; species Pantoea wallisii. Next base: position 2,626 of record NZ_MLFS01000111.1, on the reverse strand, counting down.
CGGACGGCAAATGGTATTAGCGGAGCAGAATCAACAGGATGTTGGTTTGATTCAGCAGGGTAAAACGCTGGTGGGCAAACACCTGGTGGAGATCTGCGCTTTTTTGCATAATAAGGCCCAGTTGACCGTTGCCCATTACCAGCCTGAAATGCCTGATGGGGAGGCACAGGACCTCAGCGACATCATTGGTCAACAACAGGGGCGTCGGGCGCTGGAGATTACCGCAGCAGGCGGTCACAATTTGCTTCTGCTTGGGCCTCCCGGAACCGGTAAAACTATGCTGGCGACGCGCTTGCCCGGCATTATGCCCCCTCTGGACGATCGAGAGGCGCTGGAGTGCGCGGCGATAGCCAGTTTGGTCAGCAGTGGCAATCTGCATCATCAGTGGCGCCGGCGCCCATTCCGGGCGCCTCACCACAGCGCCTCGCTTTATGCGCTGGTCGGGGGTGGTTCGTTACCTCGTCCGGGAGAGATATCACTGGCGCATAATGGGGTCCTGTTTCTGGATGAGCTGCCAGAGTTCGAACGCAAGGTACTGGATGCGTTGCGTGAGCCAATCGAATCCGGTGAGATCGCTATTTCCCGCACGCGCGCTAAAGTTACTTATCCGGCGCGCTTTCAATTGATTGGTGCAATGAATCCAAGTCCTACCGGCCATTATCAGGGGAACCATAACCGCTGTACGCCACAGCAGGTTCTGCGATATCTCAGCCGGTTATCAGGCCCCTTTCTAGACCGGTTTGATTTGTCGCTGGAAATTCCACTTCTACCGAGCGGTACGCTAAGCCAGAAGCAGCAGCAGAGTGAAACCAGCGCAGCCGTACGCGAGCGTGTGCTGGCAGCACGCGCCATACAGATAAAGCGGGCGGGTAAAGTTAATGCGCTGCTCTCTAATCCGGAGATAGCGCGCGACTGCGTATTGCTGCAGCAGGATGCAGAATGGCTGGAGGATGTACTCAATGCCCTGGGCTTGTCAGTACGGGCCTGGCAGCGCATTTTGAAGGTGGCGCGGACGATTGCTGATTTATCAGATGAAGTGCAAATTACACGACAGCATCTGCAGGAGGCGGTGGGCTATCGCAGCATTGATCGTTTGATGATCTATCTGCATAAGAGCCTGGAATAAAAAACGGGGCTGAAATTAGCCCCGTTTTTTTAATCGTCACTGTCGCTAAAATCTTCTACGGTATCCATTTGCGGCTTGCCGCCAGATAACGTATGGAAGCGCTTAGGACGCTTGATCCGCGCAGTGTATTTTGACCAAACGCGTTCGGCATCAGTCCGTGGTTCACGAACCCCACGGCAGACTTCTAAAAATGAACGCTCTTCATCCGTAGCTGGCTCACGCTTTGCCAAATCCAGCTCATTAAAAGCATATCCGTGGCGTTCCAGAAGCTGGGCTTCTTTAATGGTGAAGTCACCATGACGCGAAAAACCACGAGGGTAATGTTTGTTATCAAAGAAACGATTAGTTGTTGCGAAGCTTTCCGCCATTTTACACGCTCCTGATTCTCATATGGCCGTGCTATTTATGGCGCGGAGTATTAGATACGCTTGACAGAGTGTAAAACAAAACATTTAAATCAGTACGACAAACATTTTTTGGGAGAATGCTGTGGATACGGAATTACTGAAAACTTTCCTTGAAGTGAGCAGAACGCGTCATTTCGGGCGCGCTGCTGAAGCGCTTTACCTCACGCAATCAGCCGTAAGTTTTCGCATCCGTCAGCTGGAGAATCAGCTGGGCGTTAACCTTTTCACCCGTCACCGTAATAACATCCGGCTGACTTCAGCAGGTGAACGTTTATTGCCTTATGCTGAAAGCCTGATGAGCACCTGGTTGATGGCCAAGAAGGAGGTCTCGCATACCCAGCAGCATCATGAGCTTTCCATTGGGGCCAGTGCATCGCTGTGGGAGGCTTATCTAACCCCCTGGTTGCAGACGCTTTATGAGAATCGGGAGAGCCTGCATCTTGAAGCGCGCATTGCTCAGCGTCACCTGCTGGTAAAGCAGCTGCATGAGCGTCAGCTGGATCTGCTGATTACGACCGAAGCGCCGAAAATGGATGAGTTAACCAGCCAGCAAATTGGACATATTTCGCTCGCCTTATTCCGGGCTCGTAAAACTGAGAAACGGGAAAAGTATGATTACATTAAACTCGAATGGGGCGCAGACTTTCACCAGCATGAAAGTTATTTATCCAGCGATGATGTACCGGTATTAACCACGACATCAGCGCACGTCACCCGTGAATTACTGCACACAACAGGTGCCTGTGCATTTTTACCGGATTTCTGGCACGGCATTTATAGCGATCTGATGGTTATTCCTGACACACCTGTAGCGGTACGCCCACTCTATGCTGTGTGGTTGCAAAACAGCGATCAGCAGGCGCATATTCGTCAGCTGCTTAAATATCCGGTTCTGACGCACTAATACAATAAATGAAGGGAGTTTGAGGGGATATTTATCACTCAGGCTCTTATTCTGCGCTGAATTTTGGACAAAAAAAATCCTTTGCCGAAGCAAAGGATTATTTTCTGGCAGGGGCGGAGGGACTCGAACCCCCAACACCCGGTTTTGGAGACCGGTGCTCTACCAATTGAACTACGCCCCTAATTAGGG
>NZ_MLFS01000110.1 GCF_002095485.1 Pantoea wallisii | reverse complement strand
TCTGTACCCTGGTAAATTTCCCAACTAAAATCGCGAAACATCCCACTCGTATCAATCTGATCAGGTAAACTACGGCCAGTTTAATCAGTAAAAGGCCGTGAAATGTCCAGCCCTGACACATCGTTAAAAGCATTCAATACCCTTGGTCTCGAGATAAATGCGCAAGCAGTTGTTATCGCCGATACAGCTGAAAAGATTGTTGCTGCCTGGAACACCAGTCAGAAGCAGCATCAGCCTTTTCTGGTTCTGGGTGAAGGAAGCAACGTCCTTTTTCTTGAAAACTTTGCCGGGAGCGTGATCGTTAATGCTATCAAAGGCATCGTCATTGAAGAGCAGGATGAGGCGTGGCATTTACACGTGGGCGCTGGCGAAAACTGGCATCGACTGGTTGAACACACTCTAAAAAAAGGTATTCCCGGACTGGAAAACCTGGCACTCATTCCAGGCATGACGGGTTCAGCACCGATTCAGAACATTGGCGCTTATGGCGTAGAGTTAAAAGATGTTTGTCATTACGTTGATGTTTTGCATCTGACCAGTGGTAAAACAGCACGTTTGCACCGGGATGAGTGTCATTTCGGTTATCGCGACAGCTATTTAAGCATGTACTAAAAGATGATTATGTCATCGTTGCCGTGGGCTTACGTCTGAAAAAACAGTGGAACCCGGTATTAAGCTATGGCGATCTGGCAAAACTCAACCCTGCAACGGTTAGTGCCTGGGACGTGTTCAATGCAGTCTGCCATATGCGTCAGAGTAAACTGCCCGACCCCCGAATCACGGGCAATGTAGGCAGCTTCTTCAAGAATCCGCTGATCACTAGCCAGCAGAGCACGTTGCTGCTGTCACAATGGCCAACCATGCCGCACTATCCGCAGGTGAATGGTGAGGTCAAACTGGCGGCTGGCTGGCTTATCGATCAGTGTGACCTGAAAGGGTTTCGCGTCGGTGGGGCGGCAGTGCATCGTCAGCAAGCGTTAGTATTAATAAATGAAGATAACGCAACGCCGCAGGATATTATCGGGCTGGCGCATCATGTACGTCATCGTGTGGGCGAAAAGTTTAATGTATGGCTGGAGCCGGAAGTGCGCTTTATCGGCGCGCAGGGCGAACGCAATGCCGTTGAGGTGATTTCATGAAGGACCAAAGCGTACCTTTAAAACTGGTTGCCCTGCTGGCAGATGGAGAGTTTCACTCTGGCGAACAGCTGGGAGAAGCGCTGGGCATGAGCCGCGCAGCCATCAATAAGCATATCCAGACCCTTAAGAGCTGGGGGCTGGATGTCTATACCGTAACAGGTAAAGGTTATAGCCTACCTGCGCCAGTTCAGCTCCTGGATGAAAACGCCATCCTGGCGCACTTACATCAGGCAAATCTGGCCGTAATACCGGTAATTGATTCGACAAACCAGCATTTGCTGGATCGTATGGATCAGCTGAGCTCAGGTTATGCGTGTATCGCAGAGTACCAGCAGGCCGGGCGCGGTCGTCGCGGTCGTAAATGGTTCTCTCCTTTTGGTGCCAATCTTTATATGTCGATGTACTGGCGTCTGGAGCAGGGGCCGGCTGCCGCTATGGGACTAAGTCTGGTGATTGGGATTGTTATGGCAGAGGTCATTCAGTCTCTTGGTGCACCAGACGTGCGCGTGAAATGGCCTAACGATCTCTATTTACACGATCGTAAACTTGCAGGCATTTTAGTTGAACTGACGGGTAAAACCGGCGATGCCGCGCAGATAGTAATTGGGGCGGGTATAAACCTGATGATGCGTACGGAAGGTACCGCAGAGATTAATCAGGGCTGGATTAATCTGCAGGAAGCAGGTATTAAAATCGATCGTAATGAGCTGGCGGCTAAAATGATAAATAGCCTGCGCGAAGCATTACCGCTATTTGAACGCGATGGTCTGGCGCCGTTTATTCAACGCTGGCAGGCACTGGATAATTTCATTAATCGTCCGGTTAAATTGTTGATAGGCGATCGCGAAGTACAGGGTATTGCACGCGGTATTGATCAGCAAGGCGGACTTTTGCTGGAACAAAATGGTGAAATTAAATCCTGGGTTGGGGGTGAGATCTCGTTGCGCCCCGGGTCATAAACGATCTTTACACATATCAGATCCTGATAAAGATGATCAGGAGTAAAGATCTCGCCAGGGAGTGGTTACTTTAAGTCTATGGTCAGTCAATACAGCTTTGTGACCTGTAATGACTGACAATAAATCCTATTCCGGCAGTATTACTCTCGTTATCACATGTAATAATGAGGATGATTTTGTCAGAAAGAGAGAGGCTGCTGTATCTACAATCGGCAGCTTTTTTTAGCTAAATCCAGTGACAAAAAGTCCCTTTATTTGCGCAGCCGAACGCTCTGTACCGCATGATCTGCTGACTTCGTCATGATCAGGCTGGCACGCTCGCGCGTTGGCAAAATATTTTCTTTCAGGTTGAGCCAATTAATCTCTTGCCACAATCCTCGGGCAATATTCACCGCTTCTTCTTCCGGCAATTGTGAATAGTGATGGAAATAGGAGTCGGGATCGCTGAATGCGCCTTCACGGAATTTAAGGAAGCGGTTAATGTACCACCGCTCCAGCAGAGTTTCCGGTGCGTCGACATAAATCGAAAAATCGACAAAGTCCGAGACGAACACATGGTGAGGATCGTGGGGATAATCCATACCACTCTGAAGCACGTTAAGACCTTCAAGAATAAGTATATCCGGTTGCTGAACAATTTTGTCGCCATCAGGGATGACGTCATAGATAAGATGAGAATAGACCGGAGCTGTTACCTGACTGGCACCGGATTTCAATTCTGAGACGAAATTAACGAGGCGATGCATATCGTAAGATTGCGGAAAGCCTTTCTTTTTCATCAGACCACGCTCTTTCAGCACCGCATTCGGATGCAGAAAACCATCGGTAGTAATCAGCTCGACCTTGCGGTGTTCCGGCCAACGACTAAGCAGCGCCTGTAATACACGAGCGGTGGTGCTTTTGCCTACGGCGACGCTGCCGGCAATGCTGATAATATAGGGAATCTTCTGTCCGTTAGTACCGAGGAACTGCTCAAGTACTGCCTGGCGGCGCAGGTTTGAGCTGATATAGAAGTTCAGCAGACGAGAGAGCGGCAGATAGATCTCAGCCACTTCCTCAAGAGAAAGGTCTTCATTAATCCCACGCAAACGTTCAATTTCGCCTTCGGCCAGAGTCATTGGCACAGAATCGCGCAGGCTTGCCCATTGCTGGCGATCAAACTGCAGATAGGGCGTTGTCAGTGGCGTTGTTTTTTTACTCATAAGAATGCATCTGACCGTAAGTTCTGGCTCATCAACGCCTTGCAGCAACAGGCATGCAGCGATGTGTCGAGCGCAGAAACACGTCACAGGGGTATTTTAACGAGAACAATGGGCAGGAGGGTAACACCAGTGCGACTTTAAAAAGAAGCAAAATGATTAAGCTAAGCGCGCTTTCGTAAGCCTGCCCGCATTTTTATTGTTGCCCGGTAGCGTACCGCAACCTTTTCTGCTGCGCTTACCAGCAAAGTTAGCCAATGCCTCTTATACAGTAAGTCACTCATCTCAACCGTATAGCGCAAATCATTTAGCTGCGAATGGAAAGAAAGACAGGCCGCCCTGATGTAAAAATGCACTGGAGTTGCATGAATTTGCTACAACTGACAGCAAGTTTGCGACGATTTGCACAAATAGTAAGCGATAGCGCAAATTTAATGATTTTTTTGTTGCATCCCGCAGCCAGTCTTCCTAGAATGCGCGTCACTTGATGCCGGCTTAGCTCAGTTGGTAGAGCAACTGACTTGTAATCAGTAGGTCACCAGTTCGATTCCGGTAGCCGGCACCATCAAGTAGGTGGGATTCCCGAGCGGCCAAAGGGAGCAGACTGTAAATCTGCCGTCACAGACTTCGAAGGTTCGAATCCTTCTCCCACCACCATCCTGACTTTCTGGTCGGGCGTCAGATAAGGAAACTTTCTGACGGGTGAGTTCAACTCTCTCACCTTCGAATTCAGATTACGTATTAGCGTAATCACCGTCAGTCAGAAGCTCTGACTGGCTCGAGTAATAGAAGGTCTTCTTTTATTATTCATAAGCTACAGAAAGAACAGGTAGCCGAGTTCCAGGATGCGGGCATCGTATAATGGCTATTACCTCAGCCTTCCAAGCTGATGATGCGGGTTCGATTCCCGCTGCCCGCTCCAGATGTGCTGATATGGCTCAGTTGGTAGAGCGCACCCTTGGTAAGGGTGAGGTCCCCAGTTCGACTCTGGGTATCAGCACCACTTCCTTTATCTCTCTCCTGATTCTCTCTCTGTAAAACTAACATCAGGCTTTGCCTGGTCGATGTGACGATATCTTCGATATATCCGTGTCTTAGAGGGACAAGCGATGGCT
>NZ_MLFS01000109.1 GCF_002095485.1 Pantoea wallisii | reverse complement strand
GGCGGGTCGCCACTCCGAATGCTGGACGTGATAACGCCTCGCGCTCTCCAGGATTTCGCAACTACAGAAGTAATATTACTGTTTCATCCCGCCTTATTGCCACGTTAACCTGCTTAATATTTCCAACACTTGGCGCCCGCTATTTAATTAATATCGGCACCATTAAAGCGCGATTTATCCGCCTCTCACTCAGCAATTTGACTGAAACCTGCCAAATTTCACAAAAAATTCAGAAAAAATTGATCCGCCCTCATCCCTTGTGGGCTCTGGAATTAGCGGCAATAGTCCGGGTGTATTCGCCGGGAATATTCCGTGCAAGGGTTGTCAGACACTCTCACTATGTTAGGTTATAGGGCGCTTAAATTTAATCAGGGTACAACAAGAAATAGTTAAACATTTAACCAGGAATGTAATTATTGCATGGCAATTAAACTCGAAGTTAAAAATTTATATAAAGTATTTGGCGATCACCCGGAAAAGGCATTTAAGCTCATTGAGCAAGGCGCAAGCAAAGAGACAATTCTGGCGAAAACCGGTCTCTCGGTGGGCGTAAAAAATGCCAGTCTGGCCATTGAAGAAGGCGAGATATTCGTCATCATGGGGCTGTCAGGATCAGGAAAGTCCACCATGGTTCGCCTTCTCAATCGTCTGATAGAGCCCACGCGGGGCCAGGTGATTATTGATGGTATCGATATTGCCAAAATATCCGATAGCGAACTGCGTGAAGTGCGAAGAAATAAGATCAGCATGGTATTTCAATCCTTCGCGCTTATGCCACATATGACGGTACTGAATAATACCGCTTTTGGGATGGAATTAGCCGGCACGCCGCTTCAGGAGCGTCAGGAAAAAGCCCTTGAGGCACTGCGTCAGGTGGGGCTGGAAAATTATGCCAACGCTTATCCGGATGAACTTTCCGGCGGTATGCGTCAGCGTGTTGGATTAGCCCGTGCGCTGGCAATTAATCCCGATATTTTACTGATGGATGAAGCATTCTCCGCTCTGGATCCCTTAATTCGTACCGAAATGCAGGATGAGCTGGTAAAGCTGCAGGCAAAACATCAGCGCACCATTGTCTTTATTTCTCACGATCTTGACGAAGCCATGCGTATTGGCGATCGCATTGCCATTATGCAGGGCGGCGAAGTGGTTCAGGTTGGTACGCCTGATGAGATCCTCAACAATCCCGCGAATGATTATGTCCGTACCTTCTTCCGCGGTGTGGATATCAGCCATGTCTTCAGCGCTAAAGATATTGCGCGCCGCAGTGCCGGAGCGCTGATCCGTAAAGCGCCCGGCTTTGGTCCGCGCTCTGCCATTAAGCTGCTGCAGGATGAAGACCGTGAGTTTGGCTATGTGCTGGAAAAACAGAAGTTTGTTGGCGTGGTCTCCAGCGATTCGCTGAAAGCAGCGCTGGCCGCCGGCGCCGGACTGGATAGCGCGCTGCTGGAAGCCCCGCAGGCGGTGCCTGCTGATACTTCACTGAATGATTTGCTCTCCCATGTGGCACAGGCGCCGTGCGCCGTACCGGTGGTCGGCGAAGACAATCAGTACGTCGGTATCATTTCCAAGAGCATGTTACTGCGTGCGTTAGACCGTGAAGGAGCCCAGCCATGAGTGAACAAACCGCCAATCCATGGGATAGCGCCAGCCAGAGCGCACCGCAAACAACCACGCCTGATGCCCGCGCCGCCGATCCCTGGTCAGGCGCCGCTTCAGCCACGCCTGCGGAGAGCAGCACCGGTGGCGCAGATGCCTGGGGCGATCCCGCTGCTGCCAGCGGCGGTCATGATGCGGCCGGCAGTAGCGACTGGCTCAACAGTGCACCAGCGCCAGCACCAGAACATTTCACTATCATGGACCCGTTCCATAAAACCTGGATTCCGCTCGACAGCTGGGTGACCGAGGGCATCGACTGGGTGGTAAACCACTTTCGTCCGGTGTTCCAGGGGATTCGCGTACCGGTGGATTACATCCTGGGCGCGTTCCAGCAGCTGCTGCTGGGCATGCCGGCGCCGGTGGCGATTGTGCTGTTCGCGCTGATTGCCTGGCAGATAGCGACCCCGGCGATGGGCATTGCCACGCTGGTTTCGCTGATTGCGATCGGCGCGATTGGCGCATGGTCGCAGGCCATGGTAACGCTGGCGCTGGTGCTCACTGCCCTGCTGTTCTGTATTGTCATTGGCCTGCCGCTGGGTATCTGGCTGGCGCGCAGCGAGCGTGCCGCGCGTATCGTCCGTCCACTGCTGGATGCGATGCAGACCACCCCCGCCTTTGTTTATCTGGTACCGATTGTGATGCTGTTTGGTATCGGCAACGTGCCGGGCGTGGTGGTGACCATCATCTTTGCGCTGCCGCCGATTGTGCGCCTCACCATTCTTGGTATTAAACAGGTGCCCGCTGACCTGATAGAAGCCAGCGAGTCCTTCGGCGCCAGCCCGCGTCAGATGCTGTTTAAGGTCCAGCTGCCGCTGGCGATGCCGACCATCATGGCCGGGGTTAACCAGACGCTGATGCTGGCGCTGTCAATGGTGGTTATCGCCTCCATGATCGCGGTCGGCGGGCTGGGCCAAATGGTGCTGCGCGGCATTGGCCGCCTCGACATGGGGCTGGCCACCGTTGGCGGCGTCGGCATTGTGATCCTCGCCATTATCCTCGACCGCCTCACGCAGTCTGTCGGTCGCGATAGCCGCAGCCGCGGTAGCCGTCACTGGTACAACACCGGTCCGGTTGGCCTGCTGCTGCGTCCGTTCAGTAAGAGAGCCTGATTTTTTGGGGCGGTCCGCCGTGACCGCCCGTCTCCGACGTCACACGTAAAATAAGGAATGACTATGCGCAAGACAGCACTATTCGCCGCCGTCCTGACGACGTTCGCCGCGACGCACGTGTCCGCCGCCGACCTGCCGGGTAAAGGCATTACGGTAAAACCGCTGCAAAGCACCATCGCTGAAGAGACCTTCCAGACGCTGATTGTCAGCCGCGCGCTGGAGAAACTCGGCTATAGCGTGGAGAAACCGAGTGAAGTCGATTACAACGTGGCTTACACCTCAATTGCCTCTGGCGATGCCACTTTCACCGCCGTTAACTGGCAGCCGCTGCATGACGATATGTTCAAAGCGGCCGGCGGTGACGCGAAGTTTTATCGCGAAGGCACCTTTGTTACCGGCGCTGCGCAGGGTTACCTGATTGACAAGAAAACCGCCGAAAAATACCACATCACTAACATTGAACAGCTGAAAGATCCAAAGATTGCCAAACTGTTCGATAGCAACGGGGATGGTAAAGCGGACATGACCGGCTGTACGCCGGGCTGGGGCTGCGAAGCGGTGATTAATCACCAGAACAGCGCGTTTGGTCTGGCCGATACGGTTACCGCCAATATGGGTAACTACTCGGCGATGGTGGCCGATACGCTGGCGCGCTACAAGCAGGGTAAACCGATTCTCTACTACACCTGGACGCCTTACTGGCTGAGCGATGTGCTGAAACCGGGCCGTGACGTAGTCTGGCTGCAGGTGCCGTTCTCCTCCCTGCCTGGCGAACAGAGCAAAGTGGATACCAAACTGGCAAACGGCGCGAACTATGGCTTCCCGGTGAACACCATGCACATCGTCGCCAACAGAGCCTGGGCAGAAAAAAACCCGGCCGCCGCGAAGCTGTTTGCGGAGATGAAGCTGCCGATTACGGATATCAACGCGGAGAATGCGGCCATGCATGCGGGTCAGGCATCTGAAGCGGATATCAACCGTCACGTGGATGGCTGGATCAAAGGTCATCAGGCGGAGTTTGATAAGTGGATCAATGACGCCCTGGCCGCCGCGAAATAAGCGCCATCGTCTTACGTTGTCAGCGGGCGGCTTTCGGGTCGCCCGCACTGTTTCCGCCGCAGATAAGCGAAGCGTGCGTTATAGCGCACTGGTACGTCCTGTTAATTAACACAACAATGAAATAATTTTTTGGGTTACTATTACCCATATATGATTATTTACCCTCTTCTCCCGCCATGAATGCTTCCCGTCAGGAACTCAATCCCGCGCTGGTTGCGCTGATGTCCGTTGCGACCGGCCTGGCCGTCGCCAGCAACTACTATGTGCAGCCGCTGCTGGATACCATTGCGCACCAGTTTAGCCTCTCCGTCAGCCTTGCCGGCTTTATCGTGACGACGGCGCAGCTGGGCTACGCCTGCGGATTACTGCTGCTGGTACCGCTGGGCGATATGCTGGAGCGTCGGGGGTTAATCGTCTCAATGAGTCTGCTGGCTGCCGGTGGCATGATTGTCACGGCGCTCTCCTCTTCACTGCCAGTGATGCTGCTTGGTACTGTTATCACCGGCCTGTTTTCCGTGGTGGCGCAGATCCTGGTGCCGCTTGCTGCCACGCTGGCGGCACCGGAAAAACGCGGCAAAGTGGTGGGTACGGTGATGAGCGGCCTGCTGCTCGGGATTCTACTGGCGCGCACGGTTGCCGGTGCGCTGGCGCAGTTTGGCGGTTGGCGTAGCGTGTACTGGACGGCCAGCGCCCTGATGATTCTGATGGCGCTGGCGCTGTGGCGCTATCTGCCGCGCTACAAACAGGCCGTTCCGCTTAACTACCCGCAACTGCTGCGTTCCATTTTTAGTCTCTATGCCGGCAACCGCGTATTGCGTACGCGCGCCCTTACCGGCTGCCTGAGCTTTGCCAACTTCAGCATGCTCTGGACCTCAATGGCCTTTCTGCTGGCAGCACCGCCCAATAACTTCAGTGAGGGCGAAATTGGCCTGCTTGGGCTGGTGGGCGCTGCCGGAGCGCTGGCC
>NZ_MLFS01000108.1 GCF_002095485.1 Pantoea wallisii | reverse complement strand
CATGAGCAGATTTGGATCCACGCCGAAAAAAATATGGATACGGAAGTGGAAAGCTGTGAAACGCACCATGTCGGTGTGGATCGGCAGAAAACCATAGGCCGTGACGAAAAGGTTACGATAAAGCGCAATCGTCAGGCTGACGTAGGTGAACATGCGGTAAGCAATACGGGCATGCAGCACGTAATTAATGTGGGCGAAGGCGAAACGGTGTTGACCATGGATAAGGAGGGCAATGCGCTGCTTGAAGCCAACGCCAGCATCAAATTAAAGGTAAAAGAGAACTACATCCTGATCACCCCTGATGCTATCCAAATCCAGGTGGATAAGGGAAATATCTTTGCTGAAAGCGAGTTACAAGCATTGTTTAAAGGGAATGAGCTGACCACCTTGGGTACCGGTAAAGATGCTGAATTAAAGGCAAATGATGGGATAAGTATTACCGGTACGAACAGCACCGACATCAAAAGTGCAGTCGTCAAAATTAACAGTTAATTGCTTATTGGAAGGAACATCTGTATGGGTATGCCTGCGGCCAGAGCTTGTGTGGATAAAGCGGCTCACGATGGCCCAATTCAGTGTGGCAGTCCTGACGTTATCATTGGTGGATTTCCCGCCGCCCGAAAAGGTGATGAATTTTCCTGTAAGCAACACGGTGGCGGTATTATCGTCAGCGGCTCCGGCAGCGTATTCGTAAACGGTATGGCGCTGGCCCGTCAGGGTGATAAGACGCAGTGTCATGCAGGCGGGGCGTCGGCGCCTGCGAAATGTAAACCTGCGCCCCCGCAATACTGGGGGGGCACGCTGGCGAAGAAGGCTGGTGAGGATGGGATGTTACATGGCGAGCACTATGATGCACGAATTTTAGGGGTGTATGCGAGCCTGAAAGACAGCACCAATGATGGCAGTTATGACACTGTATCGACAGGTTTTTCGCTTGAAAATTTCACAATGGGAAATATTAAAAGTCACGATCTGTTGAGAGGTGAATTCCGCAATAAAATAGCGGACGCCGATGCGACCGGAGCTTTTTACAACGGCGACAGCAATATATACGGGATAAACGGTACAGCCACAGCGACGGGTATGCAATATGGTGTTACAGGCGCGGCAGGGAGTGAAGGTACCTTGTATGCTAATGCTACCGGCGATGTAACCATAGCCACCGCTGATGCAAAAGCCACTGCTGAAGTTTATACCGGCAATAAAGGCCGCTATGGGTTCAATCTTGGCGGCGGCGGGGGGCTTGCAGCAGTCAAAGAGAAATTAGGCGCAAAGGTAAGCTTGTTTGGTCTTGTAATAGCAAAAGCAAAAGCTGAAGCACATTTGGGGGCGGTAGGTGCGTCAGCAGGCGCTGCTGCTTATTTTGATAAAACAGATTACTCGATCACGCTAAAAGCCAATGGCAGATTTGCTGTATTATTGGGATTAGCGGGCGAACTGGATTTGAAAGTTGTCATAAAACCTCTACGTGATTTAATTATTGGCAAGGAAGGAGGTTCGGATAATTCCGAGAAAGGAGGCGATGGTGATGGTGCTATCATTAGTGGCTGTAAAACGGTTCTGGTTGGTAATTGATCTTTAAAAGGAGTGGCAGCAGCATGGAAATCATAGCATTTTTATTTTTCTTAGTGGTGACAGTATATTTCATCTGGAGTAGCAATGTTTCCTATGGGAAAAAGACGCTGGCTGGCATAGGGAAAGCATTTGTCGGGGTTTTTATCGCCATCATCGCTATTGGGTTCGTGCTTAAAGGGCTGGCAACGATAATCCCTGGTTTTACCAGGGATGCCGCAGGGGATTTAATGGAGGAGTTGGGAGCATCATTAGTTTTCATATGGGGGGTAAGATTTATACTTGTTGCATTATGTAATATATTTGGGACTATTATGGATTTCCATAAGAAATATAATGCTGATAATTACAGTAAATTTTCACCGACCACCAATAAACTGGCGCCTGGGCTGTTCATTTTTGCAAAGACCGTTCTTTCTCTTGGATCTATAGTTATCTATTACGGTATTTGGCTGACGAATTAAATTAGAAAGGGAAATAAGCTATGAATATTGATACGGACTATGCTTTCCCCCTTACACCGGATTTCTCTAAAGAAGAGATCGAACAGCGTCTCTGGAAATGCCTTTATACTTCAGCCAGAGAACAAATGCTGCATTACTGGGTTATGCTGCCAAAAAGCCTTAAGCCAGCGGAACTGGAGCCGGTTGCCTTCCCTGATGTTGGTTTAACCAATATCGGACGCTACTTAACCTTGGATGACTCACCTTATCTTGAAGTTTGGGTCGCGTACGAACGCTGCCAGTGGGAGATGAATGCGTCTGACTGGTTGTTTAAAAAACTTGCTATAATGGGCGAAAAGGTTTTGCATCGCCGTCTTGTCGGTAAGGCATCAGAAAATGGTATTTTCGCGGATGTATTAACCCTAAAAACGCACGCTTCCGGTGACGACGTGATCTCACGATACACGGTCCAAAAAGATTACAACCGGGACAGCGGCGGTGGGAACTACTTCTTATTAAAAGCGTCGTGTGCGGCACGCGACTATCCTTCGCTTGCCAATGACATCTATTTTACAGTGGTTAACTGGGATTTGCTGCATCGCAGTAACTTAGCCGTGGCGGAGTTGCTAACCTCGGTAAACCTGGATGGGGAAAGCGCTTTTAGAATACCGGTTTCATGGAATGCTAAGGTTATTGCTGAGAACAGACTTATCGTTGATCATACTATAGATGGCGTAAACTATGGGGTCATTAATTTTTACTTTTATTCTGGCGCGGTATGCCATTCCGCAGAGGATGCTTTTGAAAAATCGACGCTACGTTTCCAGGAGCATGAGCATTCCGTCACGCTGGCGGCAAACGAGCTGGAACCCATTCCCAATGATATTAATGCTGCGCTGGGTTTTATATCGACCTGTACAGGTGAACTCTACAGCGATGAAGAGAAAATGCGCGCCTTTTACCAGAGCTACATATTCAATTGTTCAGGATTGTGGTGCTACGTTGAGCTGGTGGGGCAACACAGGAATGATAAGAGTTATCACTTTGAAGCGAATAAACGCTGCGTGGAAATTATTTTGGCAACACTGAATATCAACGTGAAATAATGGAAAGTGCTGCCAGTTAATAATTTTTTATCTGGCATTGCGCCTCGTCGTAATGAGTATAATGACACCTGTTTTTTAACCCGCCATGTGATCCGCTGCAACAATTTAAAACACTTGTCTGACCCGCGGGTAATACCCGGCTTTCATGAGTACATCTTCTAAAGAACCGTTTGCTGGGAAAATCAACATAAACATCAAAGGAACTTCTGGAAAAGATATAAACTTTCTTTCACAATACTCTGATGAGGCTGAATTTTTATACCCACCCGGCGCTAAGTTTAAAGTTGTAAATCGTATAGATGTTGATGGACAGGTTTTCTTGAATTATGAGGAGTTATAATGATTGATCTCAGAATGTCAGATTTTGAACTTAAAATTTATGCCAGAAAATACGCTGATTTGGTTCCAGAAGCCTCACAACAAATGAAAAATAGAATGTCTTATGAGCCGCAATCAATGCCTGATGAGGCACAGAGTAAACCTGAGTGGATACAGACATTAAAACAAAAAAACTCTGATCATGATTCATTAGATAAAGCAAAAGGGTTGCTTTTGGGGCTTGCAGTAGGCGACGCGGTAGGAACAACTCTCGAATTTCAGCCTCGAGACAAATATATAATCAATGATATGCTTGGGGGAGGCCCTTTCAATCTCAGTGCTGGAGAATGGACAGATGATACTTCAATGGCGCTATGCTTAGCTGAAACGTACGTAAATAAAGGATATTGCGATACCGATTTCTTCAGAGAAAAGTTGATTGATTGGTATAAAAATGGTCACAATAGTTCAAACGGGAAGTGTTTCGATATAGGAAATGCAACTCGTTTTGCGTTAGAAGAAGTAATATCTAACGGCCCTGATTGGGTTGGCAATACATCTCCAGATTCAGCAGGTAACGCAGCTCTGATACGTCATGCTCCAGTTGCTATTTTTAGAAGGAAATCTTTTATTGATGGATGGCGAGATGCGGGTATTCAGAGCATGGCGACTCACTCAGCTCCGGAATCAATTAATGGATGTCAATATTTAAATGTTGTCCTTCATTATCTGCTCAATGGATATAGTAAGAAAGAAGCTTTTTCACCTCATAAAATGTCAGCATTAGTTCGCGTATTAATTATTAACGCTGGTGAATACAAATCGAAAACTCGCGATCAGATTAGGTCAACAGGTTATGTCGTTGACACTTTAGAAGCGGCACTATGGGCTGTATGGAATACTGATAATTTTAAGGATGCTATTTTGCTGGCTGCAAATCTTGGTGATGACGCAGACAGCGTTGCAGCCACTGCAGGCCAGCTCGCTGGTGCGTTGTATGGTTTTTCAGGTATTCCGAAAGAATGGCGCGATAAAATCGTTTGTAAAGATAAAATTATCAAATTCGCAGAAGAACTTTTTACAATGTCGCCAGAAGATACGGACCAGGACAAAATGGAGTTTTAATTCCCTCCTATAATTTTTGATGCTTTTTTTATATGTTTCTGGTGGTAAGTAATCTGGGGTAAGGCAAGGTGGGTTACAATGTGAACACGAAAGAATGCTCTACTCTGGGTTATATAAGCAAATTTATTGATGTCTAAATTGTAAATGTTGTGGATGTCTGGATTGTATTTATTAATTTCATTGATTTATTTGCTGCGTTCTTTCGACGAACACGAAAATAGCGCAATCCCTTTCTCTATCATGATCCTTGGCAACGTAGTATCAAAATATTTTGATGCAAAAAGTTCCTGACGGGATAAGTGTTTTTATAGTGTAAGTTATTAATTGCCTCAGATAGGCTCTGGGTTAAAAGTATTTCTCCGTGCTATATAAATTATAAATATAATGAAATTATTATAAGACCAGGCGCTGACTTTCATACAATGCCTTCTGCATTGTATTACACATACTCATATTTAACCTCTCACCCTTTCTGAACCTATAACCCTTACTGAACCTCTCCAATAAGTTACGGAATC
>NZ_MLFS01000107.1 GCF_002095485.1 Pantoea wallisii | reverse complement strand
GCGTTGGCGCTGGAGTCCGGCAAGCTGCTGGCGGCGGTGAACCAGACGCTGGTGCCGATGAGCCATCCGCTGCAGGCCGGCGATGAAGTGGCGTTTTTCCCACCGGTGACCGGAGGTTAAGTGTGAATACCCGTATTCGCGTAGGCGCTGAGCCCTTTGACGTGGGGCAAGAGTATGCGCTGCTCTCCACGGATAATAGCGACGGTGCTGTTGTCACCTTCACCGGCAAAGTGCGTAATCACAATCTCGGCGACAGCGTTGCGGCGCTAACGCTGGAGCACTATCCGGGCATGACCGAAAAGGCGCTGGCAGAGATCGTGGCGGAAGCGCGTGAGCGCTGGGCGCTACAGCAGGTCAGCGTGATTCATCGCGTGGGAGAGCTATTTCCCGGCGATGAGATTGTGTTTGTCGGCGTCAGCAGCGCGCATCGCGGCAGCGCCTTTGCCGCTACCGAGTTCATTATGGATTATCTGAAAACCCGCGCACCGTTCTGGAAGCGTGAAGCCACTGCGCAGGGCGATCGCTGGGTTGATGCGCGCGACAGTGACCATCAGGCCGCAGAGCGCTGGAAGTAGCCCGCAAAATCTCCCGGGTCTGATAGCCGCGGCCGGCTGAAAACGTTAAGGTACGGTTTTTGCTGGCTTATCAGGGAACAGGATGAACTCTACCACTATGCTGAAAGGCGCGGCGCTGCTGACCGCGCTGATACTGGCCGGATGTAGCACCAAAAAAGAGCCGCAGGTGCCGGCCCGGCAACCTGCCGATGTGAAAGCGCAGATCCAGCAGCTGCTGCCCAGCCACGTTACGCAAAAATCGGCGTGGGCTGATGACATCTACACCACGTTCCGCGTGCAGCAAATCGACCCCAGCGCCAGTAACCTCTGTGCGGTAATCGCCGTGGCCGATCAGGAGTCCGGCTTCAGTGCCGATGCCAGCGTGCCGGGCCTGCCAAAAATTGCCTGGGCTGAGATAGACCGCCGCGCCGCCAAAGTGCACGTGCCGGCCTTCCTGGTGCGAACGGCACTCCTGATCAAATCCCCGAACGGTGAAAGTTATGCTGCGCGTCTCGATAAGGTGCACAGCGAGCGCGAGCTGAGCGCAATCTTCGACGACTTTATCGATATGGTGCCGATGGGACAGACGCTGTTCGGTAATCTCAACCCGATTCATACCGGCGGGCCGATGCAGGTCAGCATCGCGTTTGCGGAAGCGCATGCCAAAGGTTACCCCTGGCCGGTTGACGGCTCAATTCGCCGCGAAGTCTTCAGCCGGCGCGGCGGCATCTACTTCGGCACGCTGCACCTGCTGGGCTATCCGGCGGACTACAGCCAGCCGCTATACCGCTTTGCGGACTTCAATGCAGGCTGGTACGCCAGCCGCAATGCCGCCTTCCAGGCTGCAGTGGCGCGCGCCAGCGGCATGAAACTGGCGCTGGATGGTGATCTGATTTTATATGGCAGCGAGCAGGCCGGAACAACCGAGCTGGCGGTACGCACGCTGAGTAAACAGCTGGACATGAGCAATCGGGAGATCCGCCGCGATCTGGAGAAGGGCGATAGCGCCAGCTTCAGCGACAGCACTTTGTGGAAACAGACCTTTATCCTCGCCGATAAGATGGCCGGCAAGCGTCTGCCGCGTGAAATATTGCCCGGCATCAAACTGGAGAGCCCGAAGATTACCCGCAATCTGACTACCGCATGGTTTGCTCAGCGGGTTAACGGCCGATATCAGCAGTGTTTGACGCGCCGTTGACGCAACCGGGAGTAAGCTCCACACTTACAGCGTTTATTACATTTAATGAGGTGCATCATGGATCGATATCCACGTAATGGTTCAATTGTGCAGCAGGCATCAACCGGGCTGCAGACCTATATGGCGCAGGTCTATGGCTGGATGACCTGCGGTTTACTGCTGACGGCGTTTGTCTCATGGTTTGCCGCGCGTACGCCGGCAGTGATGGAGCTGGTGTTTGCCAACCGCATCACCTTCTTTGGGCTGATTATCGCGCAGCTGGCGCTGGTGTTTGTGCTCTCCGGCATGGTACAGCGCATGAGCGGGGCGGTTGCAACCGGTCTGTTTATGCTCTATTCGGCGCTAACCGGCCTGACCATGGCGAGCATTTTCCTGGTCTACACCTACTCGTCGATTGCCAGCACCTTCTTTGTGACGGCGGGAATGTTTGGGGCCATGAGCTTCTATGGTTACACCACCAAACGTGACCTGAGCCGCTTTGGCAGCCTGCTGTTTATGGCGCTGATCGGTATCCTGCTGGCGTCGCTGGTGAACTTCTGGCTGAAGAGCCCGGCGCTGATGTGGGCCATCACCTATATCGGCGTGGTGGTGTTCGTGGGCCTGACGGCGTACGACACGCAGAAGCTGAAAGCGATTGGTGAAGGCATTGATGTGAATGATAAAGAGAACCTGCGTCGCTTCTCGATTATGGGCGCGCTGACGCTCTATCTCGACTTCATCAACCTGTTCCTGATGCTGCTGCGTATTTTCGGCAACCGCCGTTAATCCTGCACACAGTGGCGGCCGTCCAGGCCGCCACCGATCACCGGCTAACGCACGCCGGACTTCTCCATCTCTCGCTGGTTCTTCTGCCGCAGATGCTTCGCCCGACTCTCCAGCCACAGATACAGCACCAGTGCCAGCAGCAATGGCAGGATGAAATAGAGCACGCGGTAGGCCAGCAGCGCAGCGATAATCTCACCGTGCGAGGCATGCTGGCCGCTCAGCAACGCCAGAAATACCGCTTCCAGTACGCCAATGCCCGCCGGGATATGAATAATCACGCCGGCGATACTGCTAATCAGCAACACGCCCAGCACGATAGGGTAATCGACCTCACGCGCCAGCAGCAGCCAGATAATGCAGCCCATCACCATCCAGTTGGCGCAGGAGACGGCAAACTGGAACAGCGCCATGCGCAGTGAGGGTAACTGCAGGTGCTGGCCTTTTACCGTCCAGCGGCGCTTCTTCGCAAAGGCGCAGGCCCAGAGATAGATCGCCACAATCACCAATAGCACCGCACCAATCACCCGTAGCGTGCCGTCACCGATAAACCAGCCCGGTGGAATGGGCACCATGCCAGAGACAAATACCACGCCACCCAGCAGGACATAACCCAGCCAGTTGGTGGCGATGCTCAACGAAAAAATGCGGGTTATAGTGCCGCCCGGCAGGCCGAGCCGTGAGTAGAGGCGGTAGCGCATGGCCACGCCGCCAACCCAGGTACTGAGCGTCAGGTTGAAGGCGTAGCAGATAAATGACACCAG
Organism: Pantoea wallisii; assembly: GCF_002095485.1. GTDB lineage: Bacteria > Pseudomonadota > Gammaproteobacteria > Enterobacterales > Enterobacteriaceae > Pantoea > Pantoea wallisii. The sequence continues at coordinate 2,995 of NZ_MLFS01000107.1, read as the reverse complement.
CATCACCTGGCGCTTGGCCAGCTTGTGCCCGCAGTAGGCGCGGCCAATCAGGTCATACAAACCATAAGTGAGGTAGCTGACCACCACCAGCGCGGCCGCACCGATCACCACGTAGCGGTTGTAACCCACGATGACTTTGTAGACATCTTCCCAGTTCACCTTGCGCGCGTAGACCACCAGCAGCACGATCACCGCGATAAAAAAGAGCCAGGTAAGGACTTTTTTCGCTAACTGCCAGCGCGGATTTTTTTTACTCATCAGGGTTTCGCTCCTTCATTATCGGCTTCAACCCGATCCTGTGTTTCCATTGCCGGCTGCACCGGGGGATCAACCTGGGTGAGCTGCGGTGTGTGGGCCGGTAACCAGCCAGCGATAGCCGGGAAGTGGCGTAAAAAGTGGAACACGATGACGCCCTTGGTCAGCTGCCACCAGTTACGCGGCGGCAGCTTATCTTCGTCAACCCGCACGCAATCCTCCGCCAACAGCTGTTCAAGGTTGGTGCGCAGCGTCTGATTAAACGTGCGATCGTGGATAATCAGGTTGGCTTCGAGATTGAGCGACAGACTGAGCGGGTCAAGGTTGCTGGACCCCACGGTTGACCACTGCTGATCCTGCACCGCGATCTTGCCGTGCAGCGGCCGACGGCAATACTCGTACACTTCAACGCCGCCATCGACCAGATAGTTATAGAGCAGCTCCGCGCCAACCTTCACAATCGGCATATCCGGCTCCCCCTGCACAATCAGGCGCACACGCACGCCACGCTGCGCGGCGCTGCGCATCTCACGCAGCAGGCGATAGCCGGGGAAGAAGTAGGCGTTAGCGATAATCACATCCTGCTTCGCCTTGCGCAGCATATCGAGGTAGTGCTGCTCAATATCGTCGCGATGCTCATCGTTATCGCGATAGACAAACAGCACCTGCGCATCGCCGGGCAGGGCATTAACCGCCATACGCTGTGAACGCGCGCCCCACCAGCGGCGGGTAATCTGCTCGCTGCCCATGGCCTGCTGCACGTAACGAGCAATGTCCAGTACCACCGGCCCTTTTACCTCAACGGCATAATCCTGCTTGGCCTGCGGACCATAATCGGTGTTGTGCTCAGCAGAGAAGTTGATGCCGCCTACAAACGCAATCTCCTCATCGATCACCACGATTTTGCGATGCAGGCGCCGGAACACATTGGTGCGCATGCCCATCACCAGCGGACGCGGGTCGTAATAGATAAAGCGCACGCCCGCTTCGGTCAGGCTGTTAACAAAGCTGTCAGAGAGGTCTGGCGAACCGTAGCCATCAACCATCACCTCAACCTTGACCCCACGCTGCGCGGCGGCCAGCAGATCGCGGTGCAGGGCGTTGCCCACATCGTCTTCAAACAGGATGAACGTCTCCAGCAGCAGCGTGCGCTGAGCCCGCTGAATGGCACCGGAGACGCGCGGGAAAAACTGATCGCCATTCTCCAGCAATCGCAACTGATTGCCGTCGCGCCAGCTAAAATTCATAGGAAAATCTCCACCGCCAGCGGCGCATGATCGGAAAGATGAGACCAGGGTTTAACCGGCAGCGCCCACGGCTGACTCACCGAGGCGTTGCGGATATAGATGCGATCGAGGCGCAGCAGAGGAAAGCGAGCCGGAAAAGTGCGCGCGGGACGGCCGGTTTTCATACTGAAAACCTCCTCCAGGCCGGCACCACGTTTTAAAAAGCGGTTAGCGTGCACCTGCCAGTCATTAAAATCACCCGCTACCACCAACGGGGCATCGGGCGGCAGCGCATCAATCATCTCGCACATCATCTTCATCTGCGCCTGGCGATGTTGCGCCTTCAGGCCCAGATGGACACAGATGACATGCAGCGGCTGATCGCGCTCCGGCAGCTGAATTTTACAGTGCAACATACCGCGTTTTTCACTGCCGGCCACGGAAATATCGAGATTTTCATACTCAGTAATGGGGAAACGTGACAGTATCGCGTTCCCGTGGTGCCCCTCCGGATAGACCGCGTTACGGCCGTAGGCAAAGTCGTGCCACATGGTGTCGGCCAGGTATTCGTAATGCGAACTTTCTGGCCAGTTATCAATGTGTAACGAGTGGATAGCGTGCGTGCCCATCACCTCCTGCAGGAAGACAATATCCGCCGAGGTTGCCCGGACGGCGTCGCGCAGTTCCGGCAGGATAAAGCGGCGATTAAAGCTGGTGAACCCTTTATGGGTATTGATCGTCAGGACCTTAAATGAAAATCCTTGCGTGTTTTGTGGCATACTGCGACGCGCTCCTTTTCATCATCAACAGAACAAAGTGTAGTCTTTGTCACAAACGGATGGTGCCGGGGGCAGAAAATTAGGGCGTTATCTGAAATTTGCTTTACATTGAGGAAATCCATCTGGCCGCTGCCAGATACACTTGGGCAGGCTCAGTCAGGTCTGCCAGGAGAAAAGAATGAAATTGTCTAATCGTGTTCAGATTGTTACCGGTCAAACCTGCCTGCACATTGCTACGCACCTGCTGGTGATTGCTGCGCTGGTATGGGGCTGGAAACATAAGGCGCTGGTTGAAGTGAGCAGTACCCTGGTGGCAGCGTATGCGCTGGTGTTTATCACCATGCTGGCCCTTCAGCGTAGTGCCCGTTTGCGCCGCTTTGGTGACTCTCTGGAAGAAGTGACGACGACGTACTACTTTGGCGCAGCTATGCTGACGCTGTTTTTGCTTTCACGTTTCATCCATAACAACCTGCTGATTGGCTGTCTGGGTGTGGTGATGCTGGTGGGGCCGGCGCTGATGTCGCTGCTGGCCAAAGAGCCACCGCGGCGCGTAGAAAAGAAGCGTAGCTGATAACGCAACAGCGAAGCAGAAAGGAGCCCAATGCGGCTCCTTTTTTGTCTCTGGTAAATCCTCACGCATGATATCTCTGTCGTCGGGCATCATGCCGGGTCCCTGCCGGCGCCGCTGGCGGCCCTTTGGGTCTGGCGGCCCTTTGGGTCTGGCGGCCCTTTGGG
>NZ_MLFS01000106.1 GCF_002095485.1 Pantoea wallisii | reverse complement strand
GCCGCCTGACGGTTTTCCGGTTGCCACTGCGGCGCCGGCTCTTCAGCCTGAGCAAGCGGCAGCGCTGCTGAGCGGCTGCTCTGCAGGGCACTCATCACGCCCTGCCAGATAAAGTCGTGCACCAGGCGGGACTGATGAAAACGCACCTCATGTTTGGCGGGATGGACGTTGACATCCACCTGATGCGGGTCAATCTCCAGATAGAGTACGTAAGCGGGCTGCTGGTCTTCCCCCAGCTGGGTTTGATAGGCCTGCCGGATCGCATGGTTGATCAGCTTGTCCCGCATCATGCGGCCATTCACATAGCAGTATTGCAGGTCCGTTACCTGGCGTGAGCCGGCCGGATCGGCCACCCAGCCGCGCAGCGCCAGATCGTCATGCTGCCACTCAATACGCAACGCGTGCTGCATAAAGGCGGTGCCGCAAATCGCCCCCAGCCGCCGTTCACGCTGCGTATCCTGGCTGACGCCCCGGTACTGCCGTATTAGCTTGCCGTTATGCGTGAGTGAAATCGCCACGTCGAACCGTGCCAGCGCGATACGGCGAATCACTTCGTCGATATGGGTGAATTCGGTTTTTTCGGTGCGCATGAATTTGCGGCGTGCGGGCGTGTTGTAAAACAGATCCAGCACCTCCAGTGAGGTGCCTACCGGATGGGCTGCCGGTTTAACGGTGACATCCATATCGCGCCCTTCGGCATAGGCCTGCCAGGCTTCGTTTTGATCGACGGTGCGTGAGGTCAGCGTCAGACGCGACACCGAGCTGATACTCGCCAGCGCTTCACCGCGAAAGCCAAGACTGACAATCGCTTCAAGGTCATCAAGCGAGGCGATTTTGCTGGTGGCGTGTCGCGCCAGCGCCATCGCCAGCTCGTCTTTGGCGATACCGCAACCATTATCCCGGATGCGGATTAACTTTGCGCCACCCTTTTCAATCTCCACATCAATGCGCGTGGCGCCGGCATCCAGGCTGTTCTCCACCAGCTCTTTTACGACCGAGGCCGGGCGCTCAACCACTTCGCCTGCGGCAATCTGGTTTGCCAGCTGCGGCGGTAAGATCTGTATTGGCATGGCGGTTCCTTGTAATGAATGGGCTGCATGCAGCCCACTATCAGGACTGCGGAATCTTTAAGTTTTGCCCCAGCATCACGTTGCTCGACTTCATATTATTCGCCTGCATGATGGCTTTCGGGCTGACACCATATTTTGCGGCGATAGCCGTGAGCGAATCCCCGCGAACCACTTTATGCCGCGCCGGATGGCGGCTGGCTGCCGTGGTAACGGCAGAGGTTGCCGGGACTTTCAGCCGTTGCCCAACCCACACAACATCGCGTTTCAGGCTGTTCAGCTCGCGCAGCGTTGCCATGCTGACACCATATTTCGCCGCGATACCGGACAGCGTTTCACCGCGCGTCACGGTATGACGCTGGGTAGCGCCGGTATACTGCACCGTGCCGGTCGCCGGGTTGCTGGCGACGCTAACCGCTGGTGCGCTCTCCAGCGGCCGGTTTTCCTCCTTTGGGACGGATTGCAGCGGATGCGCGAGGAAATAGTTGCGCAGTCCTTTATAAATCGACTGGGCAATCTTCTCCTGATACGCGCTGCTGCCAAGCAGCCGCTCCTCCGCCGAGTTACTGATGAAGCCCGTCTCGACCAGCAGTGATGGAATATCTGGTGAACGCAGCACGCCAAGGCTGGCATGCTCCGGAAGTCGCTTGTGCAGACGCGTCATACCGCGCAGCTGCTGCAGCACTTTTACCGCCACGTCATAGCCTACACGCTGCGAATGGCCGAACTGCAGGTCCAGTACCGCCTGGCTCAGATAGGGATCGGCCTGACTGTTCGCCAGCAGATCGCCCGCGCCGCCCAGCAGTTCAGACTGTTTCTCTTTCTGCTCCAGCCAGTTCGCCATTTCATTATTCGCACGGCGGTTTGACAGCACCCACACGGAGGCACCGGTTGCAGAGTGGTTCGGTGCCGCATCGGCGTGAATCGACACCAGCAGGTTCGCGTTCTCTTTACGCGCCACTTCAGAGCGGCCCATCACCGAGATAAAGTAGTCGCCGTTTCGCGTCAGCACCGGCTTAAACATCGGATCCTGATCCATCAGCGCTTTAAGCTTACGCGCGATCGCGATGGTGACATTCTTCTCATGCAGCCCATGCTGGCCGGTTGCACCCGGATCCTGACCGCCGTGACCGGCGTCAATCGCCACAATGACCACATCGTTCCGCGTCACGCTGCCGCCCGGACGCACCGTAGTGTTGCTGCTGGTGACGGAGGTCACCTGATTCGCGTTAAACGGATTACCCTGGCTGCTGCTTTGATTTTGCCGCGCTGTCGTAACCGGTGCAGCGGCCGCACTCCGCTTCACCGGCTGCGTACCGCGAAGGGTAAACACGACGCGATACTGATTGCCGTCGCGCTGGGTTGTGGCGCGGGTTTTCGCCGCCTGTGTCAGTTCAAACACCAGACGAATGCTCTGCTTATCTTTTGGCTGACTGTTACGAATGCGCTGAACAATGTTTTCGCCGCTGAAATTGATCGGCAGTCCCTGAATCGCACCGCTCTGCCGAATATCCAGCACCACGCGGTTCGGATTGTGCAGCGGGAAGAAGCCATACACCGGCTGGCCGTTAAAGCTCAGCGTAACGGTTGCCTGGCTGTCACCGTTCTCCACTTTGATATCTGACAGCGTGGCAGCCAGCGAAGAGGCACAAAACAGGCACAGCAAGGCCAATGCTAACCCTTTTATCCGTGCCATCATGCCGGGTCCCTGCCCTGCAAAAACTGCTGCAGCAGAGATTCGCCACCAGCCGATACCGCAGCGATCTCCGCTTCTCGCGCAGCGCCCACATAGCGCAGCGTCAGCGCCAGATCCGGTTCCGGCAGCACGCCTGCGCCCTGCTGCGGCCACTCCACCAAACACAACGCATCGCCACCGAAGTAATCACGGATGCCCATAAACTCCAGCTCTTCCGGATCGGCCAGTCGATAGAGATCAAAATGATAGAGCGTGCGCGAGCCCAGTTCGTAGGGCTCGACCAGCGTATACGTCGGACTTTTAACGTTGCCCTGATGGCCGAGCGCCTGCAGGAAACCACGGCTGAAGGTCGTTTTGCCGGCGCCGAGATCGCCATAAAGGTAGATCACCACCGCGCTGCTGCAAACGCGGGCTAATTGTGCACCCAGATTCAGGGTTGCCGCCTCATCGGGCAAAGGGATAACACAGGTCTTCATGCTTTATTGTTGGATCATCTCAGGATTAACAAACTGCCACAGCAGTTCGAACAAATCAGTGGCTAACATGCCGCGTGTGCCGCGCTGGCGTGCAATCGCATCTGCCGTTGCCCCGTGCGCCACGCAGCCCGCGCAGGCCGCTTCAAATAGTGCTAATTTTTGTCCCAGCAGCGCCGCAATGATGCCGCTTAACACATCACCCATGCCGCCAGACGCCATTCCAGCGTTACCCACATCGGTAATCGCGATCTCGCCCGCGCTGCTGGCAATAACGGTACCGGCGCCTTTCAGCACCACCACACCGCCATAGCGCTTTGCCAGGGCTTGCGCGGCATGTAAGCGGTCACTCTCTACCTCGCTGGCGGAGATACCAAGCAGGCGTGCCGCTTCACCGGGATGCGGCGTAATGATGCGATTCTGACGGTTATCCGCATTGATTGCCAGCAGGTTAAGCGCATCCGCATCCCAAAGCATGGGCTTTTCGCTGGCCGCCACCTTTTTCAGCGCCTTCTGAGCCCATTCACGCTGGCCCAGCCCCGGTCCGATGGCGATAACGTCCGCCCAGGCCAGCGCCTGCTCCAGCCGCTGTTCACTCAGCGTATCAACCATAAGCTCCGGCCGCGCGGTGAGAATCGGGCCAATATTATCTTCATGCGTGAGTACGCGCACAAGTCCGGCTCCGGTGCGTAGCGCAGCTTCACCCGTCATGCGAATCGCGCCAGCCGTACCGCTATCGCCGCCCACGACCAGCAGCTTACCGTAGTCGCCCTTGTGCGACGTTGCCTTACGCGGCGGCAGCCAGCGCGCTAAATCCTGCGCATCGAAGCGGCGCACAGGCGCTGTTTCGCCCGCCAAAAATGCGCGTAAACCGAGCTCATCACAGTGCAACTGGCCCACGTGATCGCGCGCTTTACCGGTTAGCTGACCAGGCTTGAGGGCAATCATGCTCAGGGTGTGGCTGGCAATGACTGCCGCGCCGGGCGTGGTGCCGCTGGCGGCCAGTAACCCGGAGGGAATATCCACGGCAAATACCGGCGCAGCATGCGTATTCATCTGCGTAATGAGCCGATCATAAGGGGCTGCCGGTGCCCGGTTCAGGCCAGTACCCAGCAGCGCATCAATAATTACGTCGACCTGTTCCGGCCAGGCGGCATCGGCGGCATGAAGAGTACCTCCCGCGGCCAGCCAGCTATCGCGCGCCTGTTCTGCCTCCTGCGGCAGCGGTTTACTGCCCTCACAGGCCAGTAGCGTAACGTTGATGCCAGCCGCCTGCGCCAGCCGGGCAATAACATAGCCGTCGCCGCCGTTGTTACCGTGCCCGCACAGGATGAGCCAGTGCTGCGCCTGCGGCCACAGCGCGCGCGTCAGCTCATAGCTGGCCTGCCCGGCGCGCTGCATCAGTTCATACAGCGTCAGCCCCAGGCTATCTGCGGCGTCGCGCTCCAGTTGCGCCATCGCCTGCGCAGGCCAGACAGAGTGTGGTAAACTGCGCGCGTTTGCTTCAATTGCCTGGTTTCTCATGTCATACCCTCTCGATCTTCAACAGCTCGCTCAACACATTAAACAGTGGGGGCGCGACCTCGGCTTCCAACAGGTAGGCATTTGCGACACCGATCTGCGTGCCGAAGAGCCCAGGCTGCAGGCGTGGCTGGATAAGCAGTATCACGGCGAGATGGATTGGATGGCGCGCCACGGCATGATGCGTGCGCGCCCGCATGAACTCTTGCCCGGTACGCTGCGCGTAATTAGCGTACGCATGAACTACCTGCCCGCCAAAGCCGCCTTTGCCAGTACGCTGAAAAATCCGCAGCTGGGTTACGTCAGCCGCTATGCGCTGGGTCGCGATTACCACAAAGTATTGCGCAATCGACTGAAAAAGCTTGGCGAAATGATCCAGGCGCACTGCGGTGAGCTGAACTTTCGTCCGTTTGTCGATTCGGCGCCCATCCTGGAGCGTCCGATTGCCGCCAAAGCGGGCCTGGGCTGGACCGGCAAACACTCGCTGATCCTGAATCGCGAAGCGGGCTCCTGGTTTTTCCTCGGCGAGCTGCTGATTGACCTGCCGCTGCCGGTCGATCAGCCGCAGGGGGAGCAGTGCGGCCGCTGCGTGGCGTGCATCACCATCTGCCCGACCGCGGCGATTGTTGAGCCTTACGTGGTCGATGCGCGACGCTGCATCTCCTATCTCACCATCGAACTCGAGGGCGCCATCCCGGAAGCGTTCCGGCCGCTGATTGGCAACCGCATTTACGGCTGTGATGATTGCCAGCTGATCTGCCCGTGGAATCGTTACGGTCAGCTCACCGATGAGCAGGATTTCTCACCGCGCGCGGTGCTACATGCGCCGCAGCTGGTTGAGCTCTTTGGCTGGGATGAAGCGAAGTTTCTGCGCGTGACGGAAGGCTCGGCGATTCGCCGCATCGGTCACTTACGCTGGCTGCGTAATGTGGCCGTAGCTCTGGGCAATGCGCCCTGGGCGGAGGAGAATCTCAGCGCGCTGCAACAGCGCAGCGGCGAGCATCCACTGCTGGATGAGCACATTGACTGGGCGATCGCGCAGCAGCTGGAGAAGCGCACTGCTCAGGCTGTTGAGGTACAACCGCCGAAGAAACAGCGGCTGGTGCGGGCCGTTGAGAAAGGCCTGCCCCGTGATGCATGATTGAGCAATCGCGCAGCATATTATCCTTTTCCACATGCTGTGAATAAAATTATGCCACCGATCAATGACGAGCTGACGTATTTCGTCTACACGCTTCGCTAACAATCGGAAACACATTTATCACTTTATTAATCATAGAGTTACATGATTACTGTAAACATTTGCGTCATGAACGACGCGCAGGAGTTTGTCCAGAGCCTGTGGATAACTCTGTTCAAAACGCTTTTGCAGATAGGGTAAAACACCGTGGACACGAGGCGGACACATTGTGGATAACCTGTCCCATTACGGCAACAGATAACAGAAAGTTTGGCCGTTACGCAGCGTGCAAAATTTCCAGATAAAGCCAACCGTACAGAATACAGAGACAGCAGCTGTTTTATGTCTGAATGCGCCCGAGAGCAAATAACTTTAGTGAATATAAAAATCT
>NZ_MLFS01000105.1 GCF_002095485.1 Pantoea wallisii | reverse complement strand
ACGCTGTTGCTGTTGCTGTTGCTGTTGCTGTTGCTGTTGCTGTTGCTGTTGCTGTTGCTGTTGCTGTTGCTGTTAAAGCATATTTTTATAAGAGGGTAAGACGAAGTTGATTTGAAAAAGGCGTACGCAGATCCGGATAAGAGGCGGGTGGCCATACGTGACCGGGCGGAAAGGGCCGGTGCGTCAGCACCGGCTTTTCACGGCCCGCAGGGCGGCGGTTTGCCGTTCCGGGGCTGGCACAAAGCGCAAAGCAAAACCGCGCCAGGCGGCGCGGTACAGGATAATATTCGCAAGGGATAAATGCAGCTGTATGCCGCTTAAAGCTGCGCAAGCGTCTGCAGGGTTTCCGGGTTCTGCTGCACCATCCGGATTAACAGTACGGCCTGAGCGTTCGGTTTAGCCCTGCCCTGCTCCCAGTTCTGATAGGTGGTCTCACCGGTGTGCAGATAGTGTGCAAAAACCGCCTGTGACAGGTTAAGTTTTTCGCGTACGTCGCGCAGCTCGTGCGGCGCGATGGTGACGGGCTCGCGCTTGCTGACCTTGTAAGTCTTTAGCGTGATTTTTCCGTCCTGGTGATCTTTCAGCTCCTGCATGCCCGTCATCAGCTCACTGAAAATGTCGCGTTCAGTCATGTCTCAGCCCCTTTTTAATTACGTTCAGCGCCTCCGCCAGGGCGTCGCGCTGCTGTTTGGTCAAATTGTCACGCTGATCTTTATCGTAGATGGTAAACAGGATGAACTGACCTTTTTCGTTGGTCCAGTAATAGATAACCCTGATCCCCCCCCGGGTGCCTTTATTTCGTCGCTCATCCCGGAACCGTACTTTACGCAGACCGCCCGTGTCAGGGATCACATCACCTTTTTCCGGGTCGGCCAGCAGCATTCTCTGAAATAGCCTGAACTGGTCATCATTCAGATAGTCGGCCCGGTATTTTTCAAAGCTCGAAAGCTCAATAAATAGCGCGTGCATGTTTTTTCCCTACCCCCAACTTGGGGATATGATATCCCCATATTGGGGATACATCAATAATTTTAAGTAATGATTGTTGGCTCATTCTGTGCTGGCAGTTTGTTGGGGTCTGACGCTCAACAATAATGAAGATATTGCACGCCTCTCGCCGCTTTGCCATGGACATATCAATATGCTCAGCCATTTTTCTTTCATGCCGACAGAACTGGTGGCAAAAGGGCATCTGCGGCCACTAGAAGAGGCGTAAGAGGAAGAAAGCATTGCTTAACGTGAGTTTTCGTTTCACTGAGCGTCAGCCCTTAAAGGATAAAAGGTTAACGCCTAATTAAATAGAAAATAGGCGTCTGTAAATAAATGTAAATAGGAATGATGATCATTATTGTTTGCATTAGCCTTACGTCAAACAACTGTATGTATATACAGATTTTATGTGGCATGGAAAACAGAAAAGGAGTTTTATATGAGTTATGAAAATTACAATAACGGTAATGCCCCGGAGCCCGGTCTGGTATGGAGTGGTTCGAGTTGGGCTTATCCAACAACTGGATACACAAGTGGTAATACAATGACCGTGTGGCCTCAACAAGGAGAGCAGAAGCCAATTAATTTTTCAGGACCGCCTGGAGCCCCTGGTTATAACGAGCCAACTGATGGAATGTGGATTGATGTACCTAACGCTGTGAGTGCGGAGTTGCAACGAGCTTTAAGCAGGATAGGTGCAGCCTTAAATGTTCCACAATGGGATGATTTTTTAAGCGCACCTTTTACAAAATTTACTCCGGCGTATGAGTTCCCATCATCGGACAACATGGTGCTCCCATCGATCATGATTATGCCCGCTAAACATCTTACACATTCATCTATGGCTGCAAATGCTCCTATACCCTCATCAGTAGATTTGCATACCCGTATTGCTGATGATGTTGTTGATGGGATTCAATATCTATCAGCTGTAGGCAACAAAACTCCTACTCCCTTCAAGGTGCCGGTGCGTATGGCTAAAGCTACTAAAGCTGATGGGAATTGGGATGCAGGGTGGCAACCCGGGAGTCTTGGGTTTCTTGAATTAACTGTCGTTAACAAGCCTCATCAACATCCATTTGAGGGCAGGCTTGGAAATCTTGCTGAACTTCCATTACGACCGGCTGGCAGCACTGTGGGTGCAATGACAAATGACTTTGTTCTATGGTTCCCCATGGGCAGTAATCTTGAACCATTATACGTTGCATTCACAACAATTCTTCCTGCTGGACCGCTCAAGAACCGTGCTGATCAACAAGCTGCAGCACAGACTAAAATTGATGTACAACGTATGCAAGATGCTGCTAAATCTGTGGTCGATTTTTACCAACTGGCAACGGATCGGGCCGGTGCGCAGGCAACTAAAGCAGCCCAAGAGTTGGCAAGCCAAGTAAAAGGTAAAACTGTCCGAAATGCCGAGCAGGCTTTGGCTGCGTTTAATAAATACAAAGATGTGCTCAATAAAAAATATAGCTTAGCTGATAGAGAGGCTATAGCTAAGGCATTAGATGCCACCAATATGCAAACATTGGCTAATAATTTAAAGCGATTAAGTAGAGGCCTTGGTTATACATCAAAGCTCTTCGATGCGAGCACAATTATTAAAGAAGCACGTAACGCACTCAGGTCGGGTGACTGGAAACCATTCTTTGTTACTGTGGGCAGCATGTATGCTGGACAACAAGCAACAGCCCTAACCGCATTGGCCTTCAGTGCTTTACTAACAACTCCAATGGGCATTGTTGGATACGTGTTTCTGCTAATGGCTGTTAACTCTTTCGTAGGGGATACGTTTACCACTGAGTTAAAAAAGCTGGCAGGCGTTCAATAAATAAGATAGGCCACTCACGAGTGGCCTTTTTTTGAGAAAACAGTCATCAAAAAGTAAACGGCACTGGCCGGGATGGCAATCAGATAACAAAAGATGTAATAGGTAGCATAAACTGGATTTTTGGCAGGAGTGTCATACCATATCCCTCTGTGCCAATATTCCCTTGTCGTATATTTCAAAGCGATTGTTTCTACCATTTCCTTAGAGAATGGATATAAGAAAGTGTTAAATATTGATATATACCAAACCATCCACCAGATTTTATCATTTGGATCTATGTAAAGATTGATGCTAATGATTGCGAAAATGGACAAAGGCCATACTAAGTTTCTTTGATATTCCGTTAAGGTCATATTTCCTCCATTAACCTGATGTGATTATGCAGAATTAGCACTTGTAATTCAATAGATAATGGTAATCATTATCAATTGATACAATTACGTAGCATCCACACCAAGAATGATTCTTGTGAGCAACCAGACCCTCTCTGGTTAGTTTCAACAGATCTCCCAAAGTTAGCGCAGTAGAGAACGTCCACTGTGATGAGAAGGCTTTACCTCGTGATGAAAAGCGCCGCGCCCACGCGGCGATCATGTTCTTCAGGTCGTGTTCCGGCACGCTGTCACGCTAGGCGGCGAACCAGCCGCGCAGCGTCTCCAGCGTGCTAAACGCAAGTTCCGTTTCAGCCTGGCGGATGAGGTTCTCAAGCTGGCGCTCCCGGTAGTCCGCTGCCTGCTGTTCACGTCTCGTGGCATGGCTGACGGTCTTATCTGCAGCATGTTTCGCACGCCCGGCCCGGCGGAAGACCGCCTCCGGAAACAGCGTAGTGGCCAGCTCGCCCGGCAGCGGTAGCGGGCACACCTCACCCGCCGTGCTGAGAAAAGCATCAAGCGCGCTTTCCCACTCCGGCAGCGGCGCGCGCTTTTCGCGCGGCTGCAGATAAATTCCCCTTATCCGGTTCAGGGCTTTCACGCTGATGCGGCTCGCGCCGCTCAGCTGCTTCATAAAGGCGGCGACATAGGGATAACGGCCAGGCCTTGCGCCCATCTGCTGTGCCAGCTCAACAGCTGCAATTGCCTGCAGAGCGGCCTGCCTTTCCGTCAGCAGCGGCACCAGCGCCAGTGATGTCGGGATCATGCGGCGTAGCCCTGCCTGCATGAGACGCTTAGCGATGGCTTACACGTGCTCCCGCTCAGCCAGCGAAACCACGCCATTTCCCGCCACAATTATATGATCGATTACCCTCACTCCTACCAGCTCCAGAGCCAGCTTTAACCGCGCCGTAATAGCGATGTCAGGCTGAAGAGTTTATCCGACAACTGGCAAATTATGAAAATAAGAGAAAAACATAACTGTACGTATATGACAGGCATGGGGTAGCGCACTGACACATGCGCTACCCCATGCCTTTGTTGGATGCTCAGATGCTTAGTGGTAATTTAGCAGCGTAGCCGCTTAAACGAATATGCCCTTAGGCCTGCCTTTCACTCAACGCAGGCCACTCTTTATACCTTCGCTTAACCAGAAAACGCCTGCTTTCAGTTTTATCCTGGCGTGCATTCACCTTTTCACTCTTAACTGAGGCTACGATCCCGCAGACATTTACCGAAGAGAAGCAGCTTTTGACTTGCCCGTTCCAGACGGATCGGGACGCGGATTCATTTAAACATGCAGCAGACGCCAGAGGGACGTGGTCTGTCTTATCCGCTTAAAAAAGGGAGCTCATTCAGTAAAATCTGTGGCATCAGAAGCAATGCGCCAGGCAGCAAGATTCTTATGTATGGTCAGCATTTTTTCTTCAGCAAGAGCATTTGCAATCTTACCTGCAAACAGATGCACAGGCGGTTCTGCAGTAGCTGCCACATGCAGAATCAGTGCAGCCAATTTTTCTGGATCACCCGCCTGTTTTCCATCGAGTCCATTAAGATGTAAATCCAATGATGCTTTTGCCTCGGTATAAGCATCAATAGTGCGCCCGGCGACAACTAAACTCTCACTGGATAAAAAACCGGTACGTATCGGCCCAGGGTAGACCACTGTTGCCTTGATACCCAGCTCCGCTAACTCAACTGCAAGGGTTTCGGTCAACCCAGCCAAAGCAAACTTACTGCCGACGTAGCTGCCCCAACCTGCATAACCTCCCTGAAAACCAACAATAGAGGCTACGTTAAATATGTGACCGCTGCGCTGATCCCGAAGATAGGGAAGGACATGACGTAGCACATGCAGGGGTGCAAAAACATTTACATCGAAATTACGGCGAAGCTCCGCGTCGGTCAGAGCCTCAATAGTGCCCTGCTGACCATAACCTGCATTATTGACTACACGATCAATACGACCAAACGTCGCGATAGTTTTCTCAATCGCAGCCTGCACGCTCGTTTCACTGACCAGATCAACTTCCAGAGGCAGAACATTCGGGTTTTCCTCATCAAACACAAGGTGGAGACTGGCTAACGTACGTGATGTAGCGACTATGGCATCTCCCTGAGCCAAAGCTTGCCTTGCCAGCGCCAACCCTATGCCGCGCGCGGCACCGGTAATAAACCAAACGCTTACACCTTTTTTTTGCTGTTGCATAATTCGGTACTCCCGCAAATTGAATTAATGAATGGCAACACGCATGTCACCATCGCTAATCACAACGGCACTGACCATCTGACTGTGTTAGTGCCGTGTTGAACTATTGGGAATCGTAAACATGCAGGCGTATTTAAAACAGGTCTATATCTCTCCAGTCATTGCCTGTTTATATAATTAAACATATAAAAGAGGTAAAATAAGCACAATTAGTTGATCATTTGCATGACATGGGTGAGAAGGAAGCAGATATGAAGAGTTGCACATCTGTACAGCAAGCGGAAATGGTAGCAATAATTAAAAGGCTTGCCCCCAATGAAGGCCATACTAGCTCGCTGTTAGCAGGTGTAAAGCTGATGCGGTCCGATCGCCCTTTGGGACGCACGCCTGTCATGTATGAACCTAGCATCGTTATCGTTTGTCAGGGAAGCAAGCGCGGTTATTTAGGTGATAAAGTCTATTTTTACGATGCTCAACACTATCTCGTGCTATCGGTCCCATTACCTTTTTCGACCGAAACTAATGCAAGTCAGGAGGAGCCACTCCTGGCTATCTCGGTTAGCCTCGATATGACCGCTATCGCTGATTTAATTCTGGAGGTAGATCGTAACGTCAGTAGCCCTTTAACTGAGCCGCTTGGGATAATATCAACTGGACTTGACTGTGCTCTCTCTGATACAGCATTACGTTTATTACATGCGCTCACTGACCCACTTGAAGCAAGGGTGCTTGGCCCCGGAATCGTAAGAGAACTTTGTTTTCGCGTATTGACTGGAGAGCGTGGTGGCGCAATACGTGCTGCCTTAGCCAGCAATGGAAGTTTTGCACGCATTTCTCGTTCTCTTAAGCGGATTCACGACAACTACGCCCGATCGCTGAACGTCACTTCACTTGCTCGCGAAGCGGGTATGGGCATACAAACATTTCACTCCCATTTTAAAACGGTCACCGGCACATCGCCTCTTCAGTATATAAAGTCCGTCCGATTACATCAGGCACGACTGCTTATGATTCGCGACAACCTGACAGCTGCTGCGGCAGCAACACAAGTCGGTTATGAGAGCTCTTCACAGTTTAATCGGGAGTTCAAACGTACCTTTGGACGTAGCCCTGGCGAAGAAGCACGTGAGATGAAAATGGCTTTCGCTTTACTTCCGGCCGCTCAGCTTGAGAATATTGCGGCCACCCATTAAAAATGGGTAGCCAGTGAACGCAACCTCAGGTCGGTAAAAACCCTAACCACTGAGCGATTCTGGCAGGTCTGATCTGACTAGTAGCGCGCAGGAGTTTACGCAGTTTGTGGTGGAAT
>NZ_MLFS01000104.1 GCF_002095485.1 Pantoea wallisii | reverse complement strand
GTGCTGGCCGGGGGCAGAGCAGCCTGACGCCGCCCGCGTCTTTCTCGCCTGGCTCAAAACGCCGCCGGTCAACGACGTTTTCCACCGCTTTGGCATGCTACGCCGCGATTAGCGCTCGGTGCGCGGCACGGAGCCGGTGCTGCCGCGCACGATCAGCTCGGTTTTGATCTCGGTACAGGTCTCTGCCGGCAGGCCATTTAGCGTGTTCAGCAGATAGTGCGCTGCGTGCTCGCCTATCGATGCCAGATCAACGCGCATGGTGGTTAGTGGATGCTCCAGATGCTCGGCGTATTCGTAATCATTAAACCCGACGATAGAGATATCATTGGGAATGCGCAGATAGCGCTCGCTGGCGGCGCGCATGGCGCCGAACGCCAGCAGATCGTTACCGCAGATGATGGCGGTGGGCGGCAGCGGCCCCTCCAGCAGACGAAACACTGCCCGCCGCGCATCATTCATGCTAAACGCATTGTCGATCAGATGGGTCTCCGGCAGCGTGAGCCCATACGCCTGCAGTGCGCGACGCGTACCGTTCAAACGTTCGGAGATACGATCGTTCGAGGGCGGCGTACCCACGATCACCGCAAAACGTTGATGGCCTAAACCCAGCAGATGGCGGGCCAGGGTCTCGGCTGCCCCTTCGCTGTCGTAACCAACGCACGGTTTTTCGCTATCCAGCGAGAAGGTCTGAACGCAGGCGATCGCCTGCTGCGCTATATGCTCCCACAGCCTTGGGTGATGCGTATTCCCTACCAGCATCAGCCCATCAATTCCGTACTCGATCAGCTTATTGACCTCTTTCAGCTCGGTATCCGGATCAAAATTGGAGTTCGCCAGCAGCAGGGTGTAGCCCGCTTCGTGGATGAGTTGCTGAAAGGCCGCCAGCGGTCGCGAGAAGGTCTCTGTGGCCAGCGTCGGCACGACCGCACCGATGGTCATACTGCGGCGCGAGGCGAGGGTGCGTGCTGCACGGTTAATCACGTATCCCAGCTCTTCACAGGCTTGCTCTACTGCGGCGCGACGCGCGGCTTTTACCGTGGTGCTGCCGTTGAGCACGCGTGAAACGGTGGCCGTGGATACGCCGGAGAGGCGTGCGACGTCTTCCAGCGACGCACGGCCCGAACCATTTTGCTTCTCACTCATCAAGTCACTCCTGTTGAAAGAGTGAGCTCGCCCACAAAAATTGCAGACAACTCACGGTCAATTTTGAAAGCGCTTACTTTTGGCTTGACTGAATTTTGTAATCGCTTACTTTTGACATCATGTTATCAGTTTGGAGATGTACAGAAACGTTTATTTAACAGTTTCGTGCAGCATTTCCCCAAAAATTAACGACAACGCGAACGGCAGCAGGCACTCTCGCGGCGTATCGCAGCAACCCATAACGAAATCATAAAGGAATTCACCATGCGCAGATATCCACGAATCCGCTGGCTGATGATCGTGTTCTGCTTTTTCGCCATCGCCATCAACTATATCGATCGTATTAACCTGGCGATCGCAGCGCCGCATATCAAGGCAGACCTCGGGCTGGATGATACCAGCATGGGCTTGATTCTGGGGGCTTTCTTCTGGACATATGCGCTGATGCAGATTCCGGCTGGCCGTCTGATAGACCGGCTTGGCGCCCGCACAGGCCTGGCGCTGGCCGTCGGCTGGTGGTCGCTGTTCACAGTGTTTACCGCTTTCGGTAAAGGCTTTGCCTCTATCTTCGCGGCGCGTCTGGCGCTGGGCATTGGGGAAGCCGGCGGTAACCCGGGCTGCGTTAAAGTGGTCTACAGCTGGTTTGCGAAAAAACAACGCGCGACGGCCAGCGGTATATTTGATGCAGGCCCGCGTGCCGGCAGTGCACTGGCGCTGCCGCTGGTGGCATGGTTGATCAGCGTGTGGGATTGGGAGACGTCGTTTGTCGTCACGGGCGCACTGGGCTTGATCTGGGTGGCTATCTGGCTGCTGTTCTACCGTGAGCCGGAAGAGATGAAGGGGCTGGACGAAACCGAGCGCCAGAACCTGCTGGAAGATCGCGCCGTGCCGACACAGCAAAACAGTAACGCCAAAATCAACATGTGGGCGCTGTTCCGTCACCGCAACGTCTGGGGCATGATGATTGGCTTCTTCTGCATGAACTTTGCAACCTACTTCTTTGTGACCTGGTTCCCGACCTACCTGACCATGGCGCACGGCTTCTCACTCAAAGAGCTGGGCACGCTGGGGGCGATTCCTGCGCTGATGGGCATTCCGGGCAGTTTACTGGGCGGACTGGTATCCGACACGCTCTACCGTAAAGGATTCAGCCTGACCGCAGCGCGGAAAACCTGCCTGATTACCGGCATGCTGCTGTCGAGCGTGATCGCCTTTGCCGCTTTCACGGACAGCATTGCCGTAATCCTGACCCTGTTCTCCATTACCTATGCCGGGCTGGCGTTCACCGCTGCCAATATCTGGACGCTGCCCGCTGATGTCGCGCCAGCCAGCAACTATGTGGCCACTCTGGGTGGCATTCAGAATTTTGCCGGTAACCTCGCCGGGATCGTAACGGCCTCTTTCACCGGGCTGATGCTGAGCCTGAGCCACGGCTCGTTTGTGGTGCCGTTGCTGGTGGCGGGTGGTATCTGCGTACTGGGTGCGCTGACCTTTATGTTTGTGCTCGGTAAAGTCGAGCCGCTGCCAATTGATATCAATGAGCCACATAACGAACTGGCCTCAGCCAGTAAATGATGCAGGAGAACAGGATGTTTAACGAACAACAACTGCGCGAGGAGATGTGCCAGGTGGGTGCCGATCTGTTCACGCGCGGCTACACCACCGGCACGGCGGGCAATATTAGCGCCCGGCTGGAGGATGGCTGGCTCATCACGCCCACCGATGCGTGCCTTGGGCATCTGCATCCGGAACGCATTGCCAAAGTGAGCCTGGGCGGTGAGTGGGTTTCAGGGGACAAACCGTCGAAAACGCTGCTGCTGCATCGCCAGATTTATGACAACAACCCGGAAGCCTGCGGTGTGGTTCATACCCACTCGACGCATCTGGTGCAGCTAACGCTCTCTGGCGTGTGGCAGCGCGACGCTATTTTGCCGCCGCTCACGCCCTATCAGGTAATGAAAGTGGGGCGCATTCCGCTGATCGACTACCAGCGTCCCGGGCACCCGGATGTGGCGCAGCAGGTTGCAGTGCTGGCAACTTCGGTGCGCGGCGTGATGCTGGAGCGGCTGGGTCCGGTTATATGGGGCGCTTCGGTATCACACGCCAGTTTTGCGCTGGAGGAGCTGGAAGAGACCGCGCGGCTCTGGCTAGGCTGCTCGCCAAAACCGGCCGCGCTGCCGGAAGCGGCGGTGCAGGCGCTGTGCGAGCACTTTCGTACGCGCTGGTAGGTTGCGTGCTGCATCTGACTAAAGAGGGAACCCATAATGAAAAAAACGCTTTTAGCCGCCAGCATGCTGTTTGTTGCTGCCAGCGCCACGGCGCAGAACAACGCCTTTGTTTACGTCTCTAACGGTGACAGCGGTACGGTTACAGCCTATACGCTGGACAAGGCGCAGCGCCAGCTGACGCCGCTGGGCGAGTACAGCACCGGACTGAAAAGTATGCCGATGGTGGTCTCTAACGATAAGCGTATGCTCTATGTCTCTGTGCGCAGTCAGCCATATCACGTTTCGGCCTGGCAGATTCAGACAGATGGCGCACTGAAGCACGTTGCGGATACACCACTACCGGAGGCGATGGCGTACGTGGCGCTGGATAAGAGCGGTCGTTTCCTGCTCTCCTCATCCTACGGCGGCGATCTCTTTAGCATTAACCGTATCGGCGCTGAGGGTAAAGTGGAGAGCGCGCCGGTACAGGTGGTACATACCGGTAAGCGTGCGCACGCGATTCAGACCGACCCGGACAATCACTATCTGTTTGTGCCGTTACTGGGTGCCGATCAGCTGCTGCAGTATCGTTTCGATAGCCAATCCGGCCGCGTCACGCCCAACACGCCTGCGTTCATTAACATTCAGCGAGAATCTGCGACCGGCCCGCGCCATTTTGCCTTTGCTCCGCAGCGTGATGAGCAGGGCGAACAAAATATGTATCTGCTGACGGAGATGGCCGGGAATATCTCGCGCCTGACGATGAATAAAGATGGCACCATGACGGAACATGAGGCGACGCCTTCGCTCGATCCGGCGATTGCCCGCACAATGCAGCGCGGCGAAGCGCGCCCCTTAACCGGTGACGATGATCTGCCCGCATCGGCCAGGCCCCGTATCTGGCAGGCGGATATTCACCTCACTCCAAACGGCCGTTTTCTTTACTCGACTGAACGAACCAGCAGCCATATTACCGCCTTCCGCGTCTCTCCCCGTGACGGAAGGTTAACATTAATTAAAAGTATGAAAACAGAACTGCAGCCGCGCGGTTTTGCTATTGATAACTCCGGTCGTTATTTAATCGAATCCGGGCAGAAGTCAGCGCACATTGCGCTCTATTCTATTGACCAGGAGAGCGGCACGCTCAATTTACTGGAGCGCGTACCAACCGGTAAGGGCGCGAATTGGGTCACCATCGTTGAGTAATCAACGGTAAAAGCGATTGCGGCCTGTTATTAATTAATCTTGCGCATAGTGCGTTAACTATTTTCTCAGGAGAAGGAGTCATCATGTCTGTCTTTCGTAAAACATTACTCATTACCCTGTCAGGTTCGGCTCTTCTGATGGCCGGATTACAGGTGCACGCCGCTGAGAAGGTGGTGGCTACCGATCTGGAACCGTTGCATCACGTTATTCTGGAGAATAAATATGTCACGGTAATGCGCGTGCTGATCCAGCCCGGACACGCAACCTTATTCCATGAGCAGCACCTTGATTACGTCAATACGCATATTGAGGGCAGCCCGGTAAAAATTGAGTACACCACGAAACCGGCAATTGATTATGAGATGAAATCCGGCAACGTTAAATTTGGCGCCCACCAGGGGAAATCAAATTCCGATCGCGTAACCAATACCGGATCGAGCGTTAATCATCAGGTGGCTTTTGAAATTAACCTGCCGGGCCCGCAAAACTTTGGTGGCGCAACGCGCCCGGAGAGCCAGGCTTTCCAGCAGGTGCTGGACAAAAAAAACGTTAAAGGCTGGAAGGTTACGCTGAAGCCAGGCGAGAATACCGGTGAATATGTACAGCACGGTCCGGGCGTGCGGGTATTTTTCACAGAGGGGCGCATCTTACTTGCTGACCCTGCGCATGAGAATCGGGTGAAAGAGATGTGGGTCCATCCCGGGGACGCATTTCTGACCGAACCAGGGAAAGTCGATATTACGGCCGCCAGCAGTGAAAATATCATCTTTAATGATTATGAACTGTTATAGCATAGTTTGTATTTTGTATGAATTAAGTTTCTGCTAGTCTGCACTTCTGCCAGCCTCTGGCAGAAGTGCATTTCTGTTTTATACAACACCAATAATTATTAACCGGAAGCAATTATAATGAAGGCAAGAAAGGTGAGACATTGTTCTCTGCCTTTCGCGTTGAGCATTTTGATGTCTGCGACATTTTCAGCCCATGCTGAAAATGCGCACGACTCTGCCGCTCTTATTGCGAAAGGCAAATATCTGGCTATTGCAGCAGATTGTGGCGCCTGCCATACACCTCCCGACCATGCGGCTGAGATGTCCGGCGGATATATTATCTCTTCACCCCTGGGTAATATCGTCGCCAGTAATATCACCCCTTCTAAAACCGCAGGAATTGGTGATTACACCGAACAGGAGTTTGCCCGCGCGGTGCGACAGGGAATTAACCGGCAAGGCCAGCATCTCTATCCGGCAATGCCTATACCTCCTATGCGAAAATTACCGATGAGGATATACATGCACTGTATGTCTATTTTATGCAGGAGGTAAAAGCCGACGATAATGTGCCGCCACAAACCGATCTGCCATTCCCGTTTAATATTCGCAGCAGCATGGCACTTTGGAATGTATTGTTTGCCGATGACCAGACATTTATTCCAGCTAAAGACAAATCAGCGCAAATTAATCGCGGTGATTATCTGGTCAATGCGCTGGCGCACTGCGATACCTGTCACACTCCGCGCAATGCACTCATGGGGCAAAACAACGATCGTGCGTTGAGCGGTGGCTCCCTTGGCAGCTGGTACGCGCCGAATATCACGTCTGACAAACAAGCAGGCATCGGTAACTGGAGCGATGCGCAACTTGCACAGTATCTGAAAACCGGGCACGTGGCCGGGAAAGCGCAGGCGGCCGGTCCCATGGCTGAAGCCGTTGAGCATAGTCTGCAATATCTCTCTGACGACGACATTAATGCCATGGTGGCTTACCTGCGCCAGATCCCGGCTGTAAGCCAGCCGGGCGCGCCACGCGATATGCAGGGTAAGCCGGCCACCAGCGATGCGTCGTTACGTGCAGTGAAGAGTCCTGATGCCGGTTGGCAGGTTTACAGCAGCACCTGCGCCAACTGCCATCAGGCAGACGGTGCCGGCAATGCGTTTTACCCCGCGCTGTTCCACAACACCGCCACCGGCGCCCCGCAGGCAGATAACCTGATTGCCACCATTGTCTATGGCGTGCACCGCACGGTTGAGGGGAGAGCCGTGGCCATGCCGGGCTTTGGCCCGGAGGCGTTTTATACCGATCGCCTGACCGATCAGCTGATTGCTGATGTCAGTAATTACGTGCTGAAAAACTTCGGCAATGCTGAACTTAACGTCACGGCGCAGCAGGTTAAAACCGTACGTGAAGGTGGCGAGCGGCCGCTGATCGCCCGTCTGGCGCAGCCAGCCGTATATGGTAGTGCCGCCGCGATTGTGCTGATCGTACTGGGTGTTGTTGTATCTCGTTTGCGCAGGGGGAAAAAGCATGGCGCATAACCACGCTTCAGGTTTGTCACGCCGTCGTTTATTACAGGGCGTGGGTATTTTATCGCTGGGCGCGTTGTGCAACACGCTGTTCCCGGCACGTGCGCGGGCGGCCGATAAACTGGCGGAGAGCGGTTTCCTCGCG
>NZ_MLFS01000103.1 GCF_002095485.1 Pantoea wallisii | reverse complement strand
GATTAGCGTTCGTCGCGACGACCGCCTACTGCCGCCCAAATCCGGCGCACATGCACGGTCACTTCTTCGCGGTCGTGATAGAGCTGGCGTGCCTGAATTTGCGCATTCACACCTTGCGCTTTCAGCGCTGCATCGATCATCGCCAGGTTCTGCGTCACCTCTTCATAGCGCTTTTTCATTGGCAGCTTGAGGTTGAAAATGGCTTCACGGCACCAGCCGTTGACCAGCCACTCTGTCATCAGGCTGGCAACGCGCACCGGTTTTTCCACCATATCGCACACCAGCCAGCTGATGTTGGTGCGGGGCGGACGGAATTTGAAGCCATCCTCGCGGCAGTGCGTCACCTGGCCGGTGTCCATCAGGCTGGGCGCCATCGGGCCGTTATCCACTGCATACACCCACATACTGCGTTTCACCAGCTGATACGTCCAGCCACCGGGACAGGCGCCGAGATCGACGGCGTACATGCCGCTGCCCAGTCGTTCATCCCACTCATCCGCCGGTACAAAGACGTGGAACGCCTCTTCCAGCTTGAGCGTGGAGCGACTTGGCGCATCGGAGGGAAACTTCAGGCGCGGAATGCCCATATAGAAGGGTGAGTTGTTCTCCGGCAGCGAATACCCCACGTAGCAGGTGCCGGGCGCGATAAAGAACACGTGCACCACCGGGCGCTTCGGACTTTCGTAATTCAGCAAGATCTTGCTGTCGCGCAGGCTGGCGCGCAGCGGTACGGTGAGCTTACGGCAGAATTTTGTCAGCTCTTTGGCTTCGTTGGTATCCGGCACTTCAACGCGCAGTTCACCGCCCTTCTCGACCACCCCGGTCAGCATGCCGGTAATCGGTGTAATCCGATCCTCCGGCGGCAGATCGCGCAGCAGCTCGCCCACCACCAGCATCTGGCGGGCAAAAATCAGTTCCGCAAACGGCAACGTGCGCAGCAGCTTTTCGGCATCTTCCGGCTGGTAACACTCAAAGAGCACGTAACCCGCGTCATCTTTTACGCGCGGGAAGCCGTAGATTTCACGTTCTGCCGCTTTGGCACTGATCTCTGCCGCACACTCTTTTTCAAATCCTGGACGGCAATAGAGTAAAACTTTATTCATCGCGATCTGCCTTTCGTTTCAGACGCAGCGCGCCAATCAACATCAAAAACCAGCCAATCAGGAAGCACAGGCCACCCACTGGCGTAATAAATACCCAAAACTTCAGGTGTGACAGCGCCAGACAGTAGAGGCTGCCGCTGAACAGAACCGTGCCAAGCGCCATCGCTGCACTGCTCCAGTAGAACCAGATATTGGCGCGACGCAACATGGCGGCGCCAATACCGATAATAGCCAGCGTGTGATAAGCCTGATACTCAAGACCAGTATGAATCCACGCCATCTCGGCCGGGCCGAGGGATTTACTCAGCACATGGGCGCCAAAAGCGCCAAACGCCACCAGCACAAAGCCGCTGATGGCGGCAAAAACAAACATGGCACGACTGGACATGTCATTATCCTCAAGGTGAAACCGCAACATCACTGTGCGGTAAACGTCGCATTAGTGGTCATAGCGAAAACGGAATTTTTCTTGTTCAGTTGCGGCTTTTTCCAGAATCCACTGACGAAAGGCGGCTATTTTACCCAGTTCTGCCTGGCTGTCATGACAAACCAGATAAAAAGCGTTTTTACTTACCAGTACATCGTTAAAGGGGCAGACTAAACGGCCCGCCTCGATCTCGCTCTGCGCCATCACGTTGTTCGCCAGCGCCACGCCCTGCCCATGAATAGCCGCCTGTAGCACCATCGCGCTGTGGCTGAAGATCGGCCCCTGCTGCACATTAATGTGCTGCAAGCCCAGCTGGCGGATATAGGACTGCCAGTCACGGCGCGAGGCATCATGCAGTAGCGTAAAGTGCGCGAGATCGGCCGGAGACTTTAACGGATTATCGCCCGTCAGCAGCAAAGGTGAGCAAACCGGCAGCAGGTATTCGGCATAGAGTTTTTCCACCCGCAATCCAGGCCAGTTGCCGCGCCCGTAAAAAATCGCGACGTCAACATCGTCCGCCAGTTTCTCCTCATCGCGGTCTACGGCCTGGATCCGCACATCGATGCCCGGATAAGCCAGATTAAAGCTGGAGAGCCGTGGCACCAGCCACTGAATGGCAAAACTGGGCAGCAGGCTAACGGTGAGTGCGCCTTTGGCACTGCGCGCCTGCAATTTGCGCGTGGCGTCGTTCAGGGCGGAGAAGATCTCCTTGATATCCAGATAGTAGCTTTGACCCTCTTCGGTCAGTAAAAGCGAACGATTCCTCCGGCGAAACAGCTTGAGGCCAAGAAAATCTTCCAGAGATTTAATCTGATGGCTGACAGCTGCCTGGGTAACAAACAGCTCCTCAGCGGCTTTAGTAAAGCTTAAATGACGGGCCGCAGCATCGAAGACGCGAAGAGCATTAAGCGGCGGAAGGCGTTTTGAC
Source organism: Pantoea wallisii (assembly GCF_002095485.1). Classification (GTDB taxonomy): domain Bacteria; phylum Pseudomonadota; class Gammaproteobacteria; order Enterobacterales; family Enterobacteriaceae; genus Pantoea; species Pantoea wallisii. Next base: position 4,700 of record NZ_MLFS01000103.1, on the reverse strand, counting down.
ATGGTTTTCCGTATCCGGATTCACAGAGTAATACTTCAACTTATACAAAGTCGTTACGTATTAGTTTTTTTAATCCGAGACATTATAATTTGTCCGTTGAGGAAGCTCCAGCAAATACCTATAGTTGCCGCACTTCCTGAGCCGGAACGAAAAGATTTCTGGAAACGTGCGAGAGATCGCAGACTTTCGGAGAGCTTTTGGCTTGTGGTCGTGATGTTGTGTTTGCATTTTGATCTGACGCTTGCAGATCAAGCTTTTAATTCCTGTAGATTTACCCTGTCTGTCCATAGTGATTTTAAATAGCACCGCAAATTGCGGTGCTTTTTTTTATCCTACACATCCCTGTGTATCCTGCTCCGGGCCATTATGAACCCGATGGCCCGGCGATGTTATCTGCTGCTTACTGCCCCATCTCAACCATCTCTTTAACGTCAGAACGGTTGATCTGCTGCTCATTGCCATTGGCATCTTTATAGCTGATCATACCGGTTTCATCGTCAACTTTTGGTTTGCCGTCCGCAACAATGGTGCGACCATCATTAGTGTGCATTACGTAGTTGCTGGAACAGGCAGCCAGGGTAAAGGCCATGGTACACACGGCCAGCACTGCGGCGAGTTTATTCATCTTCTATCTCCTTGCAGATTGATTGCATTAAACCACCCGCGTGCGCTAACCAACGGCAACAAACAGAGCAATCGACTAAAACAGGCCGATTGGCTATGCGGGTTTCGGTTCAAACCTTGCAATAATTAGCATAACGCGCTTTTACAGCTTTGCCAGGCAACAGACCGGCTTTCAGTCTGTTCCTGATAACTCATCAAGTGAGCTGAGTATGACCATTTTTTCTCCCGGCACCTTTCGTCAGCAGTTCCCTGCACTGAGCGATGCCGGTATCTATCTCGACAGCGCGGCCACCGCGCTCAAGCCGCAGGCGGTCATTGATGCGACCACGCAGTTCTATTCGCTGAGTGCCGGCACGGTACACCGCAGCCAGTTTGCCGCCGCGCGTGCGCTGACGGAGAAGTATGAGCAGGCGCGTGGCCTGGTGGCGCGCTGGCTGAACGCTGCGGACGATCGTCAGATTGTCTGGACGCGCGGCACGACCGAAGCCATTAATCTGGTGGCGCATAGCTGGCTGGCGCCGCGCCTGCAGCCTGGCGATGAGATCGTGGTCAGCGAAGCGGAACATCACGCTAACCTGGTGCCGTGGCTAATGGTGGCGCAGGCCTGTGGCGCCAAAGTGGTGAAGTGGCCAATTGGTGAAGATCGCCTGCCGGACATGGCCTTACTGCCGCAACTGCTCAGCGAACGCACCCGGCTGCTGGCGATCGGTCAGATGTCTAATGTCACGGGCGGCTGTCCGGATCTGGCCCGGGCGATTGCACTGGCGCACAGCGTCGGGGCGAAAGTGATGGTTGATGGCGCCCAGGGCGTGGTGCACTGCCCGCCGGACGTTCAGGCGCTGGATATCGATTTCTACGCCTTCTCTGGCCACAAGCTCTATGGCCCTATGGGCATCGGCGTTTTATACGGTAAAGCCGATCTGCTGGAGGCCATGCAGCCGTGGCAGGGCGGCGGAAAGATGCTGACGCAGGTTGATTTCAGCGGTTTCACGCCGCAGCCAGTGCCGTGGCGCTTTGAAGCCGGCACGCCCAATGTGGCTGGCGTGGTGGGTCTGAGCGCGGCGCTGGAGTGGTTATCACAGCATCACGCAGAAAAGGCTGAAATGTGGAGTCAGCAGCTCGCCAGCCTTGCCGAAGAGCAGCTGCGAGCGATTCCGGGGTTCCGCAGTTTTCGCTGTGGCAACGCCAGCCTGCTGGCGTTTGATATCGCGGGCATTCACCACAGTGATATCGTCACGCTGCTGGCAGAGCAAGGCATTGCGCTGCGTGCCGGCCAGCACTGTGCCCAGCCGCTGATGGCGGCGCTGGGCGTGAGCGGCACGCTGCGCGTCTCCTTCGCGCCCTATAATAGTTTGCAGGACGTGGATGCGCTGGTGCGCGCCATGCTTCATGCCGTGGAATTATTGAGTGAGTAACGCAATGACATCAGACCTGACAGCGCCACACCCTTTTGGCGATGTGATCACTGAAGCCAGCCTGACGGAGAAGTTTGCCCATTTTCACCAGTGGGAGGATCGCTACCGTCAGCTGATCCAGCTCAGCCGCCAGCTGCCTGCCTTACCGGATGAGTTAAAAACCGCCGACATTGAGCTGAGCGGCTGCGAAAACCGCGTCTGGCTCAGTAGCCAGCTGCGGCCCAACGGTACGCTGCATTTTTATGGTGACAGTGAAGGCCGCATCGTCCGCGGTCTGCTGGCGGTCTTGCTGACAGCGGTAGAGGGTAAAACGTCTGCGGCGCTGTTAGCACAGGATCCGCTGGCGCTGTTTGATACGTTGGGGCTGCGCGCGCAGCTTAGCGCGTCACGCAGCAGCGGCCTGCAGGCGCTGGCCGAGGCCGTCCAGCGCGCTGCCCGTGCGCATCAGGCTGACTGACGCACCGCACGCGCGAGGAATTTCTTAAGCGCGTGTGAGACGGCGACAAAACCAAAGGTGGCGGTCACCATGGTGGCGGCCCCGAAACCTGCCGCACAATCCATCCGTTTCGGCCCTTCGGCCGTGCTGCGTGAAGCGCATACGCTGCCGTCTGGCTGCGGATAGACCAGCGCTTCCGTCGAGAACACGCAGTCAATGCCCAGCTTGCCTTTGCTGTTTTTTACCACGCCGAAATCGCTTTTCAGCCGCTCGCGCAACTTCGCCGCCAGCGGGTCCTGAATAGTTTTAGCTAAATCACTGACCTGAATCTGCGTGGGATCGATCTGCCCGCCCGCGCCGCCGGTGGTGATCAACGGAATCTTGTTACGACGGCACCATGCAATCAGCGCCGCTTTCGGCCGCACGCTGTCAATGGCATCAATCACGTAATCGAATCCCGATGCCAGCAGTTCAGCGGTATTATCCGGCGTAATGAAATCATCAATACAGATAACTTCACACTCCGGATTGATCGCGCGCAGGCGCCCGGCCATTACTTCGGTCTTGGCCTGGCCGACACTGCCCTGTAGCGCATGAATCTGGCGATTGGTATTGGTGATACAGACATCATCCATATCAATCAGGGTGATTTTACCAATACCGGTGCGCGCCAGCGCCTCTGCCGCCCACGACCCTACGCCGCCAATACCAATCACACAGAAGTGCGCATCGGCAAACCGCTGCAGTGCGTCCTGCCCGTATAACCGCGCCGTACCACCAAAACGCTGCCGCCAGGCATCGCTTACCACTCTCATATCAAACCTTTCATTAGGGTGCGCAGCGATGCGCACCTTGCCAGAACCGGGCGCAAACAATATCAATTCGCGCCGATGATCAATGAACCATTATTGCCGTTTTGCGGATTGCTGAACAAGGGCTGGCCGGTACCCGGTGCCGCTTTCAGCACCCAGACGCGACCGTAGTGGTTATAGAAGCCCGCCAGATGTGCCGCATCCGGGCCAACGCCTTGATAGATGTCGAAGTGCTGGCCTTTGATCGCTCCGCCCACATCCAGCGCCACCATCAGGCGCATCTCATACTTGCCGTTGAATTTGCCCTTCTCATTTAACTGCGGCACTTCCGCCAGCAGCGCCGTACCGGCAGGTATCAGCGAGCGGTCAGAAGCCACTGACGCTTTGGCAATCAGCGGCACCGCGCTGGCGCCACGCACGGGAACGTACTCTTCCGGCTTAAAGAAGACAAAGGATTGATTGGTCTCCAGCACTTCACGCACCTGCTGCGGCGAATGCTCTTCGGCCCACTGACGAATCGCCTGCATCGACATATCTTCACGCTTCACTTCACCGCGATCGATCAGCTCTTTGCCGATACTGTGGTAAGCCCAACCATTTTTGCCGCTGTAACCAAAGAAGCGCAGTGGACGGCCGTCACCGAAATCAACGTAGCCACTGCCCTGCACGTCCATCATGAAGTTGTCGATGAGCGAGTTACTCCACGCAATGACATAGCGCTCATCCAGCGCGCCACTATAGATAGAGGCGCGGCTTGGCAGCTTCTGCCCGCGCGGACGCGGCGGCATACGGTAAATCGGATACTGGAACTCACCCTGACGGGTATAGCGCGCCTCCACAACCGGGGTGTAATAACCAGTGAACTGCACGTTACCGTAATTATCGGTGCCCTCCATCTGGTAAGCATTCAGGCCAAAGTTGCGCAGCTGGCGCGTATCGGCGCCGGAGAGCAGCCAGTTCTGAATTGCGCTGTAAGTGCCGGTATTACGACTATATAAGCCTGAGGACGCCGACTGAATCTGCTGCACCTGCAGGCCGAAATCACGGCCATTGACCGGACGCCCTTTGGCGTTCGGCTCATTCACCAGCCCGAGCGGCTGCTCCAGCTTGCCATCAATATATTGCTGACCGCGGTCGGTCGGCTTCGAGCTACAACCCGCTAACAGCGCGAAAAACGCGCCAGTAAGTGCATACTTCGCCCAGTGTCCTTTCATTACGTTCTCTTTTTCAGGTTGTTTGCCCGGCGACGATAGCAAAGGGACAGCGAGAATGAAATCTGCCACAGGCTACCGTGCTCACATCTGTACAATAAACCACCCAATGGCCAATTTATTCAGCAACTCTGTGTCTATTTAAGGCTTTAGCGCAAAAAGGGGTTGCATCATCACACACCAAGTGTATAGTGCGCATCCA
>NZ_MLFS01000102.1 GCF_002095485.1 Pantoea wallisii | reverse complement strand
AATCCCTGATAATTAACTGTGTGGATCGAGCAACCAGACGCCTTCTTCGCTGATGCTCAGCGTTTGCTCGCGCGTACCGTCCTGGCCGCTGATAGCAAAGGTGTATTTGCCGGGTGCCAGTTGCAGGGCGGCAAAGCCATTGGCGGCGGGTACCAGCGCCTGCTGTTTGCCGTTAACCTGAACGCGCTCGCCTTGCTTCAGCCGGAGGTAGACCTGCGCCACCGGCTCCGGCGGCACAGCTTCGGGCTCCGGATCGGGTTGGCGCTGTGCGGTCTCTGTGGGCGCAGCCGCCGGTTCAACCGGTGCCTGAGCAGCGGGCGCGCTGTGCTGCACGCTCGCCGTCGGCGGTGCTGAATCATCGCCGCCAGACATCAGCAGACCAACACACAGGCCCAGCAGCACGCCGGCTGCCACCAGGCCCGGCAAGGCAAAGCGATGCCCCAGCAGCGCTTTTACCGGTGAAACCGGTGCCGCCTCTTCAGCCTCTTCAACGGGCACCAGCATGGTGCCCGGCCCCGTGATTTTGGCACTCAGCAGCGGTTCCGGTTCGCGCTCCGGCAGCGCCATCAGTTCGGCGAAGGCATCAATGCTTTGCGGACGATCCTCCGGTTTCAGCGCCAGTGCACAATCCACAGCGGACAGCAGCGCGGCGGAGTAACCCGGCACGCGGCGCTGTGCCAGCGGCTGATAGTTATCTTCAATGCTGCGCACCACGCTGACCGGCGGCGGCGCACCGGTGATCAGCGTATGCAGCACCGCGCCCAGCGCATAAATATCGGTCCATGCCCCCTGCTCGCTCTCGTCGTTATCGCTGTACTGCTCAATCGGCGCATAGCCGGGACGCAGCATGGTTTCGCTCTCGTCCGAAAGGTTACCGATGGTTTTACGCGCCGAGCCGAAGTCCAGCAGCACCGGCTCGCCGCTGCTCTGAATCTGGATGTTATCCAGTGAGATATCGCGATGCAGATAGCCCGCCTCGTGGATGGTTTTGATGGCCCCCAGCAGCGGCGGCAGCAGGCGACGGATCCAGGTCTCATCCACCTGCTGCGGATTACGCTCGCGCAGCGCGGAGAGCGTGGTCCCGCTGTAGAACACCGTGCCCATATACGCGGTGTCGTTCTGCACCCAGAAGCGCAGCACATGCAGCAGGTTAGGATGGTTGAAACGGGCCAGCAGCCGCGCTTCCTGAATAAAGCTGTTCAGCCCGGCGTGGAACGTTTTGCTGAAGCGCTCGCTGCGCAGCACCAGGTTAAGGTCATCGCTGCGCACTGCCAGCGAAGCCGGCATAAACTCTTTGATGGCGATATCGCGCTCCAGCTGATGATCCCAGGCACGATACACAATGCCAAAGCCGCCACCGCCGATAACTTCTTTAATTTCAAACTCATTGAATCGGTAACCCACCGGCAAGGCGTTGGGTACGTTCAGGGGATTATCGTGTTCCGACATTTTCGAAAACTCTCTGATCACTAACGGCTTTAGACATCGAACTGGCAAACAAACTCGCCCTGCTCACAGCACACCTGCACACGGCGATAGCGTTCATCACGGGCATGGGCACTCAGCAGCATCTGGCTCATCTGTGGCAACAGGGTATTAGTGAGGATGGCATCGACCATGCGACCGCCTGATTCCACCTCCGTGCAGCGCTGCACAATCTGGCTAATCACCGTCTCATCCACCTGCGCCTCAATGCCGTGGTTATCCGCCAGACGGCGCACAATGCGGCCCAGCTGCAGGCGCACTATCTCTGCCAGCATCGCATCGCTCAGCGGGTAGTACGGCACCACCAGCAGGCGGCCCAGCAGCGCAGGCGGGAACACCTCCAGCAGCGGTTTGCGTAGTGCCATGCTCAGCGCGTCCGGATCGGGCATCAGCTCCGGATCGGCGCACATGGCGCTGATTAACTGCGTACCGACATTGGAGGTGAGAATGATGATGGTGTTGCGGAAGTCGATATGGCGCCCTTCGCCATCCTCCATCCAGCCTTTATCAAATACCTGGAAAAAGAGCTCGTGCACATCCGGATGCGCTTTTTCGATCTCATCCAGCAGCACCACGCTGTAAGGACGACGGCGCACCGCTTCGGTCAACACGCCGCCTTCACCGTAACCGACGTAGCCCGGCGGTGCCCCTTTCAGGGTGGAAACGGTGTGCGCTTCCTGGAACTCGCTCATGTTGATGGTGATGATGTTCTGCTCGCCGCCGTACAGCGACTCCGCCAGCGCCAGCGCGGTTTCGGTTTTCCCGACGCCCGACGGGCCGCACAGCATAAAGACGCCCACCGGCTTGTTCGGGTTATCCAGACGCGCGCGCGAAGTGCGTACGCGTTTGGCGATCAGCTCCAGACCGTGGCGCTGACCAATAACGCGCTGATTCAGGGTGTCGGCGAGGTTAAGCACCGCGTCGATCTCGTTTTTCACCATGCGGCCCAGAGGAATACCGGTCCAGTCAGAGACCACGGCCGCCACCACGCTGGCATCAACTGCCGCAAACAGCAGCGGCGCTTCGCCCTGTACGTCTTGTAGCTGCTGCTGCAGTGCATCCCGCTCGGCATCCAGTGACGCTCCCCCTTCGCTGACGCAGCGCGCGCGCAGTTCAATGAGCTGATTAACCAGATCGCGCTCCTGCTCCCAGCGCTGCTGCAGCGCATCACGCTCGGTTAGCAGTTCAGCGCGCTGTGCGGCAATCGCCTGCTGGCGTTCCGCATCGCCGAGCCCGACTTTGCTTTCGCGCTCGATGATCTCCGCTTCGATCTCCAGCGCGGCTAACCGGTGCAGGCAATCTTCCAGCGCCGCCGGCTGCGCACCCTGGCTAACGGCCACGCGCGCGCAGGCGGTATCCAGCAGTGCCACCGCTTTATCCGGCAGCTGACGCGCCGGAATGTAGCGATGGGAGAGTTTTTACCGCCGCGCTGACCGCTTCATCCAGCAGCAGGATTTGATGGTGTTTCTCCAGCGCGCTCACGGTGCTGCGCAGCATCAGAATCGCTTTGGCTTCGTCCGGCTCCTGCACCTGCACGGTCTGGAAACGACGCGTCAGCGCCGGGTCTTTCTCAATGTATTTTTTGTATTCCGCCCAGGTGGTGGCGCCGATGGTGCGCAGCTGGCCGCGCGCCAGGGCCGGTTTCAGCAGGTTAGCGGCGTCGCCGGTGCCCTGCTGGCCGCCTGCGCCCACCAGCGTGTGGATCTCATCGACAAACAGCACAATTGGCGTCGGGCTGGATTGCACTTCGTTGATCAACGTCTGTAAGCGCGCTTCGAACTCGCCTTTCATGCCGGCCCCGGCCTGCAACATGCCGATATCCAGCAGCCATAGCTGCACATCGCGCAGCGGCGCCGGCACATCACCCGCGGCAATGCGCAGTGCCAGCCCCTCCACGACCGCCGTTTTCCCCACGCCCGCTTCACCGGTCAGCAGCGGGTTGTTCTGACGGCGGCGCATCAGAATGTCCACCATCTGACGGATCTCTTCATCGCGTCCGGTAACCGGATCGATACGCCCTTCACGCGCGCGCGCCGTCAGGTCCTGTGCATATTGTGCCAGCGTGCTGCTGCCGGCTGCCGGCACCGCCCCTTCTGTACCGGGCGCCGCCACGCTGGCCTGCTGTGCCTCTTTGCTGCTGGCGAGCAGGGTATCGAACTGCTCCAGCAGAGCGTCAGCATTGATGCGGGCAAACTGGCCGGAGATGCCTTTCAGCACGCTGGCCAGATTGAAGGTTTTCAGCATGCCAATCAGCAGATGGCCACCGCGAATGCGTGTGGCACCGTACTTCAGCGAGGCGTACACCCAGGCGCGTTCAACCGCGCTATCGATGTGCTCGGCGAGATCGGAGATGGCGCTCGCGCCGCGTGGCAGGCGATCGAGCGCCGCCACGATATCCCGCGTCAGCGCGTTTTCGTCCAGTGAAAAATGGCTGATCACCTGCTGCAGGTCGCCATCCTGCTGCTGCAGCATCTGGTGCAGCCAGTGCACCAGCTCAACATAAGGGTTACCGCGCAGTTTGCAAAAGGCGGTGGCGCTCTCCAGCGAGGTAAATAACAGCGTATCCAGTTTGCCGAATAACACGGCACGGCTGATTTCTGACATATCGGGTCTCTTTAATGAAAGAAGCGGGCTGTGTAACAGAGGAAAAGCGATTGAGTTAGCGTGCCGCTGTCTCAACCTCAAACATGAAATCTTCACGATCCTGCGGCTGCGGCATCTGCCCCAGCCAGCTGGTATAACCGAGCCGGGCCTGACCGCCCAGCGTGACGCTTTTGACCTCATCCGCAGCGAGGATCAGGCTGAGATCCCACTGCATCTCAATGCCGAGGTAGTGCCGCACCCAGTCGCGGACTTCCCGGGCGCCCGGCGCATCCGGCAGAAAGTGTGCATACTGCGCCGCGCTGAGTGGTCCGATACGCAGGCGAAAGCGGTGCTGCACATCGCGTACCGCTACCCCGAGAAACGCCGACTCCCCCAGCCGTGGCATGTGACGGCCTGCACCCAGCCGCGCCTGGTCGCGCTATCCAGCGTTAGCCACTGCGGTGTGTTCTGCTCCAGCCGAACCGGCACGCCAAAATAGTGGCGCAGTATGCGCTCCAGCCCTTCGGCATCATGACCGTGGCGACTGAGATGGCCGACCAGCATCAAACGCGCATGTAAGCTGAGCGAGCTGGCCTGCTGCTGCGCCGGTAAACCTATGCCGGTAAGGCAGGCGAGATAATCGCGGAAGCGGCTGTCATCAGCGCGATCCAGCGAGACAACGGGCTGCGCATCGGCCCACGCGCGGTAGAACAGCAGCGTGGCGCGATGGTGAAAGAGGTCGGCAAACGCCGCCATACTGTGATCCTGATGGTGCACGATGCGCTCGTGCACGTACTCGCTCAGGTGCGTGGGTAGCGGGCCGTTGGGGCCAAACAGGCCGAAGCTGTAGATGGAGACTTCGTGGCGATCATCTTCTGCACGCGTCTGCACGCTGGCGACGGTCGAGGGTGCGAAGGCCAGCGAGGGGGTCTGCCCAATGCGCACCGCCTCAAACTTTGGCAGCGGCGCACGCCCCAGCGGATAGCGCTGCCCGCCCTGCGCGTCAAGCTTCCGCAGCAGCTGGAACAGATCGTAGCGCCACGGCGCGGCCATCACCTTGTGCCAGAAATCGTCCGGCAGTCGCGTGGCGCGCTGCAGCGGAGTAACGCCTGCTTCTGTCATATCAGCGCCTTCCTGCCCATGCGCGGCGGCCAGTAACCCACTTCACCGCGCTGCTGGCTGTTGAGCGTGAACTCGGTAAAGCTGTTAAGCGCCACCAGCCGTCCGCATACGCGCTCCAGCACGCTGCCGAGCAGCCACGGGCTGGCGCCGGAAAACGCCTGCTCATCCACCTCCAGCGTGATGCTGACGCCGCGCGCAAAGACCACCGGGCCGGGCTCGGGTACGCGACGATTGACCGCCTTAAGCTGGCAGTGCCGGATGCCGTCAATCTGGCGCGCAACCGGCGCATCCGCCAGGTTGGCATACAGACTCAGCAGCTGGCGCAGCGCGGCAGCCCCTTCGCCATCGCTGCTGTCCATCAGGCTGAGGTAGTTCATTTGCAGATGGCTGATTAAGCGCCACGCTGCCAGCCCCTCTGCCAGCGCCGGACGCGGCGGCGTGGGCCCTTTACGCAACGTCAGCTGGCTGACCGGGATCGAGTCCGGCATCACGAAGTTGCCCTGCTCCTGCTGCAGCAGCATCAGCGGCAGATCGCGGCTGGTGCACAGCACATCCGCTGACAGATAGCGCACCTCATCGCGCCATGGCGTATGGTGCTCATCCACCAGCGAGAGAAACACCTCCGAGCCAATATAGCCGGTGCGCGTCCCGTAACGCTGCGCGTGTTCCGATAGCGTGCGCTGCTCGCGGCGCAGCGAGAAGTAGGCCCCATAGTCGCCCTCATCTCCGCTGAAGGTGCTCCAGAAGGGGCGGAAGATCTGCTCTTCGCGCTTGTCCTCAACGGTAGCGAACAGCCGCTTAACCGAGTGCACTTCATAATCCAGCGGCCGGATGTTATCGACCACCAGATGGTATTCGTGCTGGCTATCGCTGATTTTCAGGCGCTCAGCGGTTTTGGGGAAAAGATTGATCACCGGCGTGCAGTGCAGCGCCAGATGGCTGGCATCCACCACGCTCTCCAGCGCGCTGTCGGCTCTGTCCAGCAGAATAATGATGTCAAACGCCTGGGCGTTATCGCAGCGGCGCAGGAACGGCGCCAGCTGCTTCAGGCTGATGAACTGGAAGCGCGCCGGGAAAGCAAAATACTCCTGCAGCAGTCGGTAGCCGTCAAAGTTGCGCAGATCGTCCGGCAGCAGCGCCTGCTCCGGTGCGAACCCCTCCTGCTGCAGCGCGTCATCCGCTAAGACCTGGCGCAGCGGCTTTTTCTCTACGGATTGCAGCAGGATACCCACGCGATGCTGCATCAACAGCTCCAGCAGCTTCTGCGCCTGAATATCGGGCCCGCTGAGAAACAGCATTACGTCGTCCACGTTCAGCTGGCTGAGTGATGATATCCCTTCGCACGCAATGCGTACGCGCAGCGCGCTGGCAGCACCCAGACCGCTCAGTTTCAGCTCGCCGAGCGGCAGATCACCCGGTACGCCACCGAGCGTAACGTCGCTGATGCGCAGCGGGTGCAGCATCACGTCGTGTGCCGTAGTGTAGCTGCAGGTGACACCGGTTTTTTTCAGGTTTTGGCTCTCCATCATGGTGCCGCGCGGCACGAGAAAGCCGTTACTGATGTCACCTTTGCGGCTGTCCGGCGTTAGCTGAGCGATGGCCATCGACGGCGTCGGTGAGAGGTACGACGGTGCGATCATCTCCAGCAGGCGCTGTGAGAAGCGCGGGAACTCCGCGTCCATTTTTAGCTGCACGCGTGATGTCAGAAAGGCGAACCCCTCCATTAACCGCTCAACGTAAGGGTCGGCGACGTCGATGCCACGCATGCCGAGACGCCCGGCCACTTTCGGATAGCGTGCGGCAAACTCCGCGCCCATCTCACGCAGATAAGCCAGTTCGCGGTTGTAATAGTCGAGCAGTTTGCTGTCCATGTTTACCCTGCATCCTGTAGTTCAAAATGGCCGCTCTCCAGATCAACCTGGGTGCGGAACAGAAACTCCAGCGGATAAGGCACGCACCACAGCCGGCCCTTGATCTCAATCGACAACACGTTGTGCAGGCTGAGCGATTTCATGTCACTGACACAGCGCACCTGCAACCCCTGCGGCAGAATGCGCGGCTCAAAGTGCAGGATGGCATTGGTCATTTTGCGCTGCATATCCTGCCACTCGATGTCTGAGATGTTCTGTCCGGCCAGCGGCGCCACGCCAAAGTTCCACACCGAACGCTGCACCTCACCGAACGCGCTGAGATCCTGCTGCGCTTCATTGTTGATAGTGTTGAACAGCCACTGCAGATCGCGCAGCACGTGGCGGCGCAGCGTGCTGTGGGTGATCAGCGTGGTGCTGCTGGCTTCGCTGCGCTTGTCCGGGGCATTGTCCGTGAGGCGATCGAGCAGCGAGGATTGCAGCTTGTCACGCGCGGTTAACGCATCACGATTTTTGCGCGCGCGGAAGCCGCCATGCAGCTGCGCATAACCATCGTTCAGCGAACTGTTATCACGGCTCATCGGAGATCTCTGGCGCATCAAAGGTGATCTGCTGCAGCGTCAGCAGGGGCACTTCAGCGCCCTCGCTCAGCCACATCTTCTGACCGTGGCCGATAAAGTGATCGTCTGTGTCTATCGCCTGCCACTCCGTAACGCTGGCGCGCAGGTAGCGTTCGTCTGCGCCCTGCTGCAGCGGATAGCGCAGCGGGATCTGACAAATCTGTTCGCTGCCATCAACGAGCTCAACGCGCGTATGGCGCCAGATGAGATCGGTCACGCTGGCCGGTGCCTGAAACGTCATTTCACGTATCGCGGCAAACGGTATCCAGTAGTAGCGCCCGTTGGCGATGGCTTCACACACCGGGCCAAAGCGGCTGTCGCCGTCCATCAGCCAGGCAAAATCCGTCTGCCGATCCTGCTGCTGCAGCTGGCCGGGATTGGCTTTGGCCTGTTCCCGCGCCGCGTTGCGTAGCGCTGTGGCCCGGGCGTGATCG
>NZ_MLFS01000101.1 GCF_002095485.1 Pantoea wallisii | reverse complement strand
GATCGGCAGTACCGCGGTGACCGTATTTTCAGTAAACAGCTGCTGACGCGCCATGATGACGATGACAAAGCCAAAGGTGTAGCCGAGATTCTCCAGTAAAAAGGCGCCGGGCACACCCTCCAGGTGGACCTGAAAGATGCCTTTGGCCATTAGCGAGGCACTCATTGAAAGACCGGCAGCAACAGCGGACCACAACAGGGCCATGCCGTCGCGCTCCAGCTCTTTTTCACCATCCTGACGAATCTCTTCATGGATTGCCGCAGCCCGTGAGGGCAGGGCATCTTCATCCACTTCGATATCGGTGCCCTGGTCCTTCTCTTCACTCTCTACATCATTATTATTTTCATTGTTTGATGGCGTTTGCTTCATGTTTTCTCCCGGTGATAATGCCAATGCGTAATAAGCGTAGACGGTTTTAGCAAGGCTGAAATGTTACTAAGATTCAATTTAAGAGTAACAAGGTTTTAACTGAGCAGGTTTTTTGAGCAATTTCTTGATCTGGTGCGCACGAATACCCCGTTTGGGTGAAGTGGGAGCTATCTCACAGACTTCGGCCCATAGCTTCATTGTGGTATTATCGCCGCCTCATTCATTGCCGTGATTCTCCCTTCTATGCTCGAAGTCATTAATATCTCGTGTGTTCGCGATGAGCGAACCCTGTTCCATGGGCTGAGCTTCCATGTGCAGGCGGGCGATATTGTGCAAATTGAAGGGCCAAACGGCGCCGGCAAAACCTCCTTACTGCGTCTGCTGGCGGGGCTGAGCCGCGCGGAAGAGGGCGAAGTGTGTTGGCAGGGGCAGCCGATACGGCAGCAACGCGAAGTATGGCAGCAAAATCTGCTCTATCTTGGCCATCACCCTGGCGTAAAAGCGGTACTCTCTCCGCTTGAAAACCTGCACTTCTGGCACGGCGACAGCAGCGATGACGCGATTTTCGCTGCCCTTGAACAGGTTGAACTGCTGGGCTATGAAGAGGTTCCGGTTGCGCAGCTCTCTGCCGGGCAGCAGCGGCGTGTGGCGCTGGCGCGCCTGTGGCTGAGCCCGGCTGCCATCTGGATTCTGGATGAGCCGCTCACGGCCATCGACAAAGGCGGCGTGGAAAAATTAATGGTGCGATTTGCCGATCATGCCGATAACGGTGGCGCCGTTATCCTGACAACGCATCAGGACCTGCCAGACAGCCGCGGTCAGGTGCGTAAAATTCGTCTCACATCGGAGTGGGCGTAATGCTTGGGCGGGTTATTCAGCGCGAGTTAAAAATTGCTTTTCGCAGCGGCGCAGAGGTGATCAATCCGCTGTGGTTTTTCCTGATTGTTATCACGCTGTTTCCATTAGGTATCGGGCCGGAACCGCAGCAGCTGGCGCGTATCGCGCCGGGTGTCGCATGGGTGGCGGCGCTGCTGGCCTCCTTGCTGGCGCTGGAGCGGCTGTTTCGTGATGATTTTCTGGATGGTTCGCTGGAGCAACTACTTCTGCTGCCAACGCCCTTACCGGTCACGGTGCTGGGTAAAGTGATCGCGCACTGGCTGATTACCGGCCTGCCGCTGATTCTGCTGTCGCCGCTGGCCGCACTGCTGCTGTCTCTGGACTTTTCCGGCTGGCGTGCGATGGCGCTAACGCTGCTGATCGGTACGCCAACCCTGAGTTTTCTTGGTGCGATTGGCACCGGCCTGACCGTCGGGCTGCGGCGCGGCGGCGTGTTACTGAGTTTACTGGTACTGCCTTTGTCGATACCGGTTCTGATTTTTGCCAGCGCAGCGATTGAGGCTGCCGGCCAGGGGTTACCGATTGGCGGCTACCTGGCGATTCTTGGCGCAATGCTGGCAGTGAGCGCAACCCTTTCGCCGTTTGCCACGGCTGCGGCGTTGCGTATTAGTCTGCATTAATGTGTGCCTCCTTTAGAGAGGCCGCAGTCCCGACTCTTTTTTAGTGTGAGCAATGCAAATGTGGAAATGGTTACACCAGTGGGCAAAGCCTGAGCGGCTTTATCAACTATGCGGTCGCTTCATTCCCTGGTTCGCGGTAGCGGGCGCGGGCGCGCTGTTACTGGGCTGGGCGTGGGGCTTTGGCTTTGCACCGGCTGACTATCAGCAGGGCAACAGCTTCCGGATCATGTACATTCACGTGCCGGCGGCGATGTGGTCAATGGGCGTCTATGCCGCAATGGCGATCGCGGCCTTTACCGGGCTGGTGTGGCAGATGAAGATGGCCGACCTGGTCTCTGCGGCCATGGCGCCGATTGGTGCGGTGTTTACCTTTATCGCGCTGGTTACCGGCTCCGCCTGGGGCAAACCGATGTGGGGCACCTGGTGGATCTGGGATGCGCGTCTGACCTCCGAACTGGTGCTGCTGTTCCTCTATATGGGGGTCATTGCGCTTTATCACTCCTTCGACGATCGCCGTACGGCCGGGCGCGCTGCCGGCATTCTGATTCTGGTCGGCGTGGTCAATCTGCCGATTATTCACTTCTCCGTACAGTGGTGGAACACCCTGCATCAGGGCTCGTCCGGCATTATGCAGCAGGCGATTGATCCAAGCATGCGTACGCCGCTGCGCTGGTCTATCCTCGGTTATCTGCTGGTATTTGTCTCCCTGACGCTGATGCGCCTGCGCAACCTGATTCTGTTTACTGAACGTCATCGCCCGTGGGCGATTGAGATGGCTCAGGGAGGGCGCAAAGCATGACACCCGCCTTCGCCTCCTGGAGTGCGTTTTTCGCCATGGGCGGTTATGCCTTTTATGTCTGGCTGGCCGTCATTTTCACCCTGATTCCGTTGCTCGGCTTGATCCTGCACACCTTGCTGTTCCGCCGCCGCCTGCTGGCAGAGATTCGCCAGCGTCAATCCAGGGAGCGCCGCATTCGCGCGGCTAAATCGAAAAAAGCTGCCGGTGAAGCAGCAGGAGAGTCCAGGTGAATATCCGTCGTCGTAACCGGCTGTATGTGGTCGTTGCCGTGCTGGTGGGCTTAGGCCTTGCCACTGCGCTGGTGATGTACGCGCTGCGCTCCAACATTGATCTCTTCTATACCCCCAGTGAAATTCTCTACGGCAAAGGTGAAGAGCACCAGAAGCCGGAAGCGGGCCAGCGGCTGCGCGTTGGCGGTATGGTGATGCCGGGCAGCGTAAAACGCGATCCTAAAACCCTCGCGGTCTCATTCAAGCTGTATGACGCCAACGGGGTGATCAGCGTGAGTTATGAAGGCATCCTGCCGGACCTGTTCCGGGAAGGGCAGGGCGTGGTCGCGCAAGGGGTGCTGGAAGCGGGCAACCTGGTGAACGCCAAAGAGGTGCTGGCGAAGCATGATGAGAAGTACACGCCGCCGGAAATCCAGGATGCGATGAAGAACAATCACAAAGGACCTGCGGCGGCTTACCAGCAGGCAGGTACACAATCATGATGCCGGAAATTGGCAGCTTTCTGCTGTGTCTCGCGCTGGGGTTAGCGCTGCTGCTCAGTGTCTATCCGCTGTGGGGCGCTGCGCGCCAGGATGCGCGTCTGATGGCGATGGCGCGTCCGCTCGCCTGGGGTATGTTCCTGTGCATTGCAGCCTCATTCATGGTGCTGGTGCACGCTTTTGTCGTTAACGATTTCACCGTCGGCTACGTGGCCACTAACTCCAATACGCTGCTGCCGGTCTACTACCGTATCGCCGCAACCTGGGGTGCACATGAGGGCTCGCTGCTGCTGTGGGTGCTGCTGCTCAGCACCTGGACGCTGGCGGTTGCGATTTTCAGTCGCGGAATGCCGCAGGATGCGCTGGCGCGCGTGCTGGCGGTCATGGGCATGATCAACCTCGGCTTTTTGCTGTTTATCATCCTCACATCAAACCCGTTTACCCGCACACTGCCTGGTTTTCCTATTGATGGACGCGATCTCAACCCGATGCTGCAGGATATCGGGCTGATCTTCCATCCACCGCTGCTCTACATGGGCTACGTTGGCTTCTCGGTAGCCTTCGCTTTCGCCATTGCTTCGCTGATGGCCGGCCGGTTGGATACGGCCTGGGCCCGCTGGTCACGTCCGTGGACCACTGCCGCCTGGGTATTTCTTACCATTGGCATCGTACTCGGTTCGGCGTGGGCCTATTACGAACTCGGCTGGGGCGGCTGGTGGTTCTGGGATCCGGTGGAAAACGCCTCCTTTATGCCGTGGCTGGCGGGCACCGCGCTGATGCACTCGCTGGCGGTAACCGAGAAACGCGGCAGCTTTAAGTCCTGGACGGTGCTGCTGGCGATTACTGCGTTCTCGCTGAGCCTGCTCGGCACGTTCCTGGTGCGCTCCGGTGTGCTGGTGTCCGTGCACTCGTTTGCCTCCGACCCGGCGCGCGGCATGTTTATCCTCGCGTTCCTGGTGATCGTCATTGGCAGTTCGCTGCTGCTGTACGCTCTCAAAGGCGGGCAGGTGCGTAGCCGCGTACAGAACGAAACCTGGTCACGCGAATCGTTCCTGCTGGGTAACAACGTACTGCTGATTGCGGCCATGCTGGTGGTGCTGCTCGGTACGCTGCTGCCGCTGGTGCACAAGCAGCTTGGCCTCGGCAGCATCTCCGTCGGAGAACCGTTCTTCAATACCATGTTCACCTGGCTGATGGCGCCGTTTGCGCTGATGCTGGGCATTGGCCCATTGGTGCGCTGGCGCCGTGATGAGCCGCAAAAGCTCTGGAAGCGCCTTGGCGTCGGGCTGCTGGTGACGCTGGTGCTGTCCATTGTGCTGCCGTGGGTACTGGAGGATCGCATCGAAGCGATGACGGTCATTGGCCTGCTGATGGCGATTTGGGTGATCCTGCTGACGCTGATGGAGCTGCACGAGCGCGCGACGCATCGCCATCGCTTCCTGCGCGGCCTGCGCCATCTGTCACGCAGTCACTGGGGCATGGTGCTGGGCCATCTTGGCGTGGCGGTCACGGTGGTGGGTATCGCGTTTAGCACGCAGTACAGCGTAGAGCGCGATGTCCGCATGAAGTCGGGCGACAGCGTAGATATTCGTCAGTATCACTTTGTTTTCCGCGATGTGCACAGCCTGCAGGGGCCAAACTACAGCGGCGGCGTTGCCATTATCGACGTCACGCGCAACGGTAAACCGGAGGCGGTGCTGCATGCGGAGAAACGCTTCTATACTGCGGCGCGTACCATGATGACCGAAGCGGCCATCAGCGGCGGTTTTACCCGCGATCTCTATGCCGCCCTGGGCGAAGAGCTGGATGATGGCTCGTGGGCCGTGCGCATCTACTACAAACCGTTTGTGCGCTGGATCTGGTTCGGCGGCGTGTTTATGGCGGTCGGTGGCCTGCTGTGCCTGCTTGATCCGCGCTATCGCTCGCGTAAAAAGGCGCAGCGCGAGGAGCTGGCATGAATAAAAATATTCTGTTTATCCCGTTAGCCCTGTTTTTGCTGCTGGCTGCCGCGCTGCTGTGGCAGCTGTCACGCAATGCCAACGGTGACGATCCTACACGCCTGGAGTCAGCGCTTATCGGCAAACCGGTACCGGTTTTCAGGCTGGAAGCGCTGGATCAGCCAGGCAAGATCTATAACCAGCAGGTGCTGACGGACGGTAAGCCCATCCTGCTGAACGTCTGGGCGACCTGGTGTCCGACCTGCCGCGCCGAGCATCAGTATCTCAATACCCTGGCAGAAAAAGGTATCCGCGTGGTGGGCCTGAACTATAAAGACGATCGCACCAAAGCGGTGACCTGGCTGAACACGCTGGGCAACCCCTATGCGCTCAGCCTGTATGACGGCAACGGCATGCTGGGGCTCGACCTGGGCGTATATGGCGCACCGGAAACCTTCCTGATTGATGGGAACGGCATTATTCGCTATCGCCATGCCGGGGATATGAACGACCGCGTGTGGAATGAAGAGGTAAAACCGCTGTGGGATAAGTACAGCCAGGGGGCAGGCGCATGAAACAGCTGCTGCTATTTATTGCTGGCATGTTATTCAGTGCCAGCCTGTGGGCGGCGATCGATACTTATCAGTTCGATTCGGTGCAACAGGAGGAGCAGTACCGTGAGCTTACCGCTTCGCTGCGTTGCCCTAAGTGCCAGAACAACAGCATTGCTGACTCCAATGCGATGATCGCCGGCGATATGCGCCTTAAAGTGTACGAGCTGATGAAGCAGGGCCAGAGCCGGCAGCAGATTATTGATTATATGGTGGCGCGCTATGGCAACTTCGTTACTTACGAACCGCCGGTAACGCCCTCAACATTGATTCTGTGGGTTGGCCCGGCGCTGTTTGTGCTGCTTGGCGCCCTGGTAATTATTCTGCGCAGTCGCCGCGCGAAAACGCGCAGCGATCTGGATGACGATGAACAACAGCGCCTTGCGGCGATTCTGAAGCGTGACGGGAAGCCGTAATGACTGGATTCTGGATTACCCTGATTATTCTGCTGGCAGCGGCAACCGCGCTGTTTCTCGGCGCAGGCTGGCGCCAGCGCGAGGCCAGCCGCGGCGATCGCGATCGTCTGAACACGGATTTCTATCAGCAGCGTCTGCATGAGCTGGCGCGCGATGAAGCCGAAGGCGTGGTGGGTGAGCGCCCGGAAATGGTGCGCGAGCTGCAACAAACGCTGCTGACCGATGTCCCCGGCGCCGATGCGGTACGCAGCCACACCAGCAGTCGCTGGATACTGCTGCCGGGCGTCATCGTACTGCTGCTGGTCTCCGTCGGTATGTATTTGAAAACCGGCGGCCTGAGCCAGCTGGCGGGCTGGCTCAGCGTGCAGCAGGCGTATCCGGCGCTGCGCGCGCGCGTGATGGACCCTAATGCGCAGCCGCTGACCATGGAGGAGCTGGCGCGTCTGCAGCTCGGCCTGCGCACGTCACTGCAAAACGATCCGCAAAATCTCAACGACTGGGCCATGCTCGGCCGTTTAGGAATGGTGCTGAACAACGCCACCGATGCCAGCCAGGCGTTTGAGCATGCGCTGCAGCTGGCGCCCGATAACCTTGAACTGCAGCAGGATTACGCCGAAGTGCTGACGCGCTCCAGCGATCCGCAGGATAACCGCCAGGCCAATATCCTGCTGAAAGATCTGCTGAAACGCGATCACAGCAATGTGCGTACTTTGAGCCTGCTGGCGTTCAATGCGTTTGAACAGCAGCAGTATAACGAAGCGATAGGGGCCTGGCAGGTCATGCTGAAGCTGCTGCCGGCGGGCGACAAGCGCATCACGATGATCGAGCGCAGTATTGAACAAGCAAAAACCGACGCGGGACAGCAGAATACCCAACTGAATCTGACGGTGAGTTTAGCCCCGGAGGCAGAAAAAATGTTACCGCAGGGCGGAGTGATGTATATTTCTGTGTCTGACGGTGTTTCACCGGTGCCTGTGGCTGTAAAGCGTTTACCGCTCAGCCACTTCCCGTTATCGCTTACGCTGGATGACAGCAACGCCATGATGCCGGATCGCCTGCTTTCGGCGCAGCATCAGGTTCAGGTCAGGGTGCGCATTTCGCGCGACGGCAGTGCTAATCCGCAGTCGGGCGACTGGTTTGGATTAAGCGCGCTTACCCCCTGGGATGGTCATCCGCAGCTGGCTGTCGAGATAAATCAGCAGCAGCCCTGAAGCGATACACCTTTTATCCGCACAGGGAGAGAAGAATGAATAACCGCCTGACCGGTCTGGCGCTGGCCAGTGTACTTCTGGTGGGATGTGCAAGTTCCAAACCGGCCGACAATCCGGAGCCCGCTCAGCGTAGCGATCCGTTTGAAGGTTTCAACCGCACGATGTTTAACTTCAACTACAACGTGCTTGATCCTTATGTATTGCGCCCGGTGGCGGTTGCCTGGCGCGATTACGTGCCGGTGCCGGCGCGTAGTGGCCTGAGTAATTTCCTCGGCAACCTGGATGAACCGGCCAGCATGGTTAACTCCATTCTGGTGGGTGAGCCACGCCAGGCGGGGATCCACTTTACCCGTTTCTTCCTTAACACCGTGTTAGGTCTGGGTGGATTCATCGACGTGGCGGGCAAAGCTAACCCGGCGCTGGCGCGAGAAGTGCCACACCGTTTTGGTAGCACGCTGGGTCGCTACGGCGTGGGCTATGGTCCTTACGTTGAGTTACCGGCGTACGGCAGCTTTACCGTGCGTGAAGATGGCGGTGATTTTGTGGATACGCTCTATCCGGTGCTGAGCTGGCTGACATGGCCGATGTCGATCGGTAAATGGACGCTGGAGGGGGTTGAAACGCGCGCGCAGCTGCTCGATTCCGACGCCATCCTTAAACAGCAGCAGGATCCTTACGCGTTTATCCGCAACGCTTACTTCCAGCGCCACGATTTTATCGCCAATGGCGGCAGGCTGAAGCCGGAAGAGAATCCTAACGCCAGTGCGATTCAGGATGATCTACAGGATATCGATTCACAATAAAGAGAAAGGCGACTGAGTAAGTCGCCTTTTTTTATGTCTGTGTCTGATTACCTGTGACTTGCAGAGCTGGCAGATCGCCACACATTTTACCGCTGCGGATTTTGCGCTGGTCAGAAGGGAGAGTGAGCACGCCCGGAACGGCAACGGCCGCCTCCATGCAGGCCTCGTCACGCGGCATCCCCGCTGCGTGACGA
>NZ_MLFS01000100.1 GCF_002095485.1 Pantoea wallisii | reverse complement strand
CTGTCACCTGTAGGGTGCGCATTCATGCGCACCTGGAATATATAACCGGTCCAACTCCCAGCGTTTCGGGTTATCTTCGATATACTGTCGGATCATTGATAACTCATTCTCATCCCGAATAACGCGATCGTAAAAACTGCGCTGCCAGATCTTAAACCCGATATCACGGGTTACGCCGCCTTTAAATAAACTCATCATTTGCGGAATGGTGCGTGTGTTTCCGGCGTTGATCCACAGGATGCCATGCAGATGATTGGGCATAATAACAAAGGCATCCGTTGATACAGCATTATAGAGTAGCGGCATGTCATACCATGCCTGTTTTACCTTCTCGCCCAAAAGATTGGTCACCATTTTCCCGGCAGAAATATGGCCGAATCGCGACATACGTTGATGGCAAACCAGCGTGAGAAAATAAGCCCCCTCTGAACGGTAATCGAAATCTTTTAGACGCGGATATTTCCGTTTTTTCATCATGGCCTCCGTGGCGCAAAGAATGTGCACTCTATGCGCCAGGAAAGCGAGGAGATGAGTCAATCGCCGGGAAATGTATTCCATAATTCAGGTCGTTATTAGCGGTGACCCTGTCAGTGTGCATTCATGCGCCCCTGGCCGTACCACAGAACACTGCTTCACATCATCCGCTCTATCTCGCTAAACGGCACTGCCTGGCTGAACAGATATCCCTGCAGCTGATTACAGCCCGCATCGGCCAGGGCGTTTTTCTGTCCTTCGGTTTCGACACCTTCGGCGGTGACGGTCAGGCCCATGGCATGGCCCAGGCGCACCACGGATTCGACAATCGCGGTGGAGTTCTGCGCTACGCCGAGCGATTGGGTAAACGAGCGATCGATTTTGATTTTATCCACCGGGAAGGTGCTGAGGTAATTCAGGCTGGAGTAGCCCGTACCAAAATCATCCAGCGCAATACGGAAGCCCGCGTCACGCAGGGCGATGATGCTGTTGCGCGCCTCATGCTCGTCTTCAATCAGCACGCCTTCGGTGATCTCCAGCTCCATACGCTGCGGATCGGCGCCTTCTTCCTGCACAATCTCAATGATCCGCCCGACAAATCCGCTGGCGCGAAACTGCACCGGCGAGACATTAACCGCCACAATCACCTGCGGCAGCTTCAGCGAGGTGCGACAGGCCTCGCGCAGTACCCACTCGCCGAGCGGAATAATCATGCCGGTCTCTTCGGCGATGGCGATAAAATCGGCCGGTGACACATCGCCGCGCACGGGGTGGTGCCAGCGCAGCAGCGCCTCCAGCCCGACCACCCGCTGACCGCTGATCTCCATCAACGGCTGATACCAGACCGCCAGCCCGTCAAAATTATGCAGTGCCTGGCGCAGATCCGCTGCTATCTGCTGGCGCGTGCGCAGCGACTCATCCATCACGCGTTCAAACTGGCGATACTGACCGCGGCCATTGTTTTTCGCGTCGTAGAGGGCGATATCGGCTTTGCGCATCAGCTCCTGCCGGTCAATCCCATCCTTCGGCGCCAGCGCCAGACCAATACTCACGCCCACCCACAGCTCACTGCCCACCAGCTGATAGGGCTCACTTAAGCGGCTGATAATGCGTTTTGCCAGCGCCTGCACCTGGCCCATATTCTCGACATCAGGCATCACGATAATGAATTCGTCACCGCCAATGCGACCCACGGTATCGCTGGCGCGCACCATCTCACCCAGCCGGCGTGCGACCTCCATAATCAGTTCGTCTCCCGCGTGATGACCGTAGGTGTCGTTGATGTTCTTAAAGCGGTCGAGATCGAGCAGCAGTAGCGCCACGCGCTGATCGTGACGCGCCGAAGCCGCCAGCGCCTGCGTAAGGCGATCCTCTACCAGCGCGCGATTCGGCAGGCCGGTCAGCACATCATGAAACGCCAGATGCTGTGCCTGCGCTTCGCTTGCGCCCAGCTTCAGCAGCGATTGCGACAGGCTCAGGGAGGAGGTCCAGATGCGGCGCACCATAAACAGACACAGCAGGGTAATTAACAGCACCGAAATCAGGGTAGTGGGGCCCAGCGTACGCAGCATCTGGGCACCGGGTTTATCCGGCATCCAGCTGAGATAGCCCACTGGCTCACCCTGCTGCGAATTGAGCTGGTACAGCGCTTTTGTCCCGTCCTGGGGCGCGCCATCGCTGAAGTGCAGCTGCCGCAGCTGGCTGCGGTCGGAAAGGTTACGCAGGTAGCCATCATCCAGAAACTTAATACTCACCAGCCGGTAACGGCCGGCTTCACGCGTACTGCTGATATCCCCCACCGCCAGCGCCGCGGCACGCTGGCCGATGCGCACAAAATCGGCGCGGTCGCTGGGACCGGCGACAACATCACTTCGCATCACCAGCGGGCTGAGCAGTAAATCCTGTAGATAGGGGCCGATACGCTTATCGGGTACCGGCACGCCGTTACGCCACACCTCCACCGGCTGGTTATTGCGATCCAGCAGCAGAATCAGCTGGTGATCAAACATATCGTACAGCCAGCTGCCAATATTCTGGTTCAGCCACGCCGGATCCGGCTGAGAGAGGGCCAGCTGATCGGCCAGCGGTGACCAGCGGGTCAGGCTGCGCAGCTGGCGCAGATGTTCACTCAGGCTCTGTTCGAAGGATGCCTGGATCATGCGCTGCTGCTGGTCGCGCGCCTCATTATTGGTCACCGAACTGCCCCAGAATAGCCCTGCGCCGGCACCGGCAAAGGTAAGCAGCAAAATCGCCATCAGTGGCAGAATCACTTCCCGCACAAAATTGCGCCGAAAACTGTCAGACAGTTTCATCGTGTTAATCATTTATGGGTCCGTGTTACAGGGAGGGCTTACTCATTAAGTTAGCAGAACTTCAGTGAGCTGCATGGTACAAGGGAAGCGGTAACGCAGTGAATTTGAGTGATATTTTTTGACGTCGCCCACAGTAATGACAGTTAAAAATTTTTTATCAAACTCTGCGCGCGTTGCCTTTGATCGTGCTTCCCTAAAGCAAATTCATCCGCGCGTCACTGAGCCGTCACGGCGCTGTCATCTGGCTCCCGCACTGTAGTCGCCATCGCGCAGCTGCTGGCTGCGTCCCTCAACCTGAAGCAAATGAGGTATTGAGCGTGATGGAGATATCCAGACATCCGACCACTGTATACCAGGCGGTAGCCGCCCAGCTGGAGCAGGCGCTGCAGGAGCGTTATCGCTGTGGCGACTATCTGCCCTCCGAGCAGCAGCTGGCCGACCACTATGCCGTTAACCGCCATACGCTACGCCGCGCCGTCGATGAGCTGGTCAACAAAGGGCTGCTGCAACGTCGCCATGGCGTCGGCATTCTGGTGCTGATGCGCCCTTATGACTACCCGCTGCACGCGCAGGCACGCTTTAGTCAGAACCTGCTGGAGCAGGGCAGCCATCCCACCAGTGAGCGTCTGCTGGCGGTGCTGCGCCCGGCCAGCAGCGACGTTGCCAGCGCGCTGGGTATGCAGGAGGGGGATAACGTCATTCATCTACGCACGCTGCGCCGCGTCAATGGCGTGCCGGTGTGCGTGATCAACCACTATCTGGCAGACCTGCGCTGGTGGCCACAGCTGCAGCAGTTTCACAGCGGATCGCTGCACGACTTCATGCAGCAGCAGCTCGGCCTCGAACTCACCCGCACGCAAACCCGCATCAGCACCCGCCGCGCACAGGCAAAAGAGTGCAAGCTGCTGGAGATTGCCCTGCAGTCACCGCTGCTCTGTGTGCGCACCCTGAACAGACACCGTAACGGTCAGATAGCGGAGTACTCCGTCAGCCTGACGCGTGGCGACATGATTGAACTTACCCTGGAGCATGAATGAAACAGCAAACAGCGCGTCAGCACTGGCTTTCGGTGCTGGCTCACAGCGATGCCGGCGCCCTGGAGGGGCACTGGCAGCCGCTGCAACTTAAGCCCGCCTATGAGCGCATTCGCCCGGCGGAGACCGGGTTGACCCGTATCCAGGCGCGCATGGGCGGCAGCGGCAAGCGATTTGTGATGGGCGATGCCACCGTCACGCGGGCGGTGGTAAAGCTGCATGACGGCACCCTGGGCTTTAGCTATGTGCTGGGGCGCGATAAAGCGCACGCCGAGCGCTGCGCCCTGATCGACGCACTGCTGCAACAGCCGGAGACCCATGCGCTTTTGCAGGATGCCCTGATCACCCCGCTGGCGGCACTGCGTGAAGAGCAGCGTCAGCTGCGCGCACGTGAGATCGCCCGCTCAAAAGTGGATTTCTTTACCCTGGTGCGCGGAGATAACGCATGACATTACTGGCAAGTTTTACCCATCCGGTGGCCGATGCTCAACGTGCTTTCCGCCGTATTCTGAAAGCGATGAGCGAGCCGGGCGTGATGGTTTCGCTGCCGCTGGCGCAGGGCTGGGGCGAGCTGTCCCCGGCGGCCACCGCGGTGCTGCTGACGCTGGTCGATCAGGAGAGCGCGCTGTGGCTGGATCAGCGCGTTGATAGCGACACGCTGCGCAGCAACCTGCGTTTTCACACCGGCGTACCGATTGTGGCGGAACGTGACGCACTCTTCGCGCTAACCCATGCGGCCGCCAATCCCGATCCGGCCCTGTTTGCGGCCGGTGACAACATGGCACCGGAGAAGAGCACCACGCTGATTGTCGAGGTGCCAGCGCTCAACGGCGGCCTGACGCTGCGTCTCTCCGGCCCAGGCCTGCGTGAATCCCGCGCTATCGCCCCGCAGCTGCCGGCAGCGATCCTGCACTATCTGCGCGAACGTCCCCATCCCTTCCCGCAGGGCGTGGATCTGATTTTTACCTGTGGCGAAGCGATGATGGCGCTGCCACGCACCACTGACGTGGAGGTGTGCTGATGTACGTGGCCGTGAAAGGAGGGGAGAAGGCGATAGCCCACGCCCATCAGCTGCAGGCCGATCTGCGCTGCGGCGACCGCAGCGTGGCAGAACTTGGCTGCGATCAGGTGGCAGAGCAGCTGGGTCTGGCGGTGGATCGCGTCATGACGGAAGGCGGAATCTATGATCCGCAGCTGGCAGCGCTGGCGATCAAGCAGGCGAGCGGCGATCTGGTCGAAGCCATCTTTCTGCTGCGCGCCTACCGCACCACGCTGCCGCGTCTTGCCGACAGCCTGGCGCTGGAGACGCACGAAATGCGCCTCGAGCGCCGCATCTCCGCCGTCTACAAAGATCTGCCCGGCGGTCAGGTGCTGGGGCCGACTTACGATTACAGCCACCGCCTGCTGGATTTTACTCTGCTGGCGAATGGCGAAACGCCGGCGGCCGCACGTGACGATCAGGCATTGCCTGAGCACTGCCCGCACGTCTTCAGCATGATGAGCGACGAAGGGCTGGCCGCACGCGAAGTGGATGACGGCAGCGAACCGTGCGACATCACGCGTGAACCGCCAGGCTATCCCGCTTCCCGCGCTGCACGGCTGCAGCAGCTGGTACGCGGCGATGAGGGCTTTCTGCTGGCGCTGGGCTACTCGACGCAGCGCGGCTATGGCCGCAACCATCCGTTTGCCGGTGAGATCCGCACCGGCTATCTCAGTGTCTCGATCTGCCCGGAAGAGCTCGGTTTTGACCTCGACATCGGCGAAATCCTGCTGACCGAGTGCGAGATGGTGAACGGTTTCACTACCGAAGGCGGCAGCGCGCCGCACTTCACGCGCGGCTACGGTCTGGTCTTCGGACGGGCCGAGCGCAAAGCGATGGCGATGGCGCTGGTGGATCGCGCACTGCAGGCGCCTGACTACCACGAACGCATTGCCGGCCCGGCGCAGGATGAAGAGTTTGTGCTGTCGCACGCTGACAACGTAGAAGCGGCCGGCTTTGTCTCGCACCTGAAACTGCCGCACTACGTCGATTTCCAGGCGGAGCTGGAGCTGCTGAAGCGGCTGCGCCAACAGTATCAGGAGCAGAACAATGCGTGAGTTAACCGGCTACAACAACGGTTATCTGGATGAGCAGACCAAGCGCACCCTGCGCCGCGCCATCCTTAAAGCGGTCGCCATTCCCGGTTATCAGGTGCCGTTTGCCGGCCGCGAAATGCCGATGCCGTATGGCTGGGGCACCGGCGGTATTCAGATCACCGCCAGCATCATCGGCGATAGCGACGTGCTGAAGGTGATTGACCAGGGCGCAGATGACACCACCAATGCGGTTTCGATCCGCCACTTTTTCCGGCGCGTCAGCGGCGCGGCAACCACCGAACGCACCAGCGAAGCCACGCTGATTCAGACGCGCCACCGCATTCCGGAGACGCCGTTGCAGGAGGATCAGGTGCTGATTTATCAGGTGCCGATCCCGGAGCCGCTGCGCTTTATTGAGCCGCGCGAGACCGAAACCCGCACCATGCACGCGCTGGAGGAGTACGGCATTATGCAGGTGAAGCTGTATGAAGATATCGCCCGCTACGGCCATATTGCGACAACCTATGCTTATCCGGTAAAGGTCAACGATCGCTACGTCATGGACCCATCGCCCATTCCCAAATTCGACAACCCCAAAATGCACATGATGCCGGCGCTGCAGCTGTTTGGCGCCGGGCGTGAAAAACGCATCTATGCGCTGCCGCCCTATACCAAAGTGGAGAGTCTGGACTTTGACGATCATCCGTTTAGCGTGCAGCGCTGGGCGCACCCCTGCGCGCTGTGCGGTTCACGCCACAGCTACCTCGATGAAGTGGTGATGGATGACGCCGGTACGCGCATGTTTGTCTGCTCCGATACCGATTTTTGCCACCAGCAGCAGGAACAACAGCATGCACAGTGAACAGCCGCTGCTTGCGGTCAACAACCTGACGCACCTCTACGCGCCAGGCAAAGGGTTTGAAGAGGTCAGCTTTGCGCTCTATCCCGGGGAAGTACTGGGGATCGTCGGCGAGTCCGGCTCGGGTAAAACTACGCTGCTGCGCAGCCTGTCGGCACGCTTAGCGCCGCAAGAGGGCAACATTCTGTATCGCGGGCAGGATCTCTATCAGCTGAGCGAGAGCGAGCGC
The DNA here is from genome assembly GCF_002095485.1 of Pantoea wallisii. Taxonomy (GTDB): domain Bacteria; phylum Pseudomonadota; class Gammaproteobacteria; order Enterobacterales; family Enterobacteriaceae; genus Pantoea; species Pantoea wallisii. The sequence goes on along the minus strand of NZ_MLFS01000100.1, from coordinate 2,250 downwards.
CGCCGTCTGCTGCGCACCGAGTGGGGCGTGGTGCATCAGCATCCGCTGGACGGATTGCGTCCGCAGGTTACCGCCGGCGGCAATATCGGCGAGCGCCTGATGGCCGTGGGGCAGCGCCATTACGGTGATATCCGCCAGCAGGCGATGCGCTGGCTGCAGGATGTGGAGATTCCGGCCAGCCGCATTGATGACCTGCCGACCACTTTCTCCGGCGGGATGCAGCAGCGCCTGCAGATTGCCCGCAACCTGGTGACGCAGCCGACGCTGGTGTTTATGGATGAGCCGACCGGTGGGCTGGATGTCTCGGTACAGGCGCGCCTGCTTGATCTGCTGCGCACGCTGGTGCGCGAGCTGAATCTGGCGGTGGTGATTGTGACGCACGATCTCGGCGTGGCGCGTCTGCTGGCGCACCGGCTGCTGGTGATGAAGCAGGGCAGAGTGGTGGAGAGCGGTCTGACCGACCGGGTGCTGGACGATCCGCATCACCCTTATACCCAGCTGCTGGTCTCCTCGGTGCTGGCGTAAGGCGGTTTTTATCCGGTGCGCATGAATGCGCACCCTACAACGCACAGACGCATAACTGCGGCACAGCACCTGTAGGGTCGCCATTGATGGCGACCGCATCACCGGCGTACCCAATGGAACCGCCACATATCGTGCCGGATAAATTGGCCAGAACTTTCACAACTTTGATCACGCCCGCTATGGCATTGGACATCGTTCAGGACAACAACATGCAACCTTTATTGCGCGTAGAGAATCTCAGCAAAACCTTTGTGCTGCACAACCAGAGCAGCGCGGCCTTGCCGGTACTGCAGGGTGCCAGCCTCACCGTCAACGCCGGCGAGTGCGTGGTGCTGCACGGCCGCTCCGGCAGTGGCAAATCAACCCTACTGCGGGCGCTGTACGGTAACTATCAGGCCAACAGCGGCCACATCTGGCTGCAGCATCAGGAGAGATGGATCGACATGGCGCAGGCGCCCGCGCGCCAGATCCTGGCGATCCGCCGTGATACCGTTGGCTGGGTCAGCCAGTTTCTGCGCGTTATTCCGCGCGTACCGACGCTGGAGATTGTCATGCAGCCGCTGCTGGAGCGCGGTGTCGATCGCGCCTTCTGTGAACAGCGTGCCAAAGCGCTGCTGACGCGCCTTAACGTGCCGGAACGCCTGTGGGCGCTGGCACCTTCTACCTTCTCCGGCGGAGAGCAGCAGCGCGTCAACATTGCGCGCGGCTTTATCGCCGACTATCCGGTGCTGCTGCTGGATGAACCCACCGCGTCGCTCGACAGCGCTAACAGCGCGGCGGTGGTTGAGCTGATTGAGCAGGCGCGCGCCCGTGGTGCCGCCATCGTAGGGATCTTTCATGACGAAGCGGTGCGTGAACGCGTGGCCGATCGCCTGCACGTTATGCAGCCTGTCAACACAGGAGCCGAAGCATGATCGTTAACCATGTTCAGCTGGTACTGGAAAATGAGGTGGTTGCCGGATCGCTGGAGATACGCGACGGCCGCATCGCCAGCTTCAGCGACAGCGCCAGCCAGCTGCCGGGGGCGCTGGACGGTGAAAACGCCTTTCTGCTGCCGGGGCTGGTGGAGCTGCACACCGACAACCTCGACAAATTCTTTACGCCACGCCCGAAGGTGGACTGGCCGGCGCACTCGGCGATGAGCAGCCACGACGCGCTGATGGTCGCCAGCGGGATCACCACGGTGCTGGATGCGATCGGCGTGGGCGATGTGCGCGATGGCGGGCATCGTCTCGATAACCTGAGCAAAATGATCGGCGCCATCCAGGAGAGCAACCGTAAAGGTGTGAACCGCGCGGAGCACCGTCTGCATCTGCGCTGTGAGTTACCGCATCACACCACGCTGCCGCTGTTTGAAGCGCTGATGCGCACGCCGGAGCTCTCGCTGGTGTCGCTGATGGATCACTCGCCGGGCCAGCGGCAGTACGCCTCGCTGGAGATGTATCGCACTTACTATCAGGGCAAATATCAGCTCAACGACCAGCAGATGGATCAGTTTGAGCGGGAGCAGCTGGCGCTGGCGGCGGAGTTCTCAACGCCAAACCGTAACGCCATTGCCAGCCTGTGTCGCCTGCAGGGGATTCCGCTGGCCAGTCATGATGACGCCACGGCGGCACACGTCGCGGAATCGCATGAGGCAGGCAGCGCCATCGCCGAGTTTCCCACCACGCTGGGGGCAGCGCGCGCCTCGCATCAGTGCGGTATGCAGGTGCTGATGGGCGCGCC
>NZ_MLFS01000099.1 GCF_002095485.1 Pantoea wallisii | reverse complement strand
CGCTGACGGCTGGCCATCAGTAGCTGCACGACAATCAGCAGGCGGCGGCGATCGACAATATCGGACAGCACGCCCGCCGGCAGCGCCAGCAGAAACACCGGCAGCGTGGCGGCGGTTTGCATCAGCGCGACGGCGGTGGGGTTATCGGACAGGCCGGTCACCAGCCAGGCGCTGGCGACGTCACGAATAAAACTGCCGGTATTGCCGAGTACCGAAGCGGTCCAGATCAGGGCAAACAGCCCGTAACCAAAGGGTGAGAATGCACCGCTGCGCGCGGGAGTCGGAGTGTGCTGGCTCATCATCATAATCCTGTTAGTGTGCGATGAGGGCACTTTACGAAGCCTGCCTCTCCGCAGATAGCGGAAAAAATCGGCCAACTTGTACAAGGTTTTTTGACGGCAAAGCGAGACAAAAATCTTTGCACAAGTTGTCAAAATCTCTGCTTTAGGTTTTTCCTGCAGCTCGCGGTAGTTTGATTGCCAGACACGACATTACTGATTAACGGAGACAAAACATGAGCACATTCAAAACCAAAGACGGCGTAAACCTCTACTACAAAGACTGGGGCAAAGGTCAGCCCGTCCTGTTCAGCCACGGCTGGCCGCTGGATGCGGATATGTGGGACAGCCAGATGAACTTCCTGGCCGAGCGCGGCTACCGCGCGATCGCTTTTGACCGTCGCGGCTTTGGTCGCTCAGAGCAGCCATGGGAAGGTTATGATTACGATACCTTTGCGGATGACATCCACGGCCTGATTGAGCATCTGCAACTGAACGACGTGACGCTGGTGGGCTTCTCCATGGGCGGCGGCGATGTCTCACGTTACATTGGTCGTTACGGCACCGCTAAAGTGAAAGGTCTGGTGCTGCTGGGCGCGGTGACGCCGATCTTCGGTAAAACTGACGATCACCCTGAAGGGGTGGAAAAAGCGGTATTTGACGGTATTAAAGCGGGTTTACGTAAAGATCGTGCGCAGTTCATTAAGGATTTTGCGGCACCGTTCTACGGCACCAATGCAGGGCAAACCGTCTCGGACGGTGTACTGACACAGACGCTGAACATCGCGCTGCTGGCTTCACTGAAGGGCACGCTGGATTGTGTTACCGCGTTTTCAGAAACCGACTTCCGCGCGGATATCGCCAAAGTGGATGTGCCGACGCTGGTAATCCACGGCAGCAACGACCAGATCGTACCGTTTGAAGCGACCGGCAAACTGGTGCATGAGATGATCGAAGGATCAGAGCTGAAGGTGTATGAGAATGGCCCGCACGGCTTTGCCGTGACGCATCAGGAGCAGCTGAATGCTGACCTGCTGGCGTTTTTGCAGCGTTAAGGGGAGGGGCGGAGCGTAACGTATGACGTTGCTCCGCCGGCGGCCCTGAGAGGTCGCCGCAACCGAGCGTTACGGACATTGCGTAGCGGCTGTCCCACGGGACGGCCGCCAATCGCACCGGAATTAATCCGCGAGCAGATGACCATACATAGCCATCAACCGCCGCGTCACGCCGTTGGTCCAGCCGAAGCCATCCTGCAACGGATATTCGCCACCGCCGCCCGGACGGGCACGCTCTCCGCTGATGTCATACTTCTCCACCAGCTTGTGATGCAGAGAATAGAAGTTCTTCACCGTATTGAGCCAGTTCACTGCAATCTCGGTAGCCAGCGTCTCTTCACCGTAGTGATTCAGTCCGACCACCGCCATCCACTGCAGCGGTGCCCAGCCGTTAGGTTTATCCCACTGTTCGCCGCTTTCCACCATCGATGTTACCAGGCCGCCCTGGGTGAGCAGCAGCTGACGCAGCGCCACCGCCTGCAGATGCGCCTGCTCAGGTGAAGCAATGCCAAGGAACAGCGGCACCACCGCAGCTGCCGTGAAGGCACCAAAGCGCTCATTGCGCCAGTCGTAGTCGCGGTAAACGCCCGCCGTGTTATCCCACAGATAGCGGTTAATCGCCTGTTTACGCGAATCCGCCTTTTTCTGCCATGCCAGCGCGGTCAGCTCTTCACCTTTGGCATGAGAGAGCGTCGAGATCATCAGCTCCAGCTTGTACAGGAACGCGTTAAGATCGACCGGAATAAACTGCGTCGTGCGAATACTTGCCAGACGCTGAGGATCGCGCAGCCAGCGCGACGAGTAGTCCCAGCCAGAAGCCGCACCGGCACGCAGATCACGATAGACCTCGCTGGCAGGGCGGCTCGATTTACTGGCGGTCTCCACATCCTCCATCCACGACTCGTCACGCGGCGTATCGCGGTCGTCCCAGTAGCGATTCAGCAGCGAGCCGTCCGGCATGCGCACCACGTGGCGATAAGCCTGATGCGGCATCAGCTCGCCCGCGCCATCCATCCAGAACTGATACTCTTTCATCAACTGTTCGAGATAGCGTTTCGCGCCGCGGATACCGTCCTCTTCAAACAGCTCCACCATCAGCGCAAACACCGGCGGCTGCGAACGGCTGAGATAGTAAGTCCGGTTACCGTTAGGGACATGGCCGTAATTATCGATCAGCCATGCGAAGTTATCAGCCATATGGCGCAGCAGGTCATCGCGTCCGGCCTCTGCCAGTCCCAGCATGCTGAAGTAAGAGTCCCAGTAGTAGGTCTCACCAAAGCGTCCGCCGGGCACGACGTAAGGTTTCGGCAGCGGCAGCAGCGACGAGTGCGGCAGATGCTGCTGCGGCATTTTGGTTAATACCGGCCACAGATCATCGATATGTTCCGTCAGGGTTTTATCCGGATTCGAAACATAGAAATTCTCATTCACCTGCGGCAAATAGAAGTGTTCATGCACAAACTGTTCGAGGTCGAATTCTGCTGCGCGTTTACGGCGACGATAGCGGATTAAAATATCCAGCGGATCGAATTTCGGTGCACAGTCCGGGAACGTTTTGCTGTCCGCAAAAATACGCGCCATCTGTACATGCTCGAACAGTTCAAGATAGCGATCGGCAGGGGTCAGGGCATCCGGCGCAGGCAGGCCTTCGATCAGCTCTGGCTCTGGCTCCGAATCCTGCATGCCTTCGCGGATTAATTCGTGAGGATCGTATTGATACCCCAGATCAGCATGGGCTTCGTGTTCCCCGAAAGCTAGACGTTGCTGGTGGTTAGTATTAATAGCGGCCTCCTGAAATTGCCTGGTTGCTCAAAGAACAAATTATAGATCCCTCATATGACCCGACAACAATGCGAAATATCTATGAACGTAATAAATCTTGTCGATTGATCCGGGTTTTGCATGAAATTTCAGTGATTACAACGCACTATATTTCAGGAAATTAAAGCTGTGGTTTAAATGAATCTTCAAATACCTGTCCGGAAAATTCTGTAAATAATAAAACCGCTAAAAATGAAGGAAAAATCGGTCATTAGCTTGATCATTTAATGGCAAACGAGGCGGGAAAGCATCAATACAAGCGCCGGACAGAAGAGGCACTTCCTGTCCGGCATCACATCAATTTGCAGTTTACTGCGCCAGCGTCGCCTTAATCACCCCGGCAAACGGCGTTGTCGGACGGCCGATCAATCTGCTCAGCGTATGGCTGTTATCAAATAGTGCGCCCCGGGCTGCACCCGCATCAGAGTCGGCCAGCAGATCGGCAAAAGCATCGGGTAGTCCGGCTCCCTTCAGCGCGGCAGCAAACTCCGCCTGCGGCAGATTAACATACTCTACTTTCTCACCGGACTGCCGGGAAATTTCAGCACTGAATTGGGCCAGCGTATAGCTATCGTCACCGGCCAGTTCGTACACCTTGCCCGCCTGCTCATCACGCGTCATCACTTCCGCTGCGGCGGCAGCGTAATCGCGGCGCGCGGCAGAAGCGATCCGGCCTTCGCCGGCTGCACCGATAAAGGCGTGATGGGCCAGCGCTGGCGCGATGCTGGCGGCATAGTTTTCGGTGTACCAGCCGTTACGCAGAATTGCATGAGGTATGCCGGAGGCTTTAAGCAGCGCTTCGGTTGCCCGGTGCTCACCGGCAAGGCCAAGGGGCGACGTGTCGGCATGCAGCAGGCTGGTATAGGCAATAAACGTCACGCCTGCTGCCCGGGCGGCCTCAATCACGGCGTTATGCTGGGCTTCACGCTGGCCGACTTCGCTGGAGGAGATCAGCAGCAGTTTATCAACGCCGCGCAGGGCGCTGTGCAGCGTTTCGGGCCGGTTATAGTCTGCCGTACGCAGCGTGACGCCCAGCGCTTGCAGGTCCTGTGCGCGCTCCGGCGCACGGACTGCAGCGATCACTTCATGGGCAGGAACTTTTTTTAACAGCTCATCAATCACTAAACGGCCAAGCTGGCCGGTGGCGCCGGTAATCGCAATCATGAAGCTCTCCTTTCATCTCTACTGGTGTGAAAGCAGGCTAGGGCATAAACTAACTTTTAGTAAGTACTTACAGATTTGTTAGTTTGAACGGAGTAAAGTAAATGGCTGAAAACCTGAGTGATAAATTTGATCGTGGTGAGCTGCTGAACGTGAATTGCCCGTCACGCGAGGTCTTAAAGCGCATCACCAGCCGCTGGAGTGTGCTGATACTGCTGGCGCTACGCGCCGAAACGCTGCGGTTCAGCGAGCTGCGCCGCCGGATTGGTGGCGTCAGTGAACGTATGCTGGCGCAAACGCTGCGTCATATGGAGGAGGACGGTTTCATTGAACGCATCGCTTATGACGTGGTGCCGCCGCATGTGGAGTATCACCTGACCGCGCTCGGACATGAGGTTGAAGGGCATGTGATTGGTCTGGCTGACTGGCTGGAGAGCAATGTGCATCGTATTGTGCGGGTGCCTGCTTCAGCGTAAACGCGCAGGCTGAGTGCAAATAAAATCGGTCCCCGCAGGCGTTAATTGCGCGCCTGCTCACAAATGCCACAGAAAAGCAGAAAATAATTCCGTTTTAGTCTAAAGAAGCGCTTTGTTAATTAGCAAAGTTATCTTGAGGTAAAATGTGCACTTTTTTTTACACGCGCAGAGTGGTAACCGCTTCTGCCGTTTTGGTTGAATCGCCAAATAATAACTAAATTAGCCAGTTACCTGTCAGGTCGTCACTTCTCTTCGTTTTTCTTAATAACAAAATTGTCACAATAAATTAGGGTGTTTAACCTTAACTTAGTGATTTTAAACAACTAGTTTCTGGCAAAAACAATGATCGAAATCAAAAAATACTGTTATAGTTTTAGCCACTCCTTCTGTTTCTTTTTGTTCTCGCCGTCTGCCTTACATTTGGCGCGAATCTGTTTCAGGCGTAGCAGAAAATACCTTCCTGCGCCGCCTTGTTAATTATAAGTAAAAATTCGGTGTAATCTTGTGGCAATGAGGTAAGCAATGTTTGGATTAGATGCTTTTCACCTGGCCAGGATTCAGTTCGCCTTTACTGTCTCCTTCCATATTATTTTCCCGGCCATCACCATTGGTCTCGCCAGTTTTCTGGCGGTGCTCGAAGGCATGTGGCTAAAGTCCCGTAATGAGACCTATCGCGATCTCTATCACTTCTGGTCTAAGGTCTTTGCCGTTAACTTCGGCATGGGCGTGGTGTCCGGTCTGGTGATGGCGTATCAGTTTGGTACCAACTGGAGTGGCTTCTCACAGTTTGCCGGCAGTATTACCGGCCCGCTGCTGACCTATGAAGTGCTGACCGCCTTCTTCCTGGAGGCCGGTTTCCTTGGCGTTATGCTGTTTGGCTGGAACCGCGTGGGGCCGGGCCTGCACTTCTTTGCAACCTGCATGGTCGCGCTGGGGACCATTATCTCAACGTTCTGGATTCTGGCGTCCAATAGCTGGATGCATACGCCACAGGGTTACATTATTGAGAACGGCATTGTGGTGCCGCAGGACTGGTTCAAAATCGTCTTTAACCCGTCCTTCCCGTATCGGCTGTTCCATATGTCCGTCGCCGCCTTCCTGGCGAGCGCCTTCTTTGTCGGCGCATCGGGCGCATGGCACCTGCTGCGCGGAAACGATAATCCGGCAATCCGTAAAATGTTCTCCATGGCGCTGTGGATGGCGCTGATCGTTGCCCCTATTCAGGCGATGATCGGCGATGCGCACGGCCTGAACACGCTGGAGCATCAGCCGGCGAAAATCGCCGCGATTGAGGGGCACTGGGAGAACCCGCCGGGAGAAGCGACGCCGCTTATCCTGTTCGGTATTCCGGATATGGATGAAGAGCGCACCAAATATGCGCTGGAAGTGCCCTATCTCGGCAGTCTGATCCTGACGCACAGCCTTGATAAGCAGGTACCGGCGCTGAAGAGCTTCCCGAAAGAGGATCGCCCGAACTCGCTGATTATCTTCTGGTCGTTCCGCGTCATGGTGGCCATGGGGCTGCTGATGATCACGCTCGGCGTGTTTAGCCTGTGGCTGCGCTATAAAAAGCGCCTCTATAACTCACGTCCGTTCCTGTGGTTTGCCCTGCTGATGGGGCCTTCAGGCCTGATTGCCATTCTGGCCGGCTGGTTCACGACGGAGATTGGCCGTCAGCCGTGGGTGGTCTACGGCGTGCAGCGCACCATTGATGCCGTCTCGGCACATGGCGACCTGCATATGAGCATCAGCCTGCTGGCGTTCATCCTGGTCTACTCATCGGTATTTGGTGTGGGTTACATCTACATGATGCGCCTGATTAAGAAAGGCCCGGAAACCGGCGAAGGTCATGACGTGGCGCTGGGCGGTCCTGGTCAGCACCATACGCCAGCGCGTCCGCTGTCTGCGGCGAAAGAGCGCCTGAACCATCCGCAGGAGGAAAAATAACATGATCGATTTCTCCATTATCTGGTTCGCGATCATCGTCTTCGCCACCCTGATGTACATCGTCATGGATGGCTTTGATTTGGGGATCGGCATTCTGTTCCCGTTCAACAAAGATCCGGTTGAGCGTGACATGATGGTGAACACCGTTGCGCCCGTCTGGGACGGCAACGAAACCTGGCTGGTACTGGGCGGCGCGGGCCTGTATGGCGCGTTTCCGCTGGCCTATTCGGTGATTGCTGATGCGCTGGCGATTCCGCTCACGGCGATGCTGATTGGCCTGATCTTCCGTGGCGTGGCGTTTGAGTTCCGCTTCAAAGCCACGGAAGAGCACCGTCCGTTCTGGGATAAATCCTTTATCGCCGGTTCACTGCTGGCGACCTTTAGCCAGGGCGTGGCAGTGGGCGCGATGATAGATGGCTTCCCGGTAAAAGGGCGTGAGTTTGCCGGTTCAGCGCTGGACTGGCTGGCGCCATTCCCGCTGTTCTGCGGCGTGGGTCTGGTGGTGGCTTATGCGCTGCTGGGCTGCACCTGGCTGATTATGAAAACTGAACACGAACTGCATCGCAAGATGTCAGCGCTGGCTACGCCGCTGGTGATTGCGCTGTTAGTGATTGTCGGGATTATCAGCCTGTGGACGCCGTTTAGCCACGACGCTATCGCACAGCGCTGGTTCAGCCGTCCGAACCTGTTCTGGTTCCTGCCGGTGCCTGTGCTGGTGCTGCTGTGCTCATGGGGCATTATTCGCGCCATCAAGCGTGAAGCGCACTATTCACCATTCCTGCTGACGCTGGCGCTGGTGTTCCTGGGCTTCTCCGGATTGGGTATCAGCGTATGGCCAAACATCATTCCACCGTCGATCACCATCTGGGCTGCCGCGTCACCGCCGCAGAGCCAGGCGTTTATGCTGGTGGGTAGCCTGCTGATTATTCCGGTCATTCTGGGTTACACCTTCTGGAGTTACTACGTGTTCCGCGGAAAAATCAAAGCCGATGAGGGGTATCACTGATATGCAAACCGAGGTCAGCAATATGAAAACCCATACTGAGACGAAAGCTCCCTGGTGGAAGCGCGTGCTGTGGCTGGTGATCATCTACGGCGCAAGCGTGCTGGCACTGGGTGTGGTGGCATCGCTGTTTCGTATGATGATGACGGCAGCGGGGATGCGCTCGCACTGAGTTGCGATGCGCGAGCAGCCCTATAGGTTGCCACGCCGCTGCCGATAAAAAGTCAGCTATACCAATGGCCGTCCCGTGGGGCGGCCATTTTATGTGGTGGGCAGCGAATCATTAGTTGCCTAAGCAATTAATGCTTTTCGCGTTACGCTCTCTTTACTCTTCCTTACGTTAGTCATACGTTTTTGTTATATTTATGTGACGGATAACGCAAAACGCGCCTGCCTGACTCACCTGATTAAAAAAATGCTCAGCCTGAATTTAAAAAAACAGTACATCAATGATCTGGTGGACTGGATTGAAGCGAATCTGACCGACGAGCTCAACATCGATCTGATTACCCTGAAATCCGGTTACTCCAAGTGGCACATGCAGCGCATGTTCAAAGAGATGACCGGTCAAACGCTGGCGTCCTATACGCGTAAGCGCCGCCTGACGCTCTCGGCGATGGCGCTGCGCCTGACCAGCATGCCGCTGATTGATATCGCCGTGCGCTTCGGTTTTGATAATCAGCAAAATTTTACCCGGGTATTTAAAAGCCACTTCTCGTTGACGCCGGGCGTCTATCGCCGCATTCCTGAGATGCTGATGAAGGATTTCCACAGCCGCATCTCCACACAGCGCGAATGGGTTAATGCCCGACTGGTTGAGAAGCCAGAGCTGCAGTTGTGTGGTGAGGTGATCGAATGGGAGTGCCGCTTTGGCGAATACATCGATCATCACAATCATGTGGTGGCGCAGCATACGCGGGATTTCATCGCTTTTGCCGGTCAGCACGTGCAGCGCGGCTGGCTCGGTTTCCAGTTCAGTCCGGGGACACACTCCGCCGATCAGCAGCACATTAGTCTGTTTCAGGCGCTGGAGAGTCAGTACGCCGACGTACTGCCGCGCAATGTACAGAACTGGACCGGTGAAAAAGGGCTCTATGCCGAGATTGACTGGCACGGCGCCCCGGAGGAGATCAACGCCTTTACTGCCGAGATCTACTATAACCACTTGCCCGCCCTGGGCGTGGCGCGCCGTCCCGGCAAAGACCTGCTGAAGCTGGATTTGAAATACAGCACGCCCGATCTTCTGCAGGGCACGTTTTACATTCCCGTCAGCGTCGGCTAATGCATAAATCGTGCGGTAAACTGTGACAAACCGCACGATTTTATAAAAGCATCCGCCGGGGTAGCGTAAAATCCTCCATCGAAACCTGACTGGCCGCGTAAAACTCCAGCTGCCGCAGATCAGGCTGGATATTCATCTGCATTTCTGGTCCGTTCCGGACCGACCAAGTGATAAAAGAAAAAATTATGCGACTTTTACCGTTGTTTCTCTCAACAGCGCTTGTGGCGTTCTCCTCGCTGGCAAGTGCACAAATGGCTGAGCCATTCTCACCACCGGGCGGCCTGCATCCGCACCAGCCGCACTGCGCGCAACATGAGATTCTGGGCGATAACCCGCTGCCGCAGCAGCATGCTGACGATGCCAGCCTGATTAACTGCACCAACCACCAGGCCTGATAGCGCCCTCTGCTGGCCCGCGCCTCCCGCGCTTAAAAACAATATCGTATCCGTAGTGGCGGCCTGAAGGGCCGCCGTTGCTGCTTTGGTGCGCCTGGCTGGCGGCCCTGACGGGTCGCCACTCCGAAAGTCAAAACTGGCTTGGGTAGAGAAGCAGCGATATCC
>NZ_MLFS01000098.1 GCF_002095485.1 Pantoea wallisii | reverse complement strand
TGCGGTGGTGGATTCGAGGCTGGTGCGGGGACGGATTCCAGGTGCGCAACGGTTTTACAGGAATGCCACGGGAAGCCTGGCCGATCGCTTCCCGGGGCGATTAGCACGCCGTGCTAGCGCTTAGGGTGCAGCAGTTGGCTGGCCGTATCGCTGATGACCTGCGTTACGCCGCGATCGCCTTTTGCCATCGACGACATAAAGGCTTTGGCCTGCTTGAAGGTGATGTGCGGCGGCAGCGGCGCGACCTCCGGGTCAGTTTTCACTTCCAGCACCACCGGTTTCGTGGCGCTCAGCGCCTGCTGCCAGGCTGCGGCCAGGTCTTCCGGACGATCGACAAATATCCCCTGCAGACCCAGACTCTCAGCGAAGCGCGCATATTGCACGTCCGGTAACTGCTGGCTGGCTTCAAAGCGCGGATTGCCCTCCATCACGCGCTGCTCCCAGGTCACCTGGTTAAGATCCTGATTGTTGAACACGCACACGATCAGGCGCGGATCGGCCCACTGCTGCCAGTATTTCTGAATGGTTATCAGCTCTGCCATGTTGTTCATCTGCATCGCCCCGTCGCCCACCAGCGCGACCACTGGCTTCTCGGGATAAGCGAACTTCGCCGCAATGGCAAACGGCACCGCGGCTCCCATGCAGGCTAATCCGCCTGACAAGGTCGCGCGCTGGCCCTGTTTCACCCGGTAATCGCGCGCAAACCAGTTGGCACAGGAGCCGGAATCAGAGGTCACTATTGCGTTATCCGGCAACTGCGGCGACATCTCCCACACCACGCGTTGTGGATTGACCGGATTTGCCGGCGCCATCGCGCGCGCTTCCATCAGCGTCCACCAGTCGCGCACCTGTACGGCAATCTGCTCCTGCCATTTGCGATCGTCTTTGTGGGTCAGCAGCGGCAGCAGTGCGCGCAGGGTTTCGGCCGCATCGCCATGCAGATTGACCTCGCACGGATAGCGCAGGCCGAGCATGGCCGGATCGATATCGATCTGCACCGCCCGTACTTTGCCCTCCGCCGGTAAAAACTCTGTCCACGGGAAGCCGGTGCCAATCATCAGCAAGGTGTCGCAATTCTGCATCAGCTCCCAGGAGGGTTTAGTGCCCAGCAGGCCAATTGAGCCGGTCACAAACGGCGCATCGTCCGGCAATACATCTTTGCCCAACAGCGCTTTGGCCACGCCTGCACCCAGCACATTGGCCGCCTGTACCACTTCCACCGCAGCGGCGCGTGCGCCAGAGCCGATCAAAATGGCCACCTTCTTGCCGGCATTCAGTACATCGGCCGCACGGCGCAGATCCTCTTCATACGGCACAATTTTAGGCCGCTGGTACCCCGGCCCGGAGTGGGTAAACCCGTGCGCGTGCTGCGGCGGCTGCCAGGCTTCATCCTGAATGTCTTTCGGCAGAATCAGCACCGCAACGCCGTTTTGCGCCTTGGCAATGCGTACGCCGCGATCCACCAGATGCTGCACCTGCGCCGGGGCGGCGGCTTCCTGCACAAAGTTCGCCACATCCGCAAAGATGCGGTCAAGATTCATCTCCTGCTGATAGCTGGCACCGCGCGCCGTGGCTTCCGCCTGTCCGGCGATCGCCAGCACCGGCGCGTGATCCATTTTGGCATCGTACAGGCCGGTAAGCAGATGGGTAGCGCCCGGTCCGCCGGTGGAGAGGCAGACGCCCAGCTCACCGGTAAATTTAGCGTGCCCGGCCGCCATAAAGGCCGCCATCTCTTCGTGGCGCACCTGAATAAATTCGATGCCTGCGCCCGCTTTATTAGCGCGCTGAATGGCGCCCAGCACGCCGTTGATCCCATCACCCGGATAGCCATAAATGCGCGTTACGCCCCAGGCCTGCAGGCGCTCAACGAAGAAATCACTGGTTTTTTTACTCATGTCTGGCTCTCCCTTAACACAGTTAGCAGATGTTAAGGGTAGACGACGAATGCGCGAGTAGCAGTGTTCAACCTGTTCGCCGACAATCAGCGCGTCTGGCTTAACGTTCTCTGCCGTTGGGCTTATTTAGCCCAGCGCCGGTGATACCAGAGCAAAGGTCTGTACGCCCTCCGCCGCTGCCTGCCAGGGCGTACCGTGCACCATGCGGCCGGTGCATCAACCTGCTGTAAACCGAGGCTATCCGCCCACGCAGCCAGCGCCGGGCTGGGCGTATCAATCCGGACAAACTGCCCCTGCAGATCCTGCAGACACTGCGCCATCAGGGCCTTTGCCCCCGCCAGATCCCGGGCAATCACCGGCCCGAGGGTGAAACCGTGGCCGAAACGGCGCAGGCTGGCAAAACCCTGTAACCGGTGAGCGGCATCTTCCAGCACCACGGCCTGGCCCAGCAGCAGGTGCATCAGGCGATCGCGCTGCATGCCGTTGGCCTGGTAATCCAGCGCGTTAAGCGCGGCGCTATCCTGCGGCGTGGCAGCGCGCAGGCTCAACCCCGGTGGCAGCGCGACCGGCGGGGCGATCTTCAGCGCCGGCGTCTGGTGCTGCCAGATGCGTCCACAGGGAGTAAAACCGAGCTTCTCATAGAGCGGCTGGCCCATGTCGGTGGCATGCAGCCGCACGCTACAGCCGGGATACTTCTCCAGCAGCGCCCGCATCAGCTGCTGCCCGATGCCCCGCCCGCGCGCGCTGCGGTCAACAATCACCAGACCAATAGTGGCGGCATGTGCGCCCCAGCGCCAGCCTATCGCCCCGCCCAGATAGTTGCCCTGCTCTTCCGCCACGACGCCATCCCCCAGCGCGATCAGTTGTTCCCAATCTTCACGCCGGTGCGCCCAGCCGAGCTGCTGCGTTAAAGCAAAACCGGCGTCACGATCGGCCACGGTCATGGCGCGTAATACGATGCTCATGCTTCTCTCCCTGCATTTCTGGTGGCCGTCAGAGTGACACGCGAACAGCACGATGAAAATAAAAAAGGCCCGCAGCGGGCCTGAAAAGGGGTTAAATCTGGAAGTCGATGGCGGGTTCGTCGTCGGTCTCGTAGGAGAGCGCCTGGCGCTTGATCTCCTCCAGCGAAAGATTCGCATTACACAGCTCAAGGAACTGCCACACATAGTTGCGCTGCAGCTGGCCGCGCTTCAGGCCCAGCCAGACGGTATTGGCCTCAAACAGGTGATGCGCATCAATTTTGACTAAATCTTCACCATCATAAATATCACAGGCCTGATCGGCGAGAATGCCGACGCCCAGCCCGAGTTCAACATAGGTTTTCACGACGTCGGAGTCCTGGGCGCTGAGCACGATGTCGGGTTTGAGTCCGGCGGTCTGGAAGGCGCGGTCAACGCGTGAACGGCCGGTAATGCCCTGACGGTAGGTGATCAGCGGATGACGGCTCAGGCTGGTCAGCGTGACCGGCTGCTGCTGCAGCAAGGCATGGTCATGCGGCACCAGCAGCGAGTGATGCCAGCTGAACCACGGAAAAGCGGCAAGGCTGCTGTTATTGACCAGCTGTTCAGAAGCGATGCCGATGTCCGCTTCGCCCGCCAGCAGCATCGCTACAATCTCCTGCGGCGAGCCCTGATTAAGTTCCAGCCGTACGTTGGGATAGAGCTGGCGGAACGCTTTAATGACGCGCGGCAGGCTATAGCGCGCCTGGGTATGCGTGGTGGCGATGGTAAGTACGCCGCTGGTTTCATTGGTAAACACATCCGCCAGCCGGCGCACTTTGCCAGCCTCATCAAGGATGCGCTCAGCAATGGTCAGCAGCGCTTTGCCCGGCTCTGTCATCCCCAGCAGCCGTTTGCCCCGGCGGATAAAGATCTCAACGCCCAGTTCATCTTCCAGATCGCGTATATGGCGGCTTACCCCGGATTGTGAGGTAAACAACGTGTTCGCGACTTCTGTCAGGTTGAATTCGCAACGGGCCGCTTCGCGTATAATTTTAAGTTGCTGGAAATTCACACCCTTTTCTCCTGTTCCCTGCCCTGTTTCGTCCATGTTATGAAGTTGCAGTGATAGCAACAAATAATAAAAAACGGTGTGTTATGCAGAATAGTAATAAGACACCAGGGCCGTGTTAATACAGGGAGATGGAGTAAAAGGCAGCGTGGCGACCCGTCAGGGCCGCCGGGAGGGTTATCCCACCAGCATTAGCTCGCGGTCCTCAGTCAGTGGCTTATTCAGCAGCGACAGCAGAATATTTTTTACCGCCTGCGCCGAAGGTGAAAGCGGCAGTCGGGCAGAGATATTCAGCGACAGCGGCAGATTCAGCGATGGGCTGTTGATACGCGCCATCCATGCATGCGTGGAGCTGACCAGTGCGCGGGCTGCCGATTCCGGCAGTACCGTAACGCCCATACCGCTGGAGACGGCAGCGGTCAGGGTAGAGATGGACTCAATTTCACCGATGATTTTGGCGCTCAGGCGGCGCAGCGAGAAGGCTTCATCGACGCGTTTGCGCACCGCGCTGTAATCACGCGGCAGAAACAGATTCATCTGCGCCACCTCGGTTAAATCAACCGATGATCCCGGACAGACGGTCGCCCCGACCAGGTACAACTCCTCTTTCATTAACGGGATGCTGTTGATGCCGGCGGTGGGCGCACGGTCATACAGTACCGCCATATCCAGCTGGCCGTTCATCACTTTATCGTTAAGCGATGCGCCGCTGTTCTCATGCAGATAGACCAGTACGTCCGGATACTGTTCACGCACGGTTTGCAGCAGCGGCATGGTAAGAGACGAGGCGGCGGTGCCCGGCGCCAGGCCGATTGACACTTGGCCATTCAGCGCCTGTCCGGCGTTGATCACTGCGGTCTGTGCCTGTTCGCACTGGCGCAGAATGGTACGCGCATGGGCATAGAGAATCTTACCGGCCTCGGTTGGCGTTACGCCGCGTTTGGTGCGGATCAACAGCTGCTGGTCGAGCTCATTTTCCAGTGTCGCCACTTGCTGGCTGAGGGCCGGCTGCGCGATGTGCAGCACTTCTGCTGCCTGAGTCAGGCTGCCGATGTCGACGATTTTCACAAAATACTTCAGTCGCCTTAAATTCATATTGCCTCCGTCACGGAATCCCCGAATGCCTGAGCATCTGTTCTCAGCCTGCTGGCTTGTGGAGATGAATTTGCAATATGCGGGCCAGAGTTGTGTACACAATAAATTGAACGGGCAGATTTTTCCTAAGGGGCGGGAAAATAAGCGTTTCTGATTACCCCAAACGGGTTAATAAGCCGCAGTCATACTGTTTCCAAACGTGGCAGACACTAAGATGCACCAGAGTAGTGCAGCTTTTGCGAGGCTAACGTGCAAAAAAGTGATGACCCGCTGAGCTGATGTGGTGCAATTGGCGCAAAAAATACACAGTTAAGGGCTGAACGAAAGCAAATACGCGAGGTGCCCGTAAACAACCAGTGGGAAAACTTATTGGTGGCGGCACGGCCCGGGAGATTGGTGAGATGATATGGAAAGTTATTTATGTCACGTCGGACCGATACGCTAAGGCGTTTGCGTTGTAACAAGGCGGCAAGATTGCGCATCCCCGGGAGCATAGGTAACTATGTGACCGGGGTAAGCAAGCGCAGCCAACGCAGTCAGTATTGAAGCAGCGATACGCTAAGGCGTTTGCGTTGTAACAAGGCGGCAAGATTGCGCATCCCCGGGAGCATAGGTAACTATGTGACCGGGGTAAGCAAGCGCAGCCAACGCAGTTAGAACGTAAACGCCGACGCGTATCAGCGTTTTTTGCGGTTGCGATGCATATCAATCGACACCGCTGCCACAATAATCATCCCTTTAATGATGTCCTGCACATAGGCATCGACACCCACAAAGGTGAAGCCACTTTTGATCAGGCCGAGAATCACTGCACCAATCAAGGTGCCGGTAATACGCCCGACGCCGCCCATCAGGCTGCTGCCGCCGATAACTGCCGCGGCGATGGCGTCCAGCTCATAGGCCATCCCCATGCTCGACTGGCCGCTGCTGACGCGCGCCGCCAGCACTACACCCGCCAGCCCGGAGAGCGCACCGGCAATGGTATAGACGATAATCAGATACTTATTAACATTAATACCGGAGACTTTGGCGGAGGTCATGTTGCCGCCGATCGCGTAGACATATTTGCCATAACGCGTGTGCTTGAGCGCGATGTGGAACAGGAACGCAACCACCAGGAAGATAATTACCGGCATCGCTCCCTGGCCAATTGAGGTAAAGCCATCGGAGAGGAAGCTGATGGGGTTACCCTGCGTGTAGTACTGCGCCAGACCGCGCGCTGAAACCATCATGCCGAGCGTAGCGATAAACGGCGGAATGCCGGTGCGGGTAATCAGCACGCCGTTGATCACGCCGCACAGCAGGCCTACGCCGATCCCTGCGCCAATCGGAATGGCTGCCGGCAGGTTAACCAGCGACGGGTACATCGGCGACAGGCTGTCCGACGTTTGCGCCAGGCTGGCGGCCACGACCGCGGTTAGCGCAATCACCGAGCCGGACGAGAGGTCAATACCGGTGGTGATAATGACCTGGGTGACGCCAACGGCGATGATACCGATAATCGCCACCTGTAATACGATCAGGACTAAACGGTTGGTGTTGAGCAGAAATGACTGGTCACGTACGTACCAGCCGGCAATTTCAAAAATCAACGCAATGCCTAACATCACCACGAAGATGCCGGTATCTTTCGGCATCTTATGGCGCAGATTGCTAAAAAATGACGTCTGTTCGGAGGCCTCAGGGGCCGATACTTTTACGTTGCTCATAGGGATTTGCGCCTCACTCGGATGCCAACGACAAAATGGTTTCCTGGTCGGCCTCTTCTTTATCGAGGATGCCGGTTATACGTCCGCCGTGCATAACCATCACACGGTCACTCATGCCAAGAATCTCCGGCAGCTCGGAAGAGACCATGATGATGGCCACGCCACGGTTAGCCAGTTCGCTGATCAGGCGGTAGATCTCCGCTTTCGCGCCGACATCAATACCGCGCGTCGGTTCGTCGAGGATCAGGATCTTCGGCTGTGCCAGCAGCCAGCGCGCAATCAGCACCTTCTGCTGATTTCCCCCGCTCAGATTGTTGATGATCTGATCCATGGTCGGAGTTTTAATGTTGAGCTTGCGGATCTGCTCCATGCAGTCCTGCGCCATCTTCATATGGCTGACAAAACCGCTTTTGCCGATATAGTCCGGCATGTTGACGATGCTCATGTTCTCCAGCACCGACAGCACCAGGAACAGGCCGGACTTTTTGCGGTCCTCGGTGAGGAACGCCATGCCCTTCTCAATGGCCGTTGAGGGGGAGTCGATCTTCACCGGCACGCCGTCAATCAGGATCTCACCGCTGTCGAAGCTCTCCATACCGAATAGGCTTTCCATGACTTCGCTGCGCCCGGCGCCTACCAGCCCGGCGACGCCCAGAATTTCGCCTTTGCGCACGGTAAAACTGACGTCGGTGAAGCGATCTTTGCAGGTCAGGCTGCGCACCGTCAGCACATCCTCACCAATCGCGCTGTTGAATTTCGGGAACAGCTGCGTCAGTTCACGCCCTACCATCTGGGTGATGAGCGACTGGCGGGTAAACGCGGTGGTGCTGTTACTGCCTACCCAGGTACCATCGCGGAAGATGCTGATCTCATCGGTGATGGAGAAGATCTCATCCATTTTGTGGCTGATATAGATGATGGCTTTGCCCTGCGCGCGCAGATCGCGAATGATGGTGAACAGATGCGCCACTTCGGTTTCCGTCAGCGCTGAGGTCGGTTCGTCCATGATCACAATGTCAGAGTTCCACGACACCGCTTTGGCGATTTCTACCATCTGCTGGGAGGCAATACTGAGATCGCCCACCAGCCGATCTGCCTTCAGGCGGATGTTCAGTTTATTCAGCAACTCCTGGGTTTGCTTATTGAGCTTGCCGTGATCGACAAAGCCGTACTTCATCGGTTCGCGACCGAGCCAGATGTTCTCGGCGACGGTCATGTATGGCACCAGGTTCAGCTCCTGGTGAATCATGGAGATGCCGGAACGCAGCGCATCCATGGTGTCCTGAAACTGCACCGGCTCCCCTTTAATGCGGATGGTGCCCTTATCGGGACGATACATCCCGATAAGGCACTTCATTAAAGTGGATTTGCCCGCGCCATTTTCGCCCATCAGGGCATGTACCGACCCCGGTTTAATCCGCAGTGAGACATTATCGAGTGCCTTCACCCCAGGGAAGAACTTGCTGATGCCTTCGGCTTCAAGCGCAAAAGCGGTCATACTTCACCTCCGTACGGCTCTATCGGGTTCGGTTATTTCTGATTACGGTTTTCGAACTGTGCCATGTTGTCTTTGGTGATCAGCTGATAAGGAATGTTGATAACCTTTTCAACTTTCTCGCCGTTTGCCAGTTTCACCGCCGCTTTCACTGCGCCCTCGCCCTGCCCTTTAGCATCCTGGAAGACGGTGGCAACCATCTTGCCGTTTTTCAGCATTTGCAGCGCATCCGGCGTACCATCCACGCCCGCAATCAGGATGTGGTTAGGGTTTTTACCCAGCGCCTGCAGTGCACCGATAGCCATCTCATCGTTGTTTGAGGCGATGGCCTGAATATCGTCGCCGGCGGTCATCCAGTTACTCACTACGTCCACGGCATCGTTACGCATGAATTTCGCCGTTTGCTTCTGCACAACTTTGATGCCCGGATACTTCGCGACTACCGCTTCAACACCTTTGGTACGGTCGCGGGTGGATTCATTCGCCAGATCGCCCATCAGAATGGCTACGTTACCTTTGCCGTTCAGCGCTTTTGCCAGGGCTTCCATCTGCAGACGACCGGCCAGCTCGGAGTCCGATCCCACATACGCCATTTTGTCAGTGAGTTCGCCAGCCGGCTTACGGTTGACGAAGATCAGCGGAATGCCGGCTTTGGTGGCAGCATCCATGACCGGTTTAACCGCGTTGGTATCAACCGGGTTAACGATAATGGCGTCAACGCCCTGACCAATGAAGTTTTGCACCTGTTGCAGCTGCTGCGACACATCGCCTTTAGCATCTTCCACCTGGCCTTTAACGTTGTCTTTCTGCATCTCTTTTTGCATTGCCGTGCGCAGGATGGTGAGGAAGTTGTCATCAAACAGCGCCATTGAAACGCCCACCTGAATATCTTTTGCCATCACTGCGGCAGGTAACATGCAAGCTAACAGGGAAGTCACTAACGCTTTTTTGAATTTCATAGGTAACCCTTCTTATTTGTTAACGTGCTCAGTTAGCTGATACGACGAATGAAAAATATCTTTTACATTCACTCAACGTCGCTGGCGCTTTTTATCTGGTTGTAGAGGTAAGGCTTCTGGTCAGATGCAACTGATTTACGGCGACTCCTTGTTGTAAGCTGTTCCTTATCAACAAGTTAATTTCAAACTCCCGTTTTACTTTTTGAAACTCATTTCGTGCGTGATGATAAGCAGTTCATTTGTTTCATAAATACTTCATTTGAAATTTTCATCATAAAAGCACTGAAATGATTGTTTTAAAATCGGCAAATAACAAAACTTTGACACGCATCTAACATCTCACCGGAAATGCGTTTAAAGTGAGATCTTGCTGGCAGTTTGAAATCTGAACGCTCAAGCCAGAAAAGCGGCAATACGCTGCTTTTCCGCGCACTTAAACCAGAAGTGTGCAGTCGGGCTTTGACAACGGTGATCGGCATCGCTAATATTCGCCTCGTTCACA
>NZ_MLFS01000097.1 GCF_002095485.1 Pantoea wallisii | reverse complement strand
CAGGCGCTGACCCGCGCGCCGCGCCGTCGACGACTGGCGCCAGCGCCGGCGCGTAGACCACAACAGCGTGCGTGAAATTACGCTGGAGGGGCAGCGCTATCGCCACTTCTCCAGCAATGATTATCTCGGCCTCAGCCAGCATCCGGCGGTGATTGCGGCCTGGCAGCAGGGTGCAGCCGAGAGCGGCGCGGGGGCCGGCGCGTCGGGCCACGTGACGGGCTACAGTCGGCATCATGCGCAGCTTGAAGAGCAGCTGGCGGACTGGCTGGGCTATTCGCGTGCGCTGCTGTTTATCTCCGGCTTTGCCGCCAATCAGGCGGTGATCCATCTGCTGGCAGAGAAAAACGATCGCATCATTGCGGACAAACTGGCGCATGCATCGCTGCTGGATGCCGCCAGCCACAGCCCGGCAACGCTGCGGCGCTTTGCGCACAATCAGCCGGCGAGCCTGGCAAAACTGCTGGCAACGCCGTGTGACGGCGGCACGCTGGTCGTGACCGAAGGCGTGTTCAGCATGGATGGCGACAGCGCACCGCTGGCCGCGATCGCTGCCGAAACGCAGCGTACCGGCAGCTGGCTGCTGGTGGATGATGCGCACGGTATTGGTGTCACCGGCGCCGGGGGGCGCGGCAGCTGCTGGCAGCAGCAGGTGAAGCCGGAGCTGCTGATCGTCACCTTTGGTAAAGGCTTTGGCGTGAGCGGTGCGGCGCTGCTGTGCGATGCTGCGACAGCCGATTACGTAGAGCAGTTTTCGCGCCATCTCATCTACTCAACCGCGATGCCACCGGCGCAGTGCTGTGCGCTGCTGGCGGCGCTGCAGCAGATCCGGCAGGGCGATGAACGGCGCGAACGGCTGCAGGCCAATATTGCGCAATTTCGTGCCGGGGCGGCCACGCTGCCCTGGCAACTGCTGGCCTCCGGGAGCGCCATTCAGCCATTGATCATTGGTGAAAACCACGCGGCGCTGACGCTTTCGCAGCAGCTGGCGCAGGCCGGTTGCTGGGTCAGCGCGATTCGTCCACCCACCGTGCCGCCCGGCACGGCCCGGCTGCGTATTACGCTGACCGCCGCGCATCAGCCCGACGATATCGATTATCTGCTGGAGGCGCTCCATGACGCTGCACATTAACAAACAGGCGGTCGCGCAGGCGTTTGGCCGGGCAGCGCAGCACTATGAACAGCACGCAGAGCTGCAGCGGCAGAGTGGCGATGCGCTGCTGGCGCTGGCACCGGCCGGTTTTGGTCCGCACCTGCTGGACGCCGGCTGCGGCACGGCTGGTACAGCCGCTACTGGCGCGATCGCGGGCGCACGCTGACCGCACTGGATCTCTCTCCGGCGATGCTGGCAGCCGCCCGGGAGCAGGCGTCAGCAGACGCGTATTGCCAGGGTGATATTGACGATCTGCCTTTGGCGGATGCCAGTGTGGACGGCGTGTGGAGCAATCTGGCCGTGCAGTGGAGCAGCGACTTACGCACCGCACTGCAGCAGTTTTTGCGCGTTACCCGTCCCGGCGGCAACGTGCTGTTCTCCACGCTGCTTGACGGTTCGTTGCAGGAGGTGCATCAGGCATGGGCAGCGCTGGATGGCCGCCGCCACGCCAACCGTTTCCTGAGCGCAGCGCAGTGTGCTGACGCCGCAGAGGGCCTGGCGCTGCACGCCACGCAGGAGGTTATCACGCTGCACTTCCCCAGCGCGCTCAGCGCGATGCGCTCGCTGAAAGGCATCGGCGCCACTCACCTGCACGATGGGCGCAGCAACACGTTACTGACGCGTCAACAGCTGGCGCAGCTGGAGCAGTGCTGGCCACAGGATGCGCACGGCTATCGCCTCAGTTATCACCTGATGTATGGAGTTCTACAGAAATGACACGCTGGTTTATTACCGGAACCGATACCGAAGTAGGAAAAACCGTC
This sequence comes from Pantoea wallisii, assembly GCF_002095485.1. GTDB lineage: Bacteria > Pseudomonadota > Gammaproteobacteria > Enterobacterales > Enterobacteriaceae > Pantoea > Pantoea wallisii. The sequence continues at coordinate 7,836 of NZ_MLFS01000097.1, read as the reverse complement.
GCCAGCGGCGCGCTGCTGCAGGCGGCCAGCGCCGCTGGCTTGCGGACTGCGGGCTATAAGCCGGTGGCCTCCGGCTGCGAGATGACGCCAGAGGGTATCCGCAACAGCGATGCGCTGGCGCTGCAGCAGTACAGCAGTGTGGCGCTAAGCTATGAACAGGTGAATCCGCTGGCGTTTATGGAGCCGACCTCGCCGCATATTGTCAGTGCCGGGGAGGGCAGGCCGATTACGTTTGCGGCGCTGTCAGCGGGTTTGCGGGCGCTGGAGCAGCAGGCCGAATGGGTTTTGGTGGAGGGCGCCGGAGGCTGGTTTACGCCGCTTTCGGAGACGCAAACCTATGCCGACTGGGTTGCAGTTGAGCAGCTGCCGGTGATTCTGGTGGTCGGCGTAAAGCTGGGCTGCATCAATCACGCCATGCTGACGGCAGAGGCGGTGAAAGCGCGCGGCCTGCGTTTAGCCGGGTGGATCGCCAATGATATTCAGCCGCCGGGCAAGCGTCATGCCGAGTATATGGCAACCCTGCGGCAGCGCATTGATGCCCCGTTTTTGGGCGAGATCCCTCATCTGCACGATGCAGCGCAGCAGGCGGAGTGCGGGCGTTACCTGACCCTGCCACAATGAGATGAGCGGTCGCCATAAATGACGACCCGACAGGCATCTGAGCTGGCCGCACCGCGGTTAACGCATCCGTAGGGTGCGCATTCATGCGCACCTGGCATATCATCAACGGTCGCCATGAATGGCGACCCTACAAGTTTCGGATGTCTGTACTTTACGTCACCGTTAACCACTTGCTCACCGTCACATCATCCAGCTGCGCTACTTTGCCTTGTGCTACATTGCGGCCACGGTGCAACAGCAGAAAATAGTCGGCTACGCGACGGATAAACGACACCTGCTGCTCAAGCAGCAAAATGGTCAGGCCATAATCGTGATTCAGGCTACGAATCAGATTCCCCATCTCCTCCTCCAGCCACGGCGACATCCCTTCGGTTGGTTCATCCAGAATCAGCAGTTTTGGCTGCAGCACCAGCGCCCGTGCGAGTGCCAGCTGCTGCTGTTGATCCATTGGCAGATCGCCGCTGCGCTGATGGCGCAATGAATAGAGCGCCGGAAACAGATCAAACACCATGCCGGGGATCGTGCGGCTGCGATCGTCCTGTGCCGCCAGCAGTGCGATCAGCAGGTTATCCTCCACGCTCATCTGCGAGAAAATGTGTCGCCCCTGGGGCACATAACCGATGCCCATGCGTGCGCGCTGCTCGCCGGGCTGCAGCAGCAAATTCTTCGGCGGCGAGCCATCCTCCTGCCAGGTCATTGAGCCACTATTGATCGGCAAGCGGCCCATAATACAGTTCACCAGCGTGGTTTTTCCCATGCCTGCACTGCCCAGCACGCCGGTACAGGTACCCGGCGGAAGATCCAGGTCCACATCCCACAGAATATGGTTCTGACCGTAAAACTGATTCACCGAACGTAAACTCAGCATCTGACACTCTCCTTCCAGATTATTTGCCTGAATGCTCCCGCTCTGTGTCGTCTGGCATACAGTCGTGCACGATTGATGTTGGACACTGCTTCATCGGTGCCGCAGCCGTTATGGACTTTTTATCCATTGCGTAAACCTGTGCAATTCTCAGGCCAGGGTATGCAGAGAGGCACAAACAGGCAGCAGAGCGTGCAGAATGCTAATAAAGAATCAGTTTTTCTTAACAATCACATCAGGTAATAAACCGGCTGCACTTTGACGGTGCTGACTGCTTAACGTTTCTGGTGCATCTGCGCGTTTATAAGGCAGGTACTCCATAAATAAGTGGCTTTTCCGTAAGGCTTATTGCGCTTTTCAACACAACAAACAGGCGCAAAGAGAGGTTAATGCGGCGCAGGCAGGGGGATAAATAGACGCAAAAAAAAATTTTTCGCACAGCCGGAAGGGGATGGGGAAAATTATACACAGCCGATGGGCTCAGGGCTGGATTCACTTATCCACTATTCCTGTGGATAACCTTGTGCATTAGCGACTGAAAACCGGGCGCAAGCGAGGAAATACGCGGCCTGCATACATTCTGCTGAGAAACTGGGCTTAAGAGCCAATGCCATTAAAATCAGCGGGTTATTTAAAATCAAGCCTGAGAATTGTCTGCCTTGTCATCAGAGTGCAATTTAATGACGTTCTATTGACAATTGTTAAAACCGTTACTCGCCTGGGGATAACCTTGCGCAACATACGCTATGCGGCTTCCGCTTCAGGCAGGCTAAAGCGAATCACGGGCTTTGCCGGTCATCGTGCAGGATATCTGTAATTATATCCAGTATTTTTTTCTGGCAAAATCGCCATAGCAGAGTAGAATTATCAGCCTGCCAGCCGACTTCTTCAGCAGGAACCGCAAAAACCATGAGTAAAGCCTTCAAACTCAACTCCGCTTTTAAACCATCAGGAGACCAGCCTGAGGCGATCCGTCGTCTGGAAGAGGGGCTGGAAGATGGACTGGCGCACCAGACGCTGCTGGGGGTTACCGGTTCGGGCAAAACCTTTACCATCGCCAACGTGATCGCCGATCTCAATCGCCCGACCATGGTGATGGCACCCAACAAAACGCTGGCTGCACAGCTGTACGGCGAGATGAAAGAGTTCTTCCCGGATAACGCGGTAGAGTTTTTCGTCTCGTACTATGACTACTATCAGCCTGAAGCCTATGTGCCCAGCTCCGACACCTTTATCGAAAAAGATGCGGCGGTTAACGAACATATCGAGCAGATGCGTCTCTCCGCCACCAAAGCGATGCTGGAGCGCCGCGATGTGATCGTGGTGGCCTCCGTATCAGCTATCTACGGTCTGGGCGATCCCGATCTCTACCTGAAAATGATGCTGCACCTGACGCGCGGCATGATCATCGATCAGCGCAGTATTCTGCGCCGCCTTGCTGAGCTGCAGTACACCCGCAACGATCAGGTGTTCCAGCGCGGCACCTTCCGCGTGCGCGGTGAAGTGATCGATATCTTCCCGGCGGAATCGGACGATATCGGCCTGCGCGTTGAGCTGTTCGACGAAGAGGTCGAGCGCCTGTCGCTGTTCGATCCGCTCACCGGCCAGGTGGTTTCAGTTGTGCCGCGTTTCACCATCTACCCGAAAACGCACTACGTGACGCCGCGTGAGCGCATTCTGCAGGCGATGGAGGAGATCAAGGATGAACTGGCCGTGCGCCGCAAAGTGCTGCTGGAGAACAATAAGCTGCTGGAAGAGCAGCGTATTACGCAACGTACCCAGTTTGACCTTGAGATGATGAATGAGCTGGGCTACTGCTCAGGCATCGAAAACTACTCGCGCTACCTCTCCGGACGCGGGCCTGGCGAGCCACCGCCAACCCTGTTTGACTATCTGCCGGCCGACGGCCTGCTGGTGATTGATGAGTCCCACGTGACCATTCCGCAAATCGGCGGCATGTATCGCGGTGACCGCGCGCGTAAAGAGACGCTGGTCGAGTACGGTTTCCGCCTGCCTTCGGCGCTGGATAACCGTCCGATGCGCTTTGAAGAGTTCGAAGCGCTGGCACCACAGACCATCTATGTATCGGCGACGCCGGGCAAATATGAGCTGGAGAAGTCGGGCAGTGAGGTGATCGATCAGGTGGTGCGACCTACCGGCCTGCTCGATCCGATCCTCGAAGTGCGCCCGGTGGCGACGCAGGTGGACGATCTGCTCTCTGAGATCCGCAAGCGTGTTGAGATCAATGAGCGCGTGCTGGTCACCACGCTGACCAAACGCATGGCGGAAGATCTCACCGAATACCTCGAAGAGCACGGCGAGAAGGTGCGTTATCTGCACTCCGATATCGATACCGTGGAGCGCATGGAGATCATCCGCGATCTGCGCCTTGGCGAGTTTGACGTGCTGGTCGGGATCAACCTGCTGCGTGAAGGGCTGGATATGCCGGAAGTGTCGCTGGTAGCGATTCTGGACGCGGATAAAGAGGGCTTCCTGCGCTCCGAACGCTCGCTGATCCAGACCATCGGTCGTGCGGCGCGTAACATCAACGGCAGGGCGATTCTCTACGCTGACAAAATTACGCCATCGATGCGCGGGCGATTGAAGAGACAGAGCGCCGTCGTGAGAAGCAGGAGCGCTACAACACTGAAAACGGCATTGTGCCGCAAGGGCTTAATAAGAAAATCACCGATATTCTTGAGCTCGGCAAAAACGTGGTGAAGACGCGTGGCAAAGGCAAGACGGCGTCGCGTACGGCTGCTGAAGCGGAGGCAAACTACCTGGCATTAACGCCCCAGGCGATGCAGAAGAAGATTCACGAACTGGAAGGGCAGATGCAGCAGCACGCGCAGAATCTGGAGTTCGAAGAGGCGGCGCAGGTGCGCGACCAGCTGCATCAGCTGCGTGAGCTGTTTATTGCTGCTTCCTGATGCGGTGTGATACCTGCAAAGCTGGCCGTCCGGCTGGCAACGGTGCGCATAAGGCGCACCGCTGTTTTGCGGCGGGCTATCAAAACGCCTGAATGGCATGCTCCAGCGCCACGCGCAGCAGCTGTCTGTCGTGCCGGTATTTGATATCGGCGGCCTCCAGCGGTTCGCGCACAATAACGCGATCTTCCACGCCGTGCACAGCCGTTGACGGGCCTACCACAACCGCATCAATGACCCGCTTACCAATGGCTCTCTCCATGATTGCCAGCTTATCGGCTACCGTCAGGCTGGCGGCGGCCGGGCTCAGCTCACGGCCGAGATTGCCGATAAACACCATGGTGGCGGGCGTGCGACGCAGCGCACGCGCCATCTCCTCCATCAGCAGGATGGGCATCAGACTGGTGTAAAAGCTGCCCGGGCCGATCAGAATCAGATCCGCTTCAGCAATGGCATCCAGTGCTTCACGCGTAGGCAGCACATTGGGGTGCAGCATCAGCTCTTCCGGCGCCTGCTTCATTTCATCAATGGCGGTTTCGCCGTACACCATATTGCCTTCGCTATCCTGCGCCACCAGATCCACCGGCTGCTCGGACATCGGAATCAGAAACGCATCGACCTTCAGCAAATTGCGGATGATGTTGATCGCCTCCAGCGGGCGTACGCTGAGGTGGTCCAGCGCTTTCAGCATCAGATTGCCCAGATTATGGCCCGCCAGCTCACCATTGCCGGCAAAGCGGTACTCAAACATCGCCGAGGCGATGCTGGGCTCGGTGATCAGCTGATTAATGCAGTTACGCATATCGCCCCAGGCAATGCCGCCCTCGGACCGGCGGATACGGCCGGTAGAGCCCCCGTTGTCGGTAGTGGTCACAATGCCGGTCAGGCGCGAGCCAAGCGGGGCCAGCGCCGACATTACGCGGCCAAGACCGTGCCCACCGCCCAGTGCCACCACGCGATCTAAATCTGCCAGGGTACGATTCATGCTGCTCCTTAAGGTCCAGCCTGCCGTTGAGGCGAGGTTGAACTGACGTATATCAATATCTGTCGCGCATTTTAACGTATCCTGTCGCGAAAATGCGGTGAAATAACGTTATGTATCAATATATATAGCGAAAATCGTTAATGGCGGCCACGAACAAATCGCGCTACCATCGTGTTAACCGTGTTGTCCACAATGACAACAAACTCCCAAGCCTTGCTTTCCTAAGTCGTGTGATATGGAAGCCTGGCCGCAGCCGCGAGCTGCCAGGGTGCAGAAAGAAATGCCTGCATCTCCCGTACATTGGAAAGGTGTTCAGGTGCCACAATTTACTGATGCTTATGCACGCAGTTTCTACTATCTGCGTCTCTCGGTCACGGACGTGTGTAACTTCCGTTGTACCTACTGTTTGCCCAACGGTTATAAGCCGCACGGCACGAATAACAAAAGTTTTCTTTCGCTGGATGAGATCCGTCGCGTGACGCGCGCCTTTGCGGCAGCGGGCACTGAAAAAGTGCGTCTTACCGGCGGTGAACCCTCTATGCGCCGTGACTTCACGGAGATCATCGCTGCGGTGCGTGAAAACGCGTCCATCCGTCAGATTGCCGTCACCACCAATGGCTATCGTATGGCTCGCGACGTGCACGCGTGGCGCGATGCCGGCCTGACGCAAATCAACGTCAGTGTCGATAGCCTGGATGCCCGTCAGTTCCACGCGATTACTGGCCAGGACAAGTTTGCCGAGGTGATGGCCGGTATTGACGCAGCGTTTGAGGCCGGCTTTGAAAAAGTCAAAGTGAACAGCGTGTTAATGCGCGATCTCAACAGCCACAGTCTGGACACTTTTCTGGCATGGATTCGTACCCGGCCGATTCAGCTACGCTTTATCGAGCTGATGGAAACCGGCGAGGGCGGCGATCTGTTTCGGCGGCACCATATCTCTGGTGAAGTGATTCGCGATCGGCTGATCATGCAGGGCTGGCAGCGCCAGCTACGCGGACGCAGTGACGGCCCGGCGCAGGTATTCCGCCACCCGGACTATCAGGCGAAATCGGGCTGATCATGCCGTATGAGAAAGATTTCTGCGCCAGCTGTAATCGCCTGCGTGTTTCGGCCATCGGTAATCTCCATCTCTGTCTGTTTGGCGACGGCGGCGTGCCGCTGCGCGATCTGCTGGCTTCCGATGCGCAGCAGGATGAACTGCAGGCGCGCATTGCTTATAGCCTTGGGCAGAAAAAACAGACCCACTTCCTGCACCAGGGCAATACCGGCATCACGCAGAATCTCTCTTTTATTGGTGGCTAACACAGGAGTTACGGCCATGGGTAAACCTACCGGCGAATTTGTCGCCTTACATGTTGCGGTGATGACCGTCTCGGACAGCCGCGACGCCAGCAGCGATACCTCGGGTGATTATCTGCGTGAAGCCCTGGCGGAAGCCGGGCACCAGGTCGTGGATCGGGCGATTATCGCCGACAACCGCTATCGCATTCGCGCCACGGTATCGCGCTGGATTGCCAGCGACGATGTACAGGTGGTGATCATTAACGGCGGCACCGGCTTTAACAGCAAAAACAGCACGCCGGAAGCGCTGTTACCGCTGTTCGATCGTGAGATCGACGGCTTTGGCGAACTGTTCCGCATGATCTCATACGAAGAGATTGGCAGCTCGACATTGCAGTCGCGCGCCGTGGCGGGGTTAGCCAATCAGACGCTGATTTTCGCCGTGCCCGGTTCGACCAGCGGCTGCCGCAGCGCCTGGGAACGCATCATCGAAGAACAGCTGGATGCGCGTACGCGTCCCTGTAATTTTGTCTCTCATCTGAAGAAGTTGTAAGCATGTCATCCTTAACTCACATCAATGCCGCAGGCGAAGCCCACATGGTGGATGTCTCTGGCAAAACGGAAACGGTTCGTGAAGCCCAGGCCGAAGCGCTGGTGCTGATGAGCCCGGAAACGCTGCAGATGATCCTCGAAGGCAGCCACCATAAAGGGGATGTTTTTGCCACCGCGCGTATTGCCGGTATCCAGGCGGCGAAACGCACCTGGGAGCTGATCCCGCTCTGCCATCCGCTTATGCTCAGTAAAGTGGAAGTAACACTGCAGGCCGAGCCGGAACAGAGCCGCGTGCGGGTGACATCGCGCTGCCGCCTGACCGGAAAAACCGGTGTTGAGATGGAAGCGCTGACGGCGGCGTCGGTGGCGGCACTGACCATCTATGACATGTGTAAAGCGGTGCAGAAAGATATCGTGATTGACCAGCTGCGCCTGCTGAGCAAAAGCGGTGGCAAATCCGGTGATTTTCAGGCGGTGGCCCATGATTAAGGTGCTGTTTTTTGCCCAGGTGCGAGAGCTGACCGGTACCGATGCGCTGACGTTGGCGGCGGAGTACGCTGATGTGGCGGCGCTGCGCGCGGCGCTGGCGCAGCGCAGCGATCGCT
>NZ_MLFS01000096.1 GCF_002095485.1 Pantoea wallisii | reverse complement strand
CTTCCAGCTGCGACGACCGAACGCATCGTAACCGTAGGTGGTGTGCTGCTCTGTGCCGTTACGCGTGCATACCGCCTCTGATAGCTGATGTTCTGCGTTCCAGAAAAACTGCTGTACCGTATGCCGCCCAACGCGTTTCTCCGTGACGTTGCCAAAGCTGTCATACGCCCAGCGCCGGTCTTCGTGCACCCTCAGACGGTTATCCTTCAACGGCGGCGCACCAAGGTCACTCAGCAGGTTATGTGCCGGATCAAAGGCGAACCGTTCATCACGCGTCCGCGTTAGACGGCCCAGCGCGTCATATTCGTAACGGTGGTCCCCGGTGTAATGATCCACCATCTGCATCAGCTGTCCGTCGCGTTGCCACACATAATCACGCGCGACCGCCGTGCTGTCGCCACGCAGAGCACGCTGGCTTACCAGCCGGCTCATCTCATCGTGAACATATTCGCTGGTCAGTGCGCCCTGAGTGCGGCGCACTTCACGGTGCAGCACGTCGCGCTCGCTCTCGCTGATGACGCGGTTGCCAAAATTGACCTGAACCCGGTGACCGCTGCCGTAATAGAAACTGCTCAGCTCACGGCCATCGGGTAGCCTGGTGTGGGTACGGTTACCCAGCTCGTCATACTGATGGCGCAGCTCGTGATTGATGCCACGGATCAGGTTACGCTCCGCCAGTAGCTGGCCGGCATCATCCCATTCAAGCTCCACGCGTCCGCCATGGTTGACGCCGGCCGTCAGCCGTCCCAACGCATCATAACTGAAGCGGGTACGCTGCCACATTGCATCCCCGCCGCGCGCCACCAGCTTCTCAAGCAATCTGCCAGCGCTATCACGGCGGTAGCGCGTACGAATGTCAGGGCCACTGCCATCGCCCCGCTCGGTGCGAGCCACCGCGTAACCGCCCTCGTCATATTCATAGTGCGTAACAGAGCCATCGACCCCCTGTTCGCTAATCAGATTGTTACGCGCATCGTAACTGAAGCTGTAGCGCGCGCCGTTTTCATTAATAAGCGCAACCAAACGGCGCGCACGATCGTACTCATAGCCAATGTGGTTACCGAGCGCGTCTGTGCGTACCAGCGGCAGACCGTCACCCGCCAGTGTCCACTGGGTTGACTGATTCTGTGCGTCATGCCAGGCCGTCATGCGCTGCCAGCGGTCATACTCAAAGCGCTCGAAACTGCCATCGGCATGTACGATACGCTGCGGCAGACCATCACGGCGGTTGTACAGAGTGGTAACGTTGCCAGCCGCATCGGTTTGCTGTTTGAGCCAGCCGTATTTGTCATAGTCAAAGCGTGTGATACGTCCGGAACAGTCAGTATGACTAATCAAAAATCCGGCGCTGTTCCAGCTTAGTTTCTGTATACCCGCTGCAGCGTCACGAATACGAACCAGGTTGCCGTGATCGTCGTGGTTATATTCGGTGATGCGACCAATCTCATCAGTAAAACGTATCAGGCTGCCCGCGACGTCGTAATGATATTCCCGCATGCCGCCCAGCATGTTTGTCACGCGTACAGGCAGATTCCAGCGTGCATGATAGTCAAAGCGGGTAGTCTGACCATCCGGTTCAATAACCGCAGTACAGTTGCCGCGCTCATCGTAACGATAGCGCTTCACGCGACCGGCCTGATCGGTAAGCTGTGTCAGTTGGCCACGCGCGTTACGACGAATGCGTATATAGCCACCTGCAGCGTCAAGAAAGCCGGTCAGCTCATGATTATCGTCAAAGTCATAGCGCGTAACACGGCCCAGCGCATCGGTAACGGTAGTACTGTTGAGACCGTACTCGAAATGCCATTCGCCGCCGAGATCGTCGCGATGTGCCAGTACTTTGCCATCCGGTGCGTGTTTATCGTAGTGATAGAAGCACTCCATCTCGCCCGCCCGACGATGCGCCACCATTACATGGTTTCGGTACCGAAATTCACGCAGTACTTCGTCATACTCGTTGCGCACGGCGATCAAATCGCCTTCCGCGGAATAGTCGTAACTGCAGAGCTTTTCGGCATTTAGCGGAGCAGAAGGATAACAAACGCTCACACCAGAGATACGCTCAACGATTTGCTCGTTCTGAAGTTTGAGACGGATAAACGTGATATTAAAACGACGGCCTGCGCTGTCAGTGATCAGCTCCGGCTGATGTTGCGCGTTATATTGCACCGTAAGGCTGTTGCCATAGCGATCGCTGATAGCCGAAAGTAGCCAGCGCCCCTCCTCCACTTGATGGGTAAAGTGCCAGTGTTGACTTTCATCGGCGGCAGAAATGCAAAATTCATCTGGCAGTGGCTGGGAGAGTGACAGTTGCTCATAACGATGCAACTGTGGCTCCCGACCCGGCAGCGGCCAGGGGAAGTCAATTTCTCGCCCCAGTTCATCAACCAAAACCAGTAGCTGATTGTTTTTACGTACCTCCTGAGAGAGAGGTAAAGACCATCCCTGCCCCAGCCAGCCATTACCTGTTTCATCGGAGAAATAAAAACGTTGCCAGTTAAGCGGCACCGCAGCGGGGAAGGAAAAATCCCGATCCTGCTCATCAAAAAGTAATTTTATACCCAACAAAGGATTTACCGGGCTGCCAATTGCCATCTCAACCTCAGGCAACGGTCTTTGCGGAATTTTGCAGGGCTCAGTTTTTTTCTGCCCACGGCCTTTATCATTACCACCTTTATTACTGCCGGCATTTTTCGCTTTAATAGCTTTATCAGCTTCTTTTTTTGCTGCTTTGGCCTCTGCTTTAGCAGCTTTACTTTCAGTCTTCATGGCTGTTTTTTCAGCCAGCGTTGAAGTTTCTTTGGCGACGGTTTTCCCAACTTTTGCCGCCTCAACTGCTTTACCGGCTTTCGCTGCCAGCTTACCCGCTTTGAACGCGGCCCCACCGCCAGGCACGAAATTGGCCGCCGCTGAAGCAGCGGATAGCGCAGCATTGCCATAATCACCTTCAGCAGTGTAAATAGCAGCATTAGCGCCATCTGCTACGGCACCAATGACGGGCACTGCGCCAAGGACATCCAGGCCGGTGTGCACCCAGTCGCCATAATCGCTCCACCAGCTTTTCTTTTTAGGCGGGTTGGCACTGCCCGCCGTTACATGGCCTTGTGGCGCAGGCGCATACTGTAATTTACCAATTGTGTTTCCGGTTGCCATTGGAGCTCCGTGCACGAAATTCAGGTATTAATGAGTGAGGATATGTGCGGATACATTCAGATTAATAAAAGGCAAAGTAACTTTGACGCAGCCGCCATTAAAATAGCGGCTAAATCATTTGTGGGTTAACGTTTCAATCTGACGACAATATCTTTCATGGAGAGAACACAGAAACCCATAAATCAAGAGGGTAAAAAAAGTAAAACTAAAAATCAAATTCGCATATTTTTAGAAACAGCAAGCCTTTTAATTTCATTTAATTTAAGTGTCGTAGCATTATTGTTTTTACCATCCTTTTTAAGCATGTCTTCGAGTAAATTGCTGAAACCTCATCCAGCCTTTGTCACTACGTTTGGGTTGACACCATGATGTAATAAGTATCCAACCTGAGCCTGGTCCATTTTTTTCAACCACCATCAATTAATGCCTTCAAATAACAAGAATCGTCTGAAGTCGCCATCACTTCAGCTGCACTTCCGTAATGTGGAACATTAAATAGAGGATCGGCACCGGCTCTTACCAGCACACTGACAGCTTGGTCTGCAATAGCATTTTTATTGTTAACTGCATTCAGTAAGGAGTAGATCAGAAGAGTCATCCCTTCTCTACCGGGGGAATTGAGATCGGTAAAAACTGCTTTTTCTTTAATCTCATCGAGAGACTGGTCCTTTATCAGAACTGCCAACTCACGTTGTCCTGCGTCAAAAAATCTTGAAGGAGACAATTGGTTTCCTGCTGCGCAGTTAAATGAAAATAACATGATCGCCATAGAAGCCACAGTAATTAATTTCACACCACCTCCTTTTATCGAATTTTCTAACGCTAAACGACTAATAGTCAGCCGGAGGCCATTCCATATCCTTTTTGATAGCCAGATTTCTAATCTTTTGCAACTTTTCAGTATTCCTGCCATTCGACTGGCGCTCTATGATTTTTGCGAGCATATTATTAAAACCCCAACCATTATCAGTTGTAACTCGCGGATCTGCGCCATGCTCCAGTAACCAGATGACATTATCCAATTGAAAACCTGATAAACATTCAATCAAAACCGTTTGTCCAAGTGAATCTTTTTTATTGACGTCTGCACCCATCTTAACAAGGTAGCTCATGACTTTTAAACTATGTTCAGAAGCGGCGCCAAAAATAATCGGAGTATCCTCTACTTCGGCATTTGGGCTCATTCCGCCGTCAATCAGAGCCGCAATAAAAACAGGATCATCTGATTTCGCTGAAGCTTCAGCCGCGCTACCCATATCAGGAATTTTTTGCAACGGATTCGCTCCGGCCCGGACCAAATCTGAAACAATTACGAGTTTTCGTCTATCTTTATCATAACTATTTTGCAAGGCAAAAAATAATAACGTCATATCTTGCTTGCCGGGTTTGTTTAAGTCAGTTTTCATTGCAAGGCTTTTAACTTCTGGTTCGTTACCACGTTCAATCTCCTGAGCAAGAGATAACTGCGTACCAGAAAAGAAATTCTCAGCAGGTTGGTTTTTCATCGCACTACACCCAAAGGATGATAATGATATAAAAAATAAAATAAAAGAGACCTTCACTTTATTATTTATACTATAGTGAACCATTTTTATTTCCGTTATATTCCAACAAAGGCTTTGAGCTTTCTGACGTTACGCTCATGATTAATAGACGTACACTACTAACAGCATTGTTATCAGGCTCCTGAGCAATCAACGTTTTAGGATAGCAAAGATCGTTTTAGCAGGACATAGCACCTGCAACACTGCCATATTCAGAATAATGCACAACGGATCTTCGCCTTTATTTATCAGTTTGGTTACCATTTGAGCAATGATATCTTTCTTTGTTACAGTAAAAATTCATATATAAAATGCTTCATTCCCTTCCTGCCCGTGCTGTTCAGAATATCGTCCTTAGGAAAATATCCACAACAGGAGCATTTCCTTCTCCTATAGCGGCAGCAGCTTTAAATGAATTACATGATAAACATTTATCCAATTAAACTTATCTCATAAACACTTATAGAAAAAAATCATAAATAATAAGCAAAAGAAAAGAATAAATACATCCCTGTAAAAAATGGTAGCATCGCCTTTGCTTCTTAAAAAGCTTTCATCCCTTTACTTTCAGCCAGTCTTTTTATTTCAAAAAGCTTCTCAATTGTAATTTCATTATCACCTTTCTCAATTTTCTTCTGTAGCATCTCTCTAAACCCCCAGCCCGCTTTATTCTTTACGTTAGGGTTTGCATCATGATTTAATAAGAAAATAACTTCATCTAAATCATATCTCCCTAGTCCCACCATCAGTGCAGTTTTACCTGCTGAGTCAGGTTTATTCACATCAGCACCAATATCGACCAGATATTCCAACACTTTCCTTGAATGGTGTGAAGTCGCATTAATGATCAACGGACGATAATTACTAACTGCATCTTTATCTAGTCCTCCAACAATTAATGCCTTGAGATAACGAGGATCGTCTGAAGTCGCCATTACTTCAGCTGCACTTCCGTAATTTGGTATGTTAAATAGTGGATCTGCCCCGGCCTTAACGAGTAAAGAGATGATATCAAAGCCTGCCTTTGTGTCATTATTGCTTGCTGCGAGCAATGAATAAACCAGTATAGTCATGTCCTCACCACCTGGCTTATTTAAATTCACATTAGAAGAGAAGGCTTCAACTTCTTTAATATTTCCTTCTTTAATCGCTTGGGCTAATTGCAGCTGCCCGCCGCTAAAATAAACCTCTGGCTCAGACAACTTCATACTTGCGCACCCTACATTAGAAATCAAAATAGAAGAAATAAGAAAGAGCAATTTTATAATATTTTTTATCATACATCCCTCACAATATATTTAACGTTTCTTCATCAGCCTATTTTTCTGCTTCTATCAAGGGTATAACCTGACTCATATAATGTCTATTAACAGGATTTCCTACCCCACACTCCATATCGTGCTTTAATCCAAGTGCTGCGGGGAGAGCGAGTATGATCATCCTTAAAGTTGAACCAATAGCAGCTTCCACTACTCCTCCCAGTAACGCCCCTACGCCACCTAAAGTAGCAACCAGCGCGCCTCCCCATAAGCCAAGCCCTTGAGCTGATGTTAAAACCTCACTAATCTGTAGGTTGAGGTTCTAATCTGACGACAATATCTTGTATGGAGAAGTCATAGAACCCCATAAATTAAGAGGTAAAAACAGTAAAAATTAAATCCGCATGCCTTTAGCAACAGCAAGCCTTTTGATTTCCATTAATTTAAGTGCCGTAGCATCATTATTTTTACCTTCCTTCTTAAGCATGTCTTCGAGTAAATTGCTGAACCCCCATCCCGCTTTTGTTACTGCGTTTGGGTTGGCGCCATGATGCAAGAGGTATTCAACCTGATCCAGGTCCATTCTTGTCAAAGCAAAAATAAGCGCCGTTTTACCAGCGGTATCGGGCTTATTAACATCGGCACCTATACTGACAAGATATTCCAGCACAGGCATTGATTTTTCTGACGTTGCGTTCATGATCAATGGACGTGCACTACTTACAGCATTTTTATCAAGTCCTCCTGCAATCAATGCTTTAAGATAGCGGGGATCGTTTGAGCGGGCCATAGCATCTGCAGCACTGCCATATTCAGGAATATTCCAAAGAGGATCCGCACCAGCTCGCACTAAACTTGATATTATTTCCAAACTTCTATCTGTTTTATGATCACTTGCAGATAAAAGTGAAAACATAAGTAAAGTCATATTATTTTTACCTGGAGCATTCAGCTTCGTTGTATGAGACAACTCCTTCACCTCACTCACTTCTTCATTCTTTATGGCCTGAGCGAGCTGCAGTTGATTGCCGCTAAAATAATCTTCTGGTTTAGGAGTATTCATGTTTGCACAACTCACATTTGAAAATGTCAGAAAAGCCAGAAATGGCACATAATAGGACAGTTTATATAAAATTCTCTTCACAGTCACCTCAGCTTTTTTCTAAAATCAGTTCATCAGTATTTTTTTCTTGCTCTATACAAGGCATAACCTGACTCATAAAATGTCGGCTTACTGGGTCACCCTTACCACCATCCATATCATGCTTAAGTCCAACGCTATCTGGCAATGAAACTATTACTGTGCCTAGCCCTACCCCAACTAAGGCACCAAAAGGTCCGCCGATTAATGTTCCTAGCCCTGCAAAAGCGGCTATAATGCCTATCCCCCATAAACCAGGTTCTTGTGCACTAGTCAATACCTCCCCTTTGACACGGTAAGCATTGATTACTTCTTTCCCATTTACACTTTTTTGAATCTCACCGCCATATTGGCCCACTGTTGCTTTATTTAAACCTGCTGCATTGAATGTCCAGCCGGGTTTACCACTGCTGCGGGAACACGCTGAAGCTAAACCACCACCTAATGAATGACCGACACAATCTATATTTTGATTACTCATTCTGATTGAGTTACCAATACCTACTGCTTTTTTATAATATTCGTTTTCGCCTCCGAATGCCTGTTTCGCATTGACGGCCCAGTCGGGACCAGATTGCGTACCTCTAAATACCACAGAAGTTGACATATCTTTCCCAAATACATTTTCATCAGGCATATACACCTTTGTTCTAAATTGAGGCGCTGATTCAGAATTTAAATCATCTTTTGTTAGACCATATTTTGCTAAAGCGTCTGAATCATTACTAATATCACTCCAGCCTTCAGGTATTTCTGGCATAGGCTTAGTAGGATCACGTGGTTCATAAACATAGTCGGCCAGTCTCGCCTTTTCCATCCCCGTATTATTCAGTTCCAGCCTTTCAGCGGCTGCCCGAACTTTTGGGTCACTGCTCTGTTTACCTTTGGCTATCAGCGCCTTGCGTCGCTCCCAGGTTTCTTTTTTGGTCAGATTACCGCCGCGCCCTCCCTTAGCCTTACCGTTCATGGCAAAGATGTCCTGTACGCGGTTAAGGGGAAAACCTCCGATATAGGTATCCGGGCTGTGCTCAATTGACCAGCAGTCCCCCTCTACCGTACCGCTGACTACCCCTTTATTACGCCCAGCCGCGTCTCCAATAGTCGTAGGCACAAAGCTGATGTCATAGACGAATGCCGGGTGACCATTGAAACGTACACTTTCCACCGTACTTTTTGAGGGTGCCAGTGTGGCAGTAACCGGATATGGCACTGGCGGCTGAATTCCAGGGGTGAAACACAAATCCGGTAGTAATCCCACCACCTTATACACACCATCTTTACGTGCAGCATAATTATCAGCCATGACCTGACTCCTGCGAGATGAGCCCTACCAGTGAAGGCGGCAGCGGGGTAAAACTATCGTCATTGGTATCCGCGATTTGTTGTTGTGCCTTCTGCACTATCGCCTTACGTTCCTTTGCAGTGATGAAGCGTAACTCTGTTACTGCTGCCTCAAGCAATTCAGAAAACACTGTGCGATAAGTACAGTGCACTTTGCGCTCGGGCAAATTAATCACCAGCGTGTCCAGCTGCAAATCGTAGCTTACTCCAGCCCCCAGTTGTGTGGTGACAAAGGCAAATAAGGTTTCAACCGGGACTGAAAAACTGATTTCCTGTCCGGGCTTATCCTGTTGTGAGATAAGGTTTTTTAGCGTAACCGGAATATGCGACAGCGGCTTGGGTAATGGAAACTGCATCCATGGATGAGCGCCACACCAATAATCAAAGCGAAAATCCTGCGGCAGAAAAGGATGACGCTGCTGCTTCCACGCCTCGTCATAAGTACCGGCAAAGCCAATACGCGGTTTCCAGCCACGACCATAAAAACCAAAACCGGCAGGTAAGGT
Organism: Pantoea wallisii; assembly: GCF_002095485.1. Taxonomy (GTDB): domain Bacteria; phylum Pseudomonadota; class Gammaproteobacteria; order Enterobacterales; family Enterobacteriaceae; genus Pantoea; species Pantoea wallisii. Next base: position 1,275 of record NZ_MLFS01000096.1, on the reverse strand, counting down.
TTCATCATCAATGTTTTTAATCGGCTGGGGCAGTAATTCAAACTGTGGCGCTGCGATACGCTGTAACTTAAGCTGTTTCTGCGCCCTGGCGGGTAACCAGCCAACACCGACGCTGTTAGTGGCGGATGCAATCTCGTCGCCATGCTCTAAGCGGAACATTCCACCCTGCGCATGCTCGTAACGTAATTCGAGAGCAGTGATCGCTTTAGCCTCGCTTAATTGCCAGCTAGTCACCATTTTGCGCCACTCGCGTGGGCCATACACGTTTAGTAAACGGGTAAAATCGCCAATACGCGCTCCGACGGTGAAATGACGCGCCGGCTTACCTTCCGGAGCGTGAGCACTACCGTTGATAATGACATCCAAACGCGGCTTATAGGGTGCCAGATCGCTCTCGAATCGAACACTGCTTCTGCCCGGCTCATCGTAATATTCATCCTGTTCAACCAATTCACCCTGATCTTCGCATAACGTAAGTTGGCCGCTGTGAATATCCAGATCGTAACTGACGCGTGTCACCAGCACACTAAATCCATGATCGTGCTGGTCTATCGACTCAAAAAGCTGTGCCGGGAAAGCACTATAGTTGACAAAATTTTCCATAGTTAGTTGATATCTATCTGCGTTCCGTCAATGTCTATCACCTTCTCACCAACCAGCTTAATTTTGTTTGCACTGATGGTAATGGTGCCGTTCTGTTCGAGCACGATCATCGATTCGCCACAAACCAGGGTAATCTTGTCTTCCGCACTAAACTCCGCCGATGTTCCTGCTGAAAGGCCAATATCCCGCCCGGTATTAAGCAAATATTTCATGCCAACGTTGTGCATTTGCATCGCACCGACGTTAGTCATCCAGCCGGCCCCCACATTGAGTACATAAGCAGCACCAATGTTGGTATTCTGCGCCAGCCCGACATTTAACATCGAGGCTAATGCGACCGTTTCAGTTTTCGTTTGATCGACTTTCAGCGTTTGGTTGCCATTGATAGTCACTGACTGATTCTGACCAATACGCACATTTTCATTCTGATCAACCGTTTCAGTGCGGTTACTGTGCACGGTGATGGTTTCATTGCCGTCCACTGTTTCCGTACGGTTTTGGTGAATGGTAATGGTTTCGTTCTGATCGACGGTTTCAGTGCGGTTCTTTTTGACCTCAGTGGTTTCGTTGCCGCCGATGGTTTTGGTGCGATTACTACCAACCGAGTGGGTTTCATCATTTTCCACCTCGGTGTCCATATTTTTCTCAGCATGCAGCCACACCTGCTCCTCG
>NZ_MLFS01000095.1 GCF_002095485.1 Pantoea wallisii | reverse complement strand
GCGAACGCGACGCGCTGGCCGCCGCAGTGGCGCAGTGGCAGGCCGGTGCGCTGGAGCAGGCAATCATTGAGGCTAATGGCTGCGCCGCTGAGATGCGCAGCGAATCGCAGTGGCAGCAGCACCCGCAAGGGAGAGCTGTGATGCAGGAGCCGCTGATCGCCCAGTGCGCAACCGGCGATGCGCCCACGCCGGGCTGGCGGCTGCCCCGCGCGCCCGCTGCTGGGCGTACGGGTGCTGGATCTCACCCGGGTGATTGCCGGGCCGGTTGCCACCCGCTTTCTTGCCAGCCTTGGCGCGCAGGTGCTGCGTATCGATCCGCCCGGCTGGCAGGAGCCAACGCTGGAGGAGGAGATAAACTGCGGTAAGCGCTGTGCCACGCTGAATATCAAAACGGTCGCCGGGCGCGCGCAGTTGATTGAACTGATTAAACACGCCGATGTGCTGGTGCATGGCTATCGCGCCGATGCGCTGGAGAAGCTGGGGCTGGATGCAGAAACGCGACAGAAACTCGCGCCGGGGCTGGTGGATGTCACGCTGAATGCCTGGGGCTGGCACGGACCGTGGCGCAACCGGCGGGGTTTTGACAGCCTGGTACAGATGGGCTGCGGCATTGCCGATCGCGGCATGCAGTGGCGCGGCAGCGATCGGCCTGTACCGCTGCCGGTGCAGGCACTCGATCACGCCACCGGCTATCTGATGGCGGCGGCGGTGCTGGAGGGATTGCGTCAGCGGCGTGAGAACCGGGTTGGCTGGCAGGCGCGCTTATCGCTGGCGCGCACCGCATACCTGTTGCAGCAGCAGGGTGCCGCACCCGCGAGTCCACAAAGCGGCATTGATGCGCAGCCGCATGATGCGCTAAGTGCGCTGGAGATTACGCCGTGGGGCGTAGCCGAACGGCTGCGTGCCGCCGCCTGGCTGCCCGGCACGCCGATGCTGTGCGCCACGCCGGGCGCGAAGCCCGGCAGCAGCAACGCCTGCTGGTAACTCAGGCTTCGTCGGTGCCTTCGTTCAGCTCATCATACATTGCCTGAATCGCTTCACGGCTCAGCGCGGCCAGCGTGCGATAGAAGGCGCTGGTGGCGTGCGCTTCCACTTTCCCCAGGAACGCACCGCACCACGGCAACAGGTACTCATCGAACAGCGCCAGCTGCGCCGCTGCTTCATCCTCCGCCGACTGATCTTCCAGCCACGACGCCGCCAGCAGCAGCACACCGAAGTGATCGGCCGGTGCGTCGCTCAGCGGCATCCCGCGCGAAGTGAGAAACGCGCGCGCCTCTGCCTCATGCGGGCCATGTGGCCACTGCGAGCCATACGGCGGAACGCTGCAGTCGCTGCCCACGAACAGCGCGTTGTAGTCCGCTGCCAGCGCCTGCGGATCGCTGCTCTGTTGCAGCCGGGTCAGCAGCTCATCCTGCTCCAGCGGCCACTGATCTTTCAGTTTGCCTTCACGCAGCAGAGTAAACAGCGGCACCAGCAGCGGGTCCTGCGGCTGGCGGTTAAACAGCGAGCCGATGACGCGGCAAAGAATGGAAAATTCATTCATGCAACAGAATTCCTTGAGGCAAAAAAGTTAAAAGTCAGCAAATTCAGCAATGTGCTTGCCGGTGCGCTGTTCGAGGAAATCGAGCAGGCGACGCGGCGTGACATTTAACACGCGATCCTCGGGAAAATCCACTTCGCGTGTGATACGCAGACAGTGCTCAAAATGGCCGAGCGTAAAGGCAGTATGTGAGTCAGAACCAAACGCCAGCCGTCCACCGGCATCGCGCACGGCTTCTGCGATGGCCCGACAGTTCGGCTCGCTGCCCGGACGCGAATGGGTGAAGGAGGAGTTGTTGATCTCCAGCGCCACATCATAGCGGGCTGCCGCTTCGGCAACGGCCCGGATATCGATCGGGAATTTGGGGTTGCCCGGATGGCTGATGATATGCACCAGCCCGCTCGCCATGGTGGCGATCATCGCTTCGGTGTGATGCGCTTTATCACGCGGCGCGTAGACCGGCTCATGGAAACCGGCCACGATCAGATCCAGCGCATCCAGCATTGGGCCGCTGCAATCAATCTCCCCCTGCTGATTCTTGATGTTGGCTTCAATCCCGCGCAGTATGCCCACGCCATCAATCACCCGCGGCCAGATGCGCATATTAATAAAGTGCCAGTGATGCGGCGCATCCGCCATATCCGGGCCGTGATCGGTAATCGCGAACAGCTTCAGGCCACTCTGCCGGGCCTGCGCAACGTAATCATGCAGCGTGCTGTAAGCGTGGGTACTGGCTACGGTATGCATATGTAGATCAACGGGATACATCTACTTCTCCTGATTTAATTGAATTAATAGCCGCGCTGGCGATCAACCAGACCGTGCGGCATCTGCCCCTGCTCCAGTGCAAGTATGGCACCGGCAATGAAATCCATCGCCTCGCCCGGCAGCGTCGTAGCGGCATTATGCGGCGTAATTGTGACGTGCGGATGAGACCACAGCGGGCTCTCCGCCGGCAGGGGTTCAATCTGAAACACATCCAACGCGGCAGCGGCCAGCTGGCCACTGTTGAGCGCCGCCATCAAATCGGCTTCCACCACGTGCGCGCCGCGTGCCAGGTTAAGGAAGTGTGCACCGTGCGGTAAGGCGTTCAGAAAATCCTGGTCAATCAGGTGGGTGGTTTCCGGCGTGCCGGGTAGCAGATCGATCACCACCTGACACTCGTGCAAAAAGGCGCTGAGCTCCTCACGGCCGTGAAACATCTGCACGCCCGCCAGGCTTTTTGGTGAACGGCTCCAGCCGCGCAGCGGAAAGCCCCACGGCTGCAGACTCGCCAGCACGCTGCGCCCCAGCACGCCGGTTCCCATCACGCCCACCGTAAAGGCGCGACGATCGCGATCCGCCAGCGGTTGCCACTGCCTGCTGCTGTTGCTGGCGATAGTCCGCAAAACGGCGGAACCAGCCCAGCACGCACCAGCTGGCATACTCCTGCATCTGACGCGCCATGCCGGTATCTTCCAGGCGGAAGAGCGGCACCTCGTCCGCCAGCATCGCGGGCTGTTGACGCAGCTGGCTGAGTATCTCATCGACGCCCGCACCCATGGCAAAAACGCCTTTCAGCGCACGGCCCGCCAGCATCTCCACTGGCGGAGAACGGACGATCGCGTAGTCAGCTGGCGCCTTATCACCTGGCTGCCATTGACGAATCTCCACCTCCGGGATGCGCTGACGCATGCCGTCCAGCCAGACCTGTGGATGTTGCGAAGGGTGATACCAGATGATCTCCATACTGCTCTCCTTTTTTCTTTCAGCCTCAGGCAAAGCGCATAGCAGGGCAAGCAAAAAACGTCGCCTGCTGGCAATTTCCTGCGTGATTATTTGCGGAGGCTTCACATTTCCGCAGCTGTGCAAGGATAAGCGGCGTGATAGCGTCTAAAGTTGTTCGTGTGGTCAATGCGTTAGCGCACCACCTTTTCGGACAAGGAGAAAAACCGATGATAAAAAATGTCGTATTTACGCCCGCGCGCCTGAGCCTGTTACTGAGCGCCGCCCTGCTGAGCGTCTCTGCCGCGCATGCTGATGATAACAGCCGCATGCTGAGCAGCCAGCCACAGCCACCGGATGTGCGCCTCGGCCCGCTCTTCAGCGCGGTGCAGCAGGCAAAATTTTATCCGGACCAGAAAACCTTTGCCGATGCGGTCCCGAAGTACAATCCCGCGTCTATTCTTGCCGACTGGCAGATGCAGAAAGGCCAGCGCAACTTCGATCTGAAACGCTTTGTCGATACCAACTTTATTTTGCCTAAAGCGCAGGATAAATATGTGCCGCCCGCCGGTCAGAGCCTGCGTGAACACATCAATGGCCTGTGGCCGGTGCTGACGCGCAGCACGCCGAACGCCAGTCAGTACGATTCGCTGCTGCCGCTGCCGAAACCTTATGTGGTGCCGGGCGGCCGTTTCCGTGAGGTCTACTACTGGGATAGCTACTTCACCATGCTCGGTCTTGCGGAGAGCGGTCACTGGGATCGCGTGCAGGACATGGTTGATAACTTCGCCACCGAGCTGGATAAATATGGCCACATTCCTAACGGCAACCGCAGTTACTACCTCAGCCGCTCGCAGCCCCCCTTCTTCAGCCTGATGGTTGATCTGCTGGCAACGCACAAAGGTGACGATGTGTATCGTCAGTATCTGCCGCAGCTGCAGAAAGAGTACGACTACTGGATGGCGGACAGCAGTAGCGTGGCCGCCGGTCAGGCCAGCAAACGCGTCATCAAGCTGAGCGATGGCACGCTGCTGAACCGTTACTGGGACGATCGTGATGTGCCGCGCACCGAATCCTGGCTGGACGACGTCGAGACGGCGAAAAAAGCGCCGGAACGTAATAAGCAGCAGGTATATCGCGAGCTGCGCGCTGGCGCGGCCTCCGGCTGGGATTTCAGCTCACGCTGGTTTACCGATGCGCACAAGCTGGCATCGATTCGTACCACGCAGCTGGCGCCGGTCGATCTCAACAGCCTGCTGTTCCATCTGGAGCAGACCTTATCCAAAGCGGCGAAGCTGGCAAAACAGGATGACAAAGCCAAAACCTTTGCTGCCGCGGCTGAAAAACGTCAGGCGGCGATCAACCGTTACCTGTGGGATGACAAACAGGGCTGGTACGCAGACTACGATTTCGGCAAGAAGCAGGTGCACAACCAGCTTACCGCCGCCACGCTGTTCCCGCTCTATATGCAGCTGGCCAGTGATAAGCAGGCGGAGCGCACCGCCGCCGCCGTGGAGAAACAGCTGCTGAAACCGGGCGGTCTGGTCACTACGACCGTCAATAACGGTCAGCAGTGGGATGCACCAAACGGCTGGGCACCACTGCAGTGGGTGGCGGTTGAAGGGCTGGAGCACTATAAACAGCCGCAACTCGCCCGGCAGATTGGTCAGCGCTTCCTGCAGAACGTGCAGCAAACTTACGATCGCGAGCACAAGCTGGTTGAGAAATATGTCGTCGAGGGCGACAAGTTGGGCGGCGGCGGCGGCGGTGAATATCCGTTGCAGGACGGCTTTGGCTGGACCAATGGCGTGACGCTCAAGCTGCTGGACAAATACTGTCCGAAGGATAAAACCTGTAACAGCGCGGGCGATATCCCGGATATGCCGGCGCTGAAAACAGCGCAGTAAGCGGCACGGTGCAGCTGGCGGCCCTGACGGGTCGCCACGCCGAAAGTCAAAAACATTGGGCGTTCAGAAACAGCGATACCGATATTTAAGGGAGGAAGGACGCGTGAGGTAAGCCCGGACATCACGCGACAGGCATGCCGCGTGCCGGGGCCCACATGGAGGCGGCCGTTGCCGCTCCGGGCGTGCTCACGCGCCCTTCTGACCCTGTGCAGTAGCCAAAGCGATTGCGCAGTACCCATAGCGATAAAAGTAACCTGTGCAGCAATGACCGCGCTGTGAAGCGCTACTACGCCTCTACCATCACCGTCATCCTACCCCGTAAAAATCTGAACTTTCCCACTACAGACATTTACATCTTGAAACAGCACACGCCAAAAGATAATAATTCTCACTTCTTATTGATTCTTATTTTCATTGCTCCCGCTGCCCCTGCGCGGCTTTACACTCTTAGCCAAAGGAACCGACATGATCCCGCTGTTTACCCTTAACCGTGGTCGCGTGCTATGCGCGCTGGCGCTGGCATTTCCCGCCGCCGCTCTCGCTGAACAGTCTCTGGTGGTCACCGCACAGCCGCAGGAGAGCGCCACATCGCCCACTCAGGGCTATCTGGCAACCCGCAGCAGCGGAGCCAGCAAAAGCGATCGACCGCTGATCACCACACCACAGGCCATCTCGGTGATCACCCGCCAGCAGATCGAGACCAGGGTGCGCAGGATCTCAACCAGGCGCTGAATTACACGCCGGGCGTCTTTACTAACTTTGGCGGTGCAGCAACGCGTTATGACACCATCTCGCTGCGCGGTTTCCACGGTGGTGACGTCGACAACACCTTCCTGGATGGCCTGCGCGTCATGAGCGACGGCGGCAGCTTCAATATCCTGCAGGTGGATAACTGGTTCCTCGATCGCGTAGACGTGATCAAAGGCCCCTCCTCTGCCCTCTATGGTCAAACCGTGCCTGGCGGACTGGTCAACATGGTCTCGAAGCGCCCGCAGTTTGCTCCTGAGGGCCATTTCCGCCTCTCCACCGGCAGCAATGCCACTAACAGTGCAGCGTTTGATTACACCAACGCGATCAACGACCAGTGGGCCTATCGCCTCACCGGCATTACGCGCAACAGCGACACGCAATATGACCACACGCGTGAAGAGAAGTACGCCATTGCGCCCCAGCTCATGTGGCAGCCAGGCGAAGACACCAGCCTGATTTTACGCGCTTACCTGGAAAAAGATCCCTCCGGCGGCTACCACGGCTCCGTGCCAGCCGAGGGCACGCTCTACAGCCACAACGGCCGTAAGCTGAGTGATGGCTTCTATGAGGGCGACAGCGCGCTGGACCAGTTCAAACGCCACGAACAGATCTACGGTTACGACTTCTCACACCGCTTCAGTGATGTATGGTCACTCCACTCCACCGGCAGCTATAGCCACGCCAATGTGGCGCTGGATCAGGTGTACCAGATCGGCTGGAACGCCACCAACCCCGACCTGCTCAATCGCTACTACTCCGGCGAACGCTCCTCGCTCAGCGCCTGGGCGACCGATAACCAGCTGCAGGCCGAATTTGCCACGGGTGCCGTGCAGCATCGCGTCACGCTGGGGGCCGAATACCATCGCTACAAAAATGATCTGACCAAAGCCAAAGGCGCAGCCAGCTCCCTCAACCCCTGGAGTGGTATCGCCAGCGATGAGCAGCCCGATTACGCCTGGAGTGCGCAAACGCGCCGCTATTATCAAACCGGTCTCTATATGCAGGACGAGCTGGCACTGGACCGCTGGCACCTGGATCTCTCGGGGCGCTACGACCGCATCGTGTCAGAAAACGGCACCAGCCGCCGGCAGGACGATCACATCAGCGGACGCGCGGCGCTGCTGTATGCGTTTGACAGCGGCATCTCACCGTACATCAGCTGGAGCCAGGCCATTACGCCCGCCTCACTCACCGATCCTGACGGCAATCAGCTCAAGCCGACCACCGCAGAGCAGTATGAAGCCGGGGTGAAATATCAGCCGACCGGCACGCGCGATCTCTACAGCGTGGCGATCTACGACCTGACGCAAAAAGATGTCGCCAACCGCAACGTGCTGGACAGCACTTACTCGCCCTCGGGTAAAGTGCACTCTCAGGGCATTGAACTGGAAGCGCGTAATCAGTTGACCTCACGGTTCAGCACCCTTGCCGGCTACACCCTCAACCATGTGCGCTTCAAAGCCTCGGTGGATGGCAACGACGGCCACACGCCATACGTTACGCCAAACAGCATGGCGTCGCTGTGGGGGCACTATCAGTTTGATTACGGTTTGAGCGCGGGCGCGGGCGTGCGTTACATTGGAAAACAGTGGGCAGATAACGAAAACACTACACGGCTCCCGTCGGTAACGCTGTTCGATGCCTCGGTTCGCGCCGATTTAGGGGCCTGGAACACGCAGCTGAAAGGCGCCTGGCTGCAGGTGAACGCCAATAACCTGACCGACAAACGGTATCTGGCGGCCTGTTACGGCACCGGCTATTGCTATCGCGGCGCAGAGCGCACCCTTACGGCAACGGTGGGCTACGATTTTTAACCGGTAAAAAAATCCGCAGTCCCAATGGGGACTGCGGATCTTCATGAATCAGGATAACCGTCAGCTGCGGACTTTACGGTAGATCCACAGCACCACAATGGCACCGATCACCGCCACCACAAAGCTGCCGAAGTTAAAACCATCCACTTTACCGAAACCAAACAGGGTACTGATCCAGCCGCCCACTACCGCACCGACAATCCCTAATACCACGGTAATGATCAAACCGCCGCCATCTTTACCTGGCATGATCCATTTGGCGAGAATACCGGCAATAAGACCAAAAATAATCCATGAAAGAATACCCATTTGCTGCTCCTTACGTTATGAATCAAGGTGTTCACTGCGCTAAGTATAGACGGGATTTTTTTCTCTGCTGCGTTAACATAACGGGAATTCATGTGAATTTGACTAAAGCCTGGTGTCTGAAAGCCGATAACTAACGGACAGCTTTACCAAGCGTGATAATAATAATCGGACAAATGGGGCAGGACGTGAAAGACGCCGATAAAGAACAATACCTCAAACGAGGCACGTTAGCGGTTTTAAACGTGATGAAGGACCTGTTACGTTACCAGACTTTATTGATGGCCAACTTTTCCCGGGGCCAGTTCATCAGCCGTTTGCTGGCGGCGGATGAAGAGCGGGTGATTTTCGATTTAGGCAGCAATGCGCTGGATAATGAACTGGCGTTACAGAGCGGCGAACTGAACATAGCGGCGGAAACCCACGGCGCCAAAGTTGAGTTCAGCCTGCAGGGGCTAACGCGCATCGATTATGAGGGGTTACCGGCGTTTGCCGCGCCTCTGCCTGAACTGGTGTGGCAGATCCAGCGCCGTGAGTTTTTCCGCGTCAATGCGCCGATGGAACCGGTATTTTATTGCCATACCGAGTGGCCGGATGGCCGCAAAGCGCGCTTCCGCTTACAGGATCTGTCGCTGGGCGGCATCGGCGTTCTGCTGGATGAACCGCTGCCCGAGGGGCTCACTCGCGGTGATGATTTTAAAAAATTGCGCGTAGAGCTGGGCGAATATGGTCAGTTTGAAGTGACGGCAAAACTGCTGCACATCGGCGAGCGCAGCACCGTCACCGGTAAGAACGAAACCCGCGTCACGCCGCGCCTCAGCTTCCGTTTTACCGTGATCGAACCGGTACAGGAGCGCCAGCTGCAGCAGGTAATTTTTGCTCTTGAACGCCTGGCGCGCGACAAGGCTAATCGCTTCCAGTAATAACCGGCTGGCGTCACAGATGGCGTCAGCCAGGCTATCCTTCTCCTTGCTTAATCGTTTAATTATTCCCGGCAAGGAGACTCTCCCCAATGGAAAACTGGCTTTCCGCCCACCGTTTACAACTCATTTTTCTCAATCAAAACTTCTGGATAAACAGCGCCATCATTGTGTTTGGCACGCTGATCGTTTACTGGCTATTGCGCAGTACCATCCGCTTTGTTTCCAATCGAATTGCCCGCTACAGCGAAGCGCGCCACGTGCGCATTACCGGCATACTGGTGGAGATCTTGCGCAGCACCAGCCAGCTGCTGCTGCTGATCTTCTCGCTGCTGATTGCGCTCAAGTTTGTCGATCTGTCCGCCGGCTGGAGCGTGGCGATTGCCCACGGCTGGTTCCTGGCCCTGATTCTACAGCTCACGCTGTGGATCGACTGCGGCATTCGCCTGTGGCTGCATAGCTTACTGCGCGACCCGCTGCACGTACGCAACCCGGTCACCACCGTCATTCTTGGCATCCTGCTGCGCGTGGTGGTGTGGGTGATGATGCTGCTGGCGATTCTCTCCAACATGGGCATCAACATCACTGCGCTGGTGGCGAGCCTGGGCGTAGGCGGTATCGCCATCGCGCTGGCCATCCAGACGGTGCTAAGCGATGTGTTTGCCTCGCTGGCTATCGGCTTTGATAAGCCCTTTGAGCATGGCGATTTTATCGTGTTTGGCGATGTGGCTGGCTCAATCGAACACATCGGCCTGAAAACCACACGTTTACGCAGCCTCAGCGGCGAACAGATTGTCTGCTCCAATACCATTTTGTTACAGCAGACCATCCACAACTACAAGCGCATGCAGCAGCGCCGCATCGTGTTTAAGTTCGGTATCAACTACGGTACGCCCGCAGAGAAAGTCCGGCAGATTGGCAGCATGGTCAAAAGTATTATTGAAGGCGTGCCGGATACCCGGTTCGATCGCGCGCACTTCCTGGCCTTCGATGAGTCGCAGCTGACATTTGAGGTGGTCTATTTTGTCCTGAGTGCCGATTACAACAAATACATGGACATCCAGCAGGAGATCAATCTGCAGTTGATGGCCCAGCTGGAGCAGAAACAGATCCGCTTTGCCTTCCCGATGCGCCGCGTTGAGTTCACCGGTGGCGTGTTACCGCGGATCAACCTCAGTGATGCGTCAAACGAAGCCGAAACGCAGGCGGCAAAACGCTAAGGCTCACTTGAAGCCGCTCAGTGTGGCTGAAAACGGCAGCGCGCCACGGCATCCAGCCAGCCCTGATAGTTTTCCTGCTGGCTGGCGGCGTGCGCCGTACGGGGCGCTATGATGCTGCCGCCCTGCAGGGCGTGCATCTCACTGCCCTGCCTGCCACCAGCCAGCCACTACGGCCC
>NZ_MLFS01000094.1 GCF_002095485.1 Pantoea wallisii | reverse complement strand
GGGCCGCCAGCCCGTTGCATCAGAGCCGCCAGACAGGATTACCTCATCTGGCGCCAGAGCCGGTCAGAAGTTCCAGTCTTCATCCTCGGTTTCGACCGCTTTACCCATCACATAGGATGAACCCGACCCTGAGAAGAAGTCGTGGTTTTCATCGGCGTTCGGCGAAAGTGCAGACAAAATTGCCGGGTTCACCGCCGTCAGCTCAGACGGGAACAGCGCTTCATAGCCCAGATTCATCAGCGCCTTATTGGCGTTATAGTGCAGGAAGGTTTTCACCTCTTCGGCCCAGCCCACGTCGCCATACAGCGCCTCGGTATAGGTCACTTCATTCTCATACAGCGCCAGTAGCAGATCGATGGCGAACTGCTGTAGCGATTCACGGCGCGCATCGTCTGCTTTCTCCAGCGCTTTCTGATACTTATACCCGATGTAATAGCCATGTACCGCTTCATCACGAATGATTAAACGGATCAGATCGGCGGTGTTAGTCAACTTGCCGCGGCTCGACCAGTACATCGGCAGCCAGAAGCCGGAGTAGAACAGGAATGACTCCAGAAATACGCTGGCAATCTTCTTCTTCAGCGGATCGTCGGCGCGATAGTGCTGCAGCACTATTTTTGCCTTGTTCTGCAACGCTTCATTCTCTTCACTCCAGCGATACGCTGCATCGACGTCAGCGGTGTTGCACAGCGTAGAGAAAATGGAGCTGTACGAGCGCGCATGCACCGCCTCCATAAAGCTAATGTTTGATAACACCGCTTCTTCATGCGGCGTTACCGCATCTTCCATCAGCCCGGGCGCGCCGATCACATTCTGAATGGTGTCGAGCAGCGTCAGGCCGGTAAACACGCGAATGGTCAGCTGCTGTTGCTGGTGGTCCAGCGATTGCCACGCGGGCAGATCATTCGACAGCGGCACTTTCTCCGGTAGCCAGAAGTTGCTGGTCAGACGATTCCACACTTCGAGATCTTTGTCGTCCTGGAGGCGGTTCCAGTTAATAGCCTGAATGGATTTTAGTTGCATAGTCATCATCACAGTGAGCAGGAGACGCAGCCCTGCACTTCGGTGCCTTGTAGCGCCATCTGGCGCAGTCGAATGTAGTAGAGCGTTTTAATGCCGCGCTTCCACGCATAGATCTGCGCTTTATTGATATCGCGCGTTGTCACGTCATCGCGGAAAAACAGCGTCAGAGATAGCCCCTGATCGACGTGCTGCGTGGCTTCGGCATAGGTATCAATAATCGCTTCCGGGCCAATCTGATAGGCATCCTGATAGAGCGCCAGATTGTCATTGGTCATGAACGGGGCCGGATAGTAGACGCGCCCCGTTTTACCCTCTTTGCGAATCTCAATGCGCGAGACAATCGGGTGGATGCTTGAGGTCGCATGATTGATATAGGAGATGGAGCCGGTAGGCGGAATCGCCTGCAGGTTCTGGTTATACAGGCCGTATTGCATCACGGCGGCGCGCAGTGCCTGCCAGTCAGCCTGACCAGGCAGGGTCACGCCGGCATCGGCAAAAATCTGCGCCACGCGCGCCGTGCGCGGCTGCCAGGCTCGCTCAACATATTTATCGAAGTAGCGGCCACTGGCGTATTGTGATTGGGCGAAACCGTCGAATGCCTGGCCGCGCTCACGGGCCAGCAGATTCGAGGTACGCACCGCGTGATAAGTGACGCAATAGAAGTAGAGATTAGTAAAGTCCAGCGCCTCTTCAGAGCCATAGGCCATGCCTTCGCGCGCCAGATAGCCGTGCAGGTTCATCTGACCCAGCCCGATGGCATGCGAGCGGTGATTACCCTCCGCCACCGACGGCACAGAGTTGATTTCACTCATTTCAGACACTGCCGTCAGCGCGCGTATGGCCACTTCTACGGTCTGCGCCAGATTGCGGGAATCCATGGCGTGCGCAATGTTAAGCGAACCAAGGTTACAGGAGATATCCTTGCCCACGCGGCGATAACTCAAATCCTCATTGAATTCGCTGGCGCTGTTCACCTGCAAAATCTCCGAGCAGAGATTGCTCATGTTGATGCGCCCGGCGATGGGATTGCTGCGGTTCACGCTATCTTCATACATGATGTACGGATAGCCGGACTCAAACTGAATCTCTGCCAGCGTCTGGAAAAAGTCGCGCGGTTTGATGTACGTTTTGGTGATGCGATCGTCAGCCACCATTTCGTCATACAGCTCGCTGATGCTGATATCGCCAAACGCTTTGCCGTAAATCCGCTCAACGTCATAGGGCGAGAACAGCGCCATATCACGATTCTCTTTCGCCAGCTGGAAGGTAATATCCGGGATCACTACACCCAGCGACAGCGTCTTGATGCGGATCTTCTCGTCGGCATTTTCGCGCTTGGTATCAAGGAAACGGAAAATATCCGGATGGTGGGCATTCAGCCATACCGCACCGGCACCCTGACGCGCGCCCAGCTGGTTGGCATAGGAAAAGGCATCTTCCAGCATCTTCATCACCGGAATCACACCGGATGACTGATTCTCAATGCGTTTGATCGGTGCGCCGGATTCGCGCAGGTTAGAGAGCAGAAACGCCACGCCGCCGCCGCGTTTGGATAACTGCAGCGCCGAATTAACCGCACGGCCAATCGACTCCATGTTGTCCTCAATACGCAGCAGGAAGCAGGAGACCAGTTCGCCGCGCTGCTGTTTACCGCAGTTAAGGAAAGTGGGCGTCGCCGGCTGGAAGCGGCCGCTGAGAATTTCAGCCAGCAGCTCACGCGCCAGGGCTTCATGGCCGCGCGCCAGCGTCAGCGCCACCATGCAGGCACGCTGTTCGAATGTCTCCAGATAGCGTTTGCCGTCGAAGGTTTTCAGCGTGTAGCTGGTGTAGAACTTCCACGCGCCCAGGAAGGTACGGAAACGGAAGCCAAAGGCATCAGCCTCATCATGCAGCTGACACAGAAAGGCGAAATCGTATTGATTCAGCACATCGGCTTCGTAGTAGCCCTCCGCTACCAGATAGCGCAGGCGCTCGCCCGCTGAGGCGAACGACATCGTATGGGGCTGCACGTGCTGCAGGAAGAACTGTCGCGTCGCTTCATGATCTTTTTCGAACTGAATGCGGCCCTCTGCGTCGTACAGGTTAAGCATTGCGTTAAGCGCGTGGTAATCGGCTCGCGTGCTGTTCAGGGTGTCTGTCGTTGCCAAAATTGAGTTACTCCCGCTTTAACATTTGCAATATCGTCGGGGGTTCCCATCAGCTCAAAGCGGTAGAGATAGGGAACCTGACATTTCTGCGCAATGATGTCGCCCGCCAGGCAAAAGCCCTCACCAAAGTTGCGATTGCCGGCCGCAATCACCCCACGGATACCGCGTCGGTTAGCATCATCATTCAGGAACTGAATCACCTGTCGGGGCACGGCACCGCGTGAGGCGCCGCCGCCGTAGCTCGGCACCACCAGAATAAACGGCTGGTGGATGTGCAGGCGCTGCGTGGCATCCAACGGTATACGGTGCGCCGGCAGGCCCAGACGGGTAATAAATCGGTGCGTGTTTTCCGACTGGCTGGAAAAATAGACCAGTGGAAACATGGTTTACTCTCCGACAGCCGCAAGCTGACGCAGGCTGGCGATCTTATCGGGGCGGAAGCCGCTCCAGTGATCGTGTTGGGTCATCACCACCGGCACCTGGCGATAGCCAAGCGACCGCAGATTTTCGATGGCATCAGGCTGGGTATCCAGATTGACGAGCTGATAATCGATACCCGCGCGGTCCATGGCATTTTTCGTGGCATTGCACTGGACACAGTTATTCTTAGTGTAAATAATAATGCGCATGATTCGTATTTCCCTTTGATGACGGTCAGGGTATGAAATCTGCAGCAAATTCCGCTGCTCTCAGCTTCATCCCTGCCGCTATTGTGTGACGAGTTGATGATCTGAATACTAGATGTAGTGGTGTGTATGATCAAGCCTACCAGATATAGGGTTTTGGCCTTTTGGTCATCCGGATATCGCGTATGTCAGAAAGCACGCGGCTTTCAGGCGGGAAAAAAATTTTGTAAAGGGCAGAGCAAAACGTTTTCAGCTTTAGGGCAGAAACAGTCGCGCGGCTTTTTAGATTGTGCAGTGCCTGATGTGGCCAGAATTGGCACAAAAAAAGCCCCGCGTCAGCAGGGCTCTTGTTTGAAACGGTATGCTATTTAGCGACGTGACACCAGCAGTGCGCCCAGCACCAGGCCTACGGCAGCACCGATACCGACGCCATACCAGGGTTTGTCATGCACATAAGCATCTACCTGATAACCGGCATCGCGCGCCGCCTGGGATACGCGATTGCTATTGCCATCCAGCTTAGCGCGCGTCTGCTTCAGCAACGCCTGTGCTTTGCTGCGTGCACTATCAACTTCATCTTTGGCTTCACTGCCGTAAGATTTCAGCAACGCTTCCAGCGAATCGGCCAGTTCGTTTACATCCTGATTAATATCAATGTCATCGTTTTTGCTGGTTCGATTAAACATTTTTCGCTCCCTTTGATTTAAAACGTAATACTAAGTGTAGACGAAACGTGACTAAACGCAGCGTTGTGCCAGGCTTTAGGGAAATTCCGAATGGCCTGTGCTGTGCTGCTGTTGTAAGGTTGCGGGGCTGTGAGAAGAGAGGAGCAAGCATGTATTTACGTCCGGATGAAGTCGCGCGCGTACTGGAAAAAGCAGGGTTCGAAATGGACGTCCTGACGCCAAAAACCTATGGTTATCGCCGCGGCGAAAACTATGTCTATGTCAACCGCGAAGCCCGCATGGGGCGCACCGCGCTGATTATTCACCCCACGTTGAAAGAGAAGAGTCAGCACTTTGCTGATCCGGCCTCGGAGATGAAAACCTGCGATCACTATACGCAGTTCCCTCTCTACCTGATGGGTGACTCAAAAGAGCACTACGGCATCCCGCACGGTTTCAGTTCGCGTATGGCGCTGGAGCGCTATCTGCAGGGCGTATTTGGCGCCTGACGTTGTGCCCCGTCACTGCGGGGCCGCACCTTCCTCTGATAAATCCCCACCCTTTACCACGTTGCAAATTGCCGGGCGGATGCGTATAACTCTGTCTCCATATAGAAGTTTAGACGTCCATATGGATAAAATTAATGCAAACCCAGGATACCCCTCCGCAGGAAAATTTTAAGCGCACCATGAAAGTGCGGCATCTGGTGATGCTGTCGCTCGGGGGCGTAATCGGTACCGGTCTGTTTTTCAACACCGGCTACATCATCTCCACCACGGGTGCAGCGGGCACCTTACTGGCCTATCTGATTGGGGCGCTGGTGGTCTGGCTGGTGATGGTGTGCCTTGGCGAACTGGCGGTAGCGATGCCGGAAACCGGGGCATTTCACGTTTACGCCGCGCGCTACCTTAGCCCGGCAACCGGTTATACCGTGGCCTGGCTCTACTGGCTGACGTGGACCGTCGCGCTCGGCTCCAGCCTCACCGCAGCCGGTTTCTGCATGCAGTACTGGTTCCCTGAAGTACCGGTCTGGCTGTGGTGCCTGGTGTTCTGCATCGCCATCTATCTGCTGAATATTGTCTCCACACGCTTCTTTGCCGAAGGGGAGTTCTGGTTCTCCATCATTAAGGTGATCACCATCATCGCCTTTATCGTACTGGGGGCCGCAGCACTGTTTGGCTTTATCCCGATGAAGGATGGCAGCGCCGCGCCAGGCCTGCATAACCTGACCGCCTCCGGCTGGTTACCGCACGGTACCTTACCCATCTTAATGACCATGGTGGCGGTGAATTTCGCCTTCTCCGGTACCGAGTTGATTGGCATCGCCGCCGGGGAAACTGAAGAGCCACAGAGAGCGCTGCCGCTGGCGATCCGCACTACCGTGGCCCGTCTGATCATCTTCTTTATCGGCACGGTATTCGTGCTGGCGGCGCTGATACCGATGGATCAGGCCGGCATCGTGAAGAGCCCGTTTGTGCTGGTGTTTGAGAAGATCGGTATCCCGTATGCCGCTGACATTTTTAACTTCGTGATCCTGACGGCGATTCTGTCAGCCGCCAACTCCGGCCTGTATGCCTCAGGCCGTATGCTATGGTCGCTGGCAAACGAGAACACGCTGCCGCGCTGCTTTGCCCGGGTAAACCGGCGGGGTATTCCGGTGCTGGCTATCACTATCAGTATGCTGGGCGGCCTGCTGGCGCTTTTCTCCAGCGTAATCGCGCCAGACACGGTGTTTGTCGCGCTCTCGGCCATTTCGGGGTTTGCCGTGGTGGCGGTGTGGCTCAGTATTTGCGCCTCTCACTACGTCTTCCGCCGCCGCTATCTGCAGGCGGGCAAGTCGTTGCAGGATCTCGCTTATCGTGCGCCGCTCTACCCGCTGGTGCCGATCCTCGGGTTTGCGCTGTGTCTGCTGGCCTGCGTCGGGCTGGCGTTCGATCCTTCGCAGCGCATTGCTCTGTGGTGCGGCATTCCGTTTGTGCTGTTCTGTTATGCGGCTTACGCTTTAACGCAGAAACGTCAACACTCTCTCAAGGCTAAGGAGGCCAACGATGTCGCATAATCCCATTGCGGAGGCGCTCACGCATACCGATACGCTGATTCTGGACGGCGCACTGGCCACCGAGCTGGAGGCGCGCGGCTGTAATCTGGCCGATACGCTGTGGTCCGCGAAGGTGCTCATGGAGAATCCTGAACTGATCTATCAGGTGCATTATGACTACTTTACCGCCGGGGCTAACGTCGCGATCACCGCCAGCTACCAGGCCACGCCGCAGGGATTTGCCGCACGCGGACTGGATAGCGGCCAGGCCAGCGCGTTAATACGGCAGAGCGTTGCGCTGGCACAGCGGGCACGCGACGATTATCGCGCCGCGTCCGGCAGCCAGGCGCCGCTGCTGGTGGCCGGTTCCGTTGGCCCTTACGGCGCTTATCTGGCAAACGGTGCCGAGTACCGCGGTGATTATGCGTTACCGGCAGCAGAGATGAAGGATTTCCACCGTCCGCGCGTGGCGGCGCTGCTGGAAGCGGGCGTGGATCTGCTGGCCTGTGAAACGCTGCCATCCTTCGGTGAAGCGCAGGCGCTGATCGGCCTGCTGGCGGAGTTCCCGCACAGCAGCGCGTGGTTCTCCTTTACCTTGCGTGACGCACAACACATCAGCGACGGTACGCCGCTGAGTAAAGTGGCGGAGGTGATTAACGCTGCGCCGCAGGTGGTGGCTATTGGCATTAACTGTGTCGCGCTGGAGAGCGTTACGCCGGCGCTGCAGACGCTGCAGGCGCTAACCGACAAGCCGCTGCTGGTCTACCCCAACTCCGGCGAGCAGTACGATGCTGTCAGCAAAACCTGGCACTCTGCGCCCTCTGGCTGCACGCTGCATGACCAGTTCCCGGCGTGGCAGCAGGCAGGGGCGCGGCTGATTGGCGGCTGCTGTCGCACCACGCCGCAGGACATCGCGGCGATTGCGGCCTGTTGTCAACCGCAATAAAGCGCAGAAAAGCGCCAGTGATAGCGCGATTGAGGCGAGTGAAAAGCGGGGAAGGGCAGTTTAGACTGTCCTTTCTGATTCTGATGCGGACCTGCTATGAAGCTGCGACACCTTTTACCTGCCTGTGCACTGCTGCTGAGCGGTTGCGCCACCATTGTTGGCTCTGAGAAGCAGCCGGTTAAGATCGATTCCATACCGCAGGGTGCACGCTTCACCGTGCAGGATGAGACCGGCCGCGCGGTGGCACAGGGTTATACGCCGCAAACCGTCGAACTGGCGAAGTCGAATGGCACCTATTTTGGCAAGAAGCACTATCAGGTGATGCTGGAGAGCCCGGGCTATGTTCCGCTGACGCTGCCAATCGAAGCCAACGCCAATCTCTGGTATGTGCTGGGCAACATTCCGCTGCTCGGCTTCCCCGGCTGGCTGGTGGTTGATCCCTACTATGGCGGCATGTATGACCTGAAGCCGGCGCACCCGCAGCCGATTCTGAATATGGTAGGCGCGCGCGGTCGTTAACCGAGGATCTCCATCCATCCTGTCACTGGCAAAATGGCGGCACTCGCTTACTGTGCGGTGGGCTTCACCATCGCACTGCCGGACTTATGCTGCGCCAGATACTGCTGCTGGAAGATGCACATGCGGATGGTGTTGCGGTATTCGCCATTGATGAAGAATTCGTGCTTCAGCACACCCTCCACTTCAAATCCCAGCTTGGTGTAAATGTGGATCGCCTTTTCGTTCTCCTGATCGACAATCAGGTAGAGCTTGTAGAGGTTCAACACGGAGAAGCCGTAGTCCATCGCCAGCTTTGCCGCCTTGCTGGCAAGCCCTTTGCCCTGATGGGCAGGATCGATGATGATTTGAAATTCGGCGCGGCGGTGTACGTGATTAATCTCAACCAGCTCCACCAGCCCGGCCTTCTGCCCTTCGTGTTCAACCACAAAGCGGCGCTCGGTTTGATCGTGGATATGTTTGTCATACAGGTCTGAGAGCTCTACGAATGCTTCGTACGGCTCTTCAAACCAGTAGCGCATGACGCTGGCGTTGTTATCCAGCTGATGCACAAAGTGCAGGTCTTCCCGCTCCAGCGGGCGCAATTTTACCGTCATGGCACTCTTCCTGAATATTTTCTCTGATGTGAGGCGCATAAGTATGCCACACCTCCGGGAGCGCCATATATGGCGACCTGAAACACGAGGTGCGCATGAATGCGCACCCTACGGGTGTTGGGAGCTGGACCTCTTCAGAGGCGCCATTTATGGCGACCTGAAACACGAGGTGCGCATAAATGCGTACCCTACAGATGTGGTGCAGGCATATGCGACCCGGAGCGGGTGCGCCGTTATCCCACAATCCGGCCGAGCGCCATGCGTGCCGCGCGGTCGCACATATGATCGATGACGTCCGGATCATGACTCACCAGCACCATCGTCAGGCCGTCGTTCTGCTTAAGATCGTTAAGCAGATTCAGGATCTCCGCCTGCACCGACATATCCAGCGCGGATGTTGGCTCATCCAGCAGCAGGATCTTTGGCTCCAGCAGCAGCGCACGCACAATGGCCACGCGCTGGCGCTGTCCGCCGGAGAGCTGATGCGGATAGCGATCCGCCAGCGCCGGATCCAGCCCGACGCGGCGGAAACCCGCATTGATCCGATCGTCAATATTATCGCGCTTCTGCATCTTTAACGGTTCTGCCAGCGTACGACGCAGGCGGTGGCGTGGATGCAGCGACGCATAGGGATCCTGAAAGACCATCTGCACATCGCGACGCAGCTGGCCGGTAAAAGGTTTACCGGGCTGTACCGCGGTGCCAGCCAGCGTCATTGCGCCTTGCCAGTGCGGGTTCAGCCCGGCCATCACCCACAGCAGCGAGGATTTGCCACAGCCGGACGGCCCGACCAGACCAAAGCACTCTCCTGCTGCCACCTGCAGTGACACATCGTGTACCACCGTGCGCAGTTCGTAACCCTGTTTGTGCGCAACGCTCAGGTTGGCTAACTCAATCATCGGTTCTCTCCAGCGCCGCGCGATCCAGAACCGGCAAGCGTTCACCGTGGGTAGCTTTGCTCGGGCGACAGGCCCACAGCGTGCGGGTATAAGGGTGGCTGGCATCTGACAGCTGCGATGCCGGTAACGTATCCAGCAGGCGGCCTTTATACATCACCATCACGCGTTCGCAGTGCTCGGCTACCTGCTGCAGATCGTGGCTGATCAGCAGCAAGCCCATATTACGCTGCTCTACCAGGCGTCGAATCAGCGCCAGCACCTGATCGCGCATGGCGTGATCGAGCGCTGAGGTCGGTTCATCGGCAATCAGCAACGCGGGATCGGTGATCAGGCAATCGCCAGCATCACGCGCTGGCCCATGCCGCCGGAGAGCTGATGCGGATAGCGCTTCATCAGCTGGCGCGGATCCGGCAGACCCACGGCGTCCAGCATTTCACACACTTTCTCTTTGCGTTCGGCGCGGCTCAGTTTGCGGTGCAGCACCAGCGGCTCCTCCACCTGCCAGCCGATAGTGCGCGTGGGATTCAGCGCGTATTTCGGGTCCTGCATCACCATCGCGACCTTGCCGCCGCGCAGCGTAATCCAGTCGCGTTCGCGCAGCCGGAGCGCATCTTCCCCGACCACCTGCAAACGCTCTGCGTGCAGATGCAGTGACGGTGACAGCAGGCCCATCAGCGAACGCGCCGTAAGCGATTTGCCGGAACCGGATTCGCCAACCAGCGCAACCCGCTCGCGACCAATGTTGAAGCTGATGTTATCCACCAGCAGCGTATCGTCACTGCGCAGGGTCAGGCCCTGTACATCAATTAAGAGATCATTTGGCATGACGGGTATCCAGTCGGTCACGCAGGCCGTCGCCTGTCAGGTTAAAGGCCAGGCTGGCGAACAGGATGGCGGCACCCGGCGCGGCAGCAACCCACCACTGGTCGAAAATCACTTTACTGCCTTCGGCTACCATGGAGCCCCACTCGGCGGTGGGCGGTTGCACGCCCATACCCAGGAAGCCAAGGCCCGCCGCAGAGAGGATAATGCCGCCAAGGCTCAGCGCCGCGCGGACCACGGCAGTAGGCAGGCACAGCGGCAGAATATGGCCGAACATCAGGCGCAGCCCGGTAATGCCCTGCATACGTGCCGCGGCAAGGTAATCGCTGCGGCGTAATGCCAGAGTCTCCGCGCGGGCCTGGCGGGCAAAGGGCGGCCAGCTGG
>NZ_MLFS01000093.1 GCF_002095485.1 Pantoea wallisii | reverse complement strand
GTGCCAGCGCCTCAACGCTTATCGCGATTACGCCGGAACCGCTATCGGTAAAAAGTATTGCACGCTGGCTGGCCGGCATCTTCCATACCCGCAGTGCGCTGACCAGCGAGCTGGCGGAGATCATCTGTGAAAAAACCGCCGGCAATCCGCTGGCGACCCAGGCATTTTTCCGCCAGGCCGTGCGCGATAAACACATCACGCATCATGCTTCGTTTAAGTGGACCTACGATGCGCAGGCCCTGAGAAACAGCCACTATACGGCCAACGTCGCTGCCGGCGTACTGGCGGATGTGCAGCGGCTGCCGCAGCCGGTGCGTGAGCTATTGGGCAAACTCGCCCTCAGCGGGGCCAGCGGTGACCTGTGCGTGATCGGCAAAATAACGCAGCAGAGCGAAACGGAACTGGTGCAGTGGCTGCAGCCCGCGGCAGAGCTGCGGCTGATTGCGCTGAGCGGGAGCGGCTGGGCGTTTATGCATAACAGCGTGCATGAAGCTGCGCTGAAATTGATCTCCCCTGATGAGAAAGATAGTTTTCACTACGCCGCCGCCTGCTACTACATGCAGGCGTGCAGTGACGACGTGGCGAACACGCTGCTGTTCCGCGCCGCACACCATCTGGTCTCAATACGGCACATCGATACGCTTGCCGCCGATGCTGCTGACTTTAGCCAGCTACTGCTTCAGGCGACACGACGGGCAAAAAATACCGGCGACTATGCCTCCGCGCTGCGCTACCTGCACTTCGCCGGCCTTATCAATCAGCATGCCAACAGAGATAGCGGCAATGCCTGGCTGCTGGAAGAGGCCGAGTGCGAATTTCTCAACGGTAATCTCACGGGTGCGATGACGCTGAGCACGAAAATTCTGGCTACGCCGGGTGACATCACGGATAAAGCCGAAGCGGCCGGCCTGATGGCGGAAATTCACATGCGGCAGTCAGACAGCCAGCTGGCGCTGGAGACGGCACTCGCCTGGCTGGCCGTGTTCGGCATCCGGCTAAACCGTCACCCCAGCCAGGCGGAGTGTGATGCCGCGCGCATCATCCTGAAAGATGATGTGGGCAAAAATCCCTATACGCGTTTTCGCTCTCTGCCCCGCGTAAATTGTAAAAAGACCGAAGCCATCATGAATCTGATGGCCAACGCCAGCACCTTCTCTGCCTTTGTCTGCCCGCGCCTGCAATTTATGATTTTGTGTCAGTTGCTGCATCTCACCATGGCGCGTGGTCTGAGCGGTGCCTCAACGTTAGCACTCTCCTGGTATGGCGTGGTATGCGGCGATCAGTATGATGAGTACAGTCGCGGCTTTGCCAGTGCGCTGCTGGCACGTGAACTGGTCTACAGGCACGATTTTGTCAGCTATAAAGCGCGTACGCTGCTGCCGCTGGACCAGGTGAGCGTCTGGACCATGCCACTCACCTATGCCATTGAGCGTGCCAAAGCGGCCTTTGACGTTGGCGTGGAAATTGGCGATCGGACATCAGCCTGTCTGGCGCTGCGCCATTTGGTGATGAATTACCTGGCGCGGGGCGATCATCTTGAGGGCGTTTGCACCTCGATCACGCGCGGAATGAGCTATGTGCACAAGGCGCAGTACCGCGACGTTGAGATCGTGCTGGGCATGCAGTTTGACTATGTGATGTTCCTGCGCCAGCCGCGCGGCGAAACCTTTAGCGGCGATCACTTTTCGCCACCCGATCTTGACCACAGCGCGCAAAAATTTGCCGTTGAACCTGTGCTGCTGATGCAGTTCTGGACGCGCCTGTATAAAGCGATGGCGCACTTCTTTGCCGGAGAGTACGCAACGGCCGGTCAGCACTTTGCCGACGCGGCACCCTTCACCGCGTTTATTCCGGGCCATGTCCATTTGCTGGATCTGCATCTGTACAGCGCGCTGTCACTCTCTGCGCCGCTGCAGCCCGAAACCTTTACCGATGCGCATCGGCAGACTCTGCTGCGGCATCTGGAAAGGCTGCAGATATGGTCGAATGAGAACGAGAAAACCTTTGCGGATAAAGAGGCGCTGCTGCGGGCCGAGCTGTTGCGGTTAGAGGGCGAAGGTGCGCAGGCGATGGAGATGTATGAAAGAGCGCTGGATCTCTCCCGCCGGGGTGAATTTCACCATATTCATGGCCTGACGTGTGAGCTGGCGGCGCGCGCCGCTGACGCCCGCAGTATGCGCTTCGCGGCAGAGGCTTACATCAAAGGGGCAATAGCCGCCTGGGATCGCTGGGGAGCTGGCGCCAAAGTACACCAGCTGGAAACGCGCTATCCGCATCTGGCGCACCCTGACGCACCCGGCGCGCTGAACACCGTCACCTTTGAGCAGAGTGCGGCGATCGGCGATCTGCAAAGTATGGTAACTGCCATGCGTGCGCTGACCGAGGAGATCAATCTTGATCGCCTGATCCATACCCTGATGGTCATGCTGGTGGAGCGTGCGGGGGCGCAGCACTGCATGCTGATTCGCCTGATTGACGGCGATGTACCGGAGATTCAGGCCCGGGCTTCGACGCTGGCAGAGGGTATCCGCGTCAATATTGTCCGCGAGGTACCGGTAGCGACCGATCTGCCACTTTCAGTACTGAGCGCGGTTATTCGCACCGGTAAAGAGATTCGCACCGGCAAGCCAGAGGTATTTAGCCCTTTCAGCCAGGACAACTATCTGGTCGCTTCCGGTGCGGCGGTGATGTGCGTGCCAATGTTCCGGCAGGCGCAGATGGTAGGCGTGCTGTACCTTGAAAACCGGCTGATGCCGGATGTCTTTACCGCCGAGCACTCGCGCATCGTCGCCATGCTGGGTGCGCAGGCGGCGGTTTCACTGGAGACCGCGCGGCTCTATGCCGAGCTGATGGACGAAAACATCCAGCGGCGCAAAATCGAGAAGCAGCTGCGCGCCAGCCAGACATCGCTCATGCTGGGTGAAAAGATCAGTAATACCGGGACCTGGCACTGGCTGATGGAGCCGGACGTGCAGTACATCTCTGATGAATATAAACGCATCATGGGGTTACCGGATGAGCAGACCACCACCTCTATGGCTGAGTTTCAGCGGCGCGTTCACCCGGATGATATACAGTGCCTGAAGGCGTTGATTGATACGCAATCCAGTCAGGGCCTGATCATGCAGGCGGAGTTTCGCATCATCCGTGACGACGGTGAGTGTCGCTACATCAAGGGCATTGGTGAAGCCGTGGATAACTGGCCGGAGACGCGGGAGTATTTTGGCACGCTGACGGACATTACCAGCCAGCGGATGTCCGAAGATGCCGCGCGAATTGCGCAGGCGGAGCTGGCACGCGTCGCCCGTGCCACCACTGTCGGTCAGCTGACATCCTCTATTGCCCATGAGATCAATCAGCCGCTGATGTCGATCGTTGCGAATGCCGGCGCCAGTCTGCGCTGGCTCAAGCGCGAGCCGGCGAATCTGGAGAATGCGAGTTCCAGTCTGGAGGAGATTCTCCGGGAAGGGCGGCGTGCCGGGGATATCATTCGTGGCCTGCAGGCGCTGACGCGAAATCAGGCGGCGGAGTTTGCGCCCGCCAGCCTGCATCAGCTGGCGCGGGATATTCTGAACCTGTCGCGTATGGAGCTGGAGCGACGTTTCGTTTCACTGGAGCTGGATTTCAAAGCGCAGTGCGATGAGGTGTTCTGTGAGCGCATTCAGATACAGCAGGTGCTGCTGAATCTGATCATCAACGCCATTGAAGCCATGGCAGAGAACAGTGGTGGCCGCACGCTGCGTCTGACGTCCTGGCATCCTGCTGAAAACGTCATCCGTTTTGAGGTTGCAGACAACGGTACGGGGTTAACGGCGGAGGTGATCGGCAAGATTTTTGAGTCGTTTTACACCACCAAAGCTGAAGGCATGGGCATGGGGCTGACCATCAGTCATGAGATTATTAAGCGGCACGGCGGGGAGATTCATGCCGAAAACGCGCCCGCCGGCGGCAGCCTGTTCTGGTTTACGCTGCCAGTGAATAGCCCGCCAGCATCATGATACGTGCACCCGTTGCTCGCGGCGGGTGCGGCGTTAACGTGAGAAACGGCTACTTGTCGTCAAGCAGGTGCAGCTTCTCCGCTGTTCTCACCAGCTCTGAGACTGAGCGCACCATCATCTTTTCCATTACTCTGCGCTTGTGCACTTTGGCGGTGATCTCACTGATACCCATCTCAGCGGCGATCTGCTTATTCAGCAACCCCTGCATCACCAGCTGCATCAGCTCCCTTTCGCGCGGGGTCAGTGACTGATAACGGCCGGTCAGCAGCAGCTTTTCCCGGGCGGCGGCATCACTTTTTTCCGAAAGCGCCATCGCATCGGCGATAACCTGTAGCAGGGCATCCGGCATCACCGGCTTGGTCAGGAATTCAAACGCACCCGCTTTCATCGCTTTAACTGTGATGGGAATGGTGCCAAAACCGGTGAGGAAGATGGTTGGAATAGAGTAACCGCGCCCCATCAGCGTTTGCGACACATCGAAGCCATCCAGACCGGGCATATTCAGGTCAACAATCAGGCAGGAGGGGATAGAATATTCCGCTTCGCTTAAAAAGTCAGCGGGAGAGGTGTAAGCAAGGACATTATAGCCTTCTGAACCCAGAAGGTTTTGCAGCGAACTGATGACGGAAGCATCATCATCAACAAGATAAACTGTTTTATCCATAAATACTCATTCTGACTTATGTGCACTCTTTTGTACTGAACAGGCAATATACCTCCGCCAGGATAAATTAGATACTGCGTAAAACTTATATCAGAATGCATCGGATACTCAACGCACAGCTGGATCTGATAATAGTCCTGCTGTTTGTAAGTGTTTAAAAATAAGGCAAAAGCACTCATCGCGTTCAGCTCTGCGATAAGCTTGCAATTATCCGTTAGTATAACTATCCCTTGGTATAACTTTCTTTTCCGTCAGCCACGTCAGATAATCATCCGGACATTATGAGAACAATAATTTGGCCGAAAAGATCACCGGCCATGCGTATGTATTTTGAATGAGGGATGGATGAAGGCATTTTTTACGCCGCTGTTGGCATCATGTATTTTTTTATCAGGCAGTGCGTCAGCTGCGGAAATTTATAATAAAGACGGTAATAAACTGGATTTATATGGATTGGTGTCCGGGTTACGTTATTTCAGCAGTGATAAGCGTCAGGATGGCGATCAATCTTACATGCGTATCGGTTTTAAAGGGCAGACGCAGATTTCAGATACGCTGACCGGCTATGGACAGTGGCAAAGCCAGTTTAATGCCAGTCAGCCAGAGAGTGACAGCAATACCATGACTACCCGGCTGGGCTTTGCCGGTCTTAAGATGGGACGCTTTGGCTCGCTGGATTATGGTCGTAGTACTGGCGTGCTGTACGACGCGTTAAGCCAGACAGATATGCAGCCGGAATTTGATGCGCAGACCTATAACACCGATCAATTTATGTTCCGTCGCGGCAACAGTCTGGCGACCTGGCGCAACAGCGATCTCTTTGGCCTGGTAAGCGGGCTGGATGTTGCCGTGCAGTATCAGGGTAAAAATGAGGGCAGCGGTGAACCCGGCACACGGGATGTCCTTCGCCAGAATGGTGAGGGGTACGGTATGTCAGTGGCGTATGCCTTCGGCAACGGTTTCAGGGCCGTCGGGGCATTTACCCACTCCAGCCGCACCGGTGAGCAAAACGCGCGCAGTGGCATTATGGGCGAGGGCGATACCGCCGAAGCCTATTCCGCCTCGCTGAAATATGATGCGCACAATGTCTATCTCGGCGTGATGTACACCCAGGCGTATAACGCATCGCGTTTTGGTTCCCGTGGCGCGGGCGGTATTTATGGCTATGCCAACCAGACAAATATTGTTGAGGTGTTTGCACAGTACACGTTTGATTCTGGCTGGGTACCGTTTATTGCCTATAACCAGGCGCGCGCCAGCGATCTGGGCCAGGCCGGTAATGGACGGGTTTACGCCACGCAGGACCTGGTAAAATTTATCGATTTTGGCGGCTCATACCTGTTTAACCGCAATATGCTGGCTTATGTCGATTACAAACTTAACCTGATTGATAAAAGTGAATTTTCCCAGGCCGCGGGTGTATCAACTGACGACATTCTGGCGGTCGGGCTGGTCTATCAATTCTGACCGGCTGGCCATTAACCCCTTTTGCTGAGATCGCTGAGGATCACCATGAGCAATAACAACCTTAAATTTGTCACACTCACCTGTAGCCTGCGCGCCGGGTCATTTAATGCTGCCATTGCTCAGTCACTCCCGGAGCTGGCGCCGGCGGGCGTAACGTTTGCACCTTTGGGTTCACCGGGAGAGTTTCCACACTACAGCACTGATATTGAGGCGGAGGGCTTTCCGCCGGCGGTGCTTGCAATGGCGCAGGCGATAGCCGGGGCGGATGGTTTAATTATTATTACGCCGGAATATAACCACTCCATTCCGGGCGTGCTGAAAAACGCACTGGACTGGCTTTCACGGGTTTCACCGCAGCCGATTGCCGGTAAACCGGTGCTTATTCAGTCAGCCTCTCCGGGTAAATTGGGTGGCGTGCGGGCGCAAATACATTTACGCCAGATTCTCGGTTACTTTGATGCGCGTATATTGAACAAGCCTGAAGCCATTATTGGTGACGTGAGTGAAAAAGTTACTCAGGGTGTTCTGACTGACGAATCCACCCGACAATTTCTTGGCCGTCAGTTAGCGGCATTCAGCGAATTTGCTGCCAGATAATCACTGTGCTGGTTAAGTAAAGAGGCATTTTTACTCCGCGCTAAAAATAACTGCTGCTGACAGACTATTTTTAGCGCCTTTTCAGGGCCACTCAATCATGTCAGAAATCTCTGCAGTGCCTTATACCGGTAATAGTGCGCTTTGTCGTCAACAGCGCATGAATACGCAGCCCGTGAGAAGTATATTTACGGTAAAAGATGAACGGGTGCTGAGTTTATCTATTCCGGCCGCTGAAGCGAATGGAAAAGCGTTAATCATTAAGGCGGGAGCAGCTGTGCCATCTGATATGCGCATGAGTGCAGTATTCTGTGTAATTCAGGAGATGGTTGAGTGGATTGATCGCCACCTCGATCAGGCTCTTTCGGTAGAGAAGATCGCCGAAAGAAGCGGCTATTCGGTCTGGCATTTCCAGCGCAAATTTGTGCAGTTTACCGGTTTGAATGTTTATCATTACGTTCGCGTGCGCCGCGTCATCAATGCTACCTATGCGTTAGTGAATAGCGAAAAACGCATTCTGGAGATTGCGATCGACAACGGCTTCAACTGCCAGGCGTCGTTTACCCGTACGGTACGGGGAATAACGGGTTATACACCCGCCAGTATCAGAAGCCGTTTTAGCGCGGATCGGCAGCAGTGGCTAAAGCTGGTGGAGACGCTGCTCAATCCCTGACGACGATCTTTATCGAGGCGTTGTTATTCAACGCTCATCAAAGGGCACGCCGCCTTTGGCTTTAAGATGTTTGGGCGTTTCAATAATCGAGACCGTCACTGAGTTGGGCTCGACCTCAAAAGCATCCACCACCGCATGGGTGATAGCTTTCAGCAATTTTTTCTTCTGTTCAACCGTGCGGCCTTCCGCAGCATAAACAACGATCTCGGGCATAGCAGCATTTCCTTGTGGTTTAGTCGACCGGCTCAGCATAGCGCAGATCGCGACGCCGTGCCCGGAGTGGGAGCCTGTCAGGCCCGTCACAGCCTCTTCTGAACGGGTGCAGTATCCCGAAGTATTGGGGCGCGCCAGGTGCCCCGTTCCCGCAATTGCGAATCTCGACCAGCCCTCTTTCATGACAATTCCCTGCAACCCATCGGTGTAAAAATAAATATTGTTATGTTATAACGTAATTTCTCTGGGTGTTTTGTTACGAATTGTTCGGAAAAAACAATGAAATCAATGAAGAAATTGCTGATCGCTACGGCGCTCGGCCTGGCTTCGTGCGCGGTTGCGGCGGCCAGTCAACAGGACAAACCGGTGCGCATTGCCGCACCCTTCGAAATTAAAGGAACCGATCCGGCGCTGGTCGGCGACATTTTGCTGCGCATGGATGTCGTTGAAACGCTTATCGAAGTCAACGAGCGTGGGGAACCCATTACGGCGCTGGCGCAGAGCTGGCAGGTTTCACCTGACGGCCTGACGTGGCAATTCCAGCTGCGTAACGCCGTCCGTTTTCACGACGGTTCGCTGCTGGACGCGGCGGCAGTGGTTAAATCCCTGAATACCGCGCGCGGCAAAGCTGGCCTGCTGGATAAAACGCCAATCAACGCCATCAGCGGCAACGGCCAGAGTGTCACTATCACCCTGACGGAGCCGTTCACGCCGCTGCTGGCCGTACTGGCCGAAAGCCGATCGCAAATCCTTGCTCTCGCCAGCTGGGATGCGCAGGGCGCTATTACGCGCATTATCGGTAGCGGGCCGTTCAGGCTCACGGCGTTCAAGCCCCCGCAGTCGCTCTCCGTAGAGCGCTTTGATGATTACTGGGGGACGAAACCCGCCATTACTGCGGCCAATTACCTCTCCACCGGGCGCGCAGAAACCCGTGCGCTGCTGGCAGAGAGTGGCGATGCGGATTACGTCTTCAACCTTGATGCCGCCAGCCGTCAGCGCCTGGCGCGTAAAGCAACGTTACAGATCCCGGCAATTCCGGTGCCGCGCACCCTGATGCTCAAGCTCAATCTGGCCGATCCACGTCTGGCAGAGCAGCCGGTGCGCGCCGCTATCAGCATGGCGATTGACCGCAACGCCCTGGCGATGGCGGTGCTGCGCTACCCCGGTGCCGCCAGTCAGCTGTTTCCCGCCAGTATGGGCGAATGGCACAATGCCAGCCTCGCACCGCTTCAGTACCAGCCTCAGCAGGCGCAGCAGCAGCTACAGGCCGCTGGCTGGCAGCCGGGCCCCGATGGCATCCTGATGCGCAACGGTCAGCGATTTAGCCTGACGCTGCTCACCTATCCCGACCGCCCGGAGTTACCGCTGATGGCGATGGTCATCCAGCAGCAGCTACGCAAAGTGGGGATTGAGGTAAAAATCAACTCAACCAACGCCAGTGAAATCCCGGCGCAGCACCACAGTAATCAGCTGCAAATGGCGCTCTTCTCACGCAACTTTGCGCTGACGCCCGATCCTGGCGGCACGCTATTGCAGGATTATGGCGTCAACGGCGGCGACTGGGGTGCTATGAACTGGCATCCGCCAGGATTTGCTGACGCGCTGCACACCTTAACCCGATCCACGGATGCCGATGCCCGTGCGCAGGCTCGCAATACCATCACTGCCGCCATACAGCAGGATCTGCCGGTCATTCCGCTCGCCTGGTATCAGCAGGCGGTGGCGGTAAACAGCCAGTTGCAGAGTGTCAAGCTCGATCCCTTTGAGCGCCACTTTGGCCTGCGTGGCATGCGCTGGGGTGAGCAATGATGAAACAGCTAAGCTGGCGGCTGCTGCAGGCGATATTTGTCGTACTGGCCGTAGGATTGCTAACCTGGCTGCTGGTGCAGGCGTTACCCGGTGACATGGCGTGGCGCATCGCCTCGGGCCGCTACGGTTATGATCGTGTGGATGCCAGTGCGGTGGCGCTGGTGCAGCAGGAGTTAAGCGGTTCCCTGGCGCAGAGCGGCGCGCTGCTGCACTGGCTGCTGGATCTGCTGCAGTTCAATTTTGGTCGTTCGCTGGTATCCGGCGAGCCGGTTATGGATGAACTGCGCTGGCAGCTGGGCCAGACGCTGGCGCTGGCGGGTATCTCGCTACTGCTGGCGCTGCTGCTGACGTTACCGATCGGTATCTGGGCCGGCTGCCATCCGCACGGCAAAGTCGATCGCGCGCTGTTCTGGCTGACCTCAATGCTGAAATCCATCCCCCATTTTGCACTCGGCATGCTGCTGATCTTACTGTTTGCGTTGCAGCTTGACTGGTTACCTGCCGCCGGACACGGCGACGCGCATCACTTCCTGCTGCCGGCGCTCACGCTGGCCATCAGCCTGACGGCGGTAGGCGTGCGCGTGGTGCGTGAAGCCACCGTGCAGGTTGTCACGGCAGGCTACTACCGCTGGGGTGCACAAAAAGGGTTAACGCCGCCGCGACTGCTGCTGCGACACGGTTTACGCAACCTCGCTTCACCGGTGCTGACCTGGTTTGGTATGCAGTTTGTCTGGCTGGTCGAGGGTGTGGTAGTGGTCGAAACGCTGTTCGCCTGGCCGGGCATCGGCCACGCGTTGGTACACGCCATTTTTGCCCGTGATGTGCCGGTGATTCAGGCCAGCGCGATGACGCTGGGCTTACTGTTCGTGGTGCTGAATATGCTGGTAGACGCCGGTTGTCATCTGCTTGATCCGCGAGGGACGCGCGCGTGAAACTCTCCTTATCCAAACTGATCGGCCTGCTGCTGTTGCTCGCGCTGCTGGCCTTCGCCTTTCTGTTACCGCTGGTGCACGCGGGCGATGCGCTGCAACAGGATCTGCTGCAGATGTTGCAGGCGCCTGATGCCCGTCACCTGCTGGGGTTTGACCACCTTGGCCGTGACATGCTGACGCGACTCAGCGCCGCATTGCGTCTGTCGCTGGGGTTGGCGGCACTCTGTGTCATCAGCGCGATGCTGGCGGGCGTGCTGGCGGGTGTGGTAAGTGCCCTCTACGGGCGCTGGCCGGACCGCCTGTTTAGCCTCTTTGGTGATATGTGTCTGGCGCTGCCGGGCCTGCTGCTGGTGCTGCTGCTGGCCGCCATTGCTCCGGATGCGCCACAGATGCTGTGGCTGGGTATTTCACTGGTGCTGTGGGTGGAGTTTTTCCGCGTCACGCGCGCCACGCTGCGGCCTATCGTGCACTCGCCTGCGATGCAGGCCAGCAAATTGCTCGGTTTCTCGCCCGTTTACCGCTTTCTTCATCACTTGTGGCCCGCGCTGGCGCCGGTGCTGCTGACGCTCACGCTGTTCTCCTTCAGCAGCGCCATCATGGCGGTTTCAGCGCTCGGCTTTATCAGCGTAGGCGTGCGCCCGCCCACGCCGGAACTGGGCCTGATGATGACGGAGTTGCTGCCGTTTGCGTGGGAAGCACCGTGGCTGCTGATGCAACCGGTCGCCGCGCTGTTTTTACTGTTGATTAGCCTCAACCTGCTGATGAAAAAGGAGCGCGCATGAAAAGCTTACAGGTTAACGGCGTGAGCGTTAGCGCCGCAGAGGGTGTACTGGTAGAGCCGGTCAGCCTGGCGATTGCGCCCGGCCGGCCGCTGACGCTGCTGGGTGAGACCGGCTCCGGTAAGAGCCTGCTGGCGCAGGCCATCATGGGCATATTGCCACGCGAACTCCAGGCGCACGGCGTGGTGATTATTCACGGCGAGACCTATCAGCTGCCGCAGGATGTGCCGCGGCTGCGCAGATTATGGGGCCGTACGCTGGCCTCGCTGCCGCAGGAGCCGTGGTTGTCGCTTGATCCCACCATGCCAATTCAGCAGCAGATTGCGGAAGGGTATCGCTTTGTGCGCGGACAGTCACCAGTGGTCAGTGAGCATGCCGCCGGACAGGATCTGCAGCAGCTGGGATTGCAGCACGCCGCCCGCCGCTTTCCC
>NZ_MLFS01000092.1 GCF_002095485.1 Pantoea wallisii | reverse complement strand
GGGGGATAAGGCAGCGCGCCCTCTGCGGCAATGCGGCCGGCGGCGTTGGCGATCGCCACCAGCTCAACATCACCGCGAATGTAGGCCTGATGCGCATCCTGGGGATTTACCGCCACAGGCGGGAAGCATGCTGCCCGGAACATATCCTTCTGCAGATCTTTTACGTCATAGCTGACATACAGATCGTGCATTTCCTGGCATAAGCGGCGCAGCGTGTAACCTTTATAGCGCGCAACATGCTTGCGATACACGCTCGGCAGCACCTCCGCCAGCAGCGCATCTTCACGCACGTGCTGCTCAAACTGCTCCAGCATCGCCACCAGGTGCGCCATCTTCTCCGGGGTTTCTGCCGGCGTCAGCAGGAACAGAATGGAGTTGAGGTCACACTTTTCCGGCACAATCCCGTTTTCACGCAAATAGTTAGCCAGAATAGTGGCCGGAATGCCAAAGCGGGTGTATTCACCGCTGGCGGCATCAATGCCCGGCGTGGTCAGCAGCAGTTTGCAGGGATCAACCCGATATTGCCCGCTATCGTATCCGGCAAAGCCGTGCCACTTCGCGCCAGGTTCAAAGCTAAAGTAAGCCGGATCGGCGGCGATAGTCGCAGTATCGGCCGCCTGCCACAGCTCGCCGTTAACTCTCTCTGGCAGGAAGGGCTGAATCAGCGTGCAGCGCGCCAGAATCGCTTTACGCGCATCAATGCCAAGGGTGACGCAGTCGTGCCACATACTGCGCCCGGCTTCGCCTGATGCATTTTGGCGTTGATATCCAGCGCGGCAAACAGCGGGTAGAACGGGCTGGTTGAAGCATGCAGCATGAAGGCGTTGTTCAGACGCTTATGCGGGCAGAAGCGTTTCTGACCGCGAATATGGTTATCTTTCTTGTGAATCTGCGACGTCTGCGAGAACCCCGCCAGCTGCTTATGCACCGACTGCGTAACGAAAATGCCCGGATCGTTCTCCGTGAGCGCCAGCGTCAGCGGAGAACAGTCCGACATCAGGGGAATAAACTGCTCGTAGCCAAGCCACGCGGAGTCGAACAGGATGTAGTCACACAGATGGCCAATGCGATCCACCACCTGCCGCGCGTTATATACGGTGCCGTCATAAGTGCCGAGCTGGATAATCGCCAGCCGGAACGGACGCGCCTCGTTCGCACGCTGCGGTGCCACCCTCTTCACCTGATCGCGCAGCCAGGCCTCGTCAAAGCAGTGCGCATCAATACCGCCGATAAAACCAAACGGATTGCGCGCTGCCTCAAGATACACCGGCGTAGCGCCAGCCTGAATCAGCGCACCGTGATGGTTAGATTTATGGTTGTTGCGGTCAAACAGTACCAGATCGCCGCGCGTGAGCAGCGCGTTGGTGACGACCTTATTGGCACTGGAGGTGCCGTTAAGCACGAAATAGGTCTTATCCGCGTTAAAGACTTTGGCGGCAAACTTTTGCGCGTCCTTGGCAGATCCTTCGTGGATAAGCAGATCGCCAAGCTTAACGTCAGCGTTACACATGTCAGAGCGGAAGACGTTTTCGCCGTAAAACTCATAGAACTGACGCCCGGCCGGATGGCGGCGGAAGAAGGCGCCGCCCTGATGGCCAGGGCAGGCGAAGGTGCTGTTCTGCATATCGACGTAGCGCGTCAGGGTATCAAAAAAGGGCGGCAGCAGTTCCCCTTCATAGGCCAGGGCGGCCTGCTCCAGCGCCTCCCACTCCTGCGGCGCGCCGTTGATCTCCCCGGTGACGCCCGGCAGTTTCAGCACATCTTCATCAAACGCGTTTGCAACAAACACCGGCAGGTTGAAGCCGGTCTGGCGTAAGAGCCCCAGCACGCCGCTGCGGGTATCCGCCAGCGAGACGACAACCGCCGCCACGTCAGTGAAATCGGTATTGTCCAGCGTCACCACATCGCGCGTGGTGTTGAGGCTCAGGCTTGGCGCTACCGCTACGCTGGCAGCAATTTTCAATGGATTCATAACACAAATCCCCGGAAGGATGAGTGGGTGCCAGTGGCACAGCAATAGGGAGGATTCCCCGGCGAATAACGTCAGACGGCCGCAACCGATAGACATCAGTAAAACCAGAACGCGTCTGTGTTTACTGATATCCAACAGCTCTGGTCGGGCTGGCCTCACCGCATGGTGGGCGTATGGCAGTCGCGGCAGAGGTGCATTGTTACGGGCATGGCGACCTCCTCAGTGGGCAGGAGTGGTGGTTTACCGGGTGGCAATGATGTCATTTTTTTCCGGGGTGAACAACCGGCGCAGGGCCACTCCCCGCTCTGCCCTGCCTGGCCTTGTTCTGCACATTGGCGTACTATAATTCTCACTCTCCTCAACCAGCCGGAGGCGGCATGTTCAAGGCGCTAGTCATTGAAAATGATGAACTGGGATACCGTACATCCCTGCAGGATGTTTCAGAAAAGCAACTCCCCGATCAAGATGTGACACTCGAAGTCAGCTACTCCACCCTTAACTACAAAGATGCGCTTGCCATCTGCAATAAGGGCCCGATTGTGCGCCAGTTTCCGATGGTGCCGGGCATCGATCTCGTCGGGCGCGTGATCAGCAGTCGCCACCCTGAATGGCAGCAGGATGACGTCGCGCTTCTCACCGGCTGGGGCGTCGGTGAAAAACAGTGGGGCGGACTGGCGCAAAAGGCCAGCGTCTCCGGCGACTGGCTGGTTAAGGTGCCGGCAGCGCTGAGCCCGCTGCAGGCCATGGCGATCGGTACTGCCGGTTTCACTGCGATGCTGTGCGTGCTGGCGCTGGAAAAACAGGGCGTTACGCCACAGCACGGGCCGGTACTGGTGACGGGCGCCAGCGGCGGCGTGGGCAGCTTCAGCGTGAGCCTTTTATCACGTCTGGGTTATGAGGTGGTGGCCTCAAGCGGGCGTGCCAGCGATAGCGAGTACTTACTGAATACGCTTGGTGCCACCGCGATTATCGATCGTGCGACGCTGAGCGAGCCAGGCAAACCGCTGGCGAAAGAGCGCTGGGCCGCCGCAATTGATAGCGTTGGCAGCCATACGCTGGCCAATGTGCTGGCCGGCATGCAGCGTGATGGCGTGGTCGCCGCCTGCGGTATGGCGCAGGGGCTGGATCTGCCCGCCAGCGTTGCGCCCTTTATTCTGCGCGGCGTAACCCTGACCGGTGTGGATAGCGTGATGTGCGCCAGACCGCTGCGTCAGCAGGCGTGGCAGCGCCTGGCCGGGCTGGTCGATAGCGCACTGCTGCAGCAGCTGACCCGCGTTATCCCGCTGAGCGAAGCACGCGAGGGGGCGGAGCAGCTGCTGGCAGGGAGCGTGCGCGGGCGGTTAGTGGTGGATTGCCGTTAAAAGTGCCTGGGTGCGCACGCTATCGTAAGGTGCGCACGTGGAAAATAGTCACACGAGCGCGCGCCGTTACGCCCGCAGCTGAATCTGCGGCCGACCAGGCGCTTCCTGTGTCACCACCTGCAAATCTGCCCGGTACCAGCGCGTCAGCGTGGCTTCGGTCATCACCTCCTGCGGTGCGCCGTGCGCCACCAGCTGGCCCTGATGTAACAGCAGAACACGGTCCGACCACAGCGACGCCAGATTGAGATCGTGCAGCACGGTACAGACGCTCAACCGGCCGTTGCGCGTCAGGCGATGCAGCAGGCGCAAACTGTACTGCTGCCAGTAGAGGTCCAGCGCGGAGGTCGGCTCATCCAGGAACAGCCAGCCGCGCGGCCCATCATCGTGCCAGAGCTGGGCCAGCACCCGCGCCAGCTGCACGCGCTGCTGTTCGCCGCCGGAGAGTGAGCGGTAATCGCGCGATGCCAGCGCCAGGCTGCCGGTCAGCGCCATCACCTCTTCCGTCACCGCCTGCGTGCGCGCTGCAGGCCAGGGCGCTCGGCCCAGAGCGACAACCTCTGACGCCGGTAGCGGGAACGTCATGCTGTTTTGCTGGCGCATCACTGCCCGGCAGCGGGCCAGCGGCTCACGCGGCCACTGATTTATGGGTCGATCGCCCAGCCAGCATTCGCCGGTATCCGGCGTCAGAAAGCCGGTCAGCAGGCGCAGCAGCGTCGATTTGCCGGCGCCGTTCGGCCCGATCAGCGTCACCATTTCACCCGGCGGCAGTGTTAATGAGACATCCTGAATCAGTGCGCGCGCGCCGTGGCTGAAGCACAGACCGCGCGCCTGCATGGCGTCACGCATTTATCCCCCTTTGCTGGCGCAGAATCAGCCAGAGAAACCACGGGCCACCGAGCAGGCTGGTTAACAGGCCGACCGGCATCTCAGCCGGAATTACCACCGTACGCGCCAGCGTATCGGCGAGCAGTAGCAGAATCGCGCCCGCCAGCGCTGAACCTGGCAGCATCCAGCGGTGATCGCTGCCGAGGCAGAAACGCATCACGTGCGGCACCACTAACCCGACAAAGCCGATAATGCCGCTTACCGACACCGCTGTGCCCACCAGCAGTGCGCTCAGCACCAGCAGCTGCCGCTGGGTGCGTTTTACGTCAAGTCCCATGTAGTGCGCGTCCTCTTCCCCCAGCTGAAGCAGGTTAAGGCGCCGCGCCCGCGTCTGAATAGCAAGCAGCGCGGGCAGGATCAGCAGCGCACTTACCGCCAGGCTCGGCCACTGCGCAGCGCTCAGACTGCCATACCCCACAGCGCCAGCTGGCGTAGCTGCTGATCGTTACTCAGCCACGACAGCACGCCCACCGCCGCACCGCACAGGGCGTTAATGGCGATGCCGATCAGCAGCAGGCGCGACAAATTACCCGGTGCCAGTCGGCTGAAGCTGAAGATCATCAGCGTCACCACCAGGCTTCCGCTAAACGCCGCCAGCGAGGGCAGCCACAGTACCAGCAGCGGCGGCAGGCTGAGCGGTACAATAATCGACATCGCCACCGCCAGTCCGGCTCCGCTGCTGATCCCCAGCAGGCCGGGATCGGCCAGCGGATTACGGAACAGGCCCTGCATCACCGCGCCGGAGACTGCCAGAGCCATACCCAGCAGCACCGCCAGCAGCACGCGCGGCAGACGAATATTGAGCCAGATTTGCCAGGCCATATCGCTGAGCGGCGCATTGAGCAGCGTGCCCATTGAGAGCGGCATCGCGCCGAAATTTGCCGCCATCAGCATACAGACCAGCATGCTGATGGTCAGCAGGAGCAGCCAGCGCAGCGCAACACTACTCATGCTTTGCCGCATCAGCTGCACGCCGCAACTTGAGAATGGCGCCCGGCGTATCCAGGCCAAAGCTCAGCAGATCCATCTCATCGATCACCAGCAGCGCCTGATGCTGACCGGCCGGCGTGAGCTTCAGCCCCGGCAGCGCCCAGATCTTCTCTTCACCGCCGAGCGTGTGCAGCCCATCTGTACCCACTACCACCAGATCAGGTGCGGCGGCCACCACGCCCTCCTGCGACAGCTGCTGATAGTGTGGCACCGTGCCCATGGCGTTAATCAGCCCGGCGGCACGGATCGCCCCGTCGGCTGCGGTTTGCGCGCCCGCCGCCTGGGTACGCATTCCGCCGTGCGCCATGATAAACAGCACCTTCACCGGCAGCGGCTGCTGCGGGATCTGCGCGCGTTGTCTCTCCAGCCGCTCAACCAGCGCCTGCGCCTCATCGGTACGGTGCAGCGCCTGACCAATGGTCACCACTTTTTCGCTTATCGCATCAAGGCTATTTTTACCGCTCACCTCCACCACTTTTACGCCTGCGCCGGCGATCTGCTGTAGCACCAGCGACGGTTTCGCCAGCTCGCTGGCCAGCACCAGCGTGGGCTTCAGCGCCAGAATGCCCTCTGCGTTCAGCTGGCGCATATAGCCGATATCCGGCAATTTCGTCGCCTGCGCTGGCTGCTGGCTGGTGCTGTCACGCGCCACCAGCGCGGCCTGCGCATCCAGCGCGTAGACGATTTGCGTCACGTCGCCGCCAATGGTAATCACCCGCTCCGCCGCCGTCACCGGCAGGGCAAGTGCGGTAAGCAGAAGTAGCACCAGACGTTTCATGCTGCCGCTCCCGCCGCGCTCAGTGCGGCGAGCTGCGCGCGCCAGCGTGCCTGCTCAGACGTGCCTTCACTGCGCTGACCGTACAGCTGAGCAATCTGCGTGCCGTCCGCGGCAAACAGCTCCAGGCTGGTGACAAAGCCGTCGCCGCCCGGTTTGCGTGTTATCCAGCTTTCATGGATGCGGTCCGCCATCAGATGCAGCGTAAACGTCGGGTTGAAGATGTTGATCCAGTTGTCCATCGGCACCAGCTTCTCTACCACACCGGTGAAGATCTGCGTACAGCCGCGATTGCCAACGAAGATCATGATCTCATTGCCCGCCTGCTGCGCCTGCGCCAGCAGCGTAGCCAGCGCATCATTACTGACCTGGCGTGCCAGATCGTCCGGCACCGCGCGAAACGCCTGCGGGCGCGAAAGATTATGACGTCTGAGCAGGCCAAAGAACTGGTGCACATCGGTCATGGCACGCCACTCCTCCTCTACTTTGCGCGCATCCATCGTCTGGCTGTACGCAGGCGCGCTGACCGGACGGGGATCCAGCACGGGCGCGACATCGGTGCTGAACTGTGCAATCAGCGCATCCCAGGCGGCAAAGTCGGTATTCTCCGTGGCGTAGATTTTCAACACCGCATCCGCGTGGGGATCGAATATCTGGATGCTCTGACGCTCGCCATGCGCGGTCTGCTCGCGCAGGAAGAATGCGCTGTGCCACTGTTTCGGGAACAGGCGCTGGTCCAGCGCGCGCGGATTGAGGATCAATCCGCCATGCTCGCCAAGATGCAGGTTGTCATAGCGGCCTGTCTGCTCGTGCACCGCGTACGCATTGCGGGTAATACTTCTGGTTTCACCCACCGCAGAAAGCGCTGCCAGCAGCGCCGGGAAATCGGCTCGCAGCGGCTGCGCATCCTGCCCGGTACGCGCTTCACACAGTTGCGCTTCGCCAATGCCCATCAGCGCCGCCAAATCGCGCGCATATTTTTTAGGGTGTTCGCCTTTCAGGGCTAAATAGTGTTGATAACGCTGGTTCATTGCGCATGCTCCCGTGAACATGCCCTGCGCAGCCGCAGGGCGAAAAGTGATCAGAAATCGACGTTAACACCCAGCTGATAGCTGCGGCCCGGCATCACTGACAGATTGATGTCATTACGCTCCTGCGCGTTCGTGCTGGTCAGCGTACGGCTGCTGAGGTAATCCCAGTATTTACGGTCGGTAATGTTGTAAATACCTCCGCTCAGCCTGACGTTTTTCGCCACCTGCCAGTACGCGGTTGCATCAACCATACCGTAACCCGGCACGCGCATATATTCGCTGCTGGCATCGGTGATTGCCGCACCGCTGTTGGTGTAGCTTTCGCGGCTGGTTGCCGTTGCCTGCTTGCCTTTCACGAAGGTGGCGGTCAGTGCCGCGCCGTAGCCGCGCGCCTTATCATCCCAGGCAATACCCACAATGGCTTTCAGCGGGGCAACGCTATCGAGATCGATGTATCTGTCGCCCAGATAGCTGGATTTCGATTTACCTTCGCTATAGCCCAGCGCAAAGGTGCTGCTCAGGCCATCCACCTGCGGGAACCAGGTGCCGTAGTTCACTTTGGTGGTGACTTCAGCTCCATAAATGTAAGCCTTGTCGCGGTTTTCAGCCTGGTAGCTGGTGTAAATATTGCCAGGGACGTTGACGAACATCTCCGGGTTGGTGGCGCGACGGTAGCGGGTATAGGCAATGAAGTTTTTGTATGTGTTATAGAACGCTGATGTATTCAGGGTTATGCCGTCGATCGGCTGCCCCTTCAGGCCCCACTCCACGTTATTACTGGTCTCTGTTTTCAGGTCGGCATTGCCAATCAGCGCATACTGCGCACTACCTGCATAGCTGGATCCGAGGTTCCATGAGCCATACAGCTGGCTGGTGGTCGGAAACTCTACGCCGCGTTTGT
The DNA here is from genome assembly GCF_002095485.1 of Pantoea wallisii. Taxonomy (GTDB): domain Bacteria; phylum Pseudomonadota; class Gammaproteobacteria; order Enterobacterales; family Enterobacteriaceae; genus Pantoea; species Pantoea wallisii. The sequence goes on along the minus strand of NZ_MLFS01000092.1, from coordinate 3,670 downwards.
ACTGCAGCCAGGTGGTCAGCGTGGGGGTGAGATCGTACTGGAGCGTCAGCGATGGCAGAAGCTCCGTATCCGAGTTGGTTTTGCCATACAGCGTCTCAACCTGCTCCGGCGTCAGCACCGCGCTACCGTTGGTCAGGTCTCCCAGGTTCTTTGGTTTTGTGCTCTGATGCATAACGCGCACGCCCGGAATGATGGCGAAGTTGTGGCTATCAAGGTCGAAGTTGATCTTATCCTGCAGGTAACCGGCGACGGTGTAAGAACGGCTGTCCGACTGCGGCTGCGTAATTACGCTGAAGGCGTTTGGGGTCGGTGCCTGGCGGAAAGGTCGCTCGCTATTATCCAGACGGGCATTAAATCCGGCGCTGAGATCGTGGCGACCCAGGGTTTTCGTGGCGCGCGTATCGAAGCCGTAAGTATCTACGTTGTAATCCGACCAGACAAAACCGTACTGCGTGGCGCTGGTGGGCAGATACGTGTTGTCATGCGCCTGCGTTTGCTGCCAGTAGAGGCGCGTGGTCAGCGTATCGATCAGGTCGTTGTAGGGCGTCCACTCATCGGCCAGGTTAATGCCCCAGCGGCGCGAATCGCTCTGCTGCTGCGCCGTGCCCCAGATGGTGTTGCCGCTGCTGTCCCAGGTGTCGTAATGGGTATGGTTGGTTTTGTGATAGTAGTCAAAGGTGGCGCTCAGCTTGTGCCGATCGTTTGGCTGCCAGATGCCCGAGGTCATAAAAGCATCCGAGTGCCAGTTAGCCGGATAGGCCTGTTTAACATCGCTGTTATTACGGCTCTCCTGCCCGTCGCGGCGGCTGTAGACAAACAGGCCGCGCAGTTCGTCATCGCCGGCGGCGGCCGTGATGCCGTTATGCCAGCTGCGATCCTCTGAGCTGTAGTTGCTCTGATAGCCAAAGTATGTCGCTTTATCGCTGTTGAGGTACTCATCCGGCGTTTTATTGTGGAACGAGACGTTGCCGCCAATAGAGGTATTGGGCTGATCGACCGAGGTAGCGCCCTTCTCAATATCGACGCTGCCAAACATATAGGGATCGATGTAGTCACGGCCGATGCCAAAGCTGTTATTGCCGGCGCGGCTGACGTACGGACGGCCGGTGGCGTCCGGCACCGGGATGCCGTCGATATCGAGCCCTACGCGGTTGCTCTCCAGGCCACGAATGTTATAGCCGGTGTAGCCGGCGCGGTCGAAGCCGCTTTTGCCGGCAGAGGAGCCGCCTGCTGCGCCGGTGGCGCTCACCAGCGGCTCATAACGTATGATTGAACCAAAATCATTGGCGCCGCGTTTTTGTAAATCGCTGGCGGTCAGCGTGGTTTTACTGCCGGCCTGCTGTTTTGGCGCGGTGACGGTTAAAACCGGCTCCTCGCTGGCGGCATAGCTGCACGCAGCGTGAATAGCAGAGGTTAAAATGGCGATGCGAAAAAGATACTGCGGAGCAGATCCCTGAAGGCGTAAAGACATGCGCAAATACCTGGTTAATTGTTAGTATTCGCTCACTTGCTTGCTGGCTGAAAATACGGTTAACGTTAAAAAACCGTAAAAAGTTGCGGGCTTTTTTTATGTAATTAATGATTGCGTCAGGAATGTAATGCAAGTGGTAATCATTATCAACAACCTTTACACTAAGATGTATCTTAGACCGCACATTTTGTTAACCTGTTAATAATCAACAGGTAAGAAGAGAGAGGCTATGTCACAGAAACCGGCAGTCACTATCTATTACTGTACGCAATGCAACTGGCTGCTGCGTTCAGCCTGGATGGCCCAGGAGTTACTGCATACGTTTGCGGATGATTTAAGTGCGGTCACACTCAAGCCTGGCAGCGGCGGCGTGTTCGAGATCAGCATTGATGGCACGGTGATCTGGGAGCGCAAAAAAGAGGGTGGATTCCCGGACGCGGCGGCCTTAAAGCAGCGGGTACGTGACCTGTGCTGGCCCGATCGCGCACTGGGACACGTAGATAAGAAGCGCACGCAGGAGAGCTGAACCGGAAGTCAGCTTAACTCTTTGCAATCTTCTCTGTTGCTTCCCGCAGCGCCGCCACCACAATCTCTACCGTGGCGGGCGAGATCGGCTCCTGCGACAGACGGTGATTGAGCGTGTAGCGAATGGCGTGAATGGCCTGCTCAATCTCCGGAATGCTGCGGTTATCGACCAGGATCGCCAGCGACGTCAGGCGTTCGATAATAACGGCGATATGATCGCGGTTTTCTGCCAGCAGCGCACTGCCACCGGGATTTAACGCATAGGCCTTACGCGAAGCATGTGCATCGACCACGCGGATCGCGTCCATCTCCTCTAACAGGGTCAGGTTGGGATAGATAATGCCCGGGCTTGGCGTGTACTCGCCTTTGGATAGCTCCTCAACGGATTTGATCAGCTCGTAGCCGTGCGCTGAGCCGCTCTCCAGAAAGTGCAGCATTAACAGGCGGATGTCACTGGCATCCAGCATCCGTTCGCGGCGTTTTTTACGTGCGCCGGCGCAGGCGGAGCGCTGCCCAGGGTCAGAGTGCCAGGGAAAATCCCGCTGCTGTTTCATCGCCTTCCCGAGGGTAATTTGAGGGAGGTTGATAGTAGTCTGCCGCCTGGCAAAATTCAACACAGGCGGCAGCGGGCGCGGCGAAGTTGGCTATTTCTGATGCCAGTAGGCGACCGCGCGCACGAAGTCGCTATGCGCACCACGATGCCGGGTAAAGTAATCGCTCAGCTGTTTAACCGCTTCGCCCTCACCCGTCAGCCAGATAAAGTACTCGTCAGGCGGCAGCGTGATCTGCTCCAGCTGCGCGATAAGGGGCGCCAGGTTGTCCGCCTGCATAGCGCCGCTGCCGAGCCAGCTGACCGTGACATTGGGCAGCTCACCCAGATAATCGCGGCCGGTGCTCTCATCAGCAAACGCCAGCAGGTGCACGGTTTGCGCCTGCATTTCGGCATAGCGACGCATAAAGGCTGGCAGACCGGTCTCATCGCACACATAAATCTGGCAGGCATAATCCACCGGCGCAATGCAGGAGCCGCGCGGACCGCCCATGGCAATACGGTCGCCAGGCTGTGCGGCGGCGGCCCAGCTGCTGGCAACGCCGCCATCGTGAATATAGAAATCGAGCGTCAGGGAGTCGGAGCCGTTGAACTTCAGCGGCGTGTAGTCGCGTGCAGCCGGGCGCACGCCGTTTGGCCAGATGATGCCCTCTTCGGTCATCTGCGGCAGCGCCAGCTCACCGCCTGCATTTTCCGGGAAGAACACTTTGATGTGATCATCAAAGGCGGGTGAGTTAAACCCCGCCAGATCGCTGCCGGTGAATTCGATGCGCCAGAAGACGCCAGCGACCAGAGTTTTACTCGCCACGGTGATGTGGCGAAAGCGCAGTTCATTGCGCACGCGTTGCGGTGCGCGAGGGTGAGAAGCAGGCATAGGTATCTCCCGGCAGCGGCAGGCATGCTTTTTTATGCATCTGTTCACCGCACATTGCATTGTTATCGAAAATGATTCTCATTCATCACAAGCGGTAACGATACCTATGATATATTTTAGGTGCAAGATCGAAAAATGCTGTCAGGGGTAAGGGTAAGTAAACGAGCGGAGAAGAGGCGGTCAGGTTTGCTCTGTTGCGGCAAGGAGCAGGGTTGGTAAATGATTGCACATATCGCTGTAAATATGCAGA
>NZ_MLFS01000091.1 GCF_002095485.1 Pantoea wallisii | reverse complement strand
GGCGGACGCACGGTGGCAGAGAGCCCGATGCGCTGCGCCGGCTCAGCCAGTAACGCATCCAGCCGCTCAAGGCTCAGCGCCAGGTGCGCGCCGCGCTTACTGCCTGCTACCGCATGCACCTCATCAACGATCACCGTTGAGATGCCGCGCAGCGTGTCGCGCGCTTTTGAGGTCAGCATCAGAAACAGCGATTCCGGCGTGGTAATCAGGATATCCGGCGGACGGCGCAGCAGTTTTGCCCGCTCGGCGCTGCGCGTGTCGCCGGAACGCATGCCGACATCAAGGGAGATCTCCGCGTCGCCCAGCAGGCGCCGCTGCGCGTCAACACCCGCCAGCGGCAGTTGCAGGTTGCGCTGGACATCAGCGGCCAGCGCTTTGACCGGCGAGATATAGAGGATGCGCGTTTTGTGGCTGCGCGCCACCGCCTCCGCGCGGCTGCGCTCGCGGAACAGGGCATCAATGGCGTGCAGAAAGGCGGCCAGCGTTTTGCCTGAGCCGGTGGGCGCGATCACCAGACAGCTTTTACCGCTGGCGATAGCGCGCCAGGCAGCCTGCTGCACGGGCGTGGCTGCGGTGAATGCCTGGCGAAACCACTGCTGCGTGGCGGGCGTAAACAAGGATAGCGCTGACGCGGGCATCTCCGGCTCCTGTTTCTCAATATGGGCGATATGCAGTGTAGTCCGCCGCAGCGGCAGATTCAGGTTATATACTTGTTCCTGGACTGAATTTTTCCTCAACGGGAGTGAACGATGGTGATGTTAAAACGTGCGCTATTGCTGGCGCTGCTGCCAGCCTCTGCGCTGGCGGCCCCGGTCTTTACCCTGCAGTCGCCGGATTTTCAGGATAGCGCCATGCTGGATAAGGCGTTTGCCGGTAACAACAAGAGCAACCCTGCGTGCACCGGAGAGAATGTTTCGCCGGCGCTACGCTGGTCGAACGCCCCGAACGGCACCAAAAGTTTTGCGCTGATGCTGACCGACCCGGTCGGCGCGAAGGGGCTGGGCGTGACGCATATGGTGGCCTATAACATCGCCGCCGATCGAACAGCGTTCGCGCAGGGCGAGCTGAGTAAGGGCACCGGCTACACCGGTGGTAAGAATACGCCCGGTACCGCGCACTATTACGGGCCGTGCCCGCCAGCGGGCACCGGCATACACCACTATAACTTTGTGATTGTTGCCACCGATTTACCCGCCACAGCGTTACCGGCAGGGTTGAGTCATGATGAGCTGGTAAGCAAGCTGAAAGGGCATGCGTTGGGCGCAGCACGATTGTCGGGCGGTTTACCAACGATAAATAACGCGGGCGACCGCTGAAGAATATGGCGGCCCTGACGGGTCGCCACTGCGGGAGCACTGTGGAGAGTCAACGCCGCGAGCGCACCACCTGATAGCGGCGGGTGAAATACTCCACCGGCGCGGACCAGACGTGCACCAGTCGGGTAAACGGAAAAACCAGGAAAATGGTCATGCCGAGGATCAGGTGCACGCGGTAGATCCACTCCACGCCATCCAGCCAGCGCGAGGCGCTGCCCTGAAACGTCACAATCGCCTGCGCCCAGCCGACCAGCTTCATCATGCCAATGCCATCCAGATGCTGCATTGAGAACAGAATTGACGTCAGCCCCAGCGTCACCTGTACCACTAAAATGCCCAGAATCACGATATCCGCCCGCGTCGAGGTGGCGCGAATGCGCGGGTTGAGCAGCCGGCGCTTGAGCAGTAAAAATCCGCCCACCAGCGTCATCAAACCAAACACGCCGCCGGCGCCCATCGCCAGCTTCTGCTTCGTGGCAATGGCCAGAAACGGCTCATACATCCAGTGCGGCGTCAGCAGGCCAAACAGATGACCAAAGAAGATGCCGAGAATACCGATGTGGAACACGTTTGAGGCGAAGCGCATGCCTTTTTTATCCAGCATCTGGCTGGATGAGGCGCGCCAGGTGTACTGACCGTAGTCATAGCGCAGCCAGCTGCCCAGTAAAAACACCGTGCCACACAGGTAGGGATAGATATCGAAGAACAGCACATTGAGATAGTGCATTAGCGGGTTCCTCCGGCGGAAAGATCCAGATATTGCGGCGCAGCGTCATCACGGAAACGGCGCTGATGCTGCTGTCGGGCGCTGTTATCACAGGCGTTGTCGTCAATAAATTTCACCTGCTCCTCCTCCCACACCGCATCCAGCGCCTCCCGCGTATCATCACGCGGTTCGGCCGCGGTCTGCTGCGTGACGCTGTCACTGCTTAGCGGGCTCTCTGCCAGCGCGAGCAGGGCATCAAAGAGCTGATGGAAGGGGCTTTCCCGCTCTTTCAGCCGGCCGCCGAGCAGCGCCAGGATCGGGGCGATATCCAGCAGCCCCTGGCGTGCCTCCGCGGCCGGGCGCAGGCTCAGGTATTCAAGGTACAGCGGCAGGTAATCGGGCAGTTCCCGGCAGTTCAGCTGCAGGCCGGCCTGCTCATACTGCGCCAGCAGATCCACCATCGCCTGACCGCGATCGCGCGACTCTGCGTGCACATGTTCAAACAGCAGCAGCGAGGTGGCGCGGCCGCGCTCAAACAGCGCGCACCAGTCAGCCTGCTGATCCAGCGGACGCGCCGCCAGGTAGGCGTGAACAAACGGCAACAGCGCCGGATAGTGCTGCTCCGTCAGCGCCACGATCTCCGGCTGATGCTGCCACAGGGCTTCATCGGGATACTCGATCAGCATGCCAATCAGTTTGAGCATCTCCATTATTCACCTCCCGCTTTGTCGCCAATGTTGATGGCATCAATACGGCGACTGTTGAACAGGTTAAATTTGCTATCGCTGCCGTGGCAGCCATCACCAAAACTAAAGCCGCAGCCGTTGCGCTCCGGGAAGGCCTCGCGCGCCAGTTCGCGATGGCTGGTGGGGATGACAAAGCGGTCTTCGTAGTTGGCGATCGCCAGATAGCGATACATCTCTTCAACCTGGGCTTCGGTCAGGCCGGTCTCCTCCAGCGCGCGCGTATCAGTAACACCCTCCACGGTTTGCGACCGCTTGTAGTGCCGCATCGCCATCATGCGCTTCAGCGCGCGCAGCACCGGGGCGGTATCGCCAGCGGTGAGCATATTGGCCAGATACTGTACCGGAATCCGCAGGCTCTCGACGTCCGGCAGCACGCTCTCCTGCTGCTGTAAACCACCGCTATCCGCCACCGACTGAATCGGCGACAGCGGCGGCACATACCACACCATTGGCAGCGTGCGGTATTCGGGGTGCAGCGGCAGCGCCAGCTTCCACTCCATCGCCAGTTTCCACACCGGTGAAGCCTGCGCGGCATCAATCACGTTCTGCGTAATACCTTGCGCCAGCGCTTCGGCGATGACCTGCGGATCGTTGGGATCGAGAAACACCTCGCACTGGCGCGCGTAGAGTTGCTGTTCATCTTCCGTGCTGGCAGCCTCAGCGATCTTATCGGCGTCATACAGCAGCACGCCGAGATAGCGGATGCGGCCGACGCAGGTCTCTGAACAGACGGTTGGCATACCGGATTCGATGCGCGGATAGCAGAAGATGCACTTCTCTGACTTGCCGCTCTTCCAGTTGAAGTAGATTTTTTTGTACGGGCACCCGCTGATGCACAGGCGCCAGCCGCGGCACTTATCCTGATCGATCAGCACAATGCCGTCCTCTTCGCGCTTGTAAATTGCTCCGCTCGGGCAGGTCGCCACACAGCTTGGGTTGAGGCAGTGCTCACACAGGCGTGGCAGATACATCATGAAGGTGTTTTCAAACGCGCCGTACATCTCCTTCTGCATGGCATCAAAGTTCTTGTCCGCTGAACGCTTACTGAACTCGCCGCCCAGCAGCTCCTCCCAGTTCGGACCGCCAACGATCTTGTCCATGCGCTCACCGCTGATCAGCGAGCGCGGGCGGGCGGTAGGCTGATGTTTACCCGCCTTAGCGGTGTGCAGATGCTGGTAGTCGTAGGTGAACGGCTCGTAGTAGTCATCAATGCCCGGCACTTCCGGTTGGCAAAGATTTTCGCCAGCACCGCACCGCGATTACCCAGGCGCGGCACCAGCCGGCCCTTGATGGTGCGGATCCAGCCGCCTTGCCACTTCTCCTGATCCTCCCAGGCGTGCGGATAACCCAGGCCGGGCTTGGTCTCTACGTTATTGAACCAGGCGTACTCCATCCCTTCACGGCTGCTCCAGACGTTTTTACAGGTCACCGAGCAGGTGTGGCAGCCAATACATTTATCGAGGTTCAGCACCATGCCGACCTGTGAGCGAATTTTCATTGCGCAGCCTCCTGAACCTGATCGCGGCCCTCGTCATCGAGCCAGTTCACCTGCTTCATTTTCCGTACCATGATGAACTCATCACGGTTGGAACCCACGGTGCCGTAGTAGTTAAAGCCATACGCCAGCTGGACGTAGCCGCCAATCATATGGGTCGGTTTCGGGCAGACGCGCGTCACCGAGTTGTGAATGCCGCCGCGCATGCCGGTCACTTCTGAGCCAGGAATATTCATCAGGCGCTCCTGCGCGTGGTACATCATGGTCATGCCGGCAGGCACGCGCTGGCTCACCACCGCACGGGCGGTCAGCGCGCCGTTGGCGTTGAACGCTTCGATCCAGTCGTTATCCTCAATACCCAGCTCTTTGGCATCGGTTTCGCTCATCCAGACAATCGGCCCGCCGCGCGACAGCGTGAGCATCAGCAGGTTTTCGCTGTAGGTCGAGTGAATGCCCCATTTTTGATGCGGCGTCAGGAAGTTGAGCGCCTTTTCCGGAAAACCGTTCGACGGAATGTGCTGCAGATCGGCCACGCTGCGCGTATCGACCGGCGGGCGCCAGGCGACCAGGCTCTCGCCAAAGGCGCGCATCCACGGATGATCCTGGTAGAGCTGCTGCCGGCCGCTCAGCGTGCGCCACGGAATCAGCTCATGCACATTGGTGTAGCCGGCGTTGTAGGAGACATGCTCATCCTCCAGGCCTGACCAGGTGGGGCTGGAGATGATTTTTCGCGGCTGTGCCTGGATATCGCGGAAGCGGATCTTCTCCTCCTGCTTCGGCAGCGCCAGGTGGGCATGCTCACGCCCGGTAAACTCGCTCAGCGCATTCCACGCCTTCACCGCAACCTGGCCGTTGGTTTCGGGGGCCAGCGTCAGAATCACCTCGGCGGCATCAATGGCGCTGTTGATCTGCGGCTGGCCTTTGGCCGGGCCGTCGGCTTTGGTGTAGTTAAGACGGCGCAGCAGATCGACCTCTTTATCGGTGTTCCAGCTGATACCCTTGCCGCCGTTGCCCAGCTTCTCCAGCAGCGGACCGACCGAGGTAAACCGCTCCCAGGTTGCAGGGTAGTCACGCGTGACGCTGACAATGTGCGGAGCGGTCTCGCCGGGGATCAGCGGGCACTCTCCTTTGCGCCAGTCGCGGATCTCGCCGCTCTGCGCCAGCTCCGCCGGCGAGTCATGCTGGATAGGCTGCAACACCACATCGGTCTCTTCACCCAGATGGCCGATGCACAGCTGCGAGAAGGTTTTGGCAATGCCTTTGTAGATCTCCCAGTCGCTCTTCGACTCCCAGGCCGGATCGACTGCCGCCGAGAGCGGATGAATAAACGGATGCATATCCGAGGTATTCATGTCGTCTTTTTCATACCAGGTGGCGGTGGGCAGCACGATATCGGAGAACAGGCAGGTGCTCGACATGCGGAAGTCCAGCGTGACCAACAGGTCCAGCTTGCCCTCCAGCGCGGCGGTGCGCCACTCCACTTCTTCCGGCATCACCTTCTCATCGTCGATGGGCGCACCCTGCAGGCCGCTTTCGGTGCCGAGCAGATAGCGCAGCATATATTCGTGACCTTTACCCGATGATCCCAGCAGGTTGGATCGCCAGATAAACAGATTGCGCGGATGGTTGCGGCCGCTGTCCGGCTGTTCGCAGGCCATGCGCAGCTCGCCCGACTGCAGCGCGGCGGCGGTCCAGTCAGCGGGTGACTGCCCGGCGTGTTCTGCCCGGTCGGCGATGCTGAGGGGGTTAACGTTAAGCTGCGGCGAAGAGGGCAGCCAGCCCATGCGTTCGGCGCGCACGTTGAAATCCAGCAGGTGGCCGCTGAATTTACTGGCATCCGCCAGCGGCGACAGCAGCTCCTGCGCCTGCAGCTTCTCGAAACGCCACTGGCTGGCGTGGTTATAGAAGAATGAGGTGCTGTTCATCTGGCGCGGCGGACGGTTCCAGTCCAGCGCAAAAGCAAGGGGCGTCCAGCCGGTCTGCGGGCGCAGCTTCTCCTGGCCAACATAGTGCGCCCAGCCGCCGCCGGTTTGACCGACGCAGCCGCAGAACACCAGCATGTTGATCAGCGCCCGGTAGCTCATGTCCATGTGATACCAGTGGTTGATACCGGCACCCAGAATGATCATCGAGCGGCCGTGGGTTTTATGGGCAGTAGCACCAAACTCCCGGGCAATCTTCTCAATCTGGCTGCGCGGCACGCCGCAGATTTTCTCCGCCCAGGCGGGCGAATAGGCGCGCACATCACCGTAATCGCGTGCGCAGTTATTATCGTCCAGTCCACGGTCGAGGCCATAATTAGCCAGCGTGAGGTCATACACCGTCGCCACGCAAGCCGTGGAGCCATCGGCCAGCGTCAGCTGTTTAACCGGTAACTTGTACAGCAGAATGGCGTCGAGCTTCACATGGCGGAAGTGCGGGTTCTCCTGACCGCCAAAGTAGGGGAAAGCGACATCCTGCACCGCATCGTGCTGGTCCAGCAGGCTCAGCGTTAGCTGTGTGGCCTGACCGGCGGCTTTGGGCTCCAGGTTCCACTTGCCTTTCTCACCCCAGCGGAAGCCGATCGAACCGTTTGGCACGACCAGCTCACCGGCGCTGTTGAGCGCAACGGTCTTCCACGCCGGGTTATTGGTTTCGCCGAGGTTATCGACCAGATCTGCAGCACGTAACTGCCTGCCTGGCGCATAGCTGCCGTCTGCACGCGGCTCCAGCAGCACCAGCATCGGCATATCGGTGTAGTGGCGCGCGTAGTTGAGGAAGTAGTCGCTGGGCGTTTTCAGGTGGAATTCGTTCAGCAGTACATGGCCCATCGCCAGCGCCAGCGCGCTGTCGGTACCCTGTTTCGGTGCCAGCCACTGATCGCTCAGCTTTGCCACTTCCGAATAGTCCGGTGTGACGGCCACGGTTTTGGTGCCTTTGTAACGGACTTCGGTGAAGAAGTGCGCGTCCGGCGTACGCGTCTGCGGCACGTTTGAGCCCCAGGCGATGATATAGCTGGAGTTGTACCAGTCGGCAGACTCGGGCACGTCGGTCTGTTCACCCCAGGTCATCGGCGAGGCAGGTGGCAGATCGCAATACCAGTCGTAAAAACTGAGGCAGGTGCCACCAATCAGCGAGAGGTAGCGCGTGCCGGCGGCGTAAGAGACCATCGACATCGCCGGAATCGGGGAGAAGCCGGCCACGCGATCCGGGCCGTACTCTTTGATGGTCCAGATATTGGCCGCAGCAATCAGCGGATTGAGCTCCTGCCAGCTGGCGCGCACAAAGCCGCCGCGACCGCGCTGCGCTTTAAACGCCTGGCACTTCGCGTTATCCATCATGATAGCGTGCCAGGCTTCCACCGGATCGCTGTGCTGCGTGAGCGCCTCACGCCACAGCTCCAGCAGCGCTTTGCGGATCAGTGGGTATTTCAGGCGATTAGCGCTGTAGAGATACCAGGAGTAGCTGGCGCCACGCGGGCAGCCGCGCGGTTCATGATTCGGGAGATCGGGCCGCGTGCGCGGGTAGTCGGTTTGCTGCGTCTCCCAGGTCACCAGACCGTTTTTGACGTAAATTTTCCAGCTGCAGGATCCGGTGCAGTTTACACCGTGGGTGGAACGCACAATTTTGTCGTATTGCCAGCGTTGGCGATAGCTGTCTTCCCAGTCGCGATTGGTGTGGTACACCTGACCGTGACCGTCAGCAAAACTTTCACCTTTCTGTTTGAAATAGCGAAAGCGATCAAGCAGTTTGCTCATGACGCTTCTCCCGTTGGGGCCCGCGCCCCGTCACATTGCGTAAAATGCCCTTTCAGGCGCGTAATCATTGCGAACCCGCCTTGCGGCGGCCATACAGCAGCCACGTCACCACAAGGCAGACGATGTAAAACAGCAGGAAGATTTTCATGGCGCCGATGGGCGAACCGGTTAACGCCAGCGAGGTGCCAAAGGCTTTAGGGATAAAGAAGCCGCCAATCGCCCCCAGTGCAGAGATAAAACCGAGCGCGGCCGCGGTATCGGTGACCGCCGTGTGCTGCGCCTCCTCAGCACTATGGCCGGCGGCCAGCATGCGCTGCTGAGTGATCTGGCGGAAGATCACCGCGATCATTTGATACGTTGAGCCGCTGCCGAGGCCGGCGGTGAGGAACAGCCCCATAAACACCACGTAGAAGCTGAAGAAGGTGGCGCCGCGCGAGCCGGGCAGTGTAAGAAACAGCAGCGCCGAGAACAGCGTCATCAGCAGAAAGTTGAGCGTAGTGACGCGCACGCCGCCAAATTTATCGGACATCATGCCGCCGGCCGAACGTGCCAGCGCACCCAGCAGCGGACCAAAGAACGCCAGGTGGATGATGTCGACCTCGGGGTATTGCGTTTTCGCCAGCATGGCAAACCCGGCAGAGAAGCCGATAAACGAGCCAAACGTGGCCAGATAGAGCATGCCGAGTATCCACAGGTGGGCACTCTTCAGCACCGGCAGCTGCTCGCGCAGCGAGGCGCGAAACCCGGCGATGTCATTCATGCCAAACCACGCCGCCAGCGAGGCAATAATCAGCAGCGGCACCCAGATCCACGCCGCATTAGCCAGCCAGAGGGTGCTGCCATCGGGCAGGGTTACGCCGCCGGTCACAAACGGCACGGCGATCACCAGCGGCGCCAGTAGCTGCATTACGCTGACGCCGAGGTTGCCTAAGCCACCATTAATCCCCAGCGCAGAACCCTGTTGACGTTTGGGAAAGAACAGGCTGATGTTGCCCATGCTGGAGGCAAAATTGGCGCCGGCCAGGCCGCACAGCAGCGCAATAGTGATAAATACCGCATAGGGCGTGGTGGGATCCTGCACCGCGAAACCAAGCCACAGGCAGGGCACCACCAGGATGGCGGTGCTGATGACGGTCCATAAGCGTCCACCAAGCACCGGTACGATAAACGAGTAGGGCACGCGGAACAGCGCGCCGGAGAGTGACGGCAGCGCGGTCAGTAAGAAGAGCTGATCCACGGTGAAAGTGAAGCCGACGCGGTTGAGATTGACAGCGATTGCGCTGAATAACATCCAGACGCAGAACGCCAGCAGCAGGGCGCTGACCGATATCCATAAATTGCGCCGGGCAATTTTTTGTCCGGTTTGTTGCCAGAATTGCGCATCTTCCGGTGACCATTCACGTAATAAAGATGGTTGTGACGTCTTTTTTTGGCTCACAACTCCTCCTTGCTAATTAGCTCATGAGGTATCGTTGATAAAAATAAAACGTGACATTCAGATGACAAAGCGTGGGAAATAAAACGCCATATGAACATGGCTGGATCTTTTAACACTTCGGTCGAGGGTAAAGCATGATTTAAATCAACCCGGCTGGCTTATAGTTTAATAGAAGGTAAGCATTAAATATTCAATGTCGCAAAACCCTGCAAATTGTAATGATAAGTAACAGGGTAGTTTTACGCATTGATAATAAAGAGAAGAAATTATTTATACAGGAGCCCGAATAATAGCGGCATCAAAGGCGGGTGGCTCCCTTCCAGCTATCACGGCATCTGAGAAGTCAGAAGTAAATTCGCTTACCGGCGCGCTTAAAATGCGTTTCAAAGTGAGGAGGAGTAATAAATCAGAAGAGTAAGGCATTATGCTGCTATAGCGAATGCCTTATTTACCTATAAAGGGTTATTTTACGCTTCGCTACCGGAGAATAAGTGCGGCAGCGAAAGGCTACATAAATAATTTATTCGTGCGGATAGAGGGAGCGCGTTAATTTACCCCGACGATCAAAGTGGCGGGCGTTAAACCACAGCAGCGCAGTAACGAACCAGCCAATTATCCAGGAGACATCATTCCCGGCAAAAATCCACGTTAGCGAACCGTGGTGCAGAGGATTTTCAATAAACGGCAACTGCACCAGTACGCCAAGAAAATAGGTGATGATTCCCGGCCAGTTCCAGCGACCGTAGCGGCCATTTGGCTGTGACAGAGCAGGCACATCAACTTTGCCTTTGGCGATCAGATAGAAGTCCGTCAGGCTGATAGCGCTCCAGGGCACAAAAAAGGCCAGCAGGAACAGCAGGAAATGGGTAAAGGATTTAAGAAACGCCGGTTCGCTGATCAGTGCGATGACGCAGGCGAGGCTGACCATGATTACCACAAACAGGATGCGGCCACCGCGACTGATGGCGGACTTCTGGCGGAAACCGGAGACGATAGTAGTCAGCGACATGAAGCTGCCGTAGGCGTTGAGCGTGGTGAAGGTGATTTTGCCAAAGCAGATGGCGAAGTAGATCACCATCGCCATGGTGGCGCTGCTGCCGAGCCCGACGATGTAACCCACCTCATTACCTGAGAAGGCTTTTCCGGCAATCGCCGCAACGATTACCCCCAGCGTCATCGATGCCTGGGTGCCGAGCACCGTACCGAAAAACACTGCGCTGAACAGTTTTTTCGCGCTTACATCCGCGGGCAGATAGCGTGAATAGTCGGAGACATAAGGGCAGAACGCAATTTGCCAGGAGGAGGAGAGGGATACCGCCAGCAGGAAGCTGGCCACGGTGAAGTGGCGGTTTTGCCAGACGGCAGCCAGATCGTGCGTAGAGAGCAGGGTGATGAAGAGGTAAACAAAGGCCAGCACGCCAATGACGCTGGCGACTTTACCCAGCTGGTGGATGACGCGATAGCCGAGTACCGCAATAACGATAATGATGGCGCTGAAGAGGATCATGCCGGTCGCATTGCTGGTGCCAATCAGTTTCGCCAGTGCCTGGCCGGCCAGCACGGTGCCGCTGGCTGAGAAGCCAATGTACATAATGCACACCAGCACCAGCGGGATCACCGCCCCAAATACGCCAAACTGCATGCGGCTGGTGATCATCTGCGGCAGTCCGAGCCGGGGTCCCTGAACCGCATGCAGCGACATGATCGCTGCCCCCACCACCTGACCCACCATCAGTCCGATGATTGACCAGACCACATCACCGCCCAGTACCACGGCGAGCGCGCCGGTGACGATGGCAGTGATCTGCAGGTTGCCGCCGAACCACAGCGTAAACTGGCTGAAGGGATGGCCATGACGTTCGCTTAGCGGAATGTAATCAATAGAGCGGGTTTCAGACAGGCGCTGTTTTTCAGCGCCTGAATGTTCTGCGGCAGAAGATTCGGCTGACATAGTTTCCTCGCGTAAACGGCTAAAGGGGATGGAGAGCCCGGTTTTGTTGTTAGTCGGGTGTAAATGTCACGAAGCATACATGTATATACATGTAGCGATATTGTCATGCGCTGTGCCCGGTGGCAAGGCGGTCATTCATTGGAAATTGTGATGACGCTGGCAAGGTTGAAAGGCGGATTACTACGGGAAGGTAACTACCGCAACCGCGCAGGCCTGGGGCTGGCGAGTCGCATTTTATCGCTGTGGTGCTTGCGCAGGGTCAGAAGGGAGGTTGAGGA
>NZ_MLFS01000090.1 GCF_002095485.1 Pantoea wallisii | reverse complement strand
TCTGCAGATCGCACACAACTGATAAAAATAAGCCACATTTCACGTTAAAACCCTTTCCGCATCACATTTTATCATCCAGGATTCAAGACAATTCCCCCACAGCATCACCAGATGCTTTACTCATTGCCTTAGCATTTATTGGTCGCAAGGAAATGAGGACAACTATGAGTTCACCAGAACAAAAAACACTGCAACCTGAGTCAGCAGCAGTAAGTAAACAGCGAATCTGGGCGATTGTGGGTGCATCTTCCGGGAATCTGGTTGAATGGTTCGACTTCTACGTCTATTCATTCTTCTCCCTCTATTTCGCTCACGTGTTTTTCCCCACCGGCGATACCACAACGCAGTTATTACAAACCGCAGGAGTGTTTGCGGCTGGTTTCCTGATGCGACCCATAGGCGGCTGGCTATTTGGTTATATTGCCGATCACCACGGCCGTAAAAATTCTATGCTGATTTCGGTATGCATGATGTGCCTGGGTTCGCTGGTTATTGCCTGTCTGCCGGGATACGGCGAGATTGGCATCGCGGCACCGATAGTGCTGCTACTGGCGCGTATGTTTCAGGGGTTATCCGTGGGCGGTGAATATGGCACCAGTGCGACTTACATGAGCGAAGTGGCGCTGGAAGGGCGGAAAGGTTTCTACGCTTCATTTCAGTATGTCACGCTTATTGGCGGGCAACTGCTGGCTGTGCTTACGGTTGTCGTGCTGCAGCAAATTCTCAGCGATGAAGCGCTACGCAGTTGGGGATGGCGCATCCCGTTCTTCCTCGGCGCGGTACTGGCTGTGGTGGCGCTGTGGCTGCGCCGTTCGCTTAATGAAACGTCTGAGAAAAAGCATCGGAACCATCGTGATGCCGGCAGTGTGATCGGCCTGCTGCGCAACCACTCACGTGCATTTCTAATGGTTCTGGGTTTTACGGCTGGCGGCTCACTGAGCTTCTATACCTTCACCACTTACATGCAAAAGTATTTGGTAAACAGTGCCGGAATGGATGCACGGAGTGCCAGTGCCTTAATGACCGGGGCATTACTGGTATTCATGCTGATTCAGCCCGTCATTGGCGCGTTATCAGATAAGATCGGTCGTCGCGCCTCCATGATGATATTTGGTGCGGGCGCCGCAATATGTACCGTACCTGTTTTACTGTTACTGCAACATGTTCAAAGTAACTGGCTGGTCTTTGCCCTGGTCATGCTGGCGCTGGTTATCACCAGCTTCTATACCGCCATCAGCGGCATTCTGAAAGCCGAGATGTTTCCGCCGGAGGTACGTGCGCTGGGGGTAGGGCTGTCCTATGCGGTCGCAAATGCTATTTTCGGTGGCTCTGCTGAGTACGTCGCGCTATTGCTGAAGCGGGAAGGGGTTGAAACCAGTTTCTTTTGGTATGTATCGGCCATGGGAGCGCTGGCATTTCTGGTCTCGCTGCTGCTGCACCGTAAAGGCAAAGGCATTGCGCTATAACTACTGACTCAAATTCCACAAGGCGATGCCGCTGGCCGCGCCAGCAACATCCCAGCTAAGGTCTTTCCAGCTCCAGCCGCTTCCCGCAGGGCGGCTGTCATAAAGTTCTTTGCCAGCGCCAAAAGAGAGGGAAAAGATAAAACCGAAGCGCAGATTTTGCCCACGCTCCTGGTGCTGATGCCGGGATATTTCACTGCCTGCAGCAGCCAGCACGGCAGATGAGAAGAAGTGTTCCGCTTTATCTTTGCCGGTCCAGCGATCCTGCGCCACATGCGCACATCCGCTACACAGTAAAACCGCACAGAGGATAAGCGCGCGCATCAGCTACAGTAATCGGCTGATCAAACGATCGATACGAATCCGGCGCAAGCGGCGAATAAGTTTACGCACTTTTGCCGGATAGTCGGAGATACTCTCCAGCTCACGGAAATGCTGAACCACTGTGGTGTGCTGGCGAATCAGCGCCAGCTCTTTATCACGCTGTTCAGCCAGCTGATTCAGGGGATCGTGAATCAGAACCGCATTTTCCAAATCCAGGCGCCAGGCGCGTGGGTTAAGGTTATTACCGGTAATCATCATCCACTCGTCATCCACCCAGATACCTTTAAGGTGGTAACTATTTTCACCGTCTTTCCATAGGCGCACCGTCAGCTGGCCGTTATTGACGTAATACTGTAAACGGCTGAGAAAACGACGCAGGTTAATCTCATACAGGTAGGGCAGTGCACCAATAATCTTGAACGGCTGGTCGGGCGGAATGTAAAAATCGTTCGCGGTTTTATCACCCACGATGATCTCCACCTCTTTGCCCTGGCGCAGCAGCTGAATCAGGTTACGTACCAGGATGGCAGGCATGTTGAAATAGGGCGTGCAGAGTGTCAGTTTACGCTCTGCGCACGGCATCAGATGGTAGATGGTTTTATTCAGCAGGCTACGTTTGCCCAGGCCCACCAGAGGCGTAACCGCCAGCGACTCATTACCGGCATCGCCGGTGAACTGGTAGTTGAAGCTGCGTAGCTCCTGACGGAACTGGCGCGTTTCGTTTTTGATCTCCGGGCTGGAAGGACGCTCCGACCGATCAAGGCGATTCACGGCTTCTGACTGCTTAAGATTTTCACAAATCCACTGATACATGGTGTCGGCCAGCTGCGGATTGCGGATCAGCTGATAGCGGTCATAGCGGTATTTGTCATGCTGATGCAGGTAGACATCATTCAGGCTGGCACCGCTGTACAGCAGCGTATCGTCGATGATAAAGCCTTTCAGGTGCAGCACACCCAGCGCTTCCCGCGTATTAACCGGAATACCGTAAACCGGAATGGCGATATCCGGATGCCGGGTAGCCATTTCACAATACCAGTCGGCATTCGTCAGGCCGCGCGCCGCACCAATACGGCCACGTTGCGCACGATGCCAGTCGACCAGAATACTGATATCCAGTTCCGGACGTGCCTGGCGTGCTGCATACAGCGCCTGCAAAATACCGCGCCCGCCATCATCATTCTCCAGATAGAGCGCAGCAATACAGATACGTTTTTCCGCCGCCGCAATTTTTGCCAGCAGGGTTTCACGGAACTCGGCAGCCGAATAGAGCGTGGTCATATCTGACACGGATTGTGACAGTTTAGGCAGCTGTGCGAGGTGTTGTTGGTGTTTATTGCGTTTAAATTTAGACAACATCACAGTGCACTTCTTCTCTGTTCATTGCATGGCCTTTTGCCATCAAATCATGATCCTAACGGTAAATAATAACATCAACCGGCCTGATAAGGAGGATTTTTACCTTTCTCTACAGGTAAGTCAGGTATGTCTGCTAACGGTAAATTCAGGCTGACAATCCCATCATCCAGTTGAATATTCACCCGAAAGTTGAGCTTTCGCGCCAGCGTAATCATGCCGGTGTTATGCGGCATGGTGATACCGTTCAATTGTTGCAGTCCATGATCGCGGGTATAGCGAATCATCTTCTCCAGCAGGCGTCTGCCCATGCCTAATCCTTTCAGATCCGAGCGTACCAGAACCGAGAACTCGGCATCGATGTTGTCAGCATCCGAAATGGCGCGCGTAACGCCGATGATCTCATCGGCTCCATCGCATTGGCGCACGGCGACAATTGCCATCTCACGGTCATAATCGATTTGCGTCATGTTGGCTAAATCGTCATGGGTAAATTCGCTGATCTCACTGAAGTAACGATAGTAGAGATCTTCTTTAGTGACCTGTGCAATGAATGCACGCAGCTGCGGTTCATCTTCCGGCAGAATTGGCCGGAACAGACAGTGCTGCCCATCTTTCAGCTCAACCTGCTCTTCAAGATGGTGCGGGTAGGGGCGAATTGCCAGCCGTGCCTCGTTATCACCGCTGAAAGGCGCGAGCTGCAGCGTTACGTCCAGCAGGGTAAACTCACTGGCTGAAGCCAGCAGGGGGTGAATATCCAGCCGCTGGATCTCCGGGCAATCCACCACCAGGTTTGATACCTGAACCAGCAGCTGACTCAACCCGGCAATATCCAGCGGGCGCAGTGCGCTGCGGCTGCGAACTTTGCCGCTTTTCATTGCCTGAATCACCAGATAGCGCGCCAGCGTCATATTCAGCGGCGGAAGCGCGACGGCCGCCTGCTTATCTGGCTGCCACTCTACACCACCTTCACCCAGCATGATGACCGGGCCGAACAGTGGGTCCTGTTCCACCACAACACGCAGCTCCTGCGCACCGGCGCGGTTGGCCATGCTTTGTACCAGCAGGCCATCAATATGCGCCTGCGGATGTGTTTCGCGCACGCGATCAATGATTGCCTCGGCTGCCTGCTCCACTTCAGCGGCGCTGCGCAGATAAAGCATGACACCCTGCACGTCAGACTTATGCGGAATATCGGGCGAACGCAATTTAAGCGCCACCGGATAACCAATCTGATCGGCGATGCGTACCGCTTCGCCACTGTTGCCGGCAATCCATGTGGGCAGCGTTGCCAGGCCGTACGTCTGCAGGATGGGTTGAACTTCATGCGTATCAAGCGTGGTAATCCCGCGATCCAGCGCCTGCTGCAGCAGCAGGTGCGCCTGCGCGCTGTTCTGCGTCAGACCCGGTGGCAGCGCCGGCGTTTCTCGTAGCTGCTTCTGATTGCGGCGATATTCAACCTGGTGCATAAACGCTGTCACGGTACCTTCCGGCGTGCGCCAGGTGGGAATACCGGCCTGGGTAAAAGCACGGCGCGCCGCCTGGGAGGAGGATTCACCGCACCAGTTCGTTAAAATCGTGACCTGTTTACCGCGCGGATGGCGGGCGATGGCAGCAATGATCTGTTCAGCTGTTTCCGTGGCGGGCGAGACGGCGCTGGGCGAATGGATAATCATCAGCGCATCCAGCTCGTGGCTATCAAGCAGGCGTTCGATACAGGCGACATACAGCGCAGGCGTGGCACCATCTTTAAGATCAAGCGGATTACCGCGGCCGATGCCTTCCGGCAGCAGCGCGCTCAATGCCTGCAGCGTCTCTTCGCCAGGTGTGGCCAGTTTGCCGTTACGCGCATACAGCTCATCCAGCGCCAGCGCGGCCGGGGCCGCACCGTTACTGATTATCATCAAACGGTCGCCGCGCAGCGGACGCATATGGCTGAGCGACTCTACTGCGGAGAACAGTTCATGCGTGTCCTGTACGCGCAGCAAGCCGGCGCGCTGTATCGCCGCGTCCCATGCGGCATCCAGCCCGCTTTCAGTGCCAATCATCGCCTGCGCCTGATGGCTGCGGCCGCTTTTGATCACCAGAATAGGTTTGTTACGTGATGCGCTACGTGAGGCGGAAACAAAGCGGCGTGCATCGCTGAGATGCTCAAGATAAAGCAGAATAGCGCTGGTTTTACCATCGCGCGCAAGGAAATCCAGCAGGTCATCCACATCAATATCCAGGCTATCGCCCAGGGCAATAAACCATGAAAATCCAAGATTACGCTGCTGCGCCCAGTCGAGAATCGTGTTGGATACCGCCGCCGATTGCGAAATAAACGCGATTCGCCCTTTGGCGATCGGCACCGGTGAGAAGCTGGCATTCAGCCCCTGCCAGGGCGCCAGCAGCCCAAGACTATTTGGCCCAAGCAGACGAATTTGCCACTGACTGGCGCACGCTTTCAGCTCGTCCAGCTGGCTGGCGGGCGCAGAGAGGATGATGCAGGCTTTACAGCCTTTCTCACCCAGCTGTTGCAGCAGCGTGAGGTTGCGTTTGGCATGGGTACAGATAATGGCGAGATCGGGGGCAAAGGGCAGGCTGGCAATATCCGGCCAGGCGAGTACGCCATTCACCGCGCGATATTGCGGCGTAACCGGCAATACCGGCCCGCCAAAGCCGCCGGCCAGCAGGTTGCGCATCATAAAGTAACCGGCACGTCCCGGCTTTACCGATGCGCCAATCACCGCAATTGATTTTGGTCGTAATAGCGCTTCCAGTCCACGTTGGCTCATCATCCGCTCCTGATCTCGGGATTGGCATGATTGTAAACGCTTTTGCGCCACTTGCCGATTCGGCGATCTCAGGCTGCGAGCCAGCTTCAGAATTCTGGTGGTTGCGCGTGCACAGGATGATGCGGTTTACCGGCCAGATACGCCTGGCGAAAATGGGTAAAGTGCTGTTGCAGCGCGGCGGCGGCAGGCAGATCGCCCGCCTGCTCCAGCAGTGCGGCAGCGACTTCTGCAGTACAGTGCTGCCCTTCGCCGTGCGCTTCACGCAGCGTATAGCGCGAAGGGGTAGTAACGTTCAGCGACATCACCGGAAAGCTGTCCAGCCAGGGACTTTTACGAAACATCTTACGCGCTTCGCTCCAGGTACCGTCGAGCATAATAAAGAGCGGCGGCTTACCGCTGCGCGGTGGCGCGGTCAGCACTTCACGATCGGCATCGGCGTAGGATGCCGGGAAAACGACGAGCGGTTGATAATCAGCGGTCTTAACGGCTGCCAGCAAAGCAGCATCCGGTTCGGTACGTGACCAGCCAAACGCCAGCGTATCCGGCAGGATATCGGCGATCAGACGCCCGGTATTGCTGGGCTTCATCGGTTCAGATTCAAACATCACCAGGCAAAAGCGGCTGCGCGCCTGCTGCGGCTGTAGCGTCGCACACAGGCAGTTTTTCTGCGGCAGCAGGCAGCGCTGGCAGCGCAAGACGCGGTTACCGCGGGCCAGGAACGGGCGCGTGGCGCGCGCTAAACGTTGCGCACGTAAGCGCAGGACGGCATTTTCAGACATAATTTCGCGGGCAGGAAAAAACGTCAGTGTAATAGATAGAAGGGCAAAAACAAGGCCAGCTTTGGGCTGGCCTGGAGGGTATTACAGCGACTCGTCAAGCCACTCATTAAACGGCGCTTTCGGCATGGCACCGTTTAGCATGTCAACCATCTCACCCTTCTTAAACAGCATGATGGTCGGGATACTGCGGATGCGGAAGCGTGAGCTCAAGGCCGGTTCCGCTTCGGTGTTAACTTTAATGAAGCGCACTTTACCGCGGCGTTCATCAGCCACCTCTTTAAACACCGGCGCGAAGTTAACGCATGGGCCACACCATGGCGCCCAGAAATCGATCACTACCGGTAAATCATCCTGCAGATATTTATCCAGCGTTGCGGCGGTGGCGTTTGCCACTTCGCCCGTAAACAGCTCGTCGCCGCAGCGACCACACTTGGCTCCATCGGCAATGCGCTCAGCGGGAACGCGGTTAGTTGCCTGACAGGAGGCACATACAGTATTCATCGTCACCTCAAACCGGACCTGAAATCTTATGATTGCCAAACATTATGAAAAGGTTGGATGCTATGCTCAATCTGGATTGCCCAATAGGTTCAATAGTTGATAGCTAAGCGCCGACACATCAGGTAATCTTCGCGCTCTCAATGCTGGAGGAACAGATGAACGACGAATTTAAAGGCAAAAGCGGCAAGGTAAAAGTGATGTATGTACGTGATGAGGAGGCTGGTCAGAAGCCGAATCCTCGTACCGGCAAAGGCGGCCGTCCTGCTGCGCGCCAGGAAGATACTCGTCGATCTGGCCCTCGCAGCGCACGTAATAATGAAGAGGGTAGCCGTGGCCGCAGCAGCCGCAGTGATGACGCCGGTCGCCCGCGTACGCCGCGCAGCGGAGGTGAAGATCGTGGCCGTCGCAACGATCGTGACGATCGCGGCTTCAGCGATTCGCCGTGGCGCACCGTTTCCCGTCCGCCGGTCGCGGCGGACGATACCCTGCATGAAGAGGGCGCCAGCAGCAAGCCGGTGATTGATCCGGAGCAGATTCGCCGTCAGCGTCAGGAAGAGACGCGCGTCTACGGTGAGAATGCGTGCCAGGCGCTGTTCCAGAGCCGCCCGGAGAGCATTGTCCGCGCCTGGTTTGTACAGAGCGTGACGCCGCGTTTCCGTGAAACCCTGCGCTGGCTGGCCGCCAATCGCAAAGCTTATCACGTGGTAGAAGACGCAGAGCTGGCTAAAGCCTCCGGCACCGAACATCACGGCGGCGTGTGCTTCATCATTAAAAAGCGTATGGGAATGGCCGTTTCCGAATGGCTGAAGCAGGCAGAGAGCAAAGACTGCGTGCTGGCGCTGGAAGATGTCAGTAATCCGCACAACCTCGGCGGCATTATGCGCAGCTGCGCGCACTTTGGCGTCAAAGGCCTGCTGGTCAACGATGCTTCACTGCTGGAGTCAGGCGCCGCCGTGCGTACCGCTGAAGGCGGCGCAGAGCATGTGCAGGCGATCAGCGGTGAGAGCTTTGCTGACGGCCTGGAAGCCTTCCGCAAGGCCGGTTACACCATCGTCACCACCTCCAGCCATGCCGGTACGCCGCTGGCGCAAGCAGAGCTGCCAGCCAAAATGGTGCTGGTACTGGGTCAGGAGCGTGAAGGCCTGTCCGACAGTGCTTTCCAGCAGGGTGATATCAGCTTGTCGATTGGCGGCACGGGCAACGTAGAGAGCCTTAACGTCTCCGTGGCAACCGGTATCCTGCTCGCCGAGTGGTGGCGTCAGAACGCATAAAAAAACGGGCCGCACAGGCCCGTTTCTCTTTATGGCGATTAATGCGCGCCACCGCCGCCACCGCCCGCGCCAAAGGGCGGTCGTGCAAACCACACCAGAACCAGCAGTATGAGAAATACCCCCGCCGACGCCCAGAAGATCTCATTCGCTGAGATAATCAGGCCCTGATTAGTAATTTGCTGTGCAATGTAAGCCGACGCCTGTTGCTGCGTCATGCCCAGGCTTTGCAGCTGATCGTACATCTGTTGTGAATTAACGTTGTAAGGCGTAATCGATTCACTCAGGTAGCTATGGTGCATCGACTCCCGGTTAGTCCACATGGTGGTGGTGATTGAAGTACCAATGGAACCCGCCAGCGTACGCACAAAGTTCGACAGGCTGGAGGCCGCCGCCAGGCGTTCAGGAGGTAAACCAGAGAGCGTAATGGTGGTCAGCGGCATAAAGAAGCAGGCCACGGCGAAACCCTGAATAAACTGTGGCCACGCTGAGGCACCAAAATCCATGCCCGGCTCAAACGTATAGGCGCGCCAGTAAAAGCAGACGGCATACATAATAAAGCTGAACGTCACCAGCCGGCGCATATCGAGCTTATGGGCGAAACGGCCGATAATTGGTGACAGGATGACCGGAATGATCCCCACCGGCGCAGACGCCAGCCCCGCCCAGGTTGCGGTATAACCGTAGACCTCCTGCAGCAACTGCGGCAGTAAGACAATCGAGCCGAAATAGAGCATGTACGCCAGGCTGATCGAGAGACAGCCGATAGTAAAATTGCGCATCTTAAACAGCGACAAATCGACAATCGGGTGCTTATCGGTCAGCTCCCACACCAGCAGCACCGCCAGCGCGACCACGGCGACCACCGTCAGCACGATAATCTCCGTTGAGCTAAACCAGTCGAGCTCTTTCCCGCGGTCCAGCATCACCTGCAGCGATCCAATCCCCACCACCAGCAGCACCAGGCCGACCATATCGATGGGACGGATTTCGGTTTTAGTCTCCCGTCCGCGCAGGGTCTGCAGCGTCAGCATGACCACTACCGCGCCAATCGGCACGTTAATGAAGAAGATCCAGCCCCAGTGATAATTATCGCTGATCCAGCCGCCCAGGATCGGGCCGCAAATCGGCGCCACGATCACCGTCATCGCCCACAGCGAGAGCGCAATACTGCGTTTAGCCGGCGGATAGTTGCTCAGCAGCAGACTCTGGGAGAGCGGAATCAGCGGACCAGCCACCACGCCCTGCAGGACGCGGAAGAAGATCAGCATCTCCAGGCTTTCAGACATGCCGCAGGCCCAGGAGGCGAGGGCGAACAGAACCGTTGCCCAGGTGAAGAGCTTTACTTCGCCGACGCGTTTTGCCAGCCAGCCGGTAATCGGAATCGAGATGGCATTGGCCACCCCGAAGGAGGTGATCACCCAGGTGCCCTGGGAGTTTGATGCCCCCAGGTTACCGGCAATAGTTGGAATCGCCACGTTGGCGATGGTGGAGTCCAGTACCTGCATGAACGTCGCCAGCGACAGGGCGATGGTCATCAGGACTAACGGCGCACCCTCAAGCGGTTTTTGTGCCATAACAGCCTCCGGCGAAGTTAGCCCGCGTTGGCACGAACGATGTCAGTAATCAGCTGATTCACCGGCGCAAGGTCGATTGCCAGGGCGTTGCTTTCATAAGCCGCCTGCGGCCGTACGTTACTGGCCAGCACCGCACCCTCTTTGTTCTGCGTATCCACTTTCACCAGCGTTGAGAGGCCAATACGCAGTGGATGTTGCGCCACCTGCTGCGGATCCAGCTCAATACGTACCGGCAGACGCTGCACTACCTTAATCCAGTTGCCGGTGGCGTTCTGAGCCGGCAGCAGTGAGAAGGCGCTGCCGGTGCCCATATCCAGCCCGACGACTTTACCGTGATACTCAATATCATCACCGTAGATATCGCTGATGACCGTGGCAGGCTGACCGATGCGTACTCCCGCCAGCTGCGTCTCTTTGAAGTTAGCGTCCACCCACAGATTGGTGGCAGGAACAACCGCCAGCAGCGGCGTGCTGGTGGAGATTTGCGAGCCAACCTGCACGCTACGGCGCGACACATAGCCGTCCATCGGGCTGCGGATATCGGTGCGCTGCAGTGCCAGCCAGGCATCACGCAGTTCGGCGGCGCTCTGTTTTACCGCCGGCTGGTTCGCCAAATCGGTATTGAGGATCACAGCCTGATTGGCGTTGTACTGCTGCACGGCGACGTCGAGCTGTGCTTTCGCGGTGGCGACAGCATCGCGGGCGTGCTGCAGCTCTTCACGACCAATCAGGTTAGAGGCGCCCAGCGGCTCACGGCGTTTCAGGTCCGATTCGGCCTGGTCCAGCGCAGTCTGCTGCAGCTTAATGGTGGCCTGATACTGCTTGCTATTGATCATCAGCTGATGCGTCTGGCGCACGCTGGTAGCCAGTGCGGTCTGCGCTTTTTCAAACGCCTGCTGTGCATCCGTTTTATCCAGCGACACCAGCACGTCGCCTTTTTTCACATAGTCGGTGTCATCGAACCACACTGTATTTACGCTGCCGGAAACCTGTGCCATCACCTGCACCTGGTTACCTGCCACATAGGCATCGTCAGTCTCCTGATAGTGGCGCAGCACCAGATACCAGTAAGCCAGATAGGCAATACCAATCACGATAAACACGATAGCCAGCAGGATCAGCGCCGTTTTGCGCTTATTCTTTTTATTCGCTGGCTGTTGCGGGCTTTGAGCTTCCGCTGTCGCACTCATGTTGTTCTCCACGTTTTCCATTTAGTCGGGATGCGCTGTTCCATCAACGCGGTTTCCCGAGTCGAAAAAGCCAGCGCCTGGGGCGCTGGCCGGATAAAAGGGAATTAAAATAGCGATTTCGGAGGGTGATTGTGTCGCACTTCTTGCTATTAGCGGGACAGGGAAGCGATAACCTGATCTTCGTCCATTTTATCAAGACGGTTAAGCAGCTTGCGGGTGATCGCTTCCAGCTGCTCCTGCTCGGTTGCCGACAGGGATGACCACAAATACTGCAGGCTCTGATGCTGCGGTGGCAGCAGCTGACGTAAGAATTCGTTACCTTTTTCGGTCAGATGCAGATGCAGGCAGCGGCGATCGTTATCGCTCTCACGGCGCTCAATCCAGCCACGCTTTTCCAGCTCATCAGCGATGCGGGTAGCATTGGTGCGCGAAGAGCCCAGCGCCGAGCTTAATTCTGAAGGTTGAATGCTCTGATTTTCCTGGGCATCCAGCGTAATCAGCGCCATGAATAAGGTTTCGTTAATTCCCTGCGCCTTCAACATTTTGTTGCGATTATCCAGCAGCTTACCCTGCATATGCATGCACAGACGGGTCAGGATGATCTCCTGCAGCGGAAAATCTTTGTGGCGATTAGCACGGATGTTTAGCATCTGCTCAATGGGAGTAAACGAACTTTCCATTTAAAAAACCTCTTAGTTGCAACAAATATAGTAATGAGGGTGACAGATAAAGCGTAGTCATATTTTCCGCCTGTGATTGTTCGCACGATCACACTGTCAGCACCTGGCAATCCAGGTCAATCCTTAACCCAGGGCGCTGCGCCCGGACCCGCCGTTCTGCAGGCAAAACAGCCGGCGCTTCAATTCGCTCGGGAAAATCTTTCAACAGCAGAATAATTTCGCGAGAAAAAATAACTCTGGTGAATAACTGTGTGGCTAACCATAACAAACCCAATCATCAATGAACAGTATCACTCATGGATTAACGGGCATCTTTACGAATTCTGAACACTTTCAAAATGCGCATTGCGCCACCAAATCAATATGTTAAGTGAAGTAGCCAGCACGCCAGCACCACAAACGCCGTACCAGCCAAAATGATGGAATGCGTTCGCTGAGATAATCGATCCTGCTGCACCACCGATAAAATAGCTGGTCATGTAGCCGGAGGTCAGACGATTACGCGCTTCGGGCATATTGCGGTAAATCACACTTTGATTAGTGATATGCACGCCCTGTACGGCCAAATCCAGCAGTAAAATACCGATAATCAATGCCGTAAGGCTGTGCGCACCGAGCGCAGTAATGCCCCAGGAGGCCAGCATGATCAGCAGTCCCACGCTGGTGGTAAGCCTGGCTTTGCCCTTATCCGCCAGCCCGCCCGCCT
>NZ_MLFS01000089.1 GCF_002095485.1 Pantoea wallisii | reverse complement strand
CAATATCCCTTCTTCCCTCACACACTGGCGTCGCTGTGGCTAAAAACCTAACCCTCTTTTGACTTTAGCCGTTGCGACCCGGAGGGCCGCCACTACGGAAGAGATTGGATATGCGGAAAAGAAAACGGCACCTGTGCGGTGCCGTAAAGGGAAAGATCACCGAATCCAGTCGGGCATATCATTGAGCCCCATCGCCTGCCTGAGCATGCGTGGTTTAATGCCCGGTAGCGTATCCGCCAGCTTCAGGCCAACGTCGCGCAGCAGCTTCTTCGCCGGATGCGTGCCGGCAAACAACTCGCGGAAACCTGCATTCCTGCCAGCATCATGGCCGCACTGTGTTTGCGGCTGCGTTCATAGCGTCGCAGATAAAGATGCTGACCAATGTCTTTGCCTTCCTGCTGCAGACGGCGAAGCTCACCAATCAGCTCGGCCGCATCCATAAAGCCCAGGTTAACGCCCTGCCCGGCCAGCGGATGGATGGTGTGCGCTGCATCGCCAACCAGCGCCAGACGGTGTGCGGCGAAACTGCGTGCGTAACGCGCCACCAGCGGGAAGGTTTTGCGTTCGCTCTCGACCTGGCACAGACCAAGACGCATATCAAAAGCCACCGATAACTGCTGATTGAACAACGTCTCCGGCATTGACTGCATGCGCGCCGCTTCCTGCGGTAACAGCGACCAGACAATCGAGCACAGGTGCGGATCCTGCATCGGCAGAAACGCCAGAATACCGTCGCCGTGGAACACCTGACGCGCAATGGCATCGTGTGCATATCGGTGCGTACGTTAGCGACCAGCGCATGATGCTCGTAGTCCCAGAACGTCAGCGGAATGTCCGCTTTATCGCGCAGCCAGGAGTGGGCGCCGTCGGCTGCGATCATCAGGCGAGCACTCATCATGCTGCCATCCTGCAAGGTAATAAAGGCTTCGTTATCGCCAAAAGCGACCTGCTGCAACTGCGAAGGTGCGAACAGCGTGACGTCGCTACACTGGCTGGCGCGCTGCCACAGGGCGCTGTGGATCACCTCGTTTTCGATGATATGCCCCAGATGCGACAGCCCCTGCTGCTCATCATCAAAACTGATCGAGCCAAAGCTATCCTGATCCCACACCTCCATGCCGTGATACGCGCTGGCACGCAGCGCCAGAATTCCCGACCAGACATCAAGCTTTTGCAGCAGGCGTTCACTGGCCGCATTGATCGCTGAAACGCGGATCGACGTCCCGCCAGCCGGATCAAAGTGTGGCTCGGGCGCTCTCTCTAGCACGGCAACGCGCAAGCCGCTGCCCTGCAAACCGCAGGCTACAGCCAGCCCCACCATGCCGCCACCGGCAATCGCCACATCAAATGTTTGCATTGCTGCCCCTTAATTCATGCTTAACGCTTGACCCAGCCGAGCGTACGCGCGGCAAGTGGGTTTCGCAGCCATGGCAGGTGGTCCATTGCCACCAGCCCAAGATTTCGTCCAGCCACTAACGGCGCATACCGGTTTGCGAAGATACGCACCAGCCCATCGGTCACGCCGATAGTTGCGGTGCGATCCGGCAGGCGACGCGCGGCAAAGTGGTGCAACACCGCGTAGCTGCCGGGATCCTGCTGCTGACGGTGCGCCGCCGCCAGCGTCTCCGCCAGTGACATCACGTCGCGCAGGCCAAGGTTAAACCCCTGGCCGGCAATCGGATGCAGCGTCTGCGCCGCGTTGCCCACCAGCGCCAGCCGGTGCGACACCTGACGCTCCGCCTTCTGCAGCGCCAGCGGGTAACACTCACGCTGGCCGGTATGCGTAAAGCGCCCCAGCCGCCAGCCGAATGCGCGCTGTAGTTCGCGCAGGAAGGTCTCATCATCCCACTGTTTAATTGTTGCTTCGGCCTGCGCCGGCTGGCCCCACACCAGCGACAATCGGTTACCGGACATCGGCAGCAGCGCCAGCGGACCGTGCTCGGTAAAGCGCTCGAACGCGCGTCCCTGATGCGGCAGCTGCGTTGAGACATTGGCGATGACCGCCAGCTGCTGGTAGTCATCGCGCTGCCAGCGGATGCCGCAGGAGGCCGCCACCGACGAGCGCGAGCCATCCGCAGCCACCAGCAGCGCACCAGAGAGCTGCTCGCCGCTATTGAGCGTCACCTGCACGCTATCCGCGCTGCGCGCCACCGATGTGACGTAATCCGGGCAGCGCAGCGTCACGCCAGGGGCGCGCTTCAGGCGCTGGAACAGCCGCTGACCAACGTCAAACAGCTCTACCACGTTGCCCAGCGCGGCGAGCTGATACTCTGCCGCCTGCAGCTGAACAAAGCCGCTGTGGCCGCGATCGGAGACGTGAATGTCGGTAATCGGCGTGGCGCAATCCGCCAGCGAGCGCCACAGATCGATATCAGCCAGCTGCTGGCAGGTGCCCGCCGCCAGCGCAATGGCGCGACCGTCATAGCCGGGATGGGCACGGCTGGCCGGCTCGCTGCGCTCAATCAGTGTGACCGGCAGTTGGCCCTGTGTCAGATGCGAAATCGCCAGTGCCAGCGTTGCACCGGTCATGCCGCCGCCTGCAATTAAGATGCTCATGCGCGACGTGCCGCCGCCATCAGCGCTTCAATGGCATCAGCGTCTTTCACAACGCTATCAGTGAGATTTTCGTTGCCGTCGGCGGTAATCACGATGTCATCTTCAATGCGGATGCCAATGCCGCGATATTGCGCCGGCACTTTGGCATCCGGGGCAATGTACAGGCCAGGCTCCACCGTCAGCACCATACCGGGCTCAAGCGTGCGCTCGCGGCTTGGCGTGCCGTAATGGCCTACGTCATGCACATCCAGCCCCAGCCAGTGGCTCAGCCCATGCATAAAGAACGGTCGGTGCGCCTGCTCTTCGAACAGCGTATCGATGTTCCCCTCAAGAATGCCGAGATCGACCAGGCCGGTAATCATGATGCGCACCACCTCTTCGTTCACATCATGGATGCTGATGCCCGGACGGAACATCGACAACGCCTTGTACAGCGAGGCCAGGACAATGTCGTAGATCTCGCGCTGCGGCTGACTGAACTTACCATTGACCGGGAACGTGCGGGTGATATCGCCCGCGTAGCCGTGAAACTCACAGCCGGCATCAATCAGCACCAAATCGCCATCGCGCATTTCGCTTTCGTTCTCGGTGTAGTGCAGGATGCAGCCATTTTCACCGGCGCCAACGATGGTGTTATAGGAGGGGAAACGTGCACCGTGGCGGGTAAATTCGTGATGAATTTCGCCCTCCAGCTGGTATTCAAACATGCCCGGACGGCAGCTCTGCATAGCGCGGGTGTGCGCCAGAGCACTGATCTGGCCGGCGCGACGCAGAATGTCGATCTCCTCTTCGCTCTTAAACAGACGCATCTCGTGCACCCACGGCCGCCAGTCGGTCACGGTAGCTGGCGCGCTGAGGTGCTGGCGGAAGCCGCGACGCAGCTTTTCCAGCGCGTCAAATACCAGCTGGTCAGCTTCGGCGTATTCGCCCTGTGCGTGGTAGACCACATCCAGCCCGTTGAGCAGCTGATGTAGCTGTTCGCCAATCGCATCCCACGGCAGTGCGCGATCGACCCCAAGCTTCGCCGGGGCCGCATCCTGGCCCAGACGGCGTCCGAACCAGATCTCCGCCGTTAAATCGCGTACGCGGTTAAACAGCACGCTGTGATTGTGCCTGTCGTCGCTTTTGATCAGCACCAGCAGCGCCTGCGGCTCGTTAAAGCCGGTGAAATACCAGAAATCACTGTTCTGGCGGTAGTTGTACTCGGTGTCGTTGCTGCGCGTCGCTTCAGGTGCAGCAAAAATCAAAGCCGCGCTGCCAGGTGCCATCCGGGCAATCAGCGCCTGACGACGTTGCTGGAACGTTTCCAGTGTAATCATGTTTGCACTCCCTGTTGAAAGCGGGCAGCAACCTGCCCGTGATGACGCGCTTAGTGTAGCGTGGGTTTCTGCACTTCTGGTGCGGTCGGCGAAGGCGGACGGGTAAAGGTATCGTGGCACAGCAGTGCGGCTACGCGCACATACTCGATCACCTCCTCCAGCGACTGCTCCAGCTCCTCCTGATCTTCATCTTCGTCATAGCCAAGCTGAGCGATGGTGCGCAGATCGTCAATCGCTTCTCCGGTCTCACCGGTTACTTTGTCCAGCTTCGGCTGCGTAACGCCCAGACCAAGCAGGAAGTGATTGACCCAGCCGGCCAGCGCATCGGCGCGATCGAACACGGTGATATCATCGTCGTCAGGCAGCATCAGCTGGAACAGAAAACCCTCCTCTTCCAGCGTGCTGATCAGGCTGTCATGCAGGGCCTCTAAAGCTGCGCCAGGCTCTGCGAAAACGCCATGCCTTCGTTGGTCAGGTCATGCACCAGCGTCTTCCAGCTGGCATCCTGATTGCCGCCGCACAGAATGCCACACAGCAGTCCATGCATCTCGGCGGGCGTCATGCCTGTGCCCTGCTGGGAAAGTGCTGTAGCCAGCGCGTTGTAACTCGGTGTTGCGTTCTGTAAAGACATAAGCTTTGGTCGTCGTTGGCAGAATAAGTTCGTGTTATGCTACCACCAGGTGCCTCAGGGTTTCCAGAAAAGGGGTTGTAACTTATCACGCGGCTCTATATAGTTGCGCACCTCCCAACCCATTGACAGGTAAGGGAGATGCGAGCGGAGTAATCAGTCAGGATGGTGGCATGTCTGCACAACCGGTAGATATTCAGATTTTTGGTCGTTCATTGAGAGTGAATTGTCCGCCTGAACAGCAAGATGCGCTGAATCTGGCCGCAGAGGATCTCAATCAACGGTTGCAAGATTTAAAAGTTCGCACTAGAGTCACAAATACAGAGCAACTGGTGTTCATCGCTGCGTTAAACATTTGCCACGAGCTGGCACAGGAAAAAGGTAAGACGCGCGACTATGCAGCCAACATGGAACAACGTATCCGTATGCTGCAGCAGACCATTGAACAGGCATTAGTTGAGCAAGGTCGCATAACCGATCGCCAGGGCCCTAAATTCGAATAACACTTCATGGTTCTCGTGTTAGAGTAACGGTGAAGTCAATTTTCTCTGAGATGTTTGCAAGCGGGCCAGTCCCCTGAGCCGATATTTCATACCAACAGAGTGTGACGCTCTGTAACCTGTGAGCATGCTCGGTCCGTCCGAGAAGCCTGATGGTTACGACGGCATACTCACCTTGAACCAAGGGTTCAAGGGTTACAGCCTGCGGCGGCATCTCGGAGATCTCTTCTTAGTACCAATCTGCTATTCCCGGTGTGATAAAGTGGCTTTTAACAGCCATATCAGCCGGGGGCATCATGTCAGCACCTTCTCTTCTCAATCGTCAGGATATTCGCCAGCACGTGCGCCATTTGCGCCGGAATCTCACGTCTGAACAGCAGGAAGTGGCCGCTGACCTCCTGGCCGAACATGCCCTCAACTTTGCCCCCATTGCGCACGCACAACACATTGCGCTGTTTCTGCCGGTCGATGGCGAACTCAATACCCGTCCGCTGATTGCCAAACTGTGGCAGCAAAAAAAACAGGTCTGTCTGCCGGTGCTGCACCCCTTCTCGCCGGGCAACCTGCTCTTTTTGCGGTATACACCTGAAACTCAGCTCATTCCCAATAAGCTGCGCATTCCTGAACCGCCGCTGGATATCACCCAACTCGTCACGCTCGATCAGCTTGATGTCATGCTGGTGCCGCTGGTGGCCTTTGATCATGATGGGCAACGATTAGGTATGGGCGGAGGTTTTTACGATCGCACTCTGCAAAACTGGCAGCAGCATGGATTTCTGCCGGTGGGACTTGCGCACGATTGCCAGCGCGTTGAAAGGCTACCGGTGGCGGCCTGGGATGTGCCGTTACCGGCAATTCTGACGCCATCGCGACTGTGGCAGTGGGAGACCAGAGCGCGCTAAAACAGAGGGCGCCCGCAGGCGCCCTGAGAGATCAGTACAGCAGGCGGGCGCGCATGGTGCCCGGAATGGCCTTCATCAGCTGCAGGGCTTTCTCTGCAACATCCTCTTCGGCATCAATATCAATGACCACATAGCCCATCATGGGTGAAGTCTGCAGGTACTGAGCGGCAATGTTGATCCCCTGCTCGGCGAAGATCTGGTTAATCGCGGTCAGTACGCCGGGACGGTTTTCATGGATGTGCAGCAGGCGGCTGACGCTGGCGGCGTGCATTGGCAGGGAGACTTCCGGGAAGTTCACCGCAGAGAGCGTAGAGCCGTTGTCGGAGTATTTTGCCAGTTTGCCTGAGACTTCCAGCCCGATGTTCTCCTGCGCTTCCTGGGTTGAGCCACCGATGTGCGGCGTCAGAATCACGTTGTCGAATTCACACAGCGGTGAGTTGAACGGATCGCTATTGGTGGCAGGCTCAACCGGGAAGACGTCAATGGCTGCACCGGCCAGATGTTTACTGGAGAGCGCACTGCACAGCGCAGGAATGTCGATCACGGTGCCGCGTGCGGCGTTGATCAGCAGCGCGCCGGGCTTCATCAGCGCCAGCTCTTCAGCGCCAATCATGTTTTGCGTTGAAGGGGTTTCCGGCACGTGCAGGCTGACTACATCGCTCATATTCAGCAAATCAGAGAGATGACGCACCTGAGTGGCATTACCCAGCGGCAGCTTGTTCTCGATATCATAGAAGAACACATGCATGCCCAGGCTCTCTGCCAGCACGCCAAGCTGCATCCCAATGTGGCCGTAGCCGATGATGCCGAGCTTCTTACCGCGTGCTTCAAACGAGCCATTGGCCACTTTGTTCCAGATACACGGTGCGCTTTGGCGTTGGCTTCCGGAATGCCGCGCAGCATCAGCAGCATTTCACCGATTACCAGCTCGGCAACCGAACGGGTATTGGAGAATGGCGCGTTAAACACCGGCACACCGCGTTTGGCTGCGGCGTTCAGGTCAACCTGGTTTGTTCCGATACAGAAGCAGCCAACCGCCACCAGCTTCTCAGCTGCAGCGAAGATCTCTTCCGTCAGTTGGGTGCGGGAACGGATACCAATGAAGTGCGCATCGCGGATGGAGGACTTGAGCGTCTCTGCATCCAGTGCCCCTTTGTGGAATTCGATATTGGTGTAACCTGCAGCACGCAGGTTCTCCAGCGCGCTCTGGTGAACGCCTTCCACCAGCAGGAACTTAATCTTGTCTTTTTCCAGTGATACCTTTGCCATTTCCCGACCCTATTCAGAATTCAACGAGGACTACCATAAGATAGCCTTCTGTCAAAATATCAAAATTTTCGTGCGCGGCAATACAAACGATTGCCTGCACACCAGCATGCGCCAACGCCGGGACAGCACAAATCCATACAAAATCATGGTATGCGCGAAGCGCAAAGTACGAACCTGCTGTTGATGAATCATTTGTGACATAAGTCACCAAATTTCACCGCGATAAGAAAAGATGTTTTGCGGCGGGAAATAACCGGCGTCACTTGCACGCCGGTAAGATCATTGCGTGATGGTTTTCACCCCATCCGGTGTGCCAATCAGCGCCACATCTGCACCGCGGGCGGCAAAAAGGCCAACTGTTACCACACCTGGCAGTGCGTTAATGGCTTTTTCCAGCGCGATCGGATCAAGAATACGCAGATTGTGTACGTCGAGAATAA
Organism: Pantoea wallisii; assembly: GCF_002095485.1. Taxonomy (GTDB): domain Bacteria; phylum Pseudomonadota; class Gammaproteobacteria; order Enterobacterales; family Enterobacteriaceae; genus Pantoea; species Pantoea wallisii. The sequence goes on along the minus strand of NZ_MLFS01000089.1, from coordinate 6,153 downwards.
TGTTGCCGTTGTCGGTCATCACATGCTGACGATACTCCGGCTGGCCGCCAAGTTTTACCAGTTCACGGGCCACATAGGCGCGCGCCATGGGAATGACTTCAACCGGCAGCGGGAAGTTACCCAGGATATCCACCTCTTTAGAAGCATCGGCAATGCAGACAAACTTCTTCGCCACGGCTGCCACGATTTTCTCACGCGTCAGCGCGGCGCCGCCGCCTTTGATCATCTGCATCTGCGGGTTGATCTCATCGGCCCCATCGACATACACCGAGAGCTCATCCACGTTGTTAAGATCAAACACCGGAATGCCCAGTGACTTCAGCTTCTGCGTGGAAGCTTCCGAGCTGGAGACCGCCCCTTCAATCTGATCTTTGATAGTGCCGAGCGCATCAATAAAATGCGCGGCCGTTGAACCGGTGCCAACGCCAACAATGGTGCCGGGCTGCACGTACTGCAGCGCTGCCCAACCTACCGCTTTTTTCAGTTCATCCTGGGTCATGGTATGTTTAAAACCTGTGCGACATCGAAGTGCGCGTAGTATAAAACAAGGCGCCGTAAAAAAGCGCGACTGTTGGACCATCGATTTAAGCCTTTGGAAGCCAGCCCGCAAAAAAGCGCCAGCCGCACAGGCTGCCCCTTTTATGGCATAGTACTTTCCATCCTGAACGAGAGAGAACAACAATGAAACGCCCGGATTATCGAACGCTTCAGGCGCTGGATGCTGTGATTCGCGAACGCGGTTTTGAGCGCGCCGCCCAAAAACTCTGCATCACGCAGTCGGCGGTCTCACAGCGCATTAAACAACTGGAAAACTTATTTGGTCAGCCGCTGCTGGTCCGCACCGTCCCGCCGCGCCCAACGGAGCAGGGACAAAAACTGCTGGCGTTACTGCATCAGGTTGAGCTGCTGGAAGAGGAGTGGCTGGGGGACGATAACGGCGGCACTACACCGCTGCTGCTGTCGCTGGCGGTCAACGCCGATAGCCTGGCAACCTGGCTGCTGCCGGCGCTGAAAGATGTACTGGCGGACTCGCCGGTGCGCCTGAATCTGCAGGTGGAAGATGAGACCCGCACTCAGGAGCGTCTGCGCCGTGGCGAAGTGGTCGGCGCGGTGAGTATCCAGCCGCAGCCGCTGCCAAGCTGCCTTGTGGACCAACTGGGCGCTCTGGACTATCTGTTCTGCGCGTCGCCGGATTTTGCCGCGCGCTATTTCCCGAACGGCGTGACGCGCTCGGCGCTGCTGAAAGCTCCGGCGGTCGCGTTTGACCATCTGGACGATATGCATCAGGCATTTTTACAGCAGAACTTTGATTTATCTCCGGGCAGCGTACCGTGCCACATCGTGAACTCGTCGGAAGCCTTCGTGCAGCTGGCCCGTCAGGGATCGGTGTGCTGTATGATTCCGCATTTGCAGATTGAGCGCGAACTGGCGCACGGGGAGCTGGTGGATCTTACGCCGGGGCTCTATCAGCGTCGTATGCTGTACTGGCACCGTTTTGCGCCGGAAAGCCGTTTAATGCGTAGCGTCACTGACGCGCTGATTGCGCATGGCCATCGCGTGCTGCGTCAGGATGACGTTGCGGCGTAAAAACGTTGTCATGGCAACTGGCTGGCGCCCCTGACGGGTCGCCACGACGTGTCATGGCTTCTTCCTTATCTTACACCTGCTTAAAGCCTCTCATTAACATCTTCCGTATAAAGCATAATCTCATACCCTCAGGCAAACGTAGCGACGCAGCCCGCGCCGCTACGCACTACCTTACTGCGCGGTGTTTGGTTTGATCTCAAAAACGACATCGACCTGATCGTCGAAGTGGATGCTCTGCTGCTCATAGGTTTGCTGCGCGGTGGTATCTGCTGCCGCACCTGCCGCTTTGTACATGCGTGCCATAGGCATCGGCTGGTAGTTAGCCACGTGATATCGGATGCTGTATACCGGGCCGAGCTTCGCATTGAAACCTTCCGCCAGCGCATTGGCCTGCTGAGTTGCATTGGCAATTGCCGCTTTACGCGCCTGATCTTTGTAGCTATCCGCATTCGTCACACCCAGCTCAACCGAGCGGATCTCGTTCAGCCCCGATTTCAGCGCGCCATCCAGCAGATCGTTCAGCTTATCCAGCTGGCGCAGCGTCACCTGCACCTGACGTACCGCGCGGTAGCCTTTCAGGACCGATTTGCCCTCTTTGGTGTAGTCATACTCGGGCTGCGTGCTCAGATTAGCCGCATCGATATCCTTCTTCTCAATGCCGCTCTTCTGCAGGAAATCGAAATATTGCGCCACGCGATCGTCGGCTTGCTTCTTCGCATCTGCCGCGTCTTTCGAAGCGACATTCACCACAATAGAGAGTGTTGCCATATCCGGACTGGCATCCACGCTGGCCTGTCCTGAGGTCACCACATGGGGTCCGTTTGGCACTTCACCTGCCTGGACCAGACCGGACAGTGCGCCCGTGCTCATTACGGCGGCCAGCGCCAGTGCTTTCAGTTTCACGAAAGTCCTCCTTGAAGGGTTCAATTTGCAGGTCGCCACTATGGCGAAACCCAAAACACATTGCTATGCGTGATGGTCTGAGTTTGAAATTAGCAAAAAGTTCGGCGCTACGCTGGTTTTAACGTCGCCGGGATCGCAAAGTTATCTGCACAGGTTAGCCATAATTCACGTCATGCGTTTCTATTAAAGAAACACTTTTGTGTTCCGGGAGAGCTGCATCATGACAGAACAGCCACTTAGCCAAGCCACGGCCAGTGTCCGCGCCGGGCGCACCCGCTTTCTGATGCTGGGACTGGTGTTTATCAACATCATTATCAACTACATGGATCGCACCAATCTCTCGGTGGCCGCCACCGAAATGGCCGGAGAGCTGCGCTTTACGCCGATGGAGATGGGACTGATCTTCTCCGCTTTTGGCTGGATCTACGCTGCGCTGCAAATTCCCGGCGGCTTTCTGATTGATCGCCTTGGTGCGCGGCTGGTGTACGGTGTCGGCCTGTTTGCCTGGTCACTGATCACCGCCCTGCACGCCCTGGCTAACAGCTTTGGCCTGCTGTTTGGGTTGCGCCTTGGCGTCGGTGCGTTTGAAGCGCCGGTGATGCCGTCAAATAATCGGGTGATCTCCAGCTGGTTCCCCGAACAGGAGCGCGCGAGCGCCATCGGCATCTACTCTTCCGCCCAGTTTGTTGGCCTCGCCTGTATGACACCGCTGCTGTTCCACGTGCAGGATGCCTTTGGCTGGCGCGGACTGTTCCTGATCACCGGTATAGCCGGTATGATCTGGGCGCTGGTGTGGTATCTGCTCTATCGCGAACCCAACCAGCATAAAGGCGTGACCGAAGCAGAGCTCAACTACCTGCGTGATAACGGCGCGCTGCTGGAGAGCCGGCAGAGCACGCCGCAACCGCCCGCTCGTTGGGCCGATCTGGCGCAGATGTTCCGCAGCCGTAAGCTGGTCGGGATCTACATCGGCCAGTTCACCATCTCCGCCACATTCTGGTTTTTCCTGACCTGGTTCCCGACCTATCTGGTTGAGTACCGGCACATGGATTTCATCAAAAGCGGGTATGTCGCTTCCGTGCCCTACTTCGCCGCCTTTTGCGGCGTACTGCTGGCCGGTTTCGCTTCGGATCGCATGATACGTCGCGGTGTCTCTGCCAGCGTGGCGCGCAAGCTGCCGGTTATTCTCGGCCTGTTTCTGACGCTGTTTATCCTCGGCGCAAATTACACTGACGATTCACGCCTGATCATCCTGTTCATGTCACTGGCCTTTTTCGGGAACGGGCTGGCGACCATCACCTGGGTATTTGTTACCGCACTGGCACCGCGGCATTTGATTGGGCTGGCGGGTGGCGTGTTTAACTTTACCGGCGCGCTCTCATCGATTGTGGTGCCGATCGCCATCGGCGCCCTGATTGATGGCAGCAACTTCGCGCCAGCGCTGGGCTTTATCGCAATTCTGGCCGCCATCGGTATCTGCAGCTATCTGTTTATTGTCGGGAAGATCGATCATGTCAGCGCGCACTGATCAGCATCTGCGCCAGCGCGTGCAGCTGTTGCAGCCGCTGCGTCAGGTGCGCATCGTCGGTCTGCCAGATTTTGGCAAACGCCAGTGCGGCGCGATTATTGTTGATGGGCAGCGCCATACCGATCTCGCCGTCGTCACGATGCCAGATCAGATGCTCCTCAGCGCGTTTACGCTCCAGCAGCGGCGCAATCTGCGTCCACTGCTCATCATTAAAACGCGGGCGCAGAACCTCATCGCTCTCCGCCGCCAGCAGCGCGACGCCAATCACCGATTGCCACGCCGGCAGCATCCGGAAGCCCGCCAGCGCCTGGCTGGTACGGGTGCGTTCGCCCGGTTCCGAGTGCCAGATATAGATCACCTGATCCTCCCACAGCACGCCAAGCGCCACCACGATATCGCGCGGGGCGTGCGCTTCCAGCTGTGGCAGTGCCTGCGCAAACAGCGACGAACCGCGAATCGCCTGTGCAGCCAGCGCGTGAATGCCGGGTCCGGGCAGGTAGCGGCGATGTTCATCCTGCATCGTCAGCCCAACGGAAGCCATGGTCATCAGCAGCCGGTTAACCCGCGTACTGTTCATGCCCATCTGACGCGCCAGCTCACGACAGCCAATGGCTTTATCGCTGGATACCAGGTACTGCAGGCAGCGAATTCCGTCAATCAGGCTTTGATTGGGTTGCGAAGACATAGGTCACCTTATGACGGTAAAAACTCAATCTTAGCAGTCTTCTCGCGGGAGTAATGCCACTATGCAAACATTCTCGACACAGGATGCACGCCGTTTTCCTGAACAGTCGCTGCACGCCGATCTGGTCGTGGTCGGCGGCGGATTAGCGGGCGTTTGTGCCGCGCTGGCTGCAGCACGTGATGGCCTTCAGGTTGTGCTGATTCAGGATCGCCCGGTGCTGGGCGGAAATGCCTCCAGCGAAGTGCGGCTCTGGGCTAACGGCGCCACCTCCCACATGGGTAACAACAACCGCTGGGCGCGTGAAGGCGGCATCATGGGCGAGCTCATGGAGGAGAACCTGTGGCGCAATAAAGAGGGCAATCCGGTGCTGTTCGATCTGGTGCTGCTGGATTGGGTGCAGGCGCAGCAAGGCCTGACGCTGTTGCTCAATACCGTCGTCAGCGATATCGAAAAAAGCGGCCGTCGGTTACAGGCAGTACACGCGTTTAACGCCATCAATCAGACCTGGTACCGGGTGGCGGCAGAGCAGTTTATTGATGCCAGCGGCGATGGCGTGCTCGGCTATCTGGCAGGCGCTGCGCATCGCGTCGGCGCGGAATCCCCGGAAGAGTTTGGCGAAAAGATGGCGCCGGGTGAGCACTTCGGTCATAAGCTCGGCCACTCTATCTACTTCTACACCAAACGCACCGCGCAGCCGGTACGCTTTGTGGCGCCCTCCTTCGCGCTCAAAGAGATCGCTGCGATCCCGCGCTACAAACGGTTGACCTCGGATCTCAACGGGTGCGATCTCTGGTGGCTGGAGTGGGGCGGAAGGCTTGACACCGTGCACCAGAGTGAAGCCATTAAGTGGGAGCTGTGGAAGATCGTCAGCGGCGTTTGGGATTACATCAAGAACGCCGGCGAATTCCCGGACGCGGAGACGCTCACGCTGGAGTGGATTGGCCTGATTCCAGGCAAGCGTGAGAGCCGCCGTTTTATGGGCGATGTCCTGCTATGCCAGCAGGACATCATCGAACAGCGCGACCACTACGATGCCGTGGCCTATGGCGGCTGGTCTATCGATTTGCATCCGGCGGATGGCGTCTATAGCGCGCACGATGGTTGCCGTCAGTTTCACAGTAAAGGCACCTACACCATCCCGTTTCGCGCGTTATACAGCCAGTCACTGGATAATCTGCTGCTCACGGGGCGCCTGATCTCCGCTACGCATGTCGCTTTCGGCAGCGCACGCGTGATGTGCACCTGCGGCGTGCTTGGAGAGGTTGTCGGACGTGCCGCGGCCCTCTGTCAGCAACGGCACTTAACGCCCCGGCAGCTGGCCCGGCCGGATAATATTGCTCTGCTACAGCAACAGCTGCTGCGTCAGGGCGCATATATTCCGCGCCAGCAGCTGAACGATCCGGCGCGGGGCGCTGACGTTAGCGTCAGCAGTACCCTGGACGCTGCGCGC
>NZ_MLFS01000088.1 GCF_002095485.1 Pantoea wallisii | reverse complement strand
GCAGACGGGCGCTGCCCAGCAGCTGGTGCGCCGCATGGCGGGCAGAGGCAAAATTGCCCCCGGCAATGGCCTGCGTCAGCTGCTCAAGGTCATAACTGTTTTGCTGCCGCGCCGTGGTAATCAGATCGCGCCAGGCTTGTGGGTTATTGGCCGCCAGATTCTCCAGCGTCAGTAACGATTCGTTGCGTAACGGATTCATCGGTGCGCCGGTGATCACCTGCAACAGCTGAGCACGCTCCAGCGGTTTGAACAGGCAGCCGTTCATGCCTGCTTCCTTTGCACGCAGCGCAACGCGCTCCTCCGCCATCGCCGTCAGGCCGTAAATCGGAACGGCCCGACGCACCAGCTTTTTCTCTTCGGCGCGCAGCTGGCGGGTGAATTCAAACCCGTCCATATTGGGCATGTTGCAGTCGGTGATGATGCGGTCCGGCTGGTTTTCACGCCACAGCACCAGCGCGGCTTCACCCCCGTCCGCCACCAGCACATGATGGCCGGCATACTGCAGCTGCTGCGCCAGCAGCAGGCGGTTGGTGGCATTGTCATCGACGATCAGAATGCGCAGCGCAACGTTATTGGCGGTGTCGTCGGCCAGCACGATCTCCGCCTGCGGCAGCGTGGCGGCCTCTGCGCGGAAGCGCAGCATAAAGACGCTACCGTTGCCCGGTTCGCTTTCAACGTGCAGTTCGGTACCCAGCATGATCGCCAGACGCCGGCAGATATTGAGCCCGAGGCCAGTACCGCTCACGCGGTTACTCCCCTGATCCAGCTGAATGAAAGGCTCAAAAATCGCCTGTTGTTGCTCAGGCGTCAGCCCCATGCCGCTGTCGCTGACCTCCAGCACATAGTCCGGTTTGTCGCCGTCGGCCTGATAGAGCGCCAGCTCCACTTCACCTTCGCTGGTAAATTTGATGGCGTTACTCACCAGGTTAGAGATGATCTGCTTTAGCGCGACCGGGTCGAACAGCACCTGATCCTGCTCCAGCTCAAGCAGGATGTTGAGCGCCAGGCCTTTATTGTCGGCCACGCGGCGGAACAGCGCTTCACAATCGCGGACCACATCGCTCAGCAACATCGGCATCAGGCGCACGCTGAAGTGGCCGGATTCGATCTTGGCCAAATCCAGAATGTCGCCCACCAGCGAGAGCAGAGAGCGTGACGACTCCCACGCCACATCAATATTCTTCTGGCGCTGCTGTTCATCGCTCTGGCCTAAATGTTCAATCTCCAGCAGCCCAATCAGCGCCGCCAGCGGCGTGCGGATTTCGTGGCTCATATGCGAAAGGAAAGTACTTTTGGCTTCGCTGGCACGCACCGCGGCCTCGTTCGCTTTGCGCAGATCGGCCATCAGCGACTCAATGTGCTGCAACTGATTACTGGTCTCCCGCTCGTGCTGGCGCTGTTTTGCCAGCGACGCCTTCAGCAGATGGTTGCGCCACAGGAAGAACAGCAGCCCAAGCCCGGCCACCGCGACGATACGCAGCAGATAGCTGCGATAGCTTTGCCAGGATGTTGAGGTCGCCGGCGGCGCATATTTTATCCAGCGCTCCATCAGGGATTGCAGGGTCGGCTGCGGAATATCGGAGAGCGCTTTGTTCAGGATGGAGAGTAAATGCCGATCCTGAATGTTAACCGCCATAGCCATACGGAACATCGGCAGCGGGGCGACAAACGCCACTTTGAAGCTGTCGTTAAAGTGGTTGTTGAGCAGGAACAGCGCCGACTCATACGGGACAATAAACCCGTCGATCTGGTTATCCTGCAGCTGGCCCAGCGAATCAACCGCGACGCTGTTCTCCTGAAACACCACCTTCGGCCAGCGCTCGCGCAGCTCATAACGATAGTAGGCGCGCTCATAAATACCGATGCGTTTGCCGGCCATCTCCTCAAAGCTGCGCCACGTTTTATCGCGATGGGTAATCACCACCCACGGCGAGTAGATGTAAGAGCGGCTGTAGCGGATCATATCGCTTTGCTGCGCCGCCGCGTCGCTGACCACAATCATGGCATCGCGCTGGCGGGCCAGTTTGTCGCGCATGTTGCTCAAGCCTTGCACCGGCTTATAGTGAAAGCGAATGCCGGTACGCTGGGCGATCAGTTTCAGCATATCGATACTCAGCCCGGTGACCCGCTGGCGATCATCCAAAAAAGTAAACGGCATGTGCGTCGGATCGTAATTCACCGTGATATCGCGGTGCTCCTCCAGCCAGCTCGCTTCCTGCTCGCTGAGATCCAGCGGATGGTTTTTCACCACCGACTGATAATCCAGGCTCCAGGCTTCAGCGATCTGCACCGCATTACGCAGCGGAATGTTTTTCAGGATTTCATTAATGGCATCAATCAGCGGCTGATTCGCCGCGCTACTGGCGAAGCGGGCATCCACATCGTTGGTATAGGGGGTTTTATGCGCCTCAATGACGTTATGCAGCCCGCGCTGCGCCAGAAAACGCTGCGTCGCGGAGTTGCTCCAGAACAGGGTGTTCTCACTGAATGCGGTATCGGTGTAGGCCCACAGCGGCGGAGCCGCCGGCTCCAGCGTGGCCTGCGGATAGCGCTGATGCAGCAGGGCGCGGAGATCGGCGTCGCCATAATAGAGCAGACGATAGCGGCTGTTTTTCAGTTCGCGATCAAACTGCGCGTTGCGTTTGCTGATCAGCACGCTCTGCGCCAGCGAATAGGGCAGGCTCAGCACCAGCTGCGTATCGTGATTCGCCGCCAGCGTGTAGTAGGGGATCAGATCCACCTCGCCTTCCCGCAGTGCATCTGCCAGTTCAGTCCGGGTTTTATAGGCTTTCATTTTGACCGGCAGGTTGAGCGTCCGTGAAACAATCGCCAGGTAATCCGCCGAAAGGCCTTCATAGGCGTTTTTCTCAAACGATACCGAGTAGGGCGGCAGCGCATTGCTCCACACGCCAACGCGCAGGACGGTGCGGCCGCTCAGCCAGCGCTGGCTGGCGGCGGGCAGCGTGACGTCCGGCGCCGTCAGGCCATAGCGTGGCGTAAACGTGAGCGTAGAGGAGGCTGCGGCTGCGCCCAGGCAGAAGCCCAGCAGAAAAATCATGCTCAAAATGCGTTTACCCACGTTTTATCCCGTCTTGCAGCCAGTCAGTGACTTTTCAGAGCGACACGCAGCGCAACGATCATTAAACGGCAGATAAGAAATTTCTCAAAAGCAGGAGGAAGTTTGATCGGAAAGGGGGAAAACGCCCCCGGGATGGCCGCTTTTTCTGGCGGGGATTTATCCTCTTAAGCCGTACCAGCAAGCGAAGTGCGCTGTGTTTACCGCTTTGCTTCGCCGTTACTGCTAAGCTCGGCGCAATTTTCCGCCACTCATCTGCTTTTCATTTGTTCTGTTTACAGAAAATAATCGGCAGGCAAAATAAGCTTTATTTCTTCTCCATAGCCGATCATGTCCGAAGAAGCGCTGCGCCAGCAGATTCAGAACCTGAAAAAGCATAATGCGCGCCTGAAGCGTATCGCGCATGACGCACGGAATAAGCTCAGCGCGGCGCTGGATGGCACCGGCCTGTGCCTGTGGCAGCTGGATATTCCCAGCGGCAAGCTGGTGATCTTTAACCGTCGCTGGGGCGCAATGCTGGGTTTCCAGCCCAATGAAAGTGAAGCAAAGTTTGAAGCGTGGCGCGCGCATCTGCACCCCGATGACGCCGATGAGGTACTGAAGTCGTTTTACGACCATATTGAAGGGCGCGCGCCGTACTATGAAGCGCTGCACCGTATGCTGGGTAAAAATGGCAAAATCACCTGGGTGCTGGATCGCGGACGCGTGACTGAGTGGGATGAGCAGGGTAATCCGCTCAAAGTCACCGGCACCCACATCGACATGACCAAAGAGAAGCAGTACGAAGCGCAGCTCGCCATGCTCGCGCATCACGATCCGCTCACCGGTCTGGCCAATCGTCATGCGCTGCAAAACCACTTCAGCCAGATGCTCAGCACCGGCCCGCTCTGTATGGCGTTTATCGATCTGGACAATTTCAAACACGTCAACGATACGCTGGGTCACCGCAGCGGGGATGAGGTGCTGATGCAGTTAAGCCAGCGCATCCGCGAAGCAGTGCCGCCAAACGTGGTCGTGGGCCGGTTGGGCGGCGATGAGTTTGTCCTGCTGCTGCCTTTCCTGATCGACTATCCGAAGGTGCGTATACTGGCGCAGGCGGTGCTGGATGCCGCGCTGGCTCCGTTTGACCTCGATAACGGCAATGCGCAAATCGGGGCATCTATCGGTATCGCCCCGGTGCAGGCGCGCGATAGCTTCAACGACGCGCTAAAGCGCGCCGATGAAGCGATGTACCAGATCAAAAAGAACGGCAAGCAGGGTTTCCGGCTGGTGGGATAAACGGAGACGCGTAATAGTTTTTTTGTTAAGTCTTAATATTGGGCTTTAAGTCTGCCGGCTTATTGGCTGCGTTTTCGGTCAGCACATTATCAGCAGAAACTAAAAAGGGATTGCATAAACAATCCCTGCGGTATTCACATCATATTACATTACGCCAGCTATCGATTGTCATCACTGGCAAACAGAGCTCTACCCATATAAGGCGACATCATTTGTCCTTCAATGTCTTTTAAGATCGTTTCACCATCGGAATAGTAGTCAATAGTCACATCTTCGACGATTGTCTGCACATTGGGCTTGAGCAACTCACGCGCGGGAAAAGCCCAAAAGTGGTGGCCTTTATGCCTGGGATGATAATTACAGGCAATAAGCCCATCCACATAAGCCTCATAAGTGACCTTTAATTTAATCACACCTTTTTTAGCATGCAGTTCTGCTATCGCACTTTGCCCCGGTTCTAAAACCACGGTGACTTGAGAGGATGAACTTAACTCAGTAGACTGCGTTTTTGTGATGTCTTCTCCCCAGTTATAGGTATATTCAAAGGTTGTCTCACCCTTTCCCTCCGCGATAAAATTTATGCCATAACTTATTGATTGGCCAACTTTTATTGTATGCTGCGTCATTTTTTTATGCGCGACACTGTTTGTAACAGTCTCAGTGATACTCGTCTGAAACGTTGCGGTATTTTTTGATTTGTTGAACAATTTCCGTGTTGCCACAATCGTTGGGACAGAAGTAACCTGGACAACTTCACAGGCCACCACTTTAAGATGTCGCTTAACAGGTCGCCAGCCATAGGTATCATAAAGATTATTCCATGGCGTCGGATCACAGAAAAAGACATCATTGGGAATGCGGCCTCGCTTTTCTCAATGGACTTATTCAAATTAAATGTGTCCGCCCCCCAGGTCGAAAATTCCTCTTTAGGTAATAAATCGACTGCTGTTCCAGACGCTATGACCTTCACTTTCTCTTTTGAATCACCGGTAACGATATTAAATGATATAGACATTGGAAACCTCACCTGTGGTTTATTGAGTAATTGTTTAAATATGCACTGGATAAGCGGTGCATGAAAAAATATACACGGCGTTAAATAAAAAACTTTAATTATTTTTATAACTTTTGTTCATTAAGTTATAAAGTTATTCTTTATATTTTAATGAGGTCTGTTTTCAAAAAGAGTAATTTCAAAATCGCTTTACCGCGCGTAGCTTTGAGGTATGGCATAAGCAACCTGCTAAGTGAGGATATGATGGAACAACTACTATGCATACTCAATGCCTCATACATTAAGCCCTCGAATGTGGGGGATTGGACATTTATCGATTTTGCGGGGATTTTTGTTGGGGCTTTGCTGGGTACATTTTTCATACAGACTAATAAAAGAAAAATTTGGTTCTATTTGCTCTCGATTTTTAGTGGCATTTTTGGTGCGGCACCTACCTCTGAAATCATCAGCAACCTGTTGCCGCTGGAGAGAGATCTTCATCCGGCAATTGGCGCAGTAATCTGCTCCGGATTCTTTATATCCGTGGTTGAGGCCTGGAAAAAAAAGATCAAAAAACAGGGCAAGCTGAAATAGCAGCGAAATTAAAAGGTGTGTTGACGTGTTGTTAAGCATAAAGGAGTTATATCGTGGTTAGGACTATTTTTGTATTGATATCGCTTATCTTTGTATCTTCGATTGAGGCCAGGGATATTTACAAATCTGATTTCTTGTGGCGAGTGAGCTATGTAATTGCGCCTACGGTGATGCATCAAAATGATACTGATAATGCAGGCGCTGTATGTCGTAAGTATGTAAATAAAGAGGGTGTTCCAGTCAGTCTGCCTGAGATGTTTGAACATCCCTTTAGCTGCTATATGTTTATCATCGGCTTGCCGGGATACACTGGAGATGACCTTCAGCAGTGCTGTTACAGCAATATATAAAGTAATGTTTTGAATTATTCGCGTACATTTAAGCTGGCGGAGGAAGTACTATGACAGAATTTACGTTTGGTTATAAAAGTAAGAATAATCTTGCTGGCGTAGCCCCACAGCTGGTTTTGGTTTTGTATTCAGCAATAAAGTCTTCACCCGTCGATTTTTGCGTATTCGAAGGCAGGCGCAGTCTGGAAAGGCAACGCATGCTTGTCGCCAAAGGTTTAAGTAAAACGCTCAATAGTAAACATCTTACCGGAGAAGCGGTTGATCTCGTGCCTTTGATAAAAGGACATCTCACGTGGGAGGATCGTGCGGCGTTTCGATTAATCAGAAACGCTATGTTTGATGCTGCCAGTAAACAGGATGTACAGATAAGGTGGGGCGGTGACTGGGGGAAATACAGTGAGAATGATAATCCCTTTTACGATGGCGCACATTTTGAGCTCATAAAATAACGTCAAATAAACATCAGGTAAACGCGTTCAAAAAACAAGTCAATTCTCATAACAAGCAACCGTTTCATAAACTATTCACATAACTATGACCTGTTAAAACTCCTGGTCACTCAGTGTAAACATATAAATTCTGATATGGTTATACCATCCGCGGCAAGCCAGAAAAATTTATGGGAAGCTTATGACATATGTTGCCAGAAAAATAGATTATTTTATCGCAGTAGCGCAAGAGGGTTCGCTAACTGCAGCTGCTAATAAACGGTTCGTTACCGTTCCTCCTGTTTGTAAACTCATTGCTGAACTCGAAGAGGAGGTTGGAAAGAAACTTTTTTCACGGAAAGGGCGAGGCATGGAGTTGACCGATGAAGGCAAGAAACTTTATAACGCGCTGATTACGCCTTACAATACCATTAATGAGGCTTTTTTAGAAATAAATGCTAAAAAAGTTGTCAGATTTGATATTTATGGCCCTTTCCCCACCTTCCTGGAGGATATTTGTCACTATAATTTCAGGCCAGAAAGTGGTTGTGATATTGAAGTTACTCGTAAGCGAGATGCTGATGATAAAGAGAAGGTAAGTAACGCAGACTTCATATACAGGACCTCGTCTTTAAATGATCTGGTAAACTTCAGTACCATCATGGCAAAGGAAAATGCAATGATTTTGCACTCCTGCAATATTAAGCAGGAAGAGGTATTTAACCTTCCCTTCATACAAAACCCAAATTTAGCAGAAACGGATGTCTATAAGCAGATACATAACAAGCTGGTTTTATTAGGGTACAACGATAAAGTTATAAGTATTGATAACGAAGATTTGAGGCGGGATATCGTTCGGCGTGGGGATGGCATCTCTCTGATCACACAATCTTTTGTCAGAGCTATCCATCCTGATAAGCTTAATGTATTAGAAGTTGAAGCCTTGTGCGGCGTTTTTACACACTACATTTATATTAAAAACTCTGGTTTAGTGAGTTATGAATCTATCAGGGGATTACTGTCTGCCATCTCTTATCTTGACTGGGAATGACTTATTCATTTTTCGTGGCATCTGCCTGGTAACGCGCATGCCACTTATCCGGTTTTAATCCCGACTTCACATCAGTTTTTGCAATATCCTCCCAATTCCAGGTGCTGGTTGAATACCGTGGTGCCGACTCTTTTTCGATTTTTAAAAAGCATAAATGATACGCTGCGCGTACTCCGGCTTCATTTTCTCGCTGTAAAGGCGATTGTTAACATACCTGATTTTCATGCTGATTTTTATCCTGGGCGCAACAGTCAGCTATTTATTTTTTAAATGCGATATTGAGATCTTCTCTCAGGTAAATGAGGGGATTATTGCTGATGTCACATACTTTTCATAATGGGGAATGGAGTTTTCACTCAGGGTAATATTAGTGATTAATTTTATAGTGAATGTTTTAGGAAGGGTTTTGTGCCAGAGGTAAGTGTTGGCAGGCTGAATTAAATACTTTTAATCTTAGTGGTTCCTATGTATTAATTTTTGTCTGAATGTCATTGTTATTACGCACCAACCAGAAGAGAAATCTCTTAACAATTAAGGAAGTAAAGTATGAAACCTAATGACATCATCTCTGCTACTAATTTTTTAGTTGAAAACATTCATGAGCAAGATGTTAAGCTCAGCCCTGATGGTTCTGTGATCACAAAAGATGCAATGATTGCGAATATTATTCGCGATTGCCTGAACTGTGATAGTGGGAAAGACGTGGTTGCACCCGGCCTGGTTATGCCAAAAGGGCAGATTACGCCTTTCATGATGGATTTTACCTCGGGGAATTTTAGTAAAGATTTTAACTTCGGCGTAGCGGCATTTAATGTCGAAGTTAATTATGATCTGGCATCCAAAAGCGGCACACTAAAAGTTAATTCCAGCATTTTTGGTTACAATCTTGGCGTGTCCGCTTATGAAATTGTCAATGGTGTGCTCATGAAAAATGAAAAGTTAGATATCGGTTTAGCTAAGGTAGGCTATGAATTTGATGTTGATTTCCTGAATGGTTTTAAAGGCAAGATTATGGTTTTTGGCGAAATTAATCTCGGCATTTATAAGAAAGAGGGCTCCTGGAAACTGGAGTTCTGATAGACCTTCCTGCTTTCAGTAAGCTCCTCAATACATGCACGATGAGACTCTGCTCATCGTGCATGTTTTATTTCACATCCCGGTTCGCTTAATTATTTGAATCCTGCGTTGCACGCTGATCCCGATGGTTAGAACGCAAAGCAGGAGCAGCCCAGCGCGCCCCAGAAGGCATTATTGTCCGAGACCGGCACCGACGACTGGCGCGCCACATCGTGCGAATGGCTGTGCACGCCGCACGGCCCACTGCACTGGTGCACGCCGGGCATCATCGCGGCACGGCCGCTCGCCTGTGGCGGCGCGCTGCGATAGTGGCCCGGTACGGTCACCACCGGCGACCACTCTGGCAGCACCGGCACGGGCGGTGGCGCCAGCGGGGTAAAGCTACCGGCGGCGTAGACCACTTCGCCGTCGACCAGCGTCAGCACCGATTCAATGCCCTTGATCTCCTCTTCCGGAACGCTGAAGAAATCTTTCGACAGCAGCACCAGATCCGCCAGCTGCCCGACTTTGATCTCGCCCTTGGCACTCTGCTCGCTGGAGAACCAGGCGCTGCCTTTGGTCCACAGCATCAGTGCCGTTTCGCGATCGACCCGCGCATTGTCGTCATACAGCTGCATGCCGCCCACGGTGCGGCCGGACACCAGCCAGTAGAGTGCGGTCCACGGATTGTAGCTGGCGACGCGCGTCGCATCGGTTCCCAGCCCGACCGGTACGCCGGCTTCCAGCATCTTCATCACTGGTGGCGTCTGCTTAGCCGCCTCTTTGCCATAACGATCGACAAAGTATTCACCCTGGAAGGCCATGCGGTGCTGCACCGCCAGCCCGCCGCCGAGCGCTTTAACACGTTCAATGTTGGCTTCGGTAATGGTCTCTGCGTGATCAAAGAACCAGTGCAGGCCGTTGAACGGTATGTCGCGGTTCACTTTTTCAAAGACGTCCAGCATGCGGCTGATCGATTCGTTATAGGTGGCGTGCAGGCGGAACGGCCAGCGGTGCTCCACCAGATGGCGCACCACGCGCTCCAGCTCATCCTCCATGCCCGGCGCCAGATCGGGACGCGGTTCAAGGAAATCTTCAAAATCGGCCGCTGAGAATACCAGCATCTCACCGGCGCCGTTGTGCCGCAGGAAATCGGTGCCCTGGCCCGGCTTCAGCATATCGGTCCACTTCTCAAAATCTTCCAGCTCGTGTCCCGGTCGCTGGGTAAACAGGTTATAGGCAATACGCACCGTCAGCTGCTTTTTCGCGTGCAGTTCGGCGATAACATCGTAATCTTCCGGGTAGTTTTGGAAACCGCCGCCGGCATCAATGGCGCTGGTCAGGCCGAGGCGGTTCAGCTCACGCATAAACTGGCGCGTGGAGTTGACCTGCTGCTCCAGCGGCAGCGTGGGCCCTTTGGCCAGCGTGGCGTACAGCAGCATGGCGTTGGGCCGGGCGATCAGCATGCCGGTGGGGTTGCCGTTGCTGTCGCGCTGAATTTCACCGCCCGGCGGATTGGGCGTCTCTTTGGTGTAGCCCACCACGCGCAGCGCAGCACGGTTGAGCAGAGCGCGATCGTACAGATGCAGAATAAAGACCGGGGTATCCGGTGCGGCAGCGTTGATCTCATCCAGCGTGGGCATGCGGCGCTCGGCAAACTGAAACTCACTCCAGCCGCCCACCACGCGCACCCACTGCGGTGAAGGCGTACGCAGCGCCTGCTCGCGCAGCATACGCAGGGCATCGGCCAGCGACGGCACGCCCTCCCAGCGCAACTCAAGGTTGTAGTTCAGCCCGCCGCGAATCAGGTGCAGGTGCGAATCGTTCAGCCCTGGAATGCCGGTGTGGCCTTTGGCATCGATGATCTGTGTTTCGCTGCCGGCAAAACGCATCACTTCTGCTTCGCTTCCGACCGCCAGAAATTTGCCGTCTTTGATCGCTACGGCGCTGGCCAGGGGGTTAGCGCGATCGACGGTGTGGAATGCGCCGTTGGTAAAAATCAGTGAAGCCGTTGTCATCCTCTCTCTCCTGTAAGATTATGCTTTGCGGCCCATAAGCCACTGTTTCAATACGCGTGTTGCCAGCGGCATCCACATAAACACCACCAGTGCCACGACGCTGGCGTCATTCAGTAAATGGCCCCACAGCGTGCCGTGGCTGGCGGGCAGTACCTGATTCCAGAACCACGGCACCAGGTTGGTGGAGGGGAAAATGACCCCCAGGGTGAGTAAGTACTGTTTCCACTTAGCCGGCTTTACCTGACCCGGCTGCGTGGGGGTAAACCAGAAGGCCGGGCCGGGGCGGACTTCAACATGCTCCGGCTGTGACAGCATCGCCGGCAGGTCGTGGATCAGCGCTTTGCGCTCATCCGATTTCAGCCAGGCGTAGAGTTCATCCAGCCCGCTGAAGCGGATCAGAATGGTGTAGGCGTTGTCGCCATGTACCGGCCGCAGCACGTTAACCCCGAGATGGCCAGGAAAGCTGGCCGCATGCGGCATAATATCGTCGAGCCATTTTTCATAGTCGGCCTGACGGTCGGGCTGGATGCTGTGGGTAATCACCAGCGTCACGTGGTTGGCCTGATGCGCATATGTCATGTGTTGTTCCCTGGATGTCCGCGAATCAAAGTGCTTGCGTTGATGGAGGAACAATACGGGATGCACGCAGACAGGGATAACGGAGAGTTTTTACCAGGTTGTTCAACATTTTTTGGGGAGAGATGGGATGCGGTTAAACCTTGAAGCGCTGCTGATTCTGGATGCGCTGGATCGTCATGGCACTTTTGCTGCGGCCGCGGCGCGGCTGTTTAAAACGGCGTCTGCGCTGAGCTACACCGTGCAGAAAATGGAGAGCGACCTGAAGATCACGCTGCTTGATCGCTCCGGCCATCGCGCCACGTTCACGCCAACCGGCCGGTTGATGCTGGAGAAGGGCCGTACGCTGCTGCGCGCGGTCAACGAGCTGGAGCAGCAGGCGCGTTATGTTGAGAGCGGCTGGGAGAGCGAACTGAAAATCAGCGTGGATGCGTCGCTGCCCTTCAGCATCCTGACGCCGCTGATCGATCAGTTTTATCAGGAGCACCCGCATACGCAGCTGCAGTTCCGTCAAGATGTGCTGTCGGGCTGTTGGGAAGCGCTGCACTATGGCGAAGCGGATATTGTCTTTGGCGCGGTACAGGAGCCCGCCACGCGCAAAGAGATTATCTGTCAGCCGCTGGGCTGGCTGGAGTATGTGTTCGCCGTGGCGCCGGATCATCCGCTGGCGGCCGCACCGGAACCGCTGCTGCGTGAGCAGATCCGTCAATATCGTGCGGTAACGGTACACGACTCATCGCGCCACGGTGTGGGCATCGATCTACGCGTGCTGGATGAGCAGAAAACCCTGAGCGTGCATGATTTTCCGGCGAAGCTACAGGCGCAGATCGCCGGGCTGGGATGTGGCTATCTGCCGATCTGGCTGGCGCGTCCGCACCTGGCGAGCGGTGCGCTGGTGGCGCGCCAGCTGGATAGCGAGTGCCGTCGTGATATGGCCTATCTGGCATGGAACGAGAGCGCCTGCGGCAATGCGGCGACCTGGTGGCGTGAACGCCTGCCTGCGCTCCCCGGCCTGCAGGAGATCTACCTGCCAGCTTAGTGTCTTGAGGCGGGCACGCTGTCGTGCGCCCGCCGGTCACGCGCGGCTAAATCGCGATATGGTGACTGACCTGTGGCGCCTCCTCACCCTGATGGAACTGCAGCACGGCCTGCTGCAGCGCAGCGTCAGCCCGTGAGACGCGCTGGTGCTGACGCATATGCTCCTGCCACGACTCCACCATGAACCACTCCAGCAGGGCCCCGGCATCGTCAGTCTGCTCCATCAGCCCCCACGAATAGGCACCATCACGACGGCGCGCCTGCGCCAGTTTGTGAATGGCACGCGTGAAGGCGGCGCGATCTTCCGGCGGTACGCGATAGTGAATCTGAATCAGGACCGCTCCGCGGCGCGTATCAACCCCTTCACTGACCACCGGCGCCGCCCAGTGCTGCGCGGGCTGCAGATCGGCCTCACCGGCCGGCAGCACCAGACGCTTCAACAGCAGGGCACTGATGGCTAAGCCGGCGGCGGCGATCAGCAAGGTGGTAGCAAGCCCCACCTGCTGCGCGATCATGCCCCACGCCAGGCTGCCGCCAGCCAGCGTACCGTTGAACACCATCAGGTAGACCGCCAGACCGCGGCCGCGCACCCAATCCGGCAGTATCGCCTGAGCCACGCCGTTGAGTGTGGTCAGCGCGATGATCCAGCCCACGCCGAGAATCACCATCAGCATCAGCGCCAGCCACTGCGGCGGGCTGAGCGCCAGCGCACCCACAACGCCGGCACTCAGCAGCGCGGACAGCAGCATCAATCCATCACTACTCAACGCGCTGCGCAGGCGCGGCAGCAGCAGCGCCCCGGCAATCGCGCCGGCGCCGACGGCACCCAGCAGCAGACCATAAAATCCGGCGGTGCCGTGCAGCATGGTCCGTGCCACTAACGGCAGCAGCGCCCAGATGGCACTGGCAAACGCGAAATACATGGCGGCGCGGAACAACACGCGGTGCAGTTCTCGGCTGGCTTTTACGTAGCGCAGCCCGGCGCGGAACGCACCAAAGAAGTGTTCATTCAGCTCCGTTTTCGCTTTAGCCGGACGTTTCCAGTAGATCAGCGCGGCGATAACGAAAAAATAACTGGCGACGTCAGCCCCGTAAGCGGCCATAGCACCTAAACTTGCCAGCAGTAATCCGCCGGTCGCCGGGCCAATCGCTCGGGCGATGTTGATGCCCAGTGAGTTGAGCGCCACAGCGTTTTTCAGTTCATGGCGCGGCACCAGCTCCGGCACGATGGCCTGCCAGGCCGGACCAAACAGCGCCGCCCCGACGCCGCCAACAAAGGTCAGGCCGATCAGCCACTCTACGGTGAGCCAGTTATTGTGCGAGAGCAGCAGTAGCGTGCCGCTGACGCTGGCCATCAGTAGCTGCACGACAA
>NZ_MLFS01000087.1 GCF_002095485.1 Pantoea wallisii | reverse complement strand
TGGTTTTTAACTTTCGGAGTGGCGACCCGTCAGGGCCGCCAGGTGCGCCAGCGCAGCATTCTGCGTGGCTCACCGTTCCTTCTGAGCGATCAAAGAACCTGTTGCCATGAAAAGCAAACGTAACTTTAAATCCGTAGCTGCTGCAGTAAAAAATCAATAAACAGGCGGCATTTCAGGCGCAACCGGTGATCGCCCGCGTACACAATCGTTATATCCTGCGCAGGCAGTTGATACTCGGGGAACAGCTGCACCAGTTCGCCTCGGGCGAGCTCATCGCGCACCTGCCACTCAGGCAGCACGGCGATACCCAGTCCGGCACGCACCATAGCTTTAATAGAAGTGGAAGAGTTGGAGTGAAAGCGGGCGACAGCCCGCACCTCAATCGGTTCATACCTGTTTCGCTGCAGTGTCCACTGCGTTGGCGTCAGTAAATTACTGTTAGCGATCCAGTCAGCCGTATTTAACGCCTCAGGCGTGGCAACAGGATGATTATTAAGCCACGCAGGCGATGTCACTAAAACAATGTCATAACTGGCAAGCTTACGGCTCTTCAGTGCAGAATCACGTAGCGTACCCAGCGAATAGCCAAATCCAGCCGCTCGGTCACTAAATCATTTAACGATGAATCGGCATAAAAATTAAAATTAAGTCCGGGATGCAATTTGCAAAATTCGCCGGCGATAGGTAACAGATATTTTTCGCCAAATTCGATGGTTGAGGTAATACTTAATGTACCCGAAAGGGATCGGTGACTGGCGGAAATATTCTCCAGCGATGTCTGAATATTGACGAAAATCTCGCGAAAATCGTTGTACAACACCTCACCGGCTTCAGTCAGCGCAATACCGCGCGTACTGCGGATTAACAGCGGCACGTTAAGCGCATCTTCCAGCGTTTTTACATGCACGCTGACCATCGCTTTACTGATAAACAGGCGTTCAGCGGCTTTGGTAAAGGAGCCGCAATCCACTACGGCAATAAAGGTTTGAATACGATTGAGATGATTAAACATTGACTGTTAACTTTTAGTAAACAACGTGTTTAATTTAATTTAATCGACGCTGCGGGTCAAGCCAAACTAGACTGCGCAGCGGAGGTCAAAATGACATATCGTTACCGCGTTGCCACTGTATTTTTAGCCGGTTTTTTCATCGACTGCATTAATATTTTTATGTCCGCCATTGCGTTGCCGGATATATCTCGTCAGCTGCAGGTTTCTGAATCCAGCGTTGCCTGGGTGGCGAACAGCTATATATTAGGACTGACCTTAATTATTCCGTTAAGCGCCTGGATTGCCAGCCATTGGGGGGCGCGTCTTACCATGATGGTCTCAATGGTCGTATTCTCTGCCGGTGCACTCTTCACGGGCTTATCCAGCGAATTTAGCGGGCTAATAACTTTCCGTTTTATTCAGGGCATCGGCGGCGGATTGCTGATCCCGGTTGGGCAGGCGCTCACCTTCGGTCTGTTCGGCAAAGATGAACGTGCCAGGATATCTACGCTGGTCATGGCGGTTGCGCTCATTGCGCCGGCGATCTCCCCGGCGGCAGGCGGTGCTATTGTCGATCACCTCTCCTGGCGCTGGGTATTCCTGTGCAACATTCCGTTCAGCCTGGTTACGGCCGGGCTGGCAATGTGCTGGATCAAAAGCGAAAAAACCCGGGCTCAACGCCCCGATATTGCGGGTTTGCTGCTGGTAAGCCTCGCGCTTACCGCACTGCTGCTGGGCATGTCGCTGTATGCCAGCGCCGCCTCAGCCCTGTTGCCACTCAGCCTGCTGGCCATCGGTCTTTTGTTTGCGGTGCTCTACGTACGGCACTATCGCCGCAAAGCCACACCCATTCTTGACCTCAGCGTACTCGGTAATCCACGCATGCGTTTTTCAGTGCTGGTTTACTATGCGGTGCCGGGCATCTTCACCGGCGTCAATCTGCTTAACATCTTCTTCTTACAACAGGTTTTGGGCTGGGGCGCCAGTGAAACCGGCATGCTGATGATGCTCTATGCCGGCGGATCCTTCTGCGCGATGACGCTTTGCGGTCGCCTCTACAATCGGGTTGGCGCGGCACGTCTCTTTCTGCTGGGATTATGCTGCCATGCGGCGGGCATTGCGATGCTGGCGCTGGTGAGTGCGCAGCTTAGCCTGCCGCTGCTGACACTGGCCTATCTGTTGATGGGTATCGGCGGCGGAATAGGGGCCAACACCGCACAGACTACCGCCATGATCGATTTTGAAGGCGAGCAACTGGCGCGTGCCAGCACTATCTGGAACCTCAATCGGCAAATGTCCTTTAGCGTGGGCGCGGCACTGTTCACGCTGCTGTTCAACCTGTTACAGCAGCACACCACTTCAACAGCGGCTTATCACCGGGCATTCCTGATTGCCGCCGTGCTGGGCGTGCTGCCCCTGCTGCAACTCATGTCACTTAAAACCCCATCGGAGTCGTTATGCGATCAGAAAGAGCGTTAATTGCCCACCGCAGCGTAGTTGAACTGCACCAGTGGATTGAGGAGATCTTCACCGGTCGCGCCGGTTATCCCTCGGCCCTGGATCAGCTCCTCTCCAGCTTCAGCGCCTCGTTTGCCATGATTACGATGCAGGGACAGACTATTGGCCTCTCTGATGTTGAGAGCCTGTTCCGCAACAACGTGGGCGGGCGCCCTCAGCTACGAATTGAGATTGATGCCTGCGAAACCCTGCTGGAGACAGAGAGCTCCGTCGTCTGCCGTTACCGTGAAACGCACCACAATGGCGGCACGGTGCAGGCGCGCTGGTCGCTGGCGATTATCGATATCCCGGAAGGGCAACCGCGCTGGCGTTACCTGCATGAAACGGGGATTGCGGCATCATGAAAACCTACACCGTGCAGCAGTTGCGGCTCCTGAGTGAACAGATCCTTGAAATCACGCTACGGGCAGATCATGCAGAAGCCGCTGCGCTTACGCCCGGTAGCCATTACCGATGGCATCTACCCGGTAGCCTTGGCTACCGCTGTTACTCCTGCGTGCTCTTACCCGGTGAGACGTCAGCGCTGAAATTTGCCATGCGGCTCAGCGCGGTATCAGAGAGCAGCCAGTGGTTAAGTGGTTTGCAAGAAGGTGACAATGTCACGCTTTCCGGACCTTTTAACCACTTTCCTCAGTTGACAGCGCCTGCTGGCGGACGAAACCTGGTGATTGCCGGCGGTATCGGCATTACGCCGCTAACCGGTGTACTGACCCGACTCAGCCATACATCGCAGCCCACAATCTGTCACTATTTTGCCGCTTGTGCCACCCGGGCTGCATATATCAGTGAGCTGGCAGCACTGCCGGGAATCGCACTGCATACGCACTATGCCGATGGTCCGCGAATCTCACTGGATACGCTGCTCAACGATCTGCAGCCGCAGGACCGGATACATGCCTGTGGCCCGGCGCGTCTGTTAACGGCGCTGCTGGCATGTTGTGACGCTCGCGGTTTTCCGCGTGAGCACATTGCGTTTGAGGTATTCACCGTTGCGGCGGCGGCAGATGCCGGCGGCTATGAGGTGGAGGCGACCGAGTCAGGCGTGCGGCTGCGGGTTAACGCCGGACAATCGCTGCTGGAGGCACTGGAGGAGGCCGGACTGGAGCCACTCTATGACTGCCGCCGCGGCGAGTGTGGCATATGCGCCTTAGAGATCGTCGCGGGTGATGTTGATCACCGCGATTTCATTATGACGCCGCAGGACGCGGCCACCAGCACTACTCTTTACCCCTGCGTTTCACACGCAAAGGGGCCCTACTCAAATTAGCGTTGTGAGCCTGTTATGACGAACACTTCCGGATTTCGCGGTGGCGAGATTCACAAATCGGCCTATCTGTCAGAAGCGATATTTGCCACCGAGCAGGTTACGGTATTTACCCATAGCTGGTTGTATCTCTGTCATGCCAGTCAGCTACCGCAGGCGGGAGATTACGTAACCGTGGAGCTGGCCGGTCAGCCGCTGGTGGCGATTCGCCAGAAAAGCGGGGCGATTCATGTGCTGTACAACCGCTGTCCGCACAAAGGCGTGAAGGTTCTGGCGGAAGCGCAGGGCAACTGCGGGCGCTTCCTGCGCTGCCCGTATCACGCCTGGACATTCAAACCCACCGGGGAGCTGCTCAGTATCCCGGTAAAAACCGAGTACGATCCCTGCACTTTGTCAGCCTGTGAAGCCGGTAGCGGCATGGCGCGGGTCGATAATGTTGTCAACTACCGCGACTTTGTCTTTGTGCGCCTGAGCGCAACCGGCATGGCGTTCGACCACTTCTTCGGCGATGCCCTCTCTACGCTGGATAATATGGTCGACCGATCGCCGCAAGGTCAGCTGCGGGTGGTGGGCGCGCCGCTGCGCCATCGCCATCGGTGTAACTGGAAGATGGTAATGGATAACCAAACGGATACCTGCCACCCGATGGTGGCGCATGAATCCTCTGCGGGTGAAGCGGTCAACCTCTGGGCGCAGAGCGGTCAGCAGGGCACCCAGCCTATGGCCGTTGAACTGTTCTCGCCGTTTATGTCCTCTCACGCCTTTTTTGCTGACATGGGGATTCGCGTCTGGCCTAACGGCCACGGCCATACCGGCATCAGCAACTCGATTCATAAAGAGTATTCGTCCATCCCCGGCTATTGGGAGAGCATGGTTAGCCACTATGGCGAAGCGCGGGCCCGGGAGATCCTCGGCGATACCCGCCACAACACCGTCTATTTCCCTAACCTGATGGTAAAAGGGCCGATTCAGACGCTGCGCGTCATTCGCCCGCTTTCAGCCAGTGAAACTGTGGTGGAGTCATGGATTCTGGAGCTGGTTGGCGCACCGCAGAAAATGCTGGAGCGCACCGTGCAGTACAACAACCTGATCAATTCACCCTGTTCGATGGTGGCGCACGATGACGTTGAAATGTATGAACGCGCCACGGACGGCCTGCAGAGCAGCGCCAGTGAGTGGGTGAATATTTCCCGCCTCTATCAAGTCGGTGAGCAGTGGGATGATACCCGACAGACCGCCGGCACCAGTGAAATCGCCATGCGTAATTTCTATGCCATGTGGCAGCGCATGATGGAGAACGCGCATGCAAACTGATACCCGCACCCGGCTGATCGATCTTATCTACCACGAAGCGGACCTGCTGGATGCCCAGGATTACGACCGCTGGCTGCCGCTGCTGGATGAAGATTACCACTGGTGGATGCCAATGCGGCACGATCAGCCCAGTCCGTTGACCGAATCCTCGCTGCTGTATGAGGACCTGTTTGTCACGCGTTTGCGTATCAACCGCCTGCGCAGTGCGCGCAACTTCTCTCAGCAGCCGAAAAGCCGATCGCAGCACTTGCTACAGCGCCCGGTGATTACGCTGCACGAGCAGGGACAAGCCAGCAGCCGCTGCCAGCTGCTCTACAGCGAAAGCCGTGGCGAGCAGGAGTGGCACTATGCTGCCTGCCTGGAACATCAGTTTTGTCAGCGTGAGGGAGAGTGGCTGATCGCCGCACGGAAAACCACGCTGCTCAACCTTGAACGTCCGCTTGATAGTTTACAGCTCATCCTTTAAGGCCTGCACCATGAATCCGATACATCCACATGCGTTTCCTTATATTGATACGCTCTTTGATTACGGCAGCTTTCTGGCGCGGGTGGCGGAGAAGGGCAGCATTGGACACCTGCCTGCCGGTGAAACGGCGCCTTCAGTCGCGATTATCGGCGCCGGCTTGAGCGGGCTGATAGCGGCACGCGAGCTGCTGCGCGCAGGCGTCACGCAGGTGACAATCTACGAAGCTGAGCCGCAGCGCCATGGCGGCAGACTACTCAGCCAGCGCTTTGATGAGGCGCTACCAGAGTACATCGCGGAAATGGGCGCGATGCGCTTTCCCCCGACCGAAGTCGGTTTGTTTCACTATCTGGCGTACTACGGCATTGATACTGCGTCGGTATTTCCCGATCCCGGCGTGGTAGATACCGAGATCCATTATCAGGGCGAAGCGTATCGCTGGCAGGCGGGGATGCCGCCGCCAGCACTGTTCCGGCGCGTAGATCGCGGCTGGAAAGCGTTTCTGCAGCAGGGCGTAACGCTGGATGATGGTACGCGCCTGCCGTCCGCCGCCAGCCTGACCCGGGCGCTGCGTGAAGGCCGTTTAGCCGATGCGAAAGAGGGTTGGCAGTGCTATCTCGATGCCTTTGGCGACAGCTGCTTCTACTCCTCGCTGGTACGGATATTTACCTGCCAGCAGCCACCAGCGGGGGGAGCGCTGGCATAAACCAGACGATTTTGCCCTGTTTGGCTCGCTGGGCATCGGCTCAGGTGGGTTTCAGCCGGTGTTTCGTGCGGCATTTATTGAGATCATGCGCCTGGTGGTCAATGGGCTGGAAGAGGATCAACGCCTGGTGCCTGCGGGGATCGCCACGCTGACCGATCGCATGGCGCAGGAGAGCATTGAGGGTGCAACCCTGGCGCAGCGCATCTGTTATCAGCGCGTTACCGCGATCGGCCAGACAGACGATGCGCGCTTTACAGTGACAACGGCGAAGGGTGAGCATCAGCAGGTTGATCGCGTTATTGTCACCGTTTCGACACGCGCGATGCAGGTCTCGCTACGTCTGTCACAGCAGCCGGCGTGGCTGACGCCCGCCGTCAGACGTGCAATTAACGAAACGCACCTGATTGGCTCATCCAAACTATTTCTGCTCACAAAGGATAAGTTCTGGCTCAAACAGGGTTTGCCGCACACTATCCTTAGCGACACGCTGGCAAAAGGCGTCTACTGCCTGGATTATCAGCCGGAAAACCCGCAAGGCCACGGCGTGGTGCTGATCAGTTACACCTGGGAGGATGATTCGCACAAACTGGTGACGCTGCAGGATAAACGCGCGCGGCTGGAGCGACTGGTCGATGAGCTGAGTGCCACTGCGCCAGCATTTGCGCGCCATCTCACGCCGATGAATAACGATCCCCGTTATATCCTTGAATATGACTGGCTGACCGACGCTCAGGCGCTGGGTGCCTTTAAACTTAACTATCCCGGCGACGACCACTACTCTGAAGCGCTGTTCTTCCAGTTTCAGAGTGCACGTGACAGCGTCACCGATTGCGGCCTCTATCTGGCCGGATGCAGTTGCTCGTTTACCGGCGGCTGGGCAGAAGGGGCGATTCAAACCGGCATTAACGCAGCCTGCGCCACGGTACATAGCCTCGGTGGCCGGTTACTGCCGGATAATCCGCTTCAGGCGATGTCACGCCACTATCACTACTGATTGGAATCCTTATGCATAACATCTCCGATCGCTCCCTGGCCGCTGAGGTGGCCATCAACCGCACGCCGCAAGGGTTACAGCACAATCATCAGTGGCGGCTGGCAAGGTTACAGCAGACACGCCAGCATCACGCTTTTATCAGCGTGGATGAGTCCTGTCTTACGGGTGAGATGCCGCGTGGCTGCGCGCCCGAAGCACCGCTTTTTGGCTTACCTTTCTCCTGCAAGGACAATATTAATGTGCAGGGATTTGCCACCAGGCGCCGGGACGCCAGGCCTGGCGGATTTCCATCCGGCACAGGATGCGCCGCTGGTGGCGCGGCTGCGGGCGCTG
Organism: Pantoea wallisii; assembly: GCF_002095485.1. Lineage (GTDB taxonomy): Bacteria > Pseudomonadota > Gammaproteobacteria > Enterobacterales > Enterobacteriaceae > Pantoea > Pantoea wallisii. The sequence goes on along the minus strand of NZ_MLFS01000087.1, from coordinate 6,326 downwards.
GGCGCGCAGCCAATCGGCAAAAACAATATGCACGAGCTGTCGTTCGGCGTAACTTCGGTCAATGCGCACTGGGGAACAGTGGAAAATCCACGTCACCCCGGGTTTCTGGCGGGCGGCAGCAGCGGCGGTAGTGCGGCGGCGGTAGCTGCGGGCGCAGTGGCGTTCAGTGTCGGTACAGATACCGGAGGTTCGGTGCGCATTCCGGCTGCGCTCTGCGGCGTGTGCGGCTTTCGGCCGACCACCGGGCGCTACCCGCGTGACGGTATCGTGCCGGTTTCGCACACCAAAGACACACCGGGGTTTATTGCTGCGCGGGTAGAGGACATCGCGCTGCTTGACGCCGCAGTCATGGGCGAGTCTGTGGCAGCACCGCAGCTGCCGGCACGTATCGGCATCCCTGAGCGCTTTCTCTGGCAAGGGATCGACGCCAGCGTTGCGCAGACCTGCCAGCGTGCTGTCACAATGCTGGAGCAGCAGGGCGTGGAGATTGTGCGTTTCGATGATGCGCATCTGGGCGACATGAACGCATCGGTTCAGTTCCCGGTCCCGTTTTATGAATTTTTTGTCGATTTCCCGCGCTTTCTGCTCAGCGAAGGGCTGGAGTGGCGCTTCTCTCACATCCTCTCGCAGCTTAGCGATAGCCAGGTCAGTAAAATTCTGCATACCCAGCTTAGCCAGTGCACGGTTTCCTGGGACGATTACATGGCGGGTTTGTGTACCATTGGCGATCTGCGTGCCGCCTGGCAAGAGACATTTGCGCACTATCAGCTGGATGCGCTGCTGTATCCCACGGTGAGCTGTGCCGTGCCGCCGCTGTCCGCCGCCTGCGATCACGCAGTATTTGAGCAGCTGGTACGTAACACTGATATGGCCAGTAGCGTAGGCGCGCCCAGCCTGACGCTGCCGGTTGCGCGCGCCGGTGAATTTGCAACAGGGCTCTCACTGGATGGTCTTCCAGGGTATGATCGCCGCCTGCTACAACATGCCAGCGCCATTGCTGCCGTGTTGCGGTGTTAATTCACAGACCTCTTAGGGATAGCCACTTCATGGAAACAACCTTGGTTCGCCGCCAGCCTTCGGTCTGGTGGGGAGCGATGATTATCTGCGGTACCGTCGTCGGCGCAGGCATGTTCACCTTACCCATTGTGATGGCCGGCGCGTGGTTTGGCTGGGCACTGCTGCTGCTTGGCATCAGCTGGGGCGCGATGTTGCTGTCAGGACTGCTGTTTATGGGCGTCAGCCTGCATTACCCTGCGGGCGCGGGCTTTGATACGCTGACCAAAGATCTGCTGGGCCGCGGCTGGGCGGTGATTAACGGGCTAAGTATACTGTTTGTGCTGGGCATTCTTACTTACGCCTACATCTCCGCCAGCGGGCCGGTGTACCAGCAATCGCTTCAGCAGCTGGGCCTGCCGTTTTCAAATGCCGGTGCAAAGATTGCTCTGACGCTGTGCGTAGCGATCGTGGTCTGGCTGGGTACCAAAGGGGTGAGCCGGCTCATGACTTTCTGCGTACTGGCGAAAATTTTGCTGCTGATTGTGCTGTTTGGCGGGCTGCTGACCCAGATAAGCGTGCCCTCGCTGTTCAGCGTGGCGCCGCCGGGTGAGCGCTACTGGCCTTATGCGCTTGGCGTGCTGCCTTTTTGCCTTGCCTCTTTTGGCTATCACGGCAACATTACCGGCCTGGTGAGCTACTACGAACGCAACCAGCAGCACATCACGCGCGCGCTGGTACTCGGCACGTTGATGTCGCTGGCGCTCTATCTGTTCTGGATCACCAGCACCATGGGCAACCTGCCACGTGCGGCCTTTCCCGGTATTATCGGGCAGGGCGGCGATATTGCCGCTTTGCTGGCCGCGCTGCGTGAGCATCTGCACGTCAGTGCGCTGGCGCTGATGATGTCGGTATTTTCCCACTTCGCGGTGATCGCCTCGTTTCTTGGCGTGACGGCCGGGCTGTTTGATTTTATTGCTGACCGCCTCGGCTGGGGCAGCTCACCGCTGGCGCGCTTCAAAACCGCCTGTCTCACCTTCCTGCCGCCGCTGCTGGCTTCGCTGTTCTGGCCACATGGTTTTGTGGCGGCTATCGGATTCGCCGGTCTGTTTGCCACGCTCTGGGCAGTGATTGTGCCGGCACTGCTGGCGTGGCGCGCTCAGCAACGTTTTAGCGACCATCCGCGCGTTACGCTGGCGATTGTGCTGGTGCTGATCTTCGGTGGCCTGAACATTCTGGCATGGGGATTGAGCTGGCTGAACGTGCTGCCGACCTTTGGCACGGCGTAACGGGCAGAGGGCGCAGGCCGTCACGCACCCCGGCAGACATTGCTGCCGGGGTGCTGACGCCGCAGCGCAATCAGGCGCCTGCCAGCACCTGCAGCGCATGGGCAAAGAAATCGTTACGGCCAAAATTACCGGATTTCAGCGCCAGCGCCAGCGGGACCGTGCGCTGCGCAAACAGCGCCGGCACGCCGGGGTCGATCTCCTCTCCCACCTGTAACGATCCCAGGGCTAACGCGCTCACCACCGCCCCGGAGGTTTCGCCACCCCCAACCACCAGCCGCTGAATGCCTGCCTCATAAACCAGCTTGCGGGCCGCGTCGCCAAACAGCTGATCCAGCCGCCGGGAGATATTGTGCTGACCAAACTGCTGCTGCGCCTGCTGCACGCTGTCAGGATCGCCGGAGGAGTAAACCAGCGGGCAGGCGTGTTGCTGAGTCAGAATAAACTGCACAATGTCATCGGCAGTGACGCGCTCATGCATCACATCCTGAATATCCAGCGCCAGTACCGCATGCTGTTTCTGGTGCTCATCAATCTGTCCGCGCGTGGCGCCTGAACAGCTGCCGACCAGAATCGCTGTCGCACCCTCAACCCGCGGCAAAGCGGCGCGATTGCCCTGCGCTTTACCGGCTTTGATCATGTTATGCGGCAGTGCCAGCGCAATGCCCGATCCGCCACTGATCAGTCTCGATCCGGCGGCAGCGATACCAATCACAGTGAGATCGCGATCGCTCAGGGCATCAATCACGACCAGCTCTGCAGCGTCACTGTCTGATGCCTGAAGCCGTGCTGCCAGCGCTTCACTGCCTTGTACCACCTGCTGCCAGCCAATATGGCTGACAGGTGTCGTGGCCTGGCGCGCCAGTAAGCGCCGGATGTCAGCGTCCTTCATTGGTGTTAGCGGATGGTGCGCCATACCGGACTCATTCAGCGGCCGGTCATGCACAAACAGATTGCCCTGATAAACCGTACGTCCCATCGCCGGGAAGGCCGGGCAGACCACGACGCGCTTTGCTTCCAGGCGCTGCGCCAGCGCATCCAGCACCGGACCGATATTGCCCGCATCGGTAGAGTCAAACGTTGAGCAGTACTTAAACACGATCTGTTCACAGCCCTGCGCCAGCAACCATTCACAGGCCTCCAGCGACTGCTGTACTGCCTGATCCGCCGGCAGCGATCGTGATTTCAGGGCGATCACTCCGGCCTCCACATCCGACAGCGCCGGCTGCTGCGGCACACCAAGATATTGCGTGGTATGTAAACCCCCTTCGCCCGGTAGCCCTTTGGCTAAGGTGACGGCGATATCGCTGGCCCCGGTAAAATCATCTGCAATCACGCCAATCAGCATTGCGCACCTCTCAGCGCCGTCTGCATTTTCTGCACCGCGGCGTGCGGAGCGGTAAGCACGGGGACATCAACGCAGGCACGCACCGCATCGGCCGCACGTGAGGTAGAGAAGTGCGCCAGCATGATGGCATCACAGTGGCTGAGCTGCGGCGCGTACTCCGCCACCAGCCGATTGTGGCTGGCGGCATCGCCTTTACGCAGCAGATCGATGGCATCCGGCACTAACACCGTCTCCAGCGTTGCTGACGAACCGATCTGCGCTGCGTAGCGATCAAACTCATCGCACATCGTTACCAGAGCGGGGCCAAAGGTAGCCAGCATACCGATGCGCTGGCCCTGCTGCAGCGCCGCTTCAAACATCGCTTCATTAGGCTTAAGCACCGGCACGGGTACGGCGGCCGCCAGCTCATCGATAGCCGGGCCAAACGCCGAGCAGGTCACCAGTATGCCCTGCGCGTGCAGACTATAACCATAGCGGCCCAGGGCGACAAAACGGTCGCTCAGCTCGCGCGAAAGCTGCGGCTCTTTCGCGCGATCAAGCGTCAGCCCATCATCCAGCAGATTGACGAGTTCCGCTTCCGGCCACAACGCCTCAAACGCCTGCTGAATGGGGGCCATCGCCACCGGCGTGGCGTGCAGTAAAACGATTCGTTGACTCATGTGCTCTCCGTCATTTGCGACGCATAAAGTAGATGACAGCACACCATAACTGAGTGCAGATGAAAATGTAAGGGCTTACATTTTGCTTCGATAAGTGACGGCGATCACATAAAAAAACTGAGCGTCTGGCAGGATATAAACAGGAAGCATTCGCCTGAATGTTAAATTTGAAATCGCTTACTAAATCAATAACGCCGGAAAAGCACTATGACAACTCGTGGAGAGACCACCGCTCTGAACATCGCCGTGACACCCGAAGCGCAGGCGCGTCCCGTTTCAAACGTGCCGCGTCATTTTCGTGATCTGCTGGCGCTGGACGATTTTGAACGCCATGCACGTAAGCGCCTGCCCAATATGATTTTCCAGTACGTTAAGGGCGGCGTCGAGACCGGACGTGGGCTGGCTGCGGCTTATGAAGCCTATCAGCAATATGTGTTTGTACCGCGCATGTTTCGCGATGTCTCAGGGCGCGATCAGCACGTAAACCTGCTGGGCCATAACTGGTCACATCCGTTCGGCGTGGCGCCGCTTGGCGGTGCGTCGTTTGTCAGCTACCGTGCCGACCTGATGCTGGCCAAAGCGGCACGGGCAATGAATGTGCCGATGATCCTTAGCGCCTCGTCGCTGATTCCGCTGGAAGAGGTGATTGCCGCTAACCCGGACGCATGGTTTCAGGCCTATCTGGCGGGCGATCAGCCGCGTATCGACCGCCTGGTGGATCGCGTCGAGCGTGCGGGCTATAAAACGCTGGTCGTGACCGGCGATACGCCGATGCTGGGTAACCGGGAGCACAACACGCGCAGCGGCTTTAGTATGCCGATCAAAATCACGCCGAAGGTGATGTGGCAGAGCGCGATGAGCCCGCGCTGGTTGCTGGGCACCGTGGCGCAAACTTTTCTGCGCCACGGTGCGCCACACTTTGAGAACACTGATGCAGAGCGTGGCCCGCCGATGATGTCTGACAAAGTGCGCAACACCAACGCGCGTGACAAGCTGAGCTGGAAACACGTCGAGGCGATTCGTAAAAAGTGGAAGGGCAATCTGGTCATCAAAGGACTGATGTCGCCGGACGACGCCTTCATCGCGCGGGATTTAGGCGCAGACGCGGTGATTCTCTCTAATCATGGCGGTCGCCAACTCGATTACACCGTGCCGCCGTTACATACGCTGCCAGAGATTGCGGCGGCCAAAGGGGATATGAAGGTGATTATTGATAGCGGCATCCGGCGGGGCACTGACGTCATGAAAGCGATGGCGCTGGGCGCAGACTTTGTGTTTCTGGGGCGCCCGTTTCTGTATGGCTCAGTGATTGGCGCTCAGGCGGGTATTGAACACGCAATGCATATTCTGCGTGACGAAATCGATCGTGATTTGGCGCTGATTGGCGTAACGCGCCCGGATCAGCTGGATGCGTCGCTGCTGCGGCGTGCACCCCTGTTTACGCGTGAGGGATAACCATGGCTTTGACTCTCTTTAGCGCGCTGGCGCTGAGTGCCCCCTTTGATCGGCTAATGCCCGCGTGGCAGGCGCAGCAGCCTGATATTCCGCTGACGATGCGTTGGCATCCAAGCACGTTGATTGAGAAGGCGATTAACCAGGGCGAACAGGCGGATGTGGCGATCGCCACCGTTGACACCGTGGATCGCCTGATCGCAGCAGGTCTGGCCCTGGCAGATAGCCGCATTGAAGTAGTGGACTCGCCAATTGGCATTGCGGTGCGCGCCGGCGCACCGCAGCCGGATATCAGCACGCGGGATGCGCTGGTGCAGGCTCTGCTGGACGCGCGCTCGGTGGCCTGGTCTGAAGCCGGTGCCAGCGGCGTCTGGTTCGCTCAACTGCTGAAACGGCTACAGATAGACGAGGCGCTGCGTGCGCGCGGGACAGTTATTCCTGCCGGGTTTACCGCAGAACAGCTGGTGAACGGCAGTGCGGACCTCGCGGTACAGCAAATCAGTGAGCTGCTGATGGTGCAGGGGATCGATGTTGTCGGGCCGCTGCCGGCGGAGACGCAGCAGGCCATCTCGCTTTCGGCGGTTGTGC
>NZ_MLFS01000086.1 GCF_002095485.1 Pantoea wallisii | reverse complement strand
TCCGGGCTTATCTCACTGTCCCTTCCTCCCTCATCATCGTCGTCGCTGTTTCTTAACCCTAAGCTTCAGACGCTGGAGTGGCGGCCCTGACGGGTCGCCACTACGAGGGCTGGAGCACGGCCTGAATCTGTCGTCCGCTATAAAAACAATACACTACTGCGCCGGGGGAATGTTCATAAAGAGCGTGCCGCTGTAAGGAATGGGCAGAAAATCCCGGAACAGCGTCTCCAGGGTTTGCTGCGGATCAATATCAGCAAACAGCTGCGGATAGAGCGTCTTCGCCATGAACTCGGTGGCGGCAACGTGCCACGGGCTCAGGTAAAAATTCATCCACAATACGGCGGAGTGACCGTTACGCAGCGCCGTTAACTCGCGCAGGCCATTTTGCTGCGCGGTAAGCTGACGGAAACTGCGCACTACCGCATCCGGGGCGACGTCCGGGCCAAGCTTCAGTAAACCCTGCGCATCGTTTGCGCCAAACCCGGTAGCAAAGTAGTAATCCGGCTGAGCAGCGATCACCGCCTCTTCACTCAAACGTCCGAACACCCCATGCTGAGTCTTGCCGGCAATATTCTCGCCGCCGGCCAGCGTCAGCAGCTCACCCAAACTGCCATTCACGGCCGTCACGCAACACTCGTTGCGGCGGCCCAAGTGCAGTTGCAACAGCACCGTTGGTTTGCGGCCCTGAAAGTCGGCCAGCCGCTGACGGATCACCTGCATATGCGCGTCGTAAAAGCGGTTAAAGGCCTGCGCACGTGCCTGCTGATTCAACACCTCGCCGAAAATTTCCACGCTGCGGCGCGTGTTCTGTAACAGGTGTACACGCAAATCGATCTTTACCACCGGCACATGTGCGGCTTTCAGCATGCTCACCAGCCGCACATCGGCATCGTCATAGCGCGCCAGACTCGGCAGGATCACCACGTCAGGCCGGAGCGCCAGGATCTGCTCCGGATTGATGGCGTTTGGTCCTCCGTTGCCCAGTGATGGAATCTTTAGCATCTGCGGAAAGTGGCGAGCGAAGCTGTTCCATGTCTGGCTATCGTACTTCAGCAGATCGCGAGGCCAGCCAATGATATGCCGGAACGGGTCGCCCGGCTCCAGCAACGCCAGGGTATAGAGCATGCGGCTCTCACCCAGCACGATCCGCTGCGGATGGTCGGGGATCTCAACCTGATTACCATCAATATCCGTCACCCTCTTTGCCAGCGCCGCGCTGCTGAGTACCAGCAGAAAACAGGCGCAGACAAACAGCATCGGCTTCAGCAACGCAGGTGCGCGGCGCATGCCAGGGGATAACTCTGTATCAGAACGCAACGCTCACCTCGACCATCAGGTTACGGGTCTCTCCTTCGCGTACCCGCAGGTTACCGCCGCTGGAGGTGTAGTAGTGCTTATTAAACAGATTGTTGAGATTCAGTTTCAGCTGCGTTTTCTGACCCCACAGGGCGTTATTCCACGCGATGAAACTATCAGCGACCACGTAATCCGGCAGGGTAAAGCTGTTATCCGGATCGCCGGCGCGGCTGCCAACATAGCGCGCGCCGCCGCCCACCCGGAAATCGCCAGGAAGAGCGTTCACGCTAAACGCATGGCTAAGATAGAGCGCACCCGCGTGGCGTGGCGCATTTTGCAGCCGCTTGCCGTTATTGTCCGCATTGATGCCATCATCCACTATCTCTGCCTTATCAAAGCTATAATTGGCACTGATATCCCAGCCAGGCAGCACTTCACCGTTCAGTTCAAATTCAGCCCCGCTGGAGCGCGCCTTGTTGATTGGCCGCGTGCTGCCATTGATGCTGAGCGACATATCGCGCTCATCAATGCGGTAGAGCGCCACGCTGGCAAACAGCTTCGGTGAAATCTGCCACTTGCTGCCCACTTCCCACGTTGTTCCCTGCTCAGGCTTGCCCACATTGCCATCGTCATCAACATCCGTTGAAGGTGTAAAAGATTTGCTCACGCTTCCATACAGAGAAACATCCGGCGTGATTTTATAAATCAGCCCAGCCTGCGGCAGAAATTTATTGCCGTCGCTATCCAGCGTCTCTGTCTCCGGGTTGAAGCCTTTTGAGGCACGCTGTTCGTAGTGCTGATAACGTCCGCCCAGCACGGCAATCCAGCTATCGCTCAGGGTTATGCTGTCTTTGGCGTAGAGCGAACGGCTATGAATACGGTTCAGCAGATTCGCATTGGCGCGGTTTTCGGTGGTGCTATCCGTGACCGGCGAAGAGATATCGTACTGCGGATCAAAGTAGTTAAACCCACTATTGGCTCTCCCCTGAAACTGGTGGGCGCGGTAAGTCTGGTTCATCTCATAATCGGTGCCAAACACCACATCGTGCGTCATACCCAACAGCTCCTGCGAGCCAATGAGATCCCACGCTACGTATTTGGTTTTATGGTTGAAGCCCCGGTTGGCGTCCGCGCGGCGCGTTACTGCCCCGGTAGCAGGATTAATGGCGGTGACGCGCACTTCATTATTATCGTACTGACGCTGGTTCCAGCCGAGCGTCACGCGGGTGCGCCACTCGTCGCTGAACTGCCAGTCATAGTGCGCATTCAGCGTTTTGTTATGGCCCCACGCGTGGTTGGCTTTGTCATCAAGGCGATCTTTATAGCCGATGTCGAGCGGTTTGCCGTTGATGAATGCAGTGCCGCGGTCGTAGGGAATGTCATACTGGTAATCGGCATAGCTTATCAGGAAGCTGGCTTTTTCCCCGTACCACTGCAGTGAAGGAGCAATCAGCGTATGTTTGTCGCGGCCGAAGTTGCGCCAGTAATCCTGATTCTGCTTCTCTGCAATCAGCCGGAAAGCAAAGCCGTTACCCAGCGGCCCCGTGACGTCAACGGTGCCTGCGCCGCCGCCTTCGCTGGCTGCACGGCCGCTGACTTTTGTCTGCCACTGGTACTGCGGCTTTTTGCTGACCACATTGATAACGCCGCCCGGATTCTGAATACCGTAGAGCAGCGACGCCGAGCCTTTCAGCACTTCTACCCGCTCCGTGGTGGCATCAAAGTTCAGCCCCTGGCTGCTGCGCACGCCGTCGCGGTAGATCGAGCCATCTGAATTGCCACCAAAACCGCGTCGCACAAACCCATCCTCGGTGCCCGCCAGCGTATTGCCCTCGCTCACGCCGCTGACAAAACGCATCGCGTCCGCCAGGTTCGCTGCCTGATAATCCTCCAGCTGCTGCTGCGTCACTACGCTGACAGACTGCGCTTCATCGACGCGAGCGGTGGGCGTTTTACTGGCAACCGAACTGTGCGCCGCGCTGTAACCCTCGTCAGCGCTGCTCTCGCGGGCGGAGACCGTCAGCGTATCTGGTTCAGCAGCCACGCTGCTGCCGGAACCCAATACGCTGACGCCGTAGATCGCTGCAAGAATGGCTGGATGACGTAGAGATTTAAACGCGAATGGCTGATTGTTATGCATTTATTATAAACCTGGTGTTATCACGGACTCTTCGTTCCGCACTATGACGCTGGCGTCGTTAACGTTTTGGCCGCACTGGATGACGCAGTAAAAATGTAATTGAGAATCATTCAAACATGGAATATTGTAGTAGTAAATGAAAATGATAACGCGTCCGCTACAGCATGATGCTGGTAATGTCAGGTATGAGTTTTACCCATAAAATATCTTATTTATCAATATTTAGTGATAATTTACCACTGCAGAGTGATCGCGACTTTTGGCGATTCTTAGCGGTGATCATCACCGTAGCGTGATGATATTGCACTACAGCGCTAACCGCGTGACGCGAAAGAGTGAAGGAAAAATGGCAGGAAACAGAATCAAACAGCGGGTCGATCTGCTTGGCGATCGCTACCGTGCGCGTGCGCCGGGACTCTCGGCCAGCCTGCAAACGGTCGCGCGTTATATCCATGAAAACCGGGAAGAGGTGCTTGACGCAACGGCGATGGAGATAGCCGAGGCCACGCAAACGTCAGACGCTACCGTGGTGCGTACCGTACAGGCGCTGGGATTTGCCGGGCTGCGCGATTTAAAAACCACGCTCACCGCCTGGTTTGGGCCGGCGATGAACTCTGAAGAGAAGATGAGCGTCACTATTAGCGAACTCTCCTGCGACATTAATTCCGGTATCGATTTTGTGCTCGGTGGCCATCAGCGCGCCTGCGAGGCCCTGGCGGAGCCACAGAACCGTCTGGCGGTTGCCCGCGCGGTGGCGCTGCTGATCGAAGCGCGTCAGGTGGCGCTGTTTGGCATTAATGCCTCCGGCATCCTGGCCGATTACAGTGCACGCCTGTTTACCCGCATTGGCATTCCGGCGGTCACCCTGAACCGGGCCGGCATCGCGCTGGCAGAGCAGCTGATCACCTTACAACGTGGTGATGTGCTGATCATGATGGCGCAGAAATCGGCGCATCGCGAAGGGATGACCACCTTAAAAGAGGCAAAGCGCCTGGGAATGCCGGTAATTTTACTCACCAACGCGCTGGATTCCGCGTTTGCCAGGCAGGCAGATGTGGTGATCAACGTGCCGCGCGGTGGGGAAAATGGCCGGATGCCGCTGCACGGTACGGTGCTGGTGTGCCTGGAGATGCTGATTCTGTCAGTGGCATCCGCTACCGCGGCGCGTACGGTAAAGACCATGAAGCGGATTCAGGATCTCAACCGGGCACTTAAACCTGTCGCGAAGAAGTAAGACGATCTGTTTGTCACTGCAATGCCGCCAGCTCGCGCGGCTCGGCCTCGGAATCCTGCAGCCTTACGCCGGAGATCTTGCCAGTGAAGTGGCAGGGGAAATCTGTCTGCAATCGAAGCACATGGGCAGCACTGGATGTTTCGTTACGAGAAACATATGGTATACTGTTTCTCGACAGGAAACACGGAGCTAAAAAGTGATTAAAAGCTGGAAGCACAAGGGATTACAGAAGCTGTTTGAAAAGGGTGATATCAGCGGCGTACAGGCAAAGGACGCAGAACGCATCCGGCTCCGTCTGCTGGTCATCGATGAAGCGATTTCAATTGATGAATTTAAAAACTATCCGGGCTTTCGTTTCCACCCCCTGAAAGGCGACAGGAAAAACCTCTTTTCCATCACGGTCAGGGCTAACTGGCGCATCACCTTTGAATTCACGGACGGTGATGCCTATATTCTTAACCTGGAGGACTACCACTGATGGCAATGTTCAATCCCCCGCATCCGGGCGGCCTGATTACCGAGTACATCGAAGATAACAATATCGGCCTGCGCGCGCTGGCGAAAGAGCTGGGCGTGTCCGCCGCTGCGCTGAGTAAGGTTGCCAGCGGAAAGGCATCGGTCAGCCCGGAAATGGCGGTGCGGCTGGAGGCGGGGCTGGGTATTGCGGCGCGCCTCTGGTTATCCATGCAGGCCGCCTGCGACCTGCACAAAGCGCGGGAAACTACGGACGTTTCCGGCGTGCATCTGCATCCGGGCGTACTGGCCGCCTCCGCGCAGGGCAGGCCAGGCAAGTAACCCCTGCGAAAGTTATCCTACACCGCGCCGCCTTGCGCGGTTTTGCTTTGCGCTTTCTGCCAGCCCCGGAACGGCAACACCGCCGCCCGGGCACCGTGCGGTGGGTAACCGGCATTCAGATCGCCCACTGCGGTCACTTCATCCCGGATGAGCAACCGCAGGCGCTGGCAGAGGCGCTGGCAGCGTTTTTTGCTTAACCGCGCAGGCTGGCGAGCTCTACACGCTGGCCACTGGCTGACGAGCGTACCATCGCTTCAATAATCTGCTGATTCTCCAGGCCAAAGCGGAAGTCCGGGAAGCATCCGGCGTCACTGCTGAGGCCCTTAATCAGGTCATAGATCTCAATCACTTTGACATCAAAATAGCCCAGGCCGCCGCCGGCAAAATCGAAGCCAAAGAAGCCGCCAAACTGCTCCACCTGCGATCCGGCATAGAGCGTTTTGAAACCGCGATCGTGCTTTGCATCGCCGTAACGGGCAATTTTTAACTCGTTGAAGCGCTCACCGTCCATGATGATGGTGCCTTCCGTGCCGGAGACCTCCCATGCGATGCCAAACACTTTGCCCGCCGAGATGCGTGACGACTCAATCACACCGCCGGCGCGGTTTTCAAAGGTCACCAGCGCCTGAAACTGATCGTCATTTTCCACCGCCAGCCGCGCGGCATGGTTATCCGCCTGCGCGCCATAGCCGGAGCCGCCGCCGGCGGCCGGGCGCGTATCGATAAACAGTTGCTCCTGCCCGACCACGCTCTTTACCGGGCCCATCAGATATTGCGCCACGCTCACCACGTGCGAGCCCAGATCGCCGAGCGAGCCGGAACCGGCCTGCTGGCGTGAGCAGCGCCAGCTCCACGGCAGGCTGGGGTCATTGAAGAAGCCCTGATCGAACCAGCCACGGAAGCGGGTCAGCGTGCCGATGTCACCGCGATCGATCAGCTGTTTCGCCAGCTGCGCGGCCGGCGTTTTGATGTTGTTGAACGCCATAATGGTTTTTACACCGGCGCGTTCCGCTTCCTGCGTCAGGGTTTGCGCCTCCTGCAGCGAAACGGTCAGCGGTTTTTCGCAGTAAACGTGCTTGCCCGCACGAATTGCCGCCAGCGCCATGTCGAAATGCATACTGTTTGGCGTGGTGATATCGACAATATCGATGTCAGGATGATTGACCATTGCCTGCCAGTCTGCGGTCGCGTGCAGAAAACCAAACCGGCGCGCGGCTTCTTCAGCCAGCGCGGGCGACGCGTCCGCCAGCGTATGCAGTACCGGCTGACGGGACAGGTTGCGATACAACAAACCAGCACGTCGCCAGGCATCGGCATGCGCCTGACCCATAAAGCCTGAACCAATCAGACCAACATTCAGTGGTGCTCCGGCCATTTTCGATCTCCTTTAGCGTTGTGCAGGTAAAATGTGCTGCGTCACATAGCGTTGTGCACGGGTAACGGTCTCCAGCGGCGGCGCTTTAGCCGGATCCTGCTCCGCTTCCACCACCAGCCAGCCTTGATAACCCTGCGTGGCAATGAACTGCGCCAGAGGACGGTAGTCAATGCCGCCGTCGCCGGGCACGGTGAACATGCCTGCCAGTACCGCTTCGTTGAAGCTCATGCCGGTCGCGCGTACCTGTTGCAGGCGATCAAGACGGACATCTTTCAGGTGGATATGCAGATGCGATCGGCAAATTCCTCCAGCAGCTGGGTGTAAGAGAAACCGGCTGACGTGGCGTGGCCGGTATCCAGCAGCAGACCGACCGCCGGTGAGCAGGCGCTAAACAGCGCACGAATCTCCGGCAGGGTTTCGGCCACCATCATGAGGTGGTGGTGATAGGCGAGACGCAGCCCATACTGTGCGAACAGCGCCTCGGCGAAGGCCGACAGGCGATCGCCATACGCCTGCACGCCATCATGCGGCAGCAAACGGCGGTTATTGAGTGGCACATCCAGCGCATTATCCGCCATCCAGCCACATTCGCCGTAGACCATCACACTGGCGCCGTTCTCCTGCAGCAGGCTGGCGTGATTATGTACGGCATCCAGCTCCTGTTCGACGCTGCGCTCGGTGAGAAAGCCATCGTGCCAGCCGGAAATCAGCTGCAGCTGATGCTGCGCCAGCAGCGCTCGTAAAGCTCCCGGCTCCCGTGGGAAGAGACGGCTCATCTCAACACCTTGAAAGCCCGCCTGACGCGCCTCCTGCAGGCACCGCTGTGCGTCGGTTCCCGCGCCCAGCGCGTGCAGCACTTCATTGGCCCACGAGAGCGGGCTCACGCCGAGTCGGGGTGCCGGCTGTCCGGCACGGTAAAATGTCTCTTTAATCATGTTCGCCATCTCCACTGTAGATAGCGAAAAAGTAACCGTGCGCCACTGCCGGCAGCCAGGCGTTTTTTGACGTAAATCCATCAAACCTGGCGGACAGCGAGTGAAAGATTTGAAGCTGTGATCCGGTTCAGATTTTTATGAAAAATCAGTGAGAAAGGGCTGCGGGGCGGGGTTAGTAAGGGCGGCTGATGCCGCCCGCTCCCGGATTAAAAGGACATGGTCACGCCAGCATAGTAAGCACGGCCCGGTTCGTTATAGGTAGAAGCACCCGCGTTCTCACGGTAAACGCGTTTATCAAACAGGTTATTGATACCGGCGTTAGCGCTGAGATTTTTGGTGATGTCGTAATTGAGGTTCAGACCCACAACGGAGTAGGGGCTGATTTCGCGCTGCGACAGGCCGCGTTTGCTCTCCAGTGACGTTTCCGCATACTGACGCGGCTTCTGGCGACCATACTGCGTCCAGTTAATGTTAGCGCTGAGATCCTGCGTTGCCTGCCACTCCAGCTGTGAGTTGATGGTGAACTCCGGGATCACCGACAGTGGGTTACCGGTTTTGCGGCTCTCTGAACGGAACATGTAGGTGGCGTTGGTGCGCCACTCCAGCGTATCGGCAATCAGCGGAACGGTGAGGTTACCCTCCAGGCCCTCGACGATCGCCTTGCCACCGTTTTCCCAGCGCAGCAGGTTGTAGTTGTTGGTTGCAAAGACCGGCGTGGTGCCGGAAACGATCTTATTTTTGTAATCATTGCGGAACCAGGTGATGCCGGCAACATAGCCTTCATGACTGAACTCCAGCCCCACCTCTTTGTTCACGCTGACTTCCGGGTCCAGATCCTTATTCCCCAACAGATAGCATTGCGTCAAGCCAATCGGGCAGCCGTTGCCTCTTGTTGCCAGAATATAACCTTCGGTCGACTGATAGAGGTTCGGCGCTTTGAACGCGCGCGCGATGCCAGCTTTCAGAGTGAAGTAATCCCCGAGACCTTGTGAGATGTTCAGGCTCGGGCTCCAGTTCGCACCAAACTGATCGTGTTAATCGACGCGCACGCCAGGGATCACTTCAGTGGAGTCTGTTGCCGCAATATTATCTTCAAAATAGAGCGAGCTGAGAGTAGCGCTATTCTTGCTGTCGCGCTCTGCGCCGTTGCTGGAGACATCACCAAAATCGACGCCGGTTGCGCTGGTAGCCTGTACCGATGCCGGATCATTCAGCTCATCGCGGTTCCATTCAGCGCCGAGCGTAACGGTTTGATCCACCAGCAGCTGCAGCGGGAAGTTGATTTCACCGCCGGCACGGTAACTCTCCAGCCGGCTGGTGGCGTACTCCTCACTGTTAATCATTCCCTCGACGCTACCTGCCGCGCCCTCTTTAAGCCGGGTATTGTTGGTTTTCTCATAGCTGAGATTGAGCTTTGAGGTACCCAGTCCCAGATGCCGTTATGGGTCAGGCCGTAGTTTTGGCGATACAGGCGGTTAGTTTCGCTGCCATATAACGATTCGACCAGGCCACCTGCGCTGTTATTACCGTTACTGTTTTGCGTATCACCGGCGTAGATATTGCCCTGGCGGCTGTAGCCATAGTTTACATCCAGGATCTGCGTAGGGGTCATTTTCCATGACAGCACGCCATTAATATCTCTATTGCGCACGCCCTCGCGGCCGGCGGCGTAAGAGCCATTCTGCGCGGTATTGATGTCATAGGCATCGGCATCAGTTTTATTCAGGTTGCCGTACAGACGCATGGTCAGCGCTTCGCCCGCCAGCGGACCGCTCAGGTTGAAGTTCGTGCGTTTTGTCGCGCCCTCTTTGTCATCTTCTGGTTGGCTGGTAAACAGAGAGAGTGAGCCGTGCCAGTCATTGGTTGGACGCTTCGTGATGATATTCACGACGCCGCCTGCAGCGCCAGAGCCGTATCGCGCGGCGGCTGGCCCGCGAATCACCTCAATTCGTTCTACCATCTCCGGCGGCACCCAGTTGGTATCACCGCGTGAATCGCGCTCGCCGCGCCAGCTATAACGTACGGAGTTACGGGACGTGACCGGCACGCCATCAATCAGCACCAGGGTGTTTTCCGGTCCCATGCCGCGGATATCGATCTGGCGATTGTTGCCCCGGCTGCCGCTGGCGCCGTTGCCGGTGAGGTTAACGCCGGGCATCTTACGGATGATGTCAGAGAGGTCGTTCACCGGCGGGCTTTTTTTGATGTCTTCAGCGGTAATGGTTGAGACGCCGGGCTGCTGTTTCAGCTCCTGCTCAGCGGTCACAATCATTGATTCATCATCCGCCAGCTTTTCTGTCGGCTCCGCAGCAAAAGCGGGTGAGGTTAACAATCCAGCCAGAAACAGCGCCATCGGACGCTTTTTGCCACACACGGTTACATTCACTTATACCATCTCCCTGAGGTGTTTACATTTGTAAGCAAATGCGCATGATAATGAGAATGGTTCGCATTGTATATGTGAAGCGCGTTTCTTTACATTTAAGGCAGAATTGCTGGAAAAGCAGGCAGCTTTGTCAATTATTGTCAGGCGAGGCCGTGCAGTAACTCTCTATTTTTTCGGGGTTAAAATCTGAATTCAGCATCAGGTGGTGCAGTATACAGCCGGGCTGAACGTACGGCACTCCGTCTCTCTTTCTCTATTTGCGGATTCCGGCAATAGATATCTGTTTTTTGCATTTGTGATCGCTGCCTATCTTCCAGAGAATGGCGGAAGGACGTTACGAGGATGACAATGCTTCCCGCTACGCGGTTATCACGCGGTAAAAGAAGTGAAAAATACATCGCTACCTCAACGCCTTTTCCCTGCCGGGAAACTTTTTAATATCAGGAGAAAGGTTCCAGTGAAACTCGCAAAAGGCATTACCCTTTTCGCACTTGCTCTGAGTGCGCATACCGCATTTGCCGCCGACCAATCCGTCCCGACAGAGAGCTCTTTACATGTGAAGGCCGATCCGGCGCTGAAAAGCCTGGTGCCTGCGGACGTGGCGAAACGGGGCTATATTGTGGCAGGAACCAACCCCAACACGCCGCCTACCACCTTCTATAAAGAGGACAACAAAACGCTGGCGGGCCGTGAGATTGATATTATGAATGCCGTGGGCGAGCGTCTGGGAATCCAGGTGCAGTGGCGCGACACCGGCGGTTTCGACAACATTATTCCTGGCCTGAAAACTGGCCGTTATGATGTGGCGCTCTCAAACATCAATGCCACCCCGGCACGCGCCAAAATCATCGATTTTGTCAGCTATTACGACGCCAGCCGTCTGGGCATTATCTCGCGCAAAGACGCCAATATCGCACCGTTCAAAACGCTGGATGAGGTGTGCGGTAAAGAAATCGGTGCAGGCTCTGGTACGACGCAGGTGACCCGTCTGGAAGAGGCCAGCAAGGCCTGTGAAGCTGCGGGTAAGAAGCCAATCAAAGTCTCTATCTTCCCGGATCGTCCGGCGGGCGTGCAGGCTGTCGTGAGTGGCCGCGTACCGATGTTCCTTGGCCCGTATGAAGGCCTGCTGTGGCAGGTGAAAGTGATCAAACCGCTGACCATGAGCGGCGAAATCACCGTTCACGATGCGCCGGTTTCGGTCGCGTTCCAGAAAGACTCTGCGCTGGAGCCTGCCGTGCAGGCCGCGCTCAACTCCCTGATCAAAGATGGCAGCTACCAGAAGATCCTCGATAACTGGGGCATCGGTTTCGGTGCGTTAGCGGAATCAAAACGTAACCAGGAAATCTTTCAATGAGTGATCTTCACGACCACACTGACGATCTGAAAATCGTCGGTAAGCGCTACTACGGACGCTGGCTGAGTGCGCTGGTGGTGCTGTTGTGCGTGGTGGCGATGGCGCACTCCATGATTAACAATCCACGCTTCGAATGGGGCGTGATTGCGGAAAACTTTACCGGCGAATCTATTCTGCAGGGCGTGCTGATGACGCTGCAGCTCACTGCAATCTCGGTGGTGCTGGGCTTTGCGTTTGGTACGGTGCTGGCGCTAATGCGTCTGTCATCTAACCCGGTGCTGGTGGGCGTCAGCTGGTTTTATACCTGGTTCTTCCGGGGCGTGCCGATGCTGGTGCAGCTGTTCCTGTGGTACAACATTGCCGCGCTCTATCCCACCATCTCGCTATCGATTCCGGGCTTAGGTGAACTGTGGAGCACCCAGTCCAATGCACTGGTGAGCCCGTTCAGTGCTGCAGTGATCGCCCTGGTGATGCACCAGTCAGCCTATGCGGCAGAAATTGTGCGCGCCGGTATTCAGAGTGTCAGTAACGGCCAGCTGGAAGCCGCACGCGCGCTGGGGTATCGCCCGGCGCAGATTTTCCGTCACACCGTGCTGCCGCAGGCGATGCGCGCCATTATGCCGCCTGCCGGCAACGAAATTATTGGTCAGCTCAAGACCACGGCGGTGGTGTCGGTGATCTCTCTGCAGGATGTGCTGTTCTCAGCGCAGATCATCTATCAGCGCACCTATGAGGTGATTCCGCTGCTGCTGGTTGCCACGCTGTGGTACCTGCTGATGACCTCCGTGCTCTCCATCGGTCAGTTCTATGTCGAGCGCTATTTTGGCCGCGGCGTTACGCGTCGCGAAAAGCGCAGCCTGCTGAAGTCGCTGCCTGGTTTCTCAGCGGCAAAAGCAGAAAGGAGCGTAAGCAATGGCTGAAGCGATCGCACTACGCAAGGTGACCAAGCGTTTCTCTGGCGTCACTATTCTGGATGAGGTCAATCTGGATATCCCGGCAGGCTCGGTCACGGTGATTCTCGGGCCGTCCGGCTCCGGTAAATCTACGCTGCTGCGCTGTATCAACCATCTGGAGAAGCTGGATGGCGGCACGATCCGCATCGGTGGCGAGATCATTGGCTATAAGCAAAAAGGCCAGGCGCTGCATGAGCTGAGCAGCAGCGAGATTGCCCGCCAGCGCGCAGAGATCGGCATGGTGTTCCAGCAATTCAATCTGTTCCCGCACCGCACCGTATTGCAGAACATCATTGATGCGCCGGTACGGGTGAAGAAGCAGAGCCGTCAGCAGGCCACCAGCAAAGCGCTGTCGCTGCTGCGCCAGGTCGGGCTGGATGGCCGTGAAGAGGAGTGGCCGCAAAATCTCTCCGGCGGTCAGCAGCAGCGCGTAGCGATCGCCCGTGCCCTGGCGATGGACCCCGGCGTGATGCTGTTTGATGAGCAACCTCCGCGCTGGACCCGGAACTGGTGGGCGAAGTGCTGCAGGTGATCAAACAGCTGGCGCACTCCGGTATCACCATGGTGATTGTGACGCATGAGATTGGCTTTGCGCGCGAGGTGGCCGATAACATTGTCTTTATGGAAGGCGGCAAAATTGTCGCGGCGGGCCCGACTCAGCAGGTGCTCGACGATCCGGACAACGGACGCGTAAGAAACTTTATTGCAACGGTGCTTTAAGCACCGTTTTTTCATTTTTGACCCAGGAAATACGATGACGCAAAAACCGGTGATGCACAGCGCCCACTGGGGCGCCTTTACCGCCCGAAAGCAGGGCGATCGGCTGACCATCGAACCGTTCACAGGCGATCCCGATCCCAGCCCGCTGCTGCAAAACTTCCATACCGCCCTTAATCATCCGGCACGGGTCGCGCAGCCGATGATCCGGCGCGGCTGGCTGGAGAACGGGCCGGGGCCGGATGCGCGACGTGGCAACGATGAGTATGTGGCGGTGAGCTGGGAGGATGCTTATGCCCTGGCTGCACGCGAGCTGCAGCGCGTGGGCGATCAATATGGTCCGGAGGGGATATTTGGCGGCTCGTACGGCTGGTCCAGCGCCGGGCGATTCCACCACGCGCAGAGCCAGGTGCACCGCTTCCTCAATACCGTGATGGGCGGCTATGTGCGCTCGGTGAACAGCTATAGCTCGGGCTCGGCATCCGTGCTGCTGCCGCATATCGTCGGTGATATGAATGAGATCGCACGGCGTGGCGTGAGCTGGGAAGAGATTGCGCGGCACAGTGAGATTGTGCTGGCGTTTGGCGGGCTGGCGTTGAAAAATTCGCAGGTGGCAAGCGGCGGGCTCAGCGAGCACACCGAACGTGGCTTTATGCAGCAGGCGGCGCAGCGCGGCGCTCGCTTTATCTCGATCAGTCCGCTGCAGAGCGATCTGCCCGATGAGGCGCAGGGCGAGTGGCTGGCGCTGCGACCGGGCACCGACGCGGCCTTTATGCTGGGCCTGCTCTCGGTACTGATTGAAGAACGCCTCACCGATGAGGCGTTTCTCGCGCGCTACACCGTGGGCTGGCCGCAGCTGGTGGCCTATATCCGCGGCGAAGAGGATGGCACGGTGCGCGATGCCGGATGGCAGCCGATATCTGTGGCGTCAGCGCGGCGTTTATCCGTGAGTTCGCCCGCCAGCTGCACGGCAAGCGCGTGCTGGTAACGGTGGCGCATGCGCTGCAGCGTGCGGACACG
>NZ_MLFS01000085.1 GCF_002095485.1 Pantoea wallisii | reverse complement strand
AAATTCTGAAAAGCAGATGTCGCAAGACATCTGCTTTTTGCTTTTCTGCCTGCCCCGCTCCGCTATATACCGCCGTACCACTCGTAGCCGCGATCTTCCCAATAGCCACCGTGCCCGCCCCAAAGCTGTGCGAACGAATCCACCACTTTGATCTCCATCAGGTACTTCGCATGCTTGTAACCCAGCTGCCGCTCGACCCGCAGACGTAATGGCGCGCCGTGGGCTACCGGGAGGGGTTGATCATTCATTCGGTAAGCCAGCAGCGTTTGCGGATGCCAGGCATCCTGCAGGTCGATGCTTTCGTAGTAGCGTCCGCTGCCATCCAGCGTCTGCTCCAGCTCATCGGCACAGTAAAAAACCACATAACGCGCACCGGGCTTAAGCCGCGCAGCATCCAGTACCCGCCCGAGCGGTACGCCCTGCCATTTACCGATGGCACTCCAGCCCTCAACGCAATCGTGGCGCGTAATCTGCGTGCGGCTGGGAAATTGCTGCAGATCGCTGAGCGACAGACTCAGCGGCTGCTGCACCAGCCCGCTGACCCGCAGCCGCCAGTCACGAAAGTTATTGCTGAGCAAGCGCGCATACTCCTCAGAATCCGGCATTTGCGTACCGTTAGCGCGGAACACCGGCGAGATATCGGCCTCGCTAAACTCGGGTGCCAGCCGCTGCTGCCCCAGCAAGCGCTGCGTAAAGCGCGTCAGTTTTTCCGTTTCATTCAGCCAGCCGCCGACGGTTTCGCTTTGCGTTAACCTATCGCAACCACTTAACAGCGCTGCGCCGGCTCCGGAAAGCGCGCCCAGCAGCAGACGGCGACGGGTCAGGTCGCTTTTCATGATTTATCTTCCTCATGCTCAATCGCGTATTGGCCGGTGATCATGGAACGCAGGTTATTCCACAGGCCGGAAACCAGCACCATCACCACATGGACCAGGACAAAAAGCACCAGCAGAGTGGCAGTAATAAAATGCAGCGTCCGCGCCGTGGGGCGGCCACCAAACAGATCAGGCAAGAAGGGGAAAGCCGCATCTAACGCCGGAGAGAGGGTTAAACCGGTGAGCAACATCAGCGGCAGCAGCACCACGATCACCAGCAGATAGGTGATTTTCTGCAGAGCATTATAGCGGCGAGCTTCATCACCTTTGGCAAAGCGTAGCCGGGCGTGATCGACAATTTCCTGCCACAGATGACGGAGTTTCAGTTGCTGGCGATCGGGCAACAGGTCACGTTGAAAATGCTGACGCAGCACACCGTGTAGCAGATAGATGAACCCATTGATCACCAGTAGCCAGGCGGCCAGAAAGTGCCAGTGACGCCCTGCACCAAGGTCCTGCCATGACGGCAGCGTCATCCAGCCGGGAAAGGCGCGCGCGGTTAACGAACCTTCGAGCAGAGAGACACCGAGCACGCCGGTGGTATTGAGCTGCACTGTCCCGAGTTGCACATAGCCCTGATTCTGCTGACGGCTGCCGATTGCAAATACCGGCTGCTCATGGTCGGCGCCATAGATGCCGACGTAGAGCCGTGGATGCGCATTAAATATCTGCAATCCGCTCATCAGCAGTACCGCAAAACAGACGACATTAACCCAATGCGTGATGCGCACGACCACACTGTGGCGACGGATAAATGTTTTGTGAGGTTGCATAACGAAGCCCCTTACCCGCCAGGCGTCACCTGGCGGGTGGCGGATTACATCGGTGGCACAACGCCGTTTTTACCGACAATCACCGTGTTCGCGGTGAACTTGCCATCAGCGCTCTTCTCAGCAGGAACAAAGACGGTAGTTCCGGGCTTGATGTCATCGCGGGTCGCCGCAGCCAGCGTAACGACCGGCGTGCCTGCAGGAATGGCAATTTTCTTTTGATGACCGTGATAAGTAACCGTCACTTCGCTGTTGCTTACCGACGTCACACTATTGGCGACCGTGGCGTTGGTCATGGAGCTGCCAGGTTTCAGATCCCAGCTAAAGTTGCCCTCGTTTGCGCCTTTTAACTGCGCCGGGAAGATCAGCACTTCCAGCGCGCCATCACCGCCACCGGTTTTCGGCAGCGAGGCGATACCCACATAATCGCCCTTTTTGATATCGCTGATTTTAGCCTGCGCTACCGCTGACACCATCGCGTCAGGCTTTAATCCGACGTTCAGCGCCGCGCCTTCGCGCGACTGGATATGCAGCTCATCACCGCTTACGGACTGGATAACGCCGCGAATCTGCACTTTTTGCGCAGCCATATCGGCGGCCATGGCACTGCTGGCACCTGCGGTGGCCATCAGCGCGCTGGCGATCAGCAGTGAAACCTGTTTGATATTCGATAAAACTGTCATAGCGTATTTCCTCTCAACATGGGCAAAGCCAGAAACATCAGGTGCGTGCATCCGATTGGGCACTGGCAAAACAACCTACTAGTTGGTAGATTAAAAAACAAGAAAATATTCGCCACTCTGTGTGTCTGGCGTTCACTCTTTCCGGGCGTACTGCACTGCGCCTCTCATCATCATCAGGGAAATTATCATGTTAATGACGTTTCGAACGGCCGCGCTGGCGCTGGCCATGTGCACTGTTTCTGCCGTGGCGGCAGAGTCTCCCGCTCAACCCGCGCCCGGCGAGTTGATCAACAGCAGGCTCTCTTACATGAAGGATGTTGCGGGCTATAAAGCGCAGCACCATCAGCCGATTGAAGATCTTAATCAGGAGCGCCGGGTGCTGGAAAAAGCCCTTGCCGATGCCCGTCAGTTAGGATTGGACGGTGAAACCGTTAAGCCCTTTATTCAGGCACAAATGGATGTGGCGAAGGCGATACAGTATCGCTACCGTGCCGACTGGCTGGCTTCGCCGGAGAGCCACTGGCAACCGCGACCGCTGGAGGAGGTGAGAAAGCGTATCGGGCAGTACAGCGACGCCATTTTAGCGAGCGTGTCTGCGACGCTGAAACAGGGTTCACGCCTGACGGCAACGGATAAAGCGGCGTTTATGCGCGATATCCGGCAACCCAACATTTCGCCTCAGGATAAAGAGCTGCTGTGGCGCACGCTGAGTGCGGTTTCGCTGGCGCACGAATAATTAGCCATGGCGGTCCTGCGGATCGCCACTACGGTATCTGTGACTCTCTTCACAACTCTGCAACAACGACTTGTATGGTAGTATTAGTGCGCGTATTTTTTCATCATTACGTTCCCGTTAAGGCTGGCCAGAAACGCTCTGACCGAACCTGCCAGCAAGGAGTAAATGATGAAAAGTGTCGTAATTGAACAACCGGGTGAACTGGTGCTGGCGGAGCGCCCGCAGCCGCAGCCTGCACCAGACGAAGTACGCGTACGCGTAACCTTCGCCAGCATCTGCGGTTCAGACGTGCATATCTGGCACGGTCATAATCCGTTTGCCCAATACCCGCGCGTGATTGGTCATGAATTCTTTGGCGTCATCGATGCTGTCGGCGCGGATGTTGATGCCAGCCGCATCGGCGAACGCGTAGCGGTTGATCCGGTGGTAAGCTGCGGTCACTGTTATCCGTGCTCCGTGGGCCGCCCAAATGTGTGCAAAACGCTGCAGGTGATTGGCGTACACCGTGACGGCGGCTTCAGTGAATATGCGGTGGCGCCGGCGCAAAACGCTCACCGTTTGCCGGCAACGATCCCCGATAAACTCGCCAGTTTGGTGGAACCGTTCACCATCGCCGCTAACATCACCGCTTTCCTTAAACCGCAGGCCGATGATATTGCGCTGATCTACGGCGCCGGCCCGATGGGCCTGACGGCGATTCAGGTACTGAAAGGCGTTTATGGCGTGCGGCAGGTATTGGTGGTGGATCGCCTGCCGGAGCGCCTCGCGCTGGCGCAGGAGAACGGCGCCGATCGCGTGTTTAACAACAGCGAATTCCCGCTGGCGGCGCAGCTGGAGGGCGTGCAGCCGACGCTGATCATTGATGCTGCCTGCCATCCAGCCATTCTGGCCGAAGCCGCTGCCCTCGCCTCGCCGGCGGCACGCATCGGGCTGCTCGGCTTCTCTGGCGAGCCCTGCAGCATTACGCAGCAGGCGTTAACCAGTAAAGAGCTGTCGCTGTTCACTTCACGTCTGAACAGCAACCGGTTTCCGCAGGTGATCGACTGGATGGAACAGGGGTTGATCCAGCCGGAGAAGCTGGTAACCCACTACTTCCCGCTGGCAGAGATCGCGCGTGCGATGACCCTGTTTGAAAAAGATCCGCGCACCTGCTGCAAAGTTATTCTGCAAATGGATTAAATTACGCCCCACACCAGGTATCCCTATGCCGGTACGTACCCGCCGGCCAATAAATAATCATCCCCCTGTTCTCGCAAGGGGGAGACGATGAGTCGGAGTTTCTATGTTAAAGAATCTGCGCTGGACCCTCGTACTGCTGCTGTTCCTGGTTTATATGATCAACTACCTCGATCGTATTGCCCTCTCTCTTACCGTGCCGCTGGTGGAGAAGGATCTGATGATCAACGCCGAGCAGTTTGGCCTGATCTTCGGCAGCTTCTTCTTTGGCTACGCGCTGTTTAACTTTATCGGCGGCTTAGCCACCGATAAATTTGGCCCGACCATCGTCCTGGGCACTGCCGTTGGCATGTGGTCGCTGTTCTGCGGCATGACCGCACTGGCGACCGGCTTCTGGTCAATGATGATTCTGCGCGTGCTGTTCGGCATGGCGGAGGGCCCTATCTGCGCCTCGGCCAACAAAGCCATCAACGGCTGGTTCCCGAAAAAACAGGCCGCAACGGCGATGGGTCTGCTAAGCGCCGGATCGCCACTCGGTGGCGCTGTCGCCGGCCCGATTGTCGGCTACCTGGCGCTGTCGTTCGGCTGGCGTCCGGCCTTCGTGGTGATCTGCGTGATTGGCCTGGTGTGGATGGCGCTGTGGTTCTACTTCGCCGCCGATAATCCGGCCCGCAGCAAACGCGTCTCCCCTGAAGAGCGCGCGCTGGTGGAGAAACTGAAAGATGAAGAGCCGGCAGATGTAATCGATGCTGACGGAAAAGCGCACGGCATGGGTTACTACCTGCGCCAGCCCATTATCCTGGTCACGGCTTTCGCCTTCTTCTGCTACAACTATATTCTGTTCTTCTTCCTGAGCTGGTTCCCGGCCTACCTGGTGCAGGCACACGGCCTGGACATTAAATCCATGAGTATCACCACCATGATTCCGTGGATTGTCGGCTTTGTCGGCCTGGCGCTGGGCGGCTGGATTTCGGACAAGATTTTCAATATCACCGGCAAATTACTGCTGTCACGCAAGATTGTTCTGGTGGTGTCGCTGCTGGCTGCAGCAATTTGTGTTGCCCTGGCCGGCACCATTAAAGAGGTTAATTCGGCGGTGATCATGATGTCGATCTCCATCTTCTTCCTCTACATCACCGGTGCCATTTACTGGGCGATCATTCAGGATGTGGTACACAAAAGCCGCGTGGGCAGTATCAGTGGCTTTATCCACCTGATTGGCAGCCTGTCGGGCATCATTGGCCCTATCGTGACCGGTTTCATCGTGCAGCATACCGGCAAGTTTGACAGCGCCTTTGTGCTGGCCGGTGCCGTGGCCGCCATCGGTGCGTTCCTGGTGCTGTTTGTGATTCGCAGCCCGAAAGCCAGCAACAAGCCTGTTTCAGTATAACCGTTTGAATTACCGGGGCGCTTAGCGCCCCGTTTGCTCAAGGAGACCGCATGTTAGAACCCGATCGCCTCCCCGCCGATGTGCAACAACCCACTTACGATCGCCAGCAGTTAACCACCCGCATGGTACACATCGGCTTCGGCGCCTTTCACCGCGCCCACCAGGCGCTGGCCGCTGACAAACTGGCTGAACAGGGCAGTGACTGGGGCTACTGTGAGGTGAACCTCAACAGCGGCGAGCTGATCGCCGCCCTGCGCCAGCAGGATTTACGCTATACCGTAACTGAGATGACCGACGACACGCTGAACACGCGCGTGGTGGGGATTATTACGCAGGCGCTGCACGGAAAAAGCGACGGCGTTGAAGCGGTGATTGAGGCGATGTGCCAGCCGGCTATCGCTATCGTCTCCATGACGGTTACGGAGAAAGGGTACTGCTACCAGCCCTCGAGCGGTCAGCTGAACCCGGAGCATCCGGATATCGTGCATGACCTGGCGCATCCGCAGACGCCGCGCTCGCTGCCGGGGCTGATTCTGGCGGCCATTGAGCGCCGTCGCGAACGCGACCTGCCGCCCTTCAGCGTGATGTCGTGCGACAACATGCCGGAGAACGGCCACGTAACGCGCAATGTCATCACTCAGTTGGCGCAGCGCCGCAGCCCGGCGCTGGCGGATTATATCCAGACCCACATCACCTTCCCTTCCACCATGGTGGATCGCATTGTGCCGGCGATGACCGATGAGGCCTTCGCAACGCTAACGGCACGTCTCGGCAGCCACGACCCGGTGGCGGTAGAGGCCGAACCCTTCTTCCAGTGGGTGATTGAAGATAACTTCGTCAATGGTCGCCCGGCATGGGAAAACGCCGGTGCTGAGCTGGTCAGTGATGTGCTGCCCTTTGAAGAGATGAAGCTGCGCATGCTCAATGGCAGCCACTCATTTCTGGCTTACCTGGGCTTTCTCGCCGGTTATGAACACATCAGTGATTGCATGGCCGACGCCCGTTACCGCCAGGCTGCACGCGCGCTGATGCTACAGGATCAGGCTCCGACGCTGCGCACGCAGGGGGTGGATCTGGTGGCGTATGCCGACTCACTGATTGCCCGCTATGAAAATCGCGCCATCAAACATCGCACGTATCAAATCGCCACGGACGGTACGCAGAAGCTGCCGCAGCGCCTGCTGGACGGCGTGCGCTGGCATCTGCGTAACGGCACGCCTTGCGACTATCTGCTGCTGGGTGTGGCGGGCTGGATGCGCTACATCAGCGGCGTTGATGAGCAGGGAGAGGCGATTGAGATTCGCGATCCGCTGAAGGCGCAGCTGGCAAGTATTGTCGCCAATAGCGAGGAGGGTCCGCAGCGGGTCGAGGCGCTACTGCGCCTGCAGGCCGTATTTGGTGATGACCTGCGTTACCACAGCGTATTTGTTGCCCGGGTTACCGAACTCTATCAGCAGCTACGTACGCAGGGGGCGCGCGCCACGGTTCATGCCCTTGTCACAGAAGGCTGAGCGGCACACACAAATGTGTAGCGCAGACGCAGCGTGCTGATTAGACTGAACCTTTATCATCGGGCTGGCGAACGCCAGCCGTAATACGGATATTGCTGCATGTCGATTGCCTATACCATAACCACCAGCGAACCCGTTAATCAGCAGATTTATCGCTATCTGCGCAAGGATATTGTCACCTGCGCCATCCATCCGGGCTCTTTGCTCTCGGAAAAGGAGGTCTCTGCACGCTTTAACGTTTCGCGCCAGCCGGTGCGTGAAGCCTTTATCAAGCTGGCAGAAGCGGGTCTGGTGCAGGTATTACCGCAGCGCGGCACTTTTGTGCGTAAAATTTCCGCCCAGCGCGTGGCCGACGGGCGTTTTATTCGTGAAGCGGTGGAGATTGCCGTTGTCCGCCGCGCCGCGCTGGAGATTGGCCTGGCCGGTTTGATGGCGCTGGAGCATAATCTGCAACTTCAGCGGCTGGCTGCGGAGCGGCATGACAGTCAGGCTTTTCTCACGCTTGACGATGAGTTTCACCGCCTGATAGCTGAGGGCATTGATTGCCTGCTGGCCTGGGAGACGGTTGAGAACATCAAAGCGACCATGGACCGCGTACGTTTTCTGACGCTGAGCGAAGTCTCCCCGCCAGAGAGTTTGATTCAGCAGCACGAAGAGATCTATCAGGCGCTGAAGGCGAAGGATGTCGATGGCGCTGAAGCGGCGATGCGCCGGCACCTGCAGGAGATGATTTTAACCATCACGCCGATCGCCGAGCGCAACAGCGCATGGTTCGAAGGGCCTTAACACCGCTGCGCATGAGTGCCCCCTCCTGCAGAGAGGGCAGATAAGTTCTGCCCCGCTTATCCTCTGCGCCTTACCACCATTGATGGAAGTGGTGCACCGGCCCGATCCCCTTCCCGACTTCCAGTGAGTCCGCGTGCAGCAACGCCTGCTGCAGCCAGGCTTTGGCTTCCTCTATGGTCGCTGCCCAATCGTCGTGCCGCGGGCGCAGCGCCGCCAGCGCGGCGGAGAGCGAGCAGCCGGTGCCGTGCGTATGGCGCGTATTGACGCGCGGCGCCGTAAAGCGCTGACGTCCGGCACGGGTGATCAGCCAGTCCGGGCTCTCCGCATCACTCAGGTGGCCGCCCTTCATGAGCACCGCTTCACAGCCGAGATCGAGCAGCGCATCGCCCTGCTGCAGCATGGTTTTTTCATCCTGCGCCATTTCCCGCCCCAGTAACGCCGCAGCTTCCGGCAGGTTGGGGGTGATCAGCGACACCTGCGGCAGCAGCAGCT
This sequence comes from Pantoea wallisii, assembly GCF_002095485.1. Taxonomy (GTDB): domain Bacteria; phylum Pseudomonadota; class Gammaproteobacteria; order Enterobacterales; family Enterobacteriaceae; genus Pantoea; species Pantoea wallisii. Next base: position 5,850 of record NZ_MLFS01000085.1, on the reverse strand, counting down.
CGCGAATGCTCACCACCGCATCAGGTGACAGCAGCGCATCGCCGCTTTTGGCGATCATCACCGTGTCCAGCACCACAAACGGCAGGCGAGCCTGCGTCAGCTTTTCTGCTACCACTTCAACAATCGCGGTTTCCGCCAGCATGCCGATTTTGGCCGCGTCGATACGTACATCATCCAGCACCGAATCCAGCTGCGCGCCAACAAAATCGGGCGCAATGCGATACACCGACTGCACGCCACAGGTGTTTTGCGCCACCAGCGCGGTAATTACGCTGGTACCGTAGGCACCCAGCGCTGAGAAAGCTTTGAGATCGGCCTGAATGCCCGCGCCGCCGCTGGGATCGGTACCGGCTATGGTTAAGGCGTTGATGCGCTTCATGCTGCCACCTCCAGCGTCCAGAGGTTATCAAGAAAAGCGGCGACAAAGCTGCCCGGCCCGGTCGCGCTACGCGCCGCCTGCTCACCGGCCAATGACATAACCCGACACGCCGCTGCCACATGCAACAGGCGATCGCCCGGCAGGCTGGCAAACGCCGCAACCACCGCCGACAATGCGCAGCCGGTGCCCACAACACGCGTCATCAGCGGGCTACCGCCCGCCACGGCCAGCGTTCGCGTGCCATCCGTGATGTAATCCACTTCGCCGGTTACGGCAACCAGGGTCTGATGCGCCTGCGCCAGCTGCTGTGCGGCGCTGAGCGCGGCATCGGCCTGATGCACGCTATCCACCCCGCGTCCGCCCGCCGTCTGGTTAGCCAGGGCAAGAATCTCCGAAGCGTTACCGCGAATTGCGGCCGGTTGCAGGCTGAGCAGCTGCTGGCAGAAGGCGCTGCGCAGCGTCAGCGCGCCAACCGCCACCGGATCGAGCGTCCAGGGTGTGCCGGCCAGCCGTGCGGCCTCTACCGCCGCCAGCATGGCGTCACGGCGATCGCAGGTTAAAGTGCCCACGTTGATCAGCAGCGCATCAGCGAAGCCGGCAAACTGTGCGGCTTCCGTCGCATCAATCACCATGGCCGGCGAGGCGCGCAGCGCCAGCAGAACGTTGGCGGTAAAAGTCTGTACCACGTCGTTGGTCATGCAGTGCACCAGCGGCGTTTGCTGATGCAACAGCTGCAGAGAGTGCGCGAGCTGCGCGGAGGAGAGAAGGTCAGGCTGTGTCATAAAACTCCCAACCGGCGATCAAGAAGGCGAATGCGGTCAGGCATCTGACTTCCCTACGCTGGCATTATCCAGATCAGGTGGTACGGGTATTTCTCAGCCTTCACAAAGAAGGGCACCCCGAGTCATGCACGTGAGACACGTGCGCCACCAGCATAATGGCAGCGTGCCAGCTTGTAAATCGCCATGGCGCGTTGTGTCAGCAAGGGGACGTCCCAGGCGCAGATCAAAATATGAGAGAGGTGGAAAACGCAAAAAAACGTGGCAGATCAATCGGCCGAAAAGCGTGTGCACCACGCCGCTGGCACAGTTTTAATCCGGACAGGTAAAATTCGCTTATCTGCCGTGAAAACCACCTCTAATTGATTAGTGTCAATTTGCCGCGCCGCAGAACCCGGCTTAATCCTCTTCCGGACTTGATAGCAGGCACCCTCACGCCGGAACACCCTCATGACCCTGAAACTGTTCAGCCTTATCCCGCACGCCCATCGATGGCATCGCATCCGCATCGCCCGCAAAGGCGCACTCTGCCCGGCCGGCAGAGTGCGGCTCTCCACGCATATCAGCGCATGCTGCCAGCGCTGCGGTGCACGTATCCATAAAATCTACTACCGCGACGTCAGTGACGAGCAGGCGCGGCGCTGGCTGGGATAAAAAAAAGCCCCGCAACACAGGTTGCAGGGCTATTGCGTGGCTATCGCAAAAGGTTATTCAGCCGGTTTGGTACGGATCAGGTAGTCAAAGGCGCTCAGTGACGCTTTGGCACCCTCGCCGCTGGCGATAATAATCTGCTTATACGGCACCGTGGTGCAGTCACCGGCAGCGAACACGCCCTTCAGGCTGGTTTCGCATTTGGCATCGATGATGATTTCGCCCATGCGGTTACGCTCCACCGCCCCTTCAAGGAAGCCGGTGTTTGGCAGCAGGCCAATCTGCACGAAGATACCGCTCAGCGCGATTTCATGACTGCTCTGGTTATTACGGTCAATGTAAGTCAGACCGGTCACTTTGCTGCCGTCACCTTTCACTTCGGTAGTCTGCGCGTTGAGAATCACATCCACGTTTTTCAGGCTGCGCAGCTTATCCTGCAGCACTTTGTCGGCGCGCATCTCGCTGGCGAACTCCAGCAGCGTTACGTGCTCAACAATACCCGCCAGGTCGATAGCCGCTTCAACACCCGAGTTCCCGCCGCCGATCACCGCCGTACGCTTGCCTTTAAACAGCGGGCCGTCGCAGTGCGGGCAGTAGGTCACACCTTTGGTGCGGTACTGCTCTTCACCCGGCACGCCCATGTTGCGCCAGCGCGCGCCGGTGGCAATGATGATGCTGCGGGATTTCAGTACGGCGCCTGAGGCGGTTTCAATGGCGTGCAGACCGCCCTCTTTCGCCGCCGGAATCAGTTTGATGGCGCTCTGGGTGTCAATCACATCAACATCGTAGTCATCGACGTGCGCACGCAGCGAACCGGCCAGTTTGGCCCCCTCGGTTTTTGGCACAGAGATGTAGTTTTCGATATCTACGGTATCCAGCACCTGGCCACCGAAACGTTCGCCCATCAGACCGGTACGGATGCCTTTACGCGCCGAGTAGATGGCCGCTGCGGCGCCCGCCGGGCCGCTGCCGACGATCAGCACTTCATAGGCGTCACGCTTGTTCAGCTCTTCAGCAGCACGCTTATCCGCGTTGGTATCCACTTTGCCGACGATCTCTGCCAGGCTCATACGGCCCTGACCGAACTCTTTGCCGTTCAGGTAGACCGCCGGCACGCCCATGACGTTGCGGTCGGTGATTTCGTTCTGGAACATGCCGCCATCAATCGCAGTATGGCTGATGCGCGGGTTGAGAATCGCCATCAGGTTCAGCGCCTGTACCACGTCCGGGCAGTTGTGGCATGAGAGCGAATAATAAGTTTCAAAGTGCAGATCGCTATCCAGCGCGGCAACCTGGTCCAGCAGGCTCTGCGCTTCCTTCGACGGATGGCCGCCGGTCTGCAGCAGTGCCAGCACCAGTGAAGTAAATTCGTGACCCATTGGCGAGCCGGCAAAACGCGGGCCGCTCTGGCTGCCAGGGTTAGTGATCAGGAAGGAGGGTTTACGAGCCGGACGATCGTTCTCTTCACGGAAGCTGACTTTCTCAGACAGGCTGGCGATATCGGTAAGCAGAGTACGGATCTCCGCAGATTTCGCGCCATCGTCCAGTGTGGCAATCAACTCAACCGGTTTTGTTAATTTCTCAAGGTAAGCCTTGAGCTGGGTTTTTAAATTTGTGTCGAGCATAGTGAGTTCCTGTGAAAAAAATCGGGTGCCGCAGCACCCGATGGAAGAGAGATCGAAGGGCCGGAAGTGACTTAGATTTTACCAACCAGGTCCAGTGATGGAGCCAGAGTGGCGTCGCCTTCTTTCCATTTAGCCGGGCAAACTTCACCTGGGTGAGAAGCAACATACTGAGCTGCTTTCACTTTACGCAGCAGGTCAGATGCGTCACGGCCAATGCCTTCAGCAGTGATTTCGATTGCCTGAATGATGCCTTCCGGGTCAACGATGAAGGTACCACGGTCAGCCAGGCCTTCCGCTTCACGCATGATTTCGAAGTTGCGGGTCAGCGCGCCGGTTGGGTCGCCGATCATCGCATACTGAATTTTTGCGATGGTGTCAGAAGAACCGTGCCAGGCTTTGTGGGTAAAGTGCGTGTCAGTAGAAACAGAGTAGATGTCTACGCCCAGTTTCTGGAACTCTTCGTAGTGGTCTGCCACGTCACCCAGTTCAGTCGGGCAAACAAAGGTGAAGTCAGCCGGGTAGAAGAAGAAAACACTCCATTTACCTTCAACGTCTTTCTCGGTTACGTCGATGAATTCGCCGTTTTTGAACGCTGCGTTTTTGAACGGTTTGATTTTGGTATTGATGATAGACATTGATGACCTCCGTTAAAAGATGTGATGCAGGCTACAGAATTTTCGGGCCAACTTCTAATATGCAGACGTTATCAATCAGATAAACAAAAGCTATCAAAGCGCTGACGCCAGAGTTATTGCGGCTTGCCGCGGCATTCTACACACAAAAACCGCTGATTTGACAGGCTTTATCTTTTTACGCGCCAACTGCTATTTTTTATAAATATTCAATCATCCGTGCTGAACAGTTTTATGACAGCACCGCGACGAAATGTGCCCGCTTATTCGCAATGGAGTCTGGTAGTGAAAATTCGTCTTTTTGAAGAGGCTGACCGCCCGTTCTTACGCACGCTGTTTCTCGCCGCGCGCCGCCATAACTGGACGTGGCTGGAGGGTGACGACTGGCAGCTGGAGGATTTTGATGCGGTGATTCTCGGCGAAACCGTGCTGGTTGCGGAGATTGATGGCCATCGTGCAGGCTTTGCTGGCGTGCTGGATAACGATAACTTCCTGCACAGCCTCTATATCGACCCTGACTATCAGGGCCAGGGCGTTGGCAGCGCCTTGCTGGAGGCGGTACAGCAGCGTTTCACCTCCACCGGCGCGCTTAAATGCCTGATGCAGAACGAGCAGGCCCTGGCTTTTTATGCGCACCACGGCTGGCAGCGCGAGGCCACCGGCGAAGGTGAACAGGGTAAATATGTGCTGATGCACTTTCCGCTGACGGCCCGCGCCAGCGGAAAGTAGCGCTTTACACCGCGCGGAACGCGATCTCCCCCGGGATAACCTCGCCCTGCCAGTAAAGCTGGGCGGCCACGCGCCCTGCCAGCTGACGATACAGCGCCGCAAACTCACTCTGCGGACGGCGGATAACGGTTGGCTCGCCGTCATCCAGGTCCTCACGCAGATTAATGTGCAGCGGCAGCTGCGCCAGCAGACGAGAGTGGTAATCCTGCGCCAGCTTTTGCGCGCCACCGGTGCCAAAGATCGGCTCGTGATGGCCGCATTGGCTACAAATATGCATGCTCATGTTCTCAACGATACCCAGCACCGGCACATCGACCTTCTCAAACATCACCATGCCTTTACGCGCATCGATCAGCGCGATGTCCTGCGGCGTGGTCACCACCAGCGCGCCGGTCACCGGCACGTTTTGCGCCAGCGTCAGCTGAATATCGCCTGTGCCCGGCGGCATATCCAGAATCAGGTAATCCAGATCCGGCCACTGGGTTTCATTCAGCAGCTGCATCAGCGCTTTACTCGCCATGGGCCCGCGCCACACCATGGCGTTATCGTCGGTAACCAGATAGCCGATAGAGTTGGTGGCAAGGCCGTGCGCCATGATCGGGGCCATGTGCGTGCCGTCGGGCGACGTCGGGCGCTGACTTTCGGTGCCGAGCATGTTAGGGACAGAGGGACCATAGATATCCGCATCCAGGATGCCGACGCGCGCGCCCTCGGCCACCAGCGCCAGCGCCATATTGACGGCGGTACTGGATTTGCCCACGCCCCCTTTACCGGAGCTGACGGCAATGATGTTCTTCACCCCGTTCACACCGGGCTGGTTTTTAACGCGTTTCAGCGTGGCGATATCGTGACGCAACCGCCAGTCAATGGCGCGCGTGTTGGTCAACCGGAGCAGCTCGGCGCTGGTCTGCGCCTTTAACTCCTCGAACGCGCTCGCCCAGGCAAAAGGCATCACCAGTTCGATATGCAGCTTTTCGTCAAGCAGTGCCACGTGGCGCAGCGCTTTGAGGGTAGTCAGATTGTGGTGCAACGTCGGATGCTCAAAGTCACTCAGC
>NZ_MLFS01000084.1 GCF_002095485.1 Pantoea wallisii | reverse complement strand
TCCGGCGGCGGGGCGAGGATCCAGAGCCACTGGCGCACCGCCGCCTCCGCCTCCGCCGCCGCAGGCGGTCAGTAACAGCGGCATCAGGAGCGCCAGCAGGCGCGGTCGGGTAGCCAGGGTAATTTCAGAACAAAGCATGACAGCTCCTCATGCCTCTCAGGGCATGTTAAGGGTCCTGCACGTTTCAGGACCGGGACAGTGTCGTTCCATGTCGGTAAAGCAGATCCCTGATTTGCGTGTGTGACAGACGGGTACAGCAAGCGAAAGAGGCCGGTTGCGGGCAGAGAGAATACGGCAGGCCGCAGCGAACTGATGGCCCGGACAGCGAAGCGTTGCACACGTTCACCGCGCCATTCTTGCGCATCCGCAGGAAATTTCTTAGGGCGGATTCTTCACGAATTTAATTTAAAAATCATGGGCTTTACTAACGGCGGCTGGCATTTACTGGTCGGAATTTGCAGGAAAATTCTGAAGTGGGGGTGCGCGCACCAGGTGGTAAAGGGGGTTTTCTGGAAACTGCAGTGGTGTTGTGTTTCCAGAAAGCGCGGAACTTTTTTTCAGCGGTTAACAGGCGGTTTAGTCCGGGACGTGCAAAGCTACAAAGTGCGCGCGCTTTCGGGTAGACTATCGCGTTACTTTTATCCCCTCTCACCGAATCGTCAAAAAAGACTGAAAAGCCATGTTTGAAATTAATCCGGTCAAAAATCGTATCCAGGACCTCAGGGAGCGCAGTGGCGTTCTTAGGGGGTATCTTTGACTACGATGCCAAGAAAGAACGCCTCGAAGAAGTAAACGCAGAGCTGGAGCAGCCTGACGTCTGGAACGAACCTGAACGCGCGCAGGCGCTGGGTAAAGAGCGTGCGTCGCTGGAAGCGGTGGTAGAGACCCTCGACCAGATGCAGCAAGGTCTGGAGGATGTACAGGGCCTGCTGGAGCTGGCTGTTGAAGCGGACGACGAAGAGACCTTCAACGAAGCGGTTGTCGAGCTGGATGCGCTGGACGTGAAACTGGGCGAGCTTGAGTTCCGCCGCATGTTCTCCGGCGAATACGACGGCGCCGACTGCTACATGGATATTCAGGCGGGTTCCGGCGGCACTGAAGCGCAGGACTGGGCCAGCATGCTGCTGCGCATGTATCTGCGCTGGGCTGAAGCCAAAGGCTTTAAAACCGAGATCATTGAAGAGTCGGAAGGCGAAGTTGCCGGTACTAAATCGGCCACCATTAAGATCATTGGTGATTACGCTTACGGCTGGCTACGCACTGAAACCGGCGTGCATCGCCTGGTGCGTAAGAGCCCGTTCGACTCCGGCGGCCGTCGTCACACCTCTTTCAGCTCGGTATTTATCTACCCGGAAGTGGATGACAACATCGACATCGACATCAACCCGGCGGACCTGCGCATTGACGTTTACCGCGCATCCGGTGCCGGTGGCCAGCACGTTAACAAAACCGAGTCTGCGGTGCGTATTACCCACCTGCCGACCAACATTGTCGTGCAGTGTCAGAACGACCGTTCACAGCACAAGAACAAAGATCAGGCCTTCAAGCAGTTACGCGCCAAGCTGTACGAATATGAGATGCAGAAGAAAAACGCGGACAAGCAGGCAGCGGAAGATAACAAATCTGATATCGGCTGGGGCAGCCAGATCCGTTCTTATGTACTGGACGATTCGCGCATCAAAGATCTGCGCACCAGCGTAGAGACGCGCAACACCCAGGCGGTACTGGATGGCGATCTCGATCGTTTTATTGAAGCAAGTTTAAAAGCAGGGCTATAAGGAACCGACATGTCTGAACAACAACCGCAGAGCGCTGATGCCGCCCTTGAGTTAAATAACGAACTGAAAGCGCGTCGCGAAAAACTCAGCGCGCTGCGTGAAAAGGGCGTGGCGTTTCCAAACGATTTCCGCCGTGATTCCCTCTCCGACCAGCTGCACGCCAGCTACGACGAGAAGAGCAACGAAGAGCTGGAAGCGCTTGGCGTTGAGGTGAGCGTTGCCGGTCGTATGATGACCCGCCGCATCATGGGTAAGGCCTCTTTTGCCACCCTGCAGGATGTTGGCGGCCAGATTCAGATCTACGTCTCACGCGACGATCTGCCAGAGGGCGTCTACAACGAGCAGTTCAAGAAGTGGGATCTCGGCGATATCCTCGGCGCGCGCGGTAAGCTGTTCAAAACCAAAACCGGCGAGCTGTCGATCCACATCTCTGAGCTGCGCCTGCTGACCAAAGCGTTGCGTCCGCTGCCGGACAAGTTCCACGGCCTGGCCGATCAGGAGACCCGCTACCGTCAGCGCTATCTCGATCTGATCTCCAACGACGAATCACGCCATACCTTTAAAGTGCGTTCAAAAATCATGGCCGGCATCCGCCAGTTCATGGTAAATCGCGACTTTATGGAAGTGGAAACGCCGATGATGCAGGTGATCCCGGGCGGCGCGTCGGCGCGTCCGTTCATCACGCATCACAATGCGCTGGATATCGACATGTATCTGCGTATCGCGCCGGAACTCTACCTGAAGCGTCTGGTGGTGGGCGGCTTTGATCGCGTGTTCGAGATCAACCGTAACTTCCGTAACGAAGGTATTTCGCCGCGTCATAACCCAGAGTTCACCATGATGGAGCTCTATATGGCGTATGCGGATTACAAAGATCTGATCGAACTGACTGAGAGCCTGTTCCGTACCCTGGCGCAGGACGTACTCGGCACCACCGAAGTGCCTTACGGTGAACACACCTTTGACTTCGGCAAGCCGTTTGAGAAGCTCACCATGCGTGAAGCGATCAAGAAATACCGTCCGGAAACCGATCTGGCCGATCTGGATGACTTTGATAAAGCCGTGGCTATCGCTCAGTCGCTGCACATTAAAGTTGAGAAGAGCTGGGGCCTGGGCCGCGTAGTCACAGAGATCTTCGAAGAGACAGCCGAAGCGCATCTGATTCAGCCGACCTTTATCACCGAATACCCGGCTGAAGTGTCACCGCTGGCGCGCCGTAATGATGAGAACCCGGAGATCACCGATCGCTTTGAGTTCTTCATCGGCGGCCGTGAAATCGGCAACGGCTTCTCGGAGCTGAACGATGCGGAAGACCAGGCGGAGCGTTTCCTGCAGCAGGTTAATGCGAAAGATGCCGGCGACGACGAAGCGATGTTCTACGACGAAGATTACGTGACCGCGCTGGAGCACGGCCTGCCGCCAACGGCCGGTCTGGGCATCGGCATTGACCGTATGGTGATGCTGTTCACTAACAGCCACACCATCCGTGACGTGATTCTGTTCCCGGCACTGCGTCCGACAGCAAAATAAGCTGGCGCTATGCGTATCGAGAAGGTCGCCACGACGGCGACCTTTTTTTTATATCCGCTTTACGACTTCACGACGCCGTCCAGCCATGTCTGAAAACGGGCATAGGGCACATACAGCGCGACGTTCTTGTAGAGCGTCTTACCGCTCTGATTATCATCAATGCGGCTGCTGTACCCGACAATGACGCCAGCCAGGGTGTCGTCGCTGGCGTTATACACCGCGCCGCCCGACATCCCTTTCACCACGCCGGCATTGGCCGCTACCACGACACAACCGGGCTTATTCCAGTCGTTCGCCAGGGTGGTATTAATGAGGTTTTTACCGCTCGACGCTACCGGCAGCGCCGAGATGTAGCTGTAGCCGTAGAGATTTACCGCGTCGCCGATATGGCTGTTGCGAAAGGGCGGCGGCAGGTTGGCTTCCTTATTTTTGTGATACACCACGGCAATATCGCACTCCGGATGCCAGGCTTTGACCCGATAGAGTGAATATTTTGCCACGTGCGCCGCCGTCAGGCTGTACTCCGGCGTCAGCGGAATGGTGGTGCCAAGCGCGCCAATACCCAGCACGGTAGGAATGCCGGTAACGGTCATATCGACGCGTTTAGCCGCTTCCTGACTGTATTCGTAATGTCCGACAGAGCAGCCACTCAGGCAGCCCGCCACCAGCGCGATAAGCCATCGCATACGCGTGTTTCCCCTGTTTTTCTGGCGCCGTTTGACCGGGCAATCCATTGGGATATCGGCAACCTGTACGCATCCTTTACGCGCTGACGGGTAATTAACCTGCATGATGCTTCTCCAGTCTGTTCAAGCGTAGTGCGCAATCCGCGTGCTGTCCTGACGCTTAGCCAGTGACACTTTCCCGCAAAGCGATTATTGCTACCGCAGCAACATAGCCTTGCCGCCCGCAGGGTGGTTGATGCATCACGGCTATGCTTTAATAGGTCTGTGACGCAGTTCAAATATCTATAAGCGTCCGCTTTTACCGTTTTGCGTTCGTAAAACGGCCTGCCTGCAAAAAAATTATTTGGGAGAGTGTGTTATGCCTGTTGCATTACTGGCGCTGGCGCTGAGTGCGTTCGCCATCGGCACCACGGAGTTCGTCATCATGGGGTTACTGCCAGAAGTGGCGGGCGATCTCCAGGTGACGATCCCGTCCGCGGGATGGCTGATCAGCGGTTACGCGCTGGGCGTGGCCATTGGCGCGCCGATTATGGCGCTGCTGACGGCAAAACTGCCGCGTAAGCGCACCCTGATCTTGCTGATGATCATCTTCATTATCGGTAACGTGCTGTGCGCGCTGGCCTACACCTACAACCTGCTGATGCTGGCGCGCGTGGTGACGGCGCTGTGTCACGGCGCGTTCTTCGGTATCGGCGCGGTGGTCGCCGCGAGCCTGGTGGCTCCGGGCCGTCAGGCCTCCGCGGTGGCGCTGATGTTCACCGGCCTGACGCTGGCTAACGTGCTTGGCGTGCCGCTGGGGACCTGGTTTGGTCAGCTGTTTGGCTGGCGCGCCACCTTCTGGGGCGTGGCGATCATCGGCATCTTTGCGTTTATCGCCCTGATTGTCAGCCTGCCAACCAATAAAGAGGAGAAGCCGGTCCATCTGGCGAGTGAAGTCAGCGCGCTGGCTAACGGCAAGCTGTGGCTGTCTCTGCTGATGACGGTGTTTTTTGCCGCCGCGATGTTCGCGCTGTTTAGCTATATCGCGCCGCTGCTGCTGCAGGTTACCGGCATTAGCGATCGCGGCGTCAGCTGGACGCTGTTCCTGATTGGCGCAGGGCTGACGGTGGGGAATATTCTCGGCGGTAAGCTGGCGGACTGGAAAGTCTCTTTCAGCCTGATTCTCAGCTTCTCACTGATTGCCATCTTCTCGCTGCTGTTCAGCTGGACAAGCCATGCGCTGTGGCTGGCGGAGATCACGCTGTTCCTGTGGGCGATGGCGACCTTTGCCACCGTGCCGGGCCTGCAGATCAACGTAGTGCGCCACGGTAAGGATGCGCCAAATCTGGTCTCCACGCTCAATATCTCGGCGTTTAACGTCGGCAACGCGCTGGGTGCATGGGTTGGCGGCGCGGTGATCGATAAAGGCTACGGCCTGACGTCGGTACCGGTGGCTGCTGCCGCACTGGCTGCCGTGGGCCTGGTGGTGTGCCTGATCACCTTCCGTAAATCCGGCGGGCAGGGCGAGGCGGTACGCGCTTAAGCCAGCCGCCCGGCGATGCGCTGAGGGAACGTGGCCACCTGCTGCTGCAGGTGGTCGCAGAAGTGATCCACCAGCGCGGAAGCCGGCCGATGCTGTGGCCGCACCAGGCTGACGGTAAAGGGCACGGCAATACTGAATTTACGCATTACCACGCCGCTGTCGGCGTAATCCAGCGCCGTCAGCGGATTGACAATCGAAATGCCCACCCCGGCGCGCACCATCGCGCACACCGACGCCGCACTGTGCGTCTCCAGCACTAATCGCCTTTCAACACTCTGCTCGTGAAACAGCGCGTCCAGCAGCTGACGGTAGCTGTCGCTGCGCGACAGGCTGACATAGTTCTCGCCGTGGAAATCCTGCGGCGTCAGCACCGCCCGCTGACACAGCGGATGGTGCGGTGGCAGTACGCACACCTCATCACAGGTTAGCAGCGGCACGCGCTGCGTCCCGGCTGGCGCATGCTGGGTTTCGGTCAGGCCGAGATCGTAACGCTGCGCCGACAGCCACTCCTCCAGCAGTGGCGACTCCTGCGGAATGATATTCAGGCTCACCTGCGGATAGCGCTGCAGAAACGGCTGCAGCAGCGGCGGCAGCAGCGACTGCGAAAATACCGGCAGGCAGGCGATCGACAGTTCACCCTGACGAAACTGCCGCAGCCCTTCGGCGGCATCCATGATGCGATCCAGCCCGTACCACGAACGCTGCACCTCTTCATACAGCCGCAGCCCCTGCACCGTAGGCTGCAGGCGGCCGCGAACGCGCTCAAACAGCTGTAAGCCGAGCTGCTGCTCCAGCCGCGCCAGCTCACGGCTGACGGTGGGCTGCGAGGTGTGCAGCAGGGTCGCCGCCTGCGTCAGGTTGCCGCTGGTCATCACCGCGTGAAAAATTTCGATATGCCGCCAGTTGATCTTTGCCATTTTCTCTCCTGTGAACCCATATCATATTTGCATAGCAGGCGCTAAAACAGATATTTTTCTGCATCGCTGTTCTGTGGCTAAATGGCCTTATCGACTCAGGAGAATTGTCATGCCACGTCCCTTAAACAACACCGAAACGGCGCTGACCGCCGCCAATCTGCTGCCGCTGGCGCAGCGCTACAGCGGCCCTTTCTGGGCCTATGATGCCGCGATTATCCGGCAGCGTATCGCTCAGCTGCGTGAATTCGACGTGGTGCGCTTTGCGCAGAAAGCCTGCTCAAACATCCATATTCTGCGCCTGATGCGTGCGGCTGGCGTGAAGGTCGACTCTGTGTCGTTGGGTGAAATCGAGCGTGCGCTGGCCGCCGGTTTTGCGCCGGGCGGCGAAGATATTGTGTTCACGGCCGACGTGCTGGATCAGCCTACGCTGGCGCGCATCGCCGAGCTGCGCGTGCCGGTTAACGCCGGTTCGGTGGATATGCTGCATCAGCTGGGCGCGCAGTCACCGGGCCACAAAGTGTGGCTGCGTATCAACCCGGGCTTTGGTCACGGCCACAGCCAGAAAACCAATACCGGCGGCGAAAACAGCAAGCACGGTATCTGGCACAGCGATCTGCCGCTGGCGCTGGCGGCGATTCAGCAGCACGGTCTGCAGCTGGTCGGCCTGCATATGCACATCGGTTCCGGCGTCGATTACGGCCACCTGCAGCAGGTGTGCGATGCGATGGTCGATCAGGTCGTGGCGTTTGGCCAGGATCTGCAGGCAATCTCCGCGGGCGGAGGGTTATCGATTCCTTACCGTTTCGACGAAGAAGCGATTGATACGCAGCACTACTTTGGCCTGTGGAACAAGGCGCGTGAGCGTATTGCCGCGCACCTCGGCCATTCGGTGAAGCTGGAGATTGAGCCGGGCCGCTTTCTGGTGGCGGAGTCGGGCGTGCTGGTTTCACAGGTGCGTGCGGTTAAAGCGATGGGCAGCCGTCACTTTGTGCTGGTGGATGCCGGCTTTAGCGATTTGATGCGTCCGTCCATGTACGGCAGCTATCACCACATCTCCCTGCTGCCTGCTGACGGGCGTACGCCGGGCGATGACACCGTGGAGAGCGTGGTGGCGGGGCCGCTGTGTGAATCGGGAGATGTCTTTACCCAGCAGGAGGGCGGTAAAGTGGAGACCCGCGCGCTGCCGGCGGCCCGGGTTGGCGACTATCTGGTGTTTCACGATACCGGCGCGTACGGTGCATCGATGTCGTCTAACTACAATAGCCGTCCGCTGATTCCCGAAGTGCTGTTTGAGAACGGCAGCGTACGCGAGATTCGTCGGGCGCAGACCATTCAGGAGCTGCTGGCGCTGGAGCTGAACTGATGCGCATTATGCCGCTCAGCAGCGTGCCGCATCACGCCAGCCAGATCACTGACTGGCTGTGGCAGGCGTTTGGCGCGGGCACATCGCGGGCCTTTTACGACAGCATTGTGCGCAGTAGCCTGAATGGCGCGGCGTTCCCGGTGACCTTTGTCGCGCTGGATGATGACGATATGCCGCTCGGTACGGTGGGGTTCTGGCGCTGTGATTTGATCAGCCGCCAGGATCTCTATCCGTGGGTGGCGGCGCTGTATGTGGATGAGTCCGCGCGCGGTAAAGGGCTGAGCGCGGCGCTGCAGCAGCACGTGATGGCGTATGCGCGGCATCGCGGGTATGAAAAGCTGTGGTTGTGGTCGACCTTTGGCGGCTACTACGAGCGCTTCGGCTGGCAGTATCAGTTTGATGCGCTGGAGTTCCCGGATGTGACGGTGAAGGTTTATGCGCAGGATTTGTAACCCGGTCGGCATGAATGCCGACCCTACGACCCCGGTCGGTTGTTACCCTGTAGGGTGCGCATTCACGCGCACCTGACAACTACTCTGCGTTTAACCCGGTCCACCTACCGAATGACGGCGCACCAGCGTCGGGCTAAACATATTGGTCACCTCCGGCCTGTCACCGCCGTTGGCTAACGCCAGCGCCAGCTGTGCTGCCTGCTGCGCCATGGTGACAATCGGATAACGCACCGTGGTTAAACGCGGACGTACGTAGCGCGATACCAGCACATCATCAAAACCAATCAGCGACATCTCTTCCGGCACACGGATCCCGTTATCGCTCAGCACCGCCAGCGCACCGGCGGCCATGGAGTCGTTGTAGCACGCCACCGCGCTCAGCTGCTTGCCGCGACCCAGCAGCTCGGTCATCGCCTGCTCACCGCCCACTTCGTCCGGTTCGCCCCAGGCCACCAGCCGATCGTTGCACGGCAACCCATGCTCCTTCAGCGCATCGTAATAGCCCTGCAGACGATCCTCGGCATCGGAAATAGTATGCGTGGAGCAGATAAAGCCAATCTGCGTGTGACCCTGCTGAATCAGATGGCGCGTGGCCAGCCAGGCGCCGTAGCGGTCATCCAGTGCAATACAGCGTGTTTCAAACCCTTTCAGCAGGCGGTTCAGCAGCACCATGCCCGACACCTGCTTCATCAGCACTTCCAGATCCTCATCGGGGATCTTCTTCGCGTGTACCACCAGCGCCGCGCAGCGATGACGCATCAGCTGCTCAATTGCCTGACGCTCTTTTTGCTCATTATGGTAACCGTTACCAATCAGCAAAAAATTACCGGTCTGTCCGGCAATCTCATCTACCGCTTTAACCATGGCGCCAAAAAACGGGTCAGACACATCGCCCACCACCAGACCCAGCGTCTCGGTAGATTGCTGCGCCAGGGCGCGGGCGTTGGCGTTCGGGTGATACTGCAGCTGCTCCATTGCCTGGGTCACGGCGAGGCGTGAGCTCTCGCTGGCTTTGGGCGAATTATTGATGACGCGAGAGACGGTTGCGACCGAAACCCCCGCCATGCGGGCAACATCCTTAATGGTAGCCATGCAATTATCGACATCCGGGAAAACGTTTACACATATCCCAGTGTTACGGAAAAGCCCCCTGGCCGCAACCCGGCATAATGCCAGCGCTGTCGCAAAAGCGCGGAAATTAAGGGGATTCACCCACGCTTTAGCCCGATGCGCGGCCCATGCTATGCTGCCACGCATATTGATACCTGCCTGCCGGACCTGAAAACATGAAAACACGCGTGCCGCACCTGGCGCACTGGGGCGCTTTTACCGCCGTTACGGAGCACGATCGCCTGATCGCCTGCGAGCCATTCTTCGCCGATGCCGATCCGTCACCGATGATTCACACCATTCCACAACTGGTCTACTCGGATAAACGTATCCGCCAGCCGATGGTGCGCCGCTCCTGGCTGAAGGCGCGTGAAAACAGCGATCGCACGCTGCGCGGACGCGAAGATTTTGTGGCGGTGGACTGGGATACCGCACTGGATCTGGTTGCAGAAGAGAATCGCCGCGTGCGCGACCGCTACGGCGCGGCCGGTATCTTTAACGGGTCGTATGGCTGGTCCTCCGCCGGGCGTGTTAACCACGCGCGCACCCTGATTCGTCGCTTCTATTTTCAGGGCGGTGGCGGTGTGGATCAGCAGGGCAACTACAGCTGGGGTGCGGCGCAGTTCTTCCTGCCCTATGTGATTGGCACCTACATGCCGCTGACCGGCCGCGTCACTGACTGGCCGGAAGTGATAGAGCACGCGGAGATCTTCGTCGCCTTCGGCGGGCTGGCGCTGAAAAATGCCCAGGTGGCATCCGGCGGGGCAGGGCAGCATAGCCTGAAACCGGCACTGGAGCAGCTGGCGGCCAAAGGCACCAGGGTTATTAACATCAGCCCGATGCGCGACGACTGCCCGGCCTTTGTGAATGCCGAGTGGATCCCCATCCGCCCGAATACTGATGTGGCATTGATGCTGGCGCTCGGCTTTGAAATTACCCGTCAAAACGCCGTAGATGAACGCTTCCTCACCAGCCACTGCACCGGCTGGCCGCAGCTGCGCGCTTATCTGCTGGGCGAAAGCGACGGCATTGCTAAAACGCCGGCGTGGGCCAGCGCCATAACCGGGATTCCGGCCGCACGGATTGCGCAGCTGGCACAGCAGCTGGCAGGCAAACGCAGCTTTATCACCTGCTCTTATGCCGTGCAGCGCGCCCATCGCGGGGAACAGCCCTACTGGATGATGATTGCGCTCTCCGCCATGCTGGGCCAGCCGGGGCTGCCGGGCGGTGGCTTCTCGTTTGGTCACGGCTCAATGAACAGCGTGGGTAATCCGCGTCAGGATGGACCGGCGCCAATGATGAGCACCGGGCCGAATCCGGCAAACCTGGCGATTCCGGTGGCGCGCATCAGTGACATGCTGCTCAATCCCGGCCAGCCGTACCCCTTCCAGGGCGAAACGCTGCACTATCCCGATATCCATCTGCTGCACTGGGCGGGCGGCAATCCGTTTCATCATCACCAGCAGCTCAATCGCCTGGTTGAAGGCTGGCAGCGGCCGGATACGGTGATTGTGCAGGATATCGTCTGGACGCCCGCGGCGCAGATGGCCGATATCGTGCTGCCGGTCACCACCACGCTGGAGCGCAACGACATTGGCGGCTCCTCGCGCGATCGCTTTGTGCTGGCGATGCACCAGGCCATCAAACCGCAGCATCAGGCGCGTAACGACTTCGATATTTTTGCCGATATCGCGGAGCGCCTCGGCTATCGCGATACCTTTACCGAAGGGCGCAACGAGATGCAGTGGATTGAGCACCTGTATCAGCAGTGCGCCACGGCCCATGCGCGCCGCGATATCCACTTCCCGGAGTTTGGCGAGTTCTGGCAGCGCGGCTATGTCGAGATCCCGCAAGGGGGCAAGCCGTATGTGTTTATGGATGCGTTCCGCGCCGATCCCGTTGCGCATCCGATCCAGACCGCCAGCGGCAAAATCGAACTGTTTTGCCAGACGATTGCGGATTATCAGCTGGCGGATTTTGCCGGCCATCCGGAGTGGCGCGAACCGCAGGAGTGGCTGGGCGCGCCGCTCAGCGAGCAGTTCCCACTGCATATGATCTCGGTGCAGCCGTCCGACCGTCTGCACAGCCAGCTTGATGCGACAGCGCAGGTGCAGGCGAACAAAACCGCCGGCCATGAAACGCTCTATATGCATCCACAGGATGCGGCGGCGCGCGCAATCAACGATGGCGATGAGATTGAAGTGAGCAATGCGCGCGGGCGTATGCTGGCCGGCGTACGCCTGACTGACGGCCTGACGCCGGGCGTGGTAATCATCGCCACCGGCGCCTGGTTCGATCCGGGCTTCGGCAAGGCATGGCAGCCGTGGGACCGCGCCGGTAACCCGAATGTGCTGACGCTCGATATCGGGACGTCATCCTTAACGCAGGGCCCTAACGCCATGAGTTGCCTGGTGGAAATTAAAAAACACGCCAGTTGCACAATCGGGTAACAATCTCACCGCTGGTTACATTTTGCCGGTAACTGTTGCGTTTGAGTGATAGTTTCCCGGCGTAGCATCTTGCTACAGTCAGGGTCCCAGAGGTATTGATGGGTGAACATCAAAACGTTTTCTTGATTACACCGACCTGCGCAGATGCGCAGGTTTTTTTTGTCCGCCGTTTTGCTAACGAACTGATACATAGTTTTCCTGTTATACCGTCGCGCCTTTCTTTATAACTGCGGATAACCAGCCCGGCCCCCCTTTTATCGCAGCGGATTGCTATGCCCCCGATTAAAAAATTTCTGGGAAAAGACCAGATCAAAGCCCCGTTTAACCCGTTTCGTTTTCGTCTGATCTGCCTTGGCGTTTTAGGCTGCATGGGATTGCTGCTGGCGCGCGTTGGCGATTTGCAGCTCATTAACCATCCGATGCTTGAGCATGAAGCGGACCAGCGCTCGCTGCGTACCGTAACTTTGCCCACCAATCGCGGCACTTTACTGGATCGTGATGGTGAAGCCCTGGCGCTCAGCGTGCCGTCGCGCGATATCATCGCCGACCCGATGCGCGTACTGGAAGCCAACCCGGACTTCAGCAGTGAAAAGTGGGCTTACCTTGCCGCGGCGCTCAGCCTGCGTCCGGAAGATCTGCGGGCGCAGATCACGGCCAATCCGCGCAGGCGCTTCCTCTATCTCGGGCGCAAAATTGAGCTGGGCATTGCCAAAGATATCGCCAAACTGCATCTGAAAGGCATCAGCTCGGTGTATGACGACAGCCGTTTCTACCCGATGAGCGAAGCAGCTGCGCCGCTGATCGGTATTGTCGGTGCGGATAACAGCGGCCTCAACGGACTGGAAAAGGGCTTCGATCATGTGCTGCAGGGCGAGCCGGGCAAGGAGGTCTATCGTCAGGATGGCGAGGGCAACATCATCTCGATGATCGATTATGAGCCGCCCAAACAGCCGCCGACCGTGCAGCTCAGCATCGATAAATTCGATCAGTTCACGTTGTACAGCAAACTGCGTGACGGGGTGCTGCTGAACAAAGCCGATTCCGGGGCTGCGGTACTGGTGAAGATCGATACCGGTGAAATTCTGGCGATGGCCTCTTATCCGTCGTTTAACCCGAACAATTACGACAACGCCACACCGGCACAGATGCGTAATACCGCCATCAACGACAGCTATGAACCGGGCTCAACGGTGAAGCCGCTGGTGGTTATGGAGGGGTTGCAGCGCCATCTGGTGCGTGCTGACTCCGTGATCGACACCACGCCGTACAGCGTCAATGGCCACCTGATTCGTGACGTCGGCCACTGGCCGCGTCTCACCATGACCGGTATTTTGCAGAAGTCGAGCGACATCGGCGTTTCACACATTGCGCTGGCGATGCCAGCGGAAGCGCTGGTGAACACTTACCACGCCTTCGGGCTGGGTAAACCGACCGGCCTGGGACTGACCGGCGAAAGCGTGGGCTATTTCCCGCTGCACCGCGAGCGCTGGGCGGATATTGAGCGCGCCACCTTCTCATTTGGCTACGGGCTACGCGTCACGCCGCTGCAGATTGCGCGGGAGTACGCCACGCTGGGCTCCTGGGGCGTTTACCGTCCGCTGTCGATCACCAAAGTCACGCCGCCGGTATTGGGTAAACAGGTGGCCGATCCACAGATTGTACAAACCGTGGTGCACATGCTGGAGAGCGATGTACTGCCGGGCGGCACCGGGGTAAAGGCGGCCGTACCGGGCTATCGGCTGGCGACGAAAACCGGTACCGCCGAGAAGATGGGCACCAGCGGCAAGTATGATGGCGGCTACGTTAACTACACGGCAGGTATTGCGCCGGCCAGCCATCCGGAAGTGGCGCTGGTGGTGATGATCAACCATCCGACAGCCGGCGATCACTTCGGAGGTTCAGTCGCCGCACCGGTGTTTGGCAATATCATGGGGCCGGTGCTGAAGCACATGAACGTGGCACCGGACGCCATCTACAGCAAACCGGCTTCGGGTAAATCTTAATAAAATCAGGATGTAACCAGACGGTCGTGCTGTTCACACCTCGTTGCATTTCGCCGAATAAGGTTGCGTTTTGTGGCTGTTATTCATGGCACCTTTGCGCGACGATGAGTCTCCCAGAGGTATTGATTGGTGTGAAGATCGGCTGCTGCGGCAGCGATACCTGTCCCCAGGTATTCACCCTGTTCGGTTGCACCGACCCACGCGGATGCGTGGGTTTTTTTTACCCGTTTTACACGCCCGCCAGCTCACTTCATCCTTATCCGTGGGATGCGCACCCATGCGCAGCCGGTCAAAGGGATGCACACCGCCTAAACGCCAGATGCCCTCGGCCAATATCCTCTTGTCGAACTTCAGCAGATCCTGCATGGTAAGAGCCATTTTTCGATACTGCTAAGGAGCTGGCATGTTATTCACTCTCCTCCGCTTCCTCTGTCGCCTGTTGTGGCGCGTGGAGCTGCGCGGCGATCTCACGGCACTGCATAAAGAGAAGGTGCTGATCACCCCTAACCATATGTCTTTTCTGGATGGTGCCCTGCTGGCCCTGTTTCTGCCGATCAAGCCGGTGTTCGCTGTCTACTCCTCAATCAGCGAACAGTGGTTTATGCGCCTGCTTAAACCGGTCATCGATTTTGTCCCGCTCGATCCCACTAAACCGCTCTCGATCAAACATCTGGTCCGCATGATCAATCAGGGACGCCCGGTGGTAATCTTCCCGGAAGGGCGCATTACCGTGACCGGCTCGCTGATGAAAATCTACAGCGGCGCCGGCTTCGTCGCGGCGAAATCAGGGGCAACCGTGGTGCCAATGCGTATTGAGGGCGCGGAATATACGCCGTTTGGTCGCCTGGCGGGCGTGTTCAGGCGTCGCCTGTTCCCGCGCATCACGCTCAGCGTATTACCGGCGACGACGATCCCGATGCCCGATGCCAAACGGGCGCGTGACCGGCGCGTGCTGGCGGGTGAACACTTACACCACATCATGATGGAAGCGCGCATGGCGGTACGGCCGCGTGAAACATTGTTTGAGGCATTTCTCCATGCACGCCAGCGCTACGGATTGACTAAACCCTGCATTGAAGACGTTAACTTTAAGCCCGACAGCTATACCGGGTTACTGAAAAAGGCGCTTGGCATCGGGCGTATTCTGGAGCGTTA
>NZ_MLFS01000083.1 GCF_002095485.1 Pantoea wallisii | reverse complement strand
GGCGGCGCAGGATCACCGCCCCTTCCGCCAGCGGCTCCTGCCAGGGCGCCTCATCGCCAAAGAGATCCAGCATTCTCGCCTCCTCGTGCTACGGATTGTCGATTAGAAATGACCTGAACTGCGGTGACATCCAGTGGCTGAAGCCGTCACCCTGTCTGGTGATCAGATATACCGCCAGATGCTCTTTTAGCGCCAGCGCTTTGGCGCGCTCGGTGCCAAGGACCATCAAACCGGTATCCCAGCCATCCGCTTCCAGTGCCGTTGTGGCAATGACAGTAGCAGAAACCAGCTTGTGTTCAATGGGGCGCCCGGTTCGTGGATCGATAACGTGCGAAATGCGTTTACCATCCAGTTCATAATAGTTGCGATAGCTGCCAGAGGTGCTGATGCCGTGCCCCTGCAGATCCACGCGCGCCTCGACAGCGTTTTCGCGATCGGTGGGTTTCTGGATCGCCACCCGCCACGGCTGCTGGCTGGCGTTCATGCCGCGGCTGAGCACGGCGCCCCCCACTGAGACCAGATAATTGGTGATGCCCTGCTGCTCCATCAGGCGCGCCAGATGATCGGTTGCATAGCCTTCGCCCATGGTGGAGAGATCAACGTACAGTCCCGGCAGATCTTTTTGCAGCCACTGGCCCTCTACGCTCTGAATTACACGCAGATGCTGCAGGCCGGTCAGCGCTTTCGCGGCGGCGATCTCTGCGGCTGAGGGCGTATGCTGCGGTGGCTTCGCCGGACCAAAGCCCCATAAATTCACCAGCGGACCCACGGTAATATCCATTGCGCCTTCTGTCTTCTGCCCGATTCGCAGCGCGACGGTAACGATATCAGCCATATCGGCGCTCACCGGCTGCGGATCGCTACCCTGATACTGGTTGAAGTGCGACAGCACCGAATCCTTTTTCCACGTTGAGAGCGCCTGATCGTCACTATCGAGCTGCTGCTGGATAGCCTGTTGCAGAGCGGCCTTGCGCGCCGGCTCAACGTTCGCGACACTGACCCGCCAGGCGGTGCCCATGGTTTTACCCTCCAGCACTATCCCCGGGGATACCGGTTTTTCCTCGCAACCGCTCAGCGCCAGTGCTACGATGCTTATCAGCAGAATATTCTTAAAAACCATCCCTTCCTCGTCTGTTACGCATTGCTACTGCCTGTTTCAAAGCATAAACCGTTAGTAAATTTCGCTAAAGTGGCTTGAAGTTCCCCTGTGGCTGGGACAGCATAGCCGGCTCCTGCACGATAACGCCTACAGGAGCGCATATGGTTTATCTGATTATTGCTGTTACCGCCGGACTGTTTCTTTATGGCAGCTATCGCTGCTGGCAACGCTCGCGTCACCGCCTGATACAGCACTATCCTGCACGCCGCCGCGAATAGCTGCACCATAAGCAGGCGTGCTGCACCGCCTTAGCGCTGGCGCAGTGTAGCAAAGTCGCCGCAAAGCGCGTGGCGCTGAGAGCGGTACAGTGGCATGAAAGCTGCAACGTTGATGTCAGGTTGAACATTAGCGGAGTGCAGAGATGGCAAAGGTAAAAACGCAGAGTGACAGAGGGCAGCGCTGGCTCAGTTTCTCCGCCTTCACGCTGGCGGGCGTAGCGATGGAGGGCAGCCAGCCGGACGTGGTAACGCCGTCGCGACAGGTACCCAAAGCCAAACGCTGGCGAACGGTACAGTAAAATTCGCTCAGGCGCAGGGAGGAGCGTGGCGCACAGGCCACGCTCTGGCACTCAGAACTGGTAAACCAGGCCCAGTGCTACGATGTCATCGGTGTTGATACCGGCTGCATCGGTGAAGGCGCTGTCGTCCATGAGGTTGATCTGGTAATCAACGTAGGTCGACATGTTTTTGTTGAAGTAGTAGGTCGCGCCCACATCAACGTATTTTTTCAGGTTCTGGCTGCCGTAACCTTCGATATCGCTACCGCGTGAAGAGACGAAGGCCAGAGACGGACGCAGACCGAAGTCAAACTGGTATTGCGCTACCAGCTCCCAGTTATCCGCTTTGTTGGCGTAACCGTAAGCGTCGGAGCCCACCGAACCGAAACGCGTTGCGTTGTAAGAGCGGGTATACATAGCTGCCAGGTAGATGTTGTTGGCGTCATATTTCAGACCGCCGGTATAACCTTCCGCTTTGTCACCGCGGCCCAGAATGTTTGCAGAGCTACCGGCGCCGTTCTGGTTGTTGGTGCGATCAGACTGGAACATCGCGGCACCCAGGCCGAAACCGGAACCCAGATCGTACGTGGTGCTCAGGCCCCAGCCATCGCCATTCTCACCCAGCACATCACGGCCGGAGGTCGATTCCGTCGGGTTATCATTTTTGCCCTGGTACTGAACGGCAAAGTTCCAGCCATCAACCAGGCCAAAGAAGTTGCTGTTACGATAGGTCGCCATGCCATTACCGCGCTGGAACATGAAGTTGTCCGCGCCGTAGGTATCTCCACCGAACTCAGGCAGCACGTCGGTCCATGCGCCGATGTCATACAGCACGCCATAGTTACGACCATAATCGAACGAGCCGGCATCACCAAACTTCAGACCCGCAAAGCCCACACGCGTATAGCTATTCGCTGTCCCTTCAGATTCAGCGGTGTTTAACGCGGCCTGGTACTCCCACTGACCGTAGCCGGTCAGTTGATCGGTCACCTGAGTTTCACCTTTAAAACCAAAACGCAGGTAAGACTGGTCACCGTCCTGGCCATCGTTGTCGGAGAAATAGTGCAAACCGTCAACTTTGCCGTAAAGGTCTAATTTGTTGCCATCTTTATTATAAATTTCAGCTGCGCTTGCTGAACCTGCCACGAGGAGTGCAGGAATCATCAGGGAGAGAACGCGACGTTTCATTTTATTACCCTCTGTAATGTGCCTTTATTTATGCCACTGCGAACTGAATGCTTAAAATTTCAGCCGGCACGCCATTGTTGTTTTATGCTGAGCAATAATCTATCACGAAAATGATACTAAATTTCCAAAAGTGTTTCATTGTATTTAATAGTTATTTCAAATTGTAAATTTTGCGGAACTAATAATCAGCACGTATGCACAAAAAATAGAGCATCAATTGCTAAACCCATTTTAATATATCTAATAACAGTGAGTTACATTGAAATTACATGCCGCACTGAATGATAAAACTTTACTGCATGCAGCGCATACAATTACTCCCGCTATCATCATTTATTTCATTATTACCTTCATTCACCCCGAATGAGATATTTACCCTAATTCCCGCCGGACACGATTGTCCGGCATTTTTTTGCCTGTCGATTAACCATGCGATTGTCACCTTCAGTAAACTTAATTGACGTTGCCAAATTAACCCTCTCTCTTATGCTGGCTATTTGTGGTCATATGTAGTTTTTCCGCAAAGCTAAGTCGCGATCGGGCAAAGTTATTTTACAGGCGTAACAAAGTCTCATGCCAAAATTACTGGCATTAAAAGAGTCTGTAAATTTCCAGTTTCCTGACCATTATTCAGGCACTTATCCTGAAGATTTTCCCTCCCCAACCGCTCCACTTAAGTCAAATTTTCCGCTGAAGATGCGGTTTCCCCCTGTTCTGAACGCTTAATGATGCCAGGAAAGTTCTGGAAAAGCGTAGCGCCCGACAAAAACTCGGTAATATGCTGTTTTCTGGTGCGCCTTTCGCCACGCTGATCCCTTTGATTCAGCGGTACGACACCCGCTTTGATGCTAAACTTCGTCGCTCACACGACTCATGATAAAAACACTTTTATGACAGCACTGGACGCCGCACAGCCAAAAAAATTACATCAGCGTGTCAATCTGGGCACACGCATCGTGTTTCTGATCGCCGGACTCGGGATGTCCGCATGGGCGCCGCTGGTGCCCTTCGCCAGCCAGCGTCTGCAATTGAGCGGGGCGTCACTGGGCGGACTGCTGCTATGTTTGGGCATTGGCTCGCTGGCCGCCATGCCGGTGACCGGCGCACTGGTGGCACGCTTTGGCTGCCGCCGTGTCATGCTCTGCTCCACGCTGGTGATTCTCTGTATGCTGCCGCTGCTGGCCACACTCAGCTCGCTCTGGCTGATGGCGGGCACGCTGATGATCTTCGGCGCCGGCCTTGGCATGCTGGACGTGGCGATGAATGTGCAGGCGGTTGAAGTTGAGAAAACCGCTGGTAAACCGATGATGTCCGGCTTCCACGGCTTCTTTAGTCTGGGCGGTATTATCGGTGCCGGGGCAGTGAGCCTGCTGCTCGGCAGTGGCCTGACGCCGCTGCAGGCGATTGGCACCATCCTGCTGCTGATTATTCTGCTGCTGCTCTGGAGCCTGCCCACGCTGATGACCGAACGGCTGCATCAGCCCGATCAACCCTGGCTGGTGATTCCGCGCGGCTGGGTCGCCTTCCTCGGTTTTCTCTGCTTTATCTTATTCCTGGCTGAGGGCGCAGTGCTGGACTGGAGCGCCCTGCTGCTGTTACAGAGCCCGGGCATGAGTGTCGCCCACGCCGGTCTCGGCTATGCCATCTTCTCGATTGCGATGACGATAGCCGCCTGACCGGTGACAGAGTGATTCAGCGGTTTGGCCGCTATCCGGTGATGCTGACGGGCGCGCTGGCCGCCGCCGCCGGCATGACGCTGGCGGTCGTGTTGCCGTGGCCGCAGGTGGCGCTGCTGGCGTTCCTGCTGGTCGGGTTCGGATTAGCCAATACGGTGCCCATGTTGTTTAATGCAGCAGGGAATCAACACGATATGCCCTCGAACCTGGCGATTTCCGCCATGACAACGCTGGGCTATGCAGGTATTCTTTCCGGTCCGGCTTTAATCGGTTTTATTTCCCAGTGGCTTAGCCTGAGCGGCGCGTTTTTACTTATCGCACTGCTGCTGCTGGCCGTGGCCGCCAGCGCCCGACGAGTTGCGCGCTAATTGCAGGTTCCTGAGACACTCTATGCTGCCTTATAAATTTCCTCTGACATCCGGCAACGTAACGCGCTTTTTTGTGGTGTTTAACCTGGTGCTGTTTCTGGCGCTGGGTGCAATGGTGCACAACAGCGTAAATGCCTGGGTCACCGAGAAACGTTATGCCATGACCGATCTGGCGCGGGCGATGCAGAAACGCATCGACGCCTATCGCTTCGCCACCTGGCAGATCTATGAAAATCTCGCCACCAGCGCAGCGGGCTCCACGCCCAATAGCAGCCTGCAGGAGACGCGGTTGCGCCCTGACGTCTACTATCTGGAGAAGACGCGCCGTAAAACTGAAGCGCTGATTTTTGGATCGCATGACAGCAGCACGCTGGATATGACCATGCGCATGTCCGGTTACCTCGATACCCTGTGGGGCGCCGAGAATCCCGCATGGTCGATGTACTTCCTCAATGGTCAGGACAACAGCCTGATCATGATCTCGACCCTGCCGCTGAAAGATATGGCGACCCGCTATAAAGAGAGCGCCATTAATACGCTGGTTGATAGCCGTCGTTCGGAGATGTTGCAGCAGGCCAATGCGCTGGATGAGCGCGAAAGCTTCTCGCCGCTGCGCCACTTCGCCTGGCAGAACGATCACTACTTCACCCTGCGCACCACGTTTAATCAGCCGGGCCACCTGGCGACTGTGGTGGCGTTCGATCTGCCGGTGAACGATCTTATTCCGCGCAGCATGCCACTGGAGAACTTCCAGCTGCGTCAGGATGCCTCGCAAACCACCGTCAGCAGCAGTGATGACGCCACCAGCGAAAGCACCTCTGTTGCGCTGGTCAATCCCAATCTTGAGATAGCCGCTTCCCTGCCCAGCACCTCGCTGCAGCTGGTGTATCGCGTACCGCTGACCAGCCTGGCGCTGGATACGCTGCATAACCTGATGTGGCCGCTGCTGATTAACCTGGTGCTGTTTTTACTGTCGATTGCCGGTATTACGCTGCTGCGCCAGCAGTCGCTGCGACCGAATGAGAACCAGAGCGCGGAACTGGATTCGCTGCGGATGCTGAATGAGGAGATCGTTGCCAGCCTGCCGGTTGGGCTGCTGGTGTATGACTTTGCCACGAACCGCACGTTGCTGAGCAATAAAATCGCCGAGCACCTGCTGCCGCACCTTAATCTGCAAAAGATCATCAATATGTCCGATCAGCATCAGGGCGTGCTGCAGGCCACCATCAACAACGAAGTGTATGAAATTCGTCACGCGCGCAGCGTGCTCTCTCCGCATACCCAGCTGTTTATGATGCGCGATCAGGATCGTGAGCTGCTGGTGAACAAGAAGCTGCAAAAAGCGCAGCAGGTGCTGGATCGCAATCATCAGATGCGCCAGCAGCTAATGCAGAACCTGGGGCATGCGCTGAATCGTCCGCTGCAAAGCATGGTGACGCAGCTGGTGCAGCTGAGCCAGCGTGACGATGATGAAGGCGTGCTGGACCTGCTCGACGAGAGCCAGGGGCTGACGCGTTTGGTCGATGACATTGTTCTGCTTAATCGCCTGGAGGCGCACGACTGGTCCCCGGATGCCAGCGTGTTTAACCTGCAGGAGATGCTGGATGAGATTGCGCTGGAGAGCCTGCCGCTGGTGCGCCGTAAAGGGCTGGCGCTGATCATCAACAATCAGTTAGCCAATGACGAGATGCGCTTTGGCGATCGCCGCGCGCTGCGTAAGGTGCTGACCACCCTGATGCACTATGCCCTGACCACCACGCAGTGGGGCAAAATCACGCTGGAGATTAAAGCCAGCGACAGCAAACCCAACACCGTACTGCTACAGCTGGTGGATACCGGCTCCGGCCTGACCGGCGATGAGCTGGCGAATGTCGATTTCCCTTACCTGGGCGAAACCACACAGGATCGCTATGGCCAGGCTTCCGGCATGGCCTTTTTCCTGTGCAAACAGCTGTGTAAACAGATGGGCGGCCAGCTGGAGATCATCGCTAAACCGGATATCGGTACGCGCTACAATATTCAGCTGCCGCTGCCGCTGGAGCAGCAGGATGAGCAGGAGGAGAAGCTGCTGGAGGGCGTGACAGCGCTGGTTGATATTGCCGTAGAGGATGTGCACAAAATTGTGTGTCGCCAGCTGGAAAACTGGGGCGCAAAATGCCTGACCTCAGACGAGCGTCTGTCCGGGCAGGATCATGATGTGCTGATCACTGACGATCCCTCGCGCCTGAACGGCTGGGCGCTGTTACTTGCCGGTGACGAACTGGGGCATCATGCGCTAAACGATCAGCAATTCCGGGTCAATTTCAATCTGAGTAGTGCGCTGCTTGATGCGCTACTGGCCCTGATTGAGAAGCAATTGTCCCATGAGTTGATGGAGGAGAGTGTCGAGGATGAAGCGGCCAGTCCGCTGCTGAGCGGCGGCTATTTTCAGCTGTTTACCGAGACAGTACCGCCAGATGTGAAGAGACTGTATACTGAGTCGGCGGAGAAGGACTATCCCTCGCTTGCTCAGACAGCGCATCGCCTGAAAGGCGTGTTTGCCATGCTCAACCTGCTTCCCGGTAAACAGCTTTGTGAAGAGTTAGAACAGCACATTAAAGTGTGTGACGATTTAACCATTAAAAATACCACCAGTGACATTGACGCTTACGTCAACCAACTGCTGCAGCAAGGTAACCAATAAGATGAATAACCTGAATGTAATTATTGCCGATGACCATCCGATCGTTCTGTTCGGTATCCGTAAATCTCTGGAACAGATCGAGTGGGTCAACGTTGTAGGTGAGTTCGAAGACTCAACAGCACTGATTAATAGTTTGTCCAAACTGGATGCAAATGTCCTTATTACCGATCTCTCGATGCCGGGTGAGAAGTATGGCGATGGCATCACCCTGATCAAGTACATCAAGCGTCACTATCCGGATCTCTCGATTATCGTTCTGACCATGAACAATAACCCGGCGATCCTGAGTGCGGTACTGGATCTGGATATCGAAGGTATTGTGCTGAAGCAGGGCGCACCAACTGACCTGCCTAAAGCGCTGGCTGCCTTGCAGAAAGGCAAGAAATATACGCCGGAAAGCGTGGCGAAGCTGCTGGAGAAGATCAGCGCTGGTGGTTACGGTGATAAGCGTCTGTCACCGAAAGAGAGCGAAGTGCTGCGTCTCTTCGCTGAAGGGTTCCTGGTCACTGAAATTGCCAAGAAGCTGAACCGCAGCATCAAAACCATCAGTAGCCAGAAAAAATCAGCCATGATGAAGCTGGGCGTGGATAACGATATCGCGCTGCTGAACTACCTCTCCTCCGTGAGTGCGACTCAGGTCGAGAAAGAGTAATCAAGAAACAGGCGCACTCCGGTGCGCCTCTTTTCCATGCCCTGCCCTGCCTGAATCCTCTTGTAATATATTCTGCTCCGCGTGATGTTCAGCGCTTTCTGTTTCTTATTGCTATAACAATCATGGTAGTCAAAGGAAATGTTGAGCACGTCCGGAACGGCAAAACCCGCATCCCTGCGGGCCCCGGCACGCCGCTATGCCTCATACGGCCGGGTGCAAACCTGAAGCCGCTGTATTTTATACTATTTTACTCAGGCTTCACGCGCCTTCCGCACGCGCTCCGCGTAGAGCGCCAGCGTGGTTTTCAGGATATCTAATGTCACCGGTTTCGACAGGCAGTTATCCATTCCCGCATCCATACAGCGCTGCTTCTCCTCTGCCAGGGCATTGGCCGTTACGCCAATAACCGGGAAGGCATGGCCCAGCTGACGTAAACGCTGCGTCAGGCGATAGCCATCCATGTTCGGCATATTCACGTCACTCAGCACGATATCGATGTGGTTGCGGCTCAGCACATTGAGCGCGTCCACGCCATCCTGTGCGGTTTTGGTCTGGTAGCCCAGCGTGCCCAGCTGTTCGGAGAGCAGCATACGGTTGATGGGGTGGTCATCGACAATCAGTACCATAATGTCGTCATAGCTGGAGGCTTCCTGCGGCAGCGCCAGCGGCAGTGGTGTAACGGTATCGCTATCGATGGTGATGCGGTAAATACGCCCCAGCAGCAGCGGTAAATCGTGCAGCGTGGCGCTGCTGTGTACCCACTGTCCTGTGCTGCTCTCCTGCGGCATATCAAGGTGTTCGCCGCTGATACGGATGCGCGCCCGTATCGCCTGGGCGGGCAGTTCATCGTGGTCGCTGATGATGACGTCGTCACTGCCTGCCTCGCCTGTATAGCGCGCCACCTGGATTCCCTGCTGTTGCAGCAGGCGCAGCAGGAACGCCGCAAGGTAATCATTACGCATATCAAGCCAGATAGCTTTTTCGCGCAGGCCATCCAGCAGCGGTGCCGCCGGCTGCTGCCCGGCATAGATCGGGATACGCACCACGAACTGACTACCCATGCCCGGTTCAGAGTCCACTTCGATGTCGCCATCCATCATGTTGATCAGCTTTTCGCAAATCGCCAGCCCCAGCCCGGTGCCCTGGAAGTTACGCTGTACGCCAGATCCGACCTGGAAGAAGGGATCGAACAGGCGTGTCACCTCTTTGGCGGGAATGCCCACGCCGGTATCGCGCACGCGGAAGGCCAGATAGCCCTCTTTGACATAAGCGTGCAAAATGATGCAGCCGGTATGGGTAAATTTAATGGCGTTGTTCAGCAGGTTCGAGATCACCTGCTGCAGGCGCAGCGGATCGCCATCCAGCGCCAGCGGGACATCGTTTTCAATGAACACATATAGCGTTAGCCGTTTGCGTACCACCAGTGAGAGATAGTTGCTGGCAATATGGTTGACCACCTCGCGCGGCGAGAACGGACGCGGCTCGATTTTCAGCTGCTCTGACTCAATTTTTGAGAAGTCGAGAATATCGCTGATGATCTTTAGCAGCAGGCTGGAGGAGTTGTTCATCGCGGTGACCAGCGAATCCACCCCCTTCGGCAGCGTTTTGGTCTGTAGCAGATCGAGGTTACCTATAATGCCGTACAGCGGCGTACGCAGCTCGTGGCTGACGGTAGCCAGGAACATCGATTTTGACTGGCTCGCCTGCTCCGCCGCGTGCGCCATCTCCTGCAGCGACTGCTCCATGCGCACACGTGCTGAAACATCCACCAGCACGCAGATCGCCACGTTTTCATTGCGGTAGCGCGAGTGCACAAAGCTGATTTGCAGGTTGGTGTTACTGCCGGTCAGCATATCGACAAAGTTGACCTGCTGCCCGCCGATGATCTCATTCAGACGCTGGCGATCTTCCTGCGTCAGCAGCGTCAGGTAGTTATGCGCCAGCTCGTTGCTGAGGATATTGGTGCCGTCGCTGGTGCGCAGGATACAGATGCCCACCGGCGCCGAGGCCACAATTTTACGGTTGAACTGTTCGTGCTCCTCCAGCCGGTGCGCGTTGTCCTCTGCCGGCAGAAACATGCGCCGCTCAAATACCCACGCGAGGGTAAACAGAATCAGCGCGCTCAGCAGATTTAGCAGCAGCGCATTGATCAGCATGAGTTTAAGCTGATCGACCAGCACATCGGTTGAGAGTGACCACACCACATTCAGGTTGGACGGCGGCAGTGGCTTTTTCAGCACCAGCTGGCGATAGCTATCGAGATAGCCAAACCACGTATTGTCATCCGGCAGGTCATCCAGTGAATAGCCGGGGCCACCGCGGCGTGAGCTGATCAGCGGACGATAGTTTTCGTCGGTAATGGTGGCGACCAGCGGCAGGCCGCCTGGCTGGATGAACTCATCCAGCCGGATATTCTGCTCAACCCCCAGCAGCGCCTGCAGCTTATTGGCGACATAAACCGGCACTACCATGTAGAAGTTGCCCACGCCTGGCTGGGTGCTGTTGGTGATCCAGTACATGGGATTGCGGCGCTCTTCATCATTCGCGCTGCGATAGTGCAGCACATTCTCGCGCAGGGCTTTGAGGCTGCGTTCGCGATCGACGGAGTTGTTATTGCCGATGGTGAAGTCGGCCAGACACTGATTCTCGCCGCCGATGAAGAACACCCGATTCAGCTCATAGGCGGAGGCAAAATTACTTTTCCAGTAATTGATGAAGTAGCTCAGCGAATCCAGTGAGTTACGCCAGGTATTGCTCATGGAGGTGCAGTCGCCGTCTGAGAACAGCGGCGT
Organism: Pantoea wallisii; assembly: GCF_002095485.1. Classification (GTDB taxonomy): domain Bacteria; phylum Pseudomonadota; class Gammaproteobacteria; order Enterobacterales; family Enterobacteriaceae; genus Pantoea; species Pantoea wallisii. The sequence goes on along the minus strand of NZ_MLFS01000083.1, from coordinate 4,149 downwards.
GAACTGGGGCAGCGTACTTTTGCTGACTGTCAGCCCGTTGAGCATATCCAGCCCGTTCGTACTGCTGCTGAGACGATTTTCGGTGATGTACTTGAGTTCACGCATCACATCCGCTGAGTGGCGCACATACCACTCCGCCTGGCCGTAGTTGGTCGCAAACTCCTGGCGGATTGCGTTCTCTTTCTCGTGCAGCACATTAATGATGTAGAACGTGGTCAGTAACGCACCCAGCGACCAGAGCAACAGTGCCAGCGCCCGAAACAGGTAGCGCGAGATGCGAAGCGTGGTGCGAAAGGAGACGAGATATTTCAAAGCGGGCTCACTGGCGGCAAGGGTTATCGGATGGTGAAAAGTTCACATACACTAGCTTTATCGGTCGAAAAAAGCCAGTTAGCACACGCGTTTGGGCGTGAAACTCAGACAAAAAACGGCAGGTCGGTTGCCCTGACCTGCCGCTGTTTTATCCCCGTGATACATCAGGGCTTACACCGCAGAGACTTACTCTTCGTCGTCCGTTTCCGGCGCGTCGTCGTCGCTCTCAATTTCAGGTGCGATATCCTCTTCGCCCTCCGCCACGCTACCGTCGATGGCGTCGAGCTCTTCCTCTTCCACCGGCTCAGCAACGCGCTGCAGACCGACCACGTTCTCATCTTCCGCAGTACGGATCAGGATTACGCCCTGGGTATTACGCCCGACCACGCTGACTTCCGAAACGCGGTACGCACCAGCGTACCGGCATCGGTAATCATCATGATCTGATCGCCATCTACCACCTGAACGGCGCCGATAACCGGTCCGTTACGCTCGGTGACTTTGATTGAGATAACACCCTGCGTCGCACGCGATTTGGTCGGATACTCACTGTTCGCCGTACGCTTACCGTAACCGTTCTGCGTGACGGTGAGGATAGCGCCCTCTTCACGCGGCACAATCAGTGATACCACTTTATCGCCTTCCGCCAGCCTGATACCGCGTACGCCTGAAGCAGAGCGGCCCATGGCGCGGACCGCTGTCTCGGCGAAGCGCACCACTTTACCGGCGGCAGAGAACAGCATGGCTTCATCGCTGCCGTTAGTCAGCGCCACGCCAATCAGCTCATCGTCTTCACGCAGGTTGATGGCAATGATGCCGGCGCTACGTGGGCGGCTGAACTCCTGCAGAGCCGTTTTCTTCACGGTACCGTCAGCGGTGGCCATGAAGATGTTGAAGCCTTCGGTGTATTCACGCACCGGCAGGATGGCGGTGATACGTTCGTTGGCTTCCAGCGGCAGCAGGTTAACGATTGGACGTCCGCGTGCTCCACGGCTGGCTTCCGGCAGCTGGTAAACTTTCATCCAGTAGAGGCGGCCACGGCTGGAGAAGCACAGAATCGTGTCATGGGTGTTCGCCACCAGCAGACGATCGATAAAGTCCTCTTCTTTGATACGTGCCGCGGATTTGCCTTTACCGCCGCGACGCTGGGCTTCATAGTCCGACAGCGGCTGGTATTTGACATAACCCTGATGCGACAGCGTAACCACCACGTCTTCCTGATTAATCAGGTCTTCGATGTTGATGTCAGCGCTGTTGGCGGTGATTTCGGTACGGCGTGCATCACCAAACTGGTCGCGCATCGCTTCCAGCTCTTCGCGGATCACCTCCATCAGGCGCTCGGCGCTTTGCAGGATGTGAAGCAGCTCGGCGATCTGCTCCAGCAGCTCTTTGTACTCATCAAGCAGCTTTTCGTGTTCCAGGCCGGTCAGCTTCTGCAGGCGCAGATCCAGGATCGCCTGGGCTTGCTGCTCGGTCAGGAAGTAGCGACCTTCGCGAATACCAAACTCTGCGTCCAGCCACTCCGGGCGTGCAGCGTCGTCACCGGCACGCTCCAGCATGGCAGAGACGTTACCCAACTCCCACGACTGGGCAATCAGGCCGGCTTTCGCTTCGGCTGGCGTAGGGGCACGACGGATCAGTTCGATGATCGGATCGATGTTCGCCAGCGCAATCGCCAGGCCCTCAAGGATGTGTGCACGGTCGCGTGCTTTACGCAGTTCGAAAATAGTACGACGCGTTACCACTTCACGGCGGTGGCGAACGAAGGCTTCGATGATCTCCTTCAGCGTCATAATCTTCGGCTGTCCCTGATGCAGGGCAACCATGTTGATCCCGAAGGAGACCTGCAGCTGCGTCAGCGAGTAGAGGTTGTTCAGAACCACTTCGCCAACCGCATCGCGTTTCACTTCGATAACGATACGCATGCCGTCTTTGTCGGACTCATCGCGCAGGCCACTGATGCCCTCAACACGCTTATCTTTCACCAGCTCGGCAATTTTTTCGATCAGGCGAGCTTTGTTCACCTGATAGGGGATTTCATTGACGACGATGGTTTCGCGACCGGTTTTGGCATCGGTTTCAATTTCACCGCGAGCACGGATGTAAATTTTGCCGCGTCCGGTGCGGTAGGCTTCTTCAATGCCGCGGCGGCCGTTAATGAAGGCTGCGGTCGGGAAATCCGGCCCGGTGATGTGTTCCATCAGCCCTTCTACGCTGATGTTTTCATCTTCGATAAACGCCAGGCAGCCGTTGATCACTTCGGTGAGGTTGTGTGGCGGAATATTGGTCGCCATACCTACGGCGATACCGGAGGAGCCGTTCACCAGCAGGTTAGGAATTTTTGTCGGCAGGACTTCAGGAATCTGCTCTGTGCCATCGTAGTTAGGCACAAAATCGACGGTCTCTTTCTCCAGGTCCGCCAGCAGTTCGGAGGAGATCTTCGCCATACGCACTTCGGTATAACGCATCGCTGCGGCGGAGTCGCCGTCGACCGAACCGAAGTTACCCTGACCGTCGACCAGCATGTAGCGCAGGGAGAACGGCTGGGCCATACGAACGATACTTTCGTAAACGGCAGAATCACCGTGGGGGTGATATTTACCGATGACGTCACCGACCACACGGGCAGATTTCTTATAGGGTTTGTTCCAGTCGTTACCCAGTTCGCTCATGGCAAAAAGCACACGGCGGTGCACCGGCTTCAGGCCATCACGCACATCGGGTAAGGCTCGGCCAACGATGACCGACATGGCGTAATCGAGGTAGGAGTTTTTTAACTCTTCTTCGATATTGACCGGTGTAATTTCTCTCGCAAGGTCGCTCATGGAGCCGCTATCCCTCTACATAATCCCGGATTTTAAAGGTGCGAAAGTATATCACATCGCTTCCTGCCGGTGAACGTAAAGCAGGGTTTTATGGCGCTTTTCCTTTATGCTGAGAGATGCCTCGTCGGGTTTATGCGTTTATACTGGGGCCATATTTTGTCAGGAGTCTTGATTCAATGAATGAACAACCGCAGGAAAGCCGCCAGAACGTTGATCACGCCGAGATCGCCAAGTTTGAAGCCGTGGCATCACGCTGGTGGGATTTAGAGGGTGAATTTAAACCTTTGCACCGTATCAATCCCCTGCGTCTTGGCTGGATTGCCCAGCACAGCAATGGTCTGTTCGGTAAGCAGGTGCTGGATGTCGGCTGCGGCGGTGGCATTCTGGCTGAAAGCATGGCACGCGAAGGGGCGAAGGTTACCGGCCTGGATATGGGGGCTGAGCCGCTGGAGGTGGCACGTCTGCACGCAAAAGAGAGCGGCGTAGAGGTGAATTACGTGCAGCAGACGGTTGAAGATCATGCCGCTACGCACGCCGGCCAGTATGACGTGGTGACCTGCATGGAGATGCTGGAGCATGTGCCGGACCCGCGCTCTGTCGTGCTGGCCTGCGCGCAGTTGGTCAAGCCGGGCGGCGAGGTGTTTTTCTCGACCATTAACCGCAACCCGAAAGCCTGGCTGCTGGCGGTGTTTGGCGCCGAGTATGTGCTGCGCATGGTGCCGCGCGGCACGCATGATGTGAAGAAGTTTATCCGTCCATCGGAGCTGCTGAACTGGGTAGATGAAACCTCGCTGCGCGAGAGAAGTATGATTGGTCTGCATTACAATCCGCTGACTAACCAGTTCCGTCTGGGGCGCGGCGTGGACGTCAATTATATGATTCATACCCATCGTCAGGCGTAAATTGCATCGTAAAGAGACTGCGCAGGGTCATGTTGCACTACTGCAGGTACTGCGCGGGGTCATATTGCCCTGCTGCAGATACTGCGCAGGGTCAGAAGGGCGAGTGAGCA
>NZ_MLFS01000082.1 GCF_002095485.1 Pantoea wallisii | reverse complement strand
CCGCGTTGCCCGCCGCACTGCTGCAACCGGTGGCACGCCCGCTGCACGATCTTCTTAATCGCTACGTGCGTACCCATGCCGTCTCCACCAGCCAGCAGATTGCCGCGCGCTTTGGCCTGGGCCGCGCGGTAGTCGCAGAGGCGCTGGAAGCGTTGCGCCAGGAGAATCGGGTGCTAAAAGGTGATTTTCGCCCGCCCGACCGCGACAGCACGCCCCAATGGGTGGCAGAGGGCATTTTTCGCCGCCTGCGGGTGCGCTCACTGCAGGCCGCGCGCGAAGCGACCAAACCGGTCAGCCCGGCGGCGTATGTCACCTTTTTACTGACGCGCCAGGGCGTGATCGGTGATGCCAGCGCGCCACAGGCGCTGGGCGCGTATGCCGGCGTCAACGGCGTGGTACGGGTCATCGAGCAGCTGGCCGGGCTGGCTTTACCCGCCTCGCTATGGGAAACGCAGATTTTTCCGGCGCGCGTGCGGGACTATCAACCGGCCATGCTGGACGAGCTGCTCTCATCGGGTGAGGTCCTGTGGCGCGGACATCGTCAGCAAGGCGCGCAGGATGGGCTGATATCACTGCATCTCAGCGACTATCGGCAGGAGACACTGCTCCCGGCAGATGAGGGAAAGCCAGTGACGTTGTCACTCCTGCAGCAAGCACTCCTTAGCCTGCTACGCGAGGGCGGCGGCTGGTTTGTGCGCCAGCTGGTGCCGCGAATCACTACGCAGCTGGCACAGGAGCCCGATCCGGCCGATATCTACAGTGCCATGTGGGATCTGGTGTGGCGCGGCTACCTGACGATGGACACCTGGGCCGCACTGCGGCACTTTACGTCCAGCCCTGCGCCCCGTCCGCGTCCCGGCGCGCACCCGCCGCAGCCGCCACAGTCGCGCCAGCTTTGCCGCCAGCCGTGAAGTTGACACGCGTCCGGTGCTCAATAGCATGGCGGGCCGCTGGTCGCTTATCGACTATCAGCCGCTGGTCGATACCGAACTGGCCCTGGCGCTGACGGAAAATATGCTGGATCGCTTTGGCGTCATCACGCGCGGCGCGGCCATCGCTGAAAACATCCCCGGTGGTTTCCCCGCGCTGCAGCCGGTTCTGCGCGGGCTGGAAGATGCCGGACGCCTGCTGCGGGGCCGCTTTGTCGCCGGCATGGGCGCCGCACAGTTTGCCGATAACCCGGCTATTGAGCGTCTGCGCCAGGCGGGCAGCGCCGGTGAGATCGTGCACCCACCGGTGGCGCTGTCGGTGATGGATCCGGTCAATCCGTTTGGTGCCCAGCTGCCCTGGCCGCTAAGCCGTCAGGGCGTGCGCCCCACCCGGCGCGCCGGCGCGCTGGTGGTGATCGGTAACGGCCATCTGCTGCTCTATCTGCCGCCGGGGGGCAAAACGTTACTCACCTTTGCCGACGATCTCCGTGACGAAACGCTAAACGCTGCGGTGGCTGCGCTGGGTCAGGCGCTGAAGCGTGAAAAACACCTCAAACTGACGCTGGAGCGGGTTGACGATCGGCCCATCGGGGAGTCACCGCTCGTCGGCGCCCTGAAACGTGCCGGCTTCTCCCGTGAGCCAAAAGGCTACAGCTGGTATAGCTAAGCGTTGAGCCGGTAGCGGTGCTGCTGCAGACGCTCAGCCTGACGCGGCGTCGCCTGCGGCCAGGCGTGCTGCGGGAACAGATAGAGCCGGATGCTAAAGAGGTGAAACAGCGGTGTCAGCAGCTTTTCATCACGCTGCGCCTGCTGCTCCAGCAGCAGTAACAGCAGATCCAGCTCCTCCTGCAGATCGGCGTGCGGCTGGGTGTTCAGCGATTTCAGACGCCGCCGCAGGAACAGGCTCAGCTCATGAAACATCTGCCCGCTCTCCAGCTGATAGCGTCTCAGCAGCGCCTGGTGGCGGGCGTAATAGTCGAAGCTGTTGACCCCGAGCCACACTTCGGTCAGCAGCATACCGGCCGGATGCATATCCGATTGTGGATCCAGATGCAGGCGCGGCAGCACCACATTGACTTTATCCAGCATCAGGCTGATAAAACGCTGGCGACCGCGCAGTGATGAACCATTGCGCTCAATCTCTTTAACAAAGCGCAGCAGCTCGCGTAAACCGTGGCGCACCGCCCGGCGCGCGGTCCACGAGGGCCGTTTGTTGCGCATGATAGCGGTGAGAATCACCGCGAACAGCACCCCGGCCAGTGAGGCGATGGCATTGTTCACCAGCAGCACCAGATCGGGCTTCAGGTGATGGCCCAGGCCAATAAAGCCCGGGATCTGAATCGCCACGCTCAGGCCAATCATGTTGGTAGAGGGGCGCGCAATCATCATGCCCAGCAGCATCAGTCCCGGTGCCAGGCAGATGAGCAGCGCCTCAAAAGAGGTGGCCTGCGGCAACAGCAGCGCCACGTAAACAATACTGATGGCGATCGCCACGATAACGCCGCGTACAAACAGCTTCATTGAGGTGAGCGGCGTATCAAGGCTGGCAAAGAAGGAGCTGAGAATGGCCGCCATCACCGGTGCCGGGGCGCCATCGCGCCAGCCCGTAGCCATCCACAGCAGGCAGGCGCCAAAGGTGGCGCAGAAGGCGGTTAGCGCTGAGAGGCGAATCAACCCCTTATCAAAGAAGCGGTGCGTACGGGTACCGCGCGCCAGCGTGGTATCGCCGGCAAGATCGCTCACCAGCCCGCCCACGCTCTGGTAAGCCCCGGCAATACGCACAAAATCCGTCAGCCGCTCCAGCAGACCGGTGAGCAGCAGACAGTGCTCAATCGGCAACTCGCCGCTGCGCCACGCCGCATTGACGCGATCCTGGCAGTGGCTCAGCTCCAGCTGAATGCCGATCACATCGCCCACCGCTTCGCCATCCTGCAGCCAGTGCAGAAACTGTCCGAAACTGCGCGCAACGTAGTCAGGAAACGCAATCTGGCGGGCGGCCAGCCGCTGCAGACGCATCTCAATCGCCGTCAGCGTTGGGATCAGGTAGGAGAGGTGCTGATACTGCACGCTCACCAGCCGAATCAGGCGGCGCGCGGCATCGCCTTCATAGACGCAGTGCGTTATCAGTATCTCCACCTGCTGAGGATTGGTCGCCATGCGCGTCAGAATGTCATCCCGCTCCGGCGCGTTGTCGCCCGGGGTGCCCGAGAGAAGCGCGGCGCACAGCTTGCGTCCGTTGAGATACCACTGACTCACGCTCTGCTCCAGCAGGCTGCGCATCGACACGGGAAACAGCAGTCCGTGCACCAGGCTGCTGCATACGATGCCCAGCGTGATCTCCTCAATACGCGACAGCACCGTACTGGTGATGCCGGCCGGCGTGTTGACCTCCGGAAATCCCATGATCGCCGCGCTGTACCCGGCCAGCATAAACACATAGCTTTTGGGCGTGCGGTCATGCAGGGAGAGGTAAAGACAGAGACTGACCCACAACGAGATACACAGGCTAAACAGCAGCGGATGCGCCACGGTAACGGGGAAGATAAAAAAGATAAATACGCCACCCAGTAAAGTGCCGAGCAGCCGGAACAGCGATTTTGAGATGGTCGAAGCTGAATAGAGCTGCGAGGCAACGAACACCGTGGTCAGCGCCCAGGCGGGCCGATCCAGGTTCAGTTCGAGTGCCAGATAGAGAGCAATAAACGCGGCAAGAGAGGTTTTTACAGCAAAAAAAACGACGTTTTTTGAAAACCACTGCATGTTACAGAAAACCAGAAGGCGCTAAGTGCGGCGTATGCTGCCAGAATCTGTAAAGCGCTCACCCGGTTAACTACGACAAATTGTTTCGTAATCGAAAACCGTGTTCCTGCCGCACCGCCAATCGTTAAGCACTACTGATATAAAAATGCGTGACCGTGCGCCCGCCTCCCTGCCTGCGTGCGGTGCGACTGGATTTCACTGCTCCTCGCCTGCAGCCTGATAAATGTGTTCCCGATCACACTTTGCTGCCTGCAGGCGCTATCCATAAAATTATTTCGTGCTGAGCGTGAAGCCCTGAACTACTTGTCCGCAGCGAAAGTGACCAGGGTCACCCAGTTAGCATCGCGCCCGGCCGGGGCTTCGCTCACGCGTTTTAATGCCCCGCTGTGCCGATCGATAGCGTAGCTGCCGGTCACTGCGCTCTTCTCTCCGCTGGCAATCAGCCAACGTCCGTCGGCACTAATGGCGATACCGCGCGGCTGCTTCTCCACCGGCCAGCTGCCGACGAGCGTGAGTTTGCCATCCTGCGAGTTGACACGGTATCCGCTGATGGTGCTGCTGGTGCGTTCAGTGACGTACAGAAAACGGCCATCCGGGGTGATTTTAATGTCCGCTGACCAGATGCGCGGCGTGGGATCGCTATACCCCGCCGGGCGCTCACGGCCGTGCTGCAGGTGATACTCTGTCGCCACGGCATTTTCGGTTTCTGCGACTTTGGTCAACTCGCCGCTGGCTTCGCGCCGGAACTGGGTGATGATGCCGCCCATTTCGCCAATGTTGTACAGGTAGCGATTATCCGGCGATAACACCGAGTGACGCGGCCCATTTTCCGCCGCCGTTTTGACATAACCGTTACCCAATGCACTCAGCTCGCCCTGCTCGCTCAGGGTCAGCTGCAGCACGCGATCGGTGCCCAGATTGCCGACGTACGCCGACTTGCCGCTGGCATCCACGATCACCGAGTGCGCAGCGTGCCCGGTTTTATAGCTGCCGACCGGCGGCGCGATCACATTGCCATCAGACGCCAGGCGATAGACATGCACAACATCGCCATCATAGGAGGCTCCCAGCAAGAAACGCCCCTGCTTATCGGTACTGATATAGGGGTAACTGGCAGCGGCTGTGACGGCACCGCTTTGCGCCAGATCGCCCGTCTGGCGATCGATACGCCAGCTCACCAGCTGCAGCGGCTTGCTGCGAATGGCGCCATAGAGATGGGACTGGTCGGCGCTGAGCGCCAGCGGCATCACTTTCCCTCCGGCCGCGGTGTGGCCTAACAGCTGCAGCGCGCCGGTTTGCTCATTGAGCGCATAACGCGCAATGGTGCCGTCATCCGCTTCGGAGACGTAGACGTAGGTCTGCGCCAGCAGCGGCGCACTGACCGCCATCGCGGCCAACAGCGTAGCGGTGCGAATCGTGTTGATCATGTCACTCCTCTGGCGCATCAGCGCCGGTCGTTTGGCATCGAAGTATCCGTTATTTGTCAAAGACAGGTATACGCAGCGGACGTGCGCGCGGTTATGTGTAATTGCCCGATAGCAACTGGGCAGTTGCATTAAGCATAAAGAGATTCAAAAGGTTGCGATAATTTGCGACGAAAAGTTTTGCGCAGCTTTGTGCGCTGGCTCACCCGGCTAATGCCGGCGCGATGAACTACACTTGCTGATTCGACGCGCAGAATTAAGGAGATTTTATGTCGCAATCATCCCCCATCAATCACGCCTGGCTGCTGGCTTCACGCCCTGACGGCGAACCGGTAAAAGAGAATTTTCGCCTGGTCGAGCAGCCGCTGCCGCAGATTAAAGAGGGCGAAATTTTACTGCGCACCCACTATCTCTCGCTGGATCCCTATATGCGCGGCCGCATGGATGACAGCAAATCTTACGCACCGCCGGCGGAGCTGGACCAGCCTATGGTTGGCGGCACAGTAAGCCAGGTGGCTGAATCGCGCCACCCTGACTTCAAGGCTGGCGATTGGGTGCTGGCGGCGAGCGGCTGGCAAAGCTATGCCGTCTCTAACGGAGAAGGCATCACGCCACTCGGCCATCTGCCGCACCCCTCCTGGGCGCTGGGCATTCTCGGTATGCCCGGGTTTACCGCGTGGATGGGCCTGATGGACATTGGTCAGCCGCAAGCCGGCGAAACGCTGGTGGTGGCCGCCGCGACCGGACCGGTCGGCGCGACGGTGGGCCAGTTGGGCAAACTCAAAGGCTGCCATGTGGTTGGCGTGGCGGGCGGTGAAGAGAAGTGCCGCTATGCCATTGAGAAACTGGGCTTCTCGGCCTGTATCGATCACCATCGCGACGATTTTGCTGAGCAGCTGGCGGCAGCGTGCCCGGACGGCATTGATATCTATTTTGAGAACGTTGGCGGCAAGGTGTTTGACGCCGTGCTCCCGCTGCTCAATACCGCAGCGCGCGTACCGGTGTGCGGACTGGTTTCCGGCTACAGCAGCCGTGAACTTCCGCCCGGCCCGGACCGTACGCCACAGCTAATGGGCACCATTCTTAAGCGCCGCCTGCGGGTGCAGGGCTTTATCATTTTCCAGGATTATGGCGATCGCTATCCGGAATTCCTTGAAGCGATGACGCCGCTGGTGGAGCAGGAGAAGGTGCTGTATCGCGAACACGTTATAGAGGGACTGGAGAACGCGCCACAGGCGTTCTTTGATATGCTGAAAGGGAAAAACTTTGGCAAGACAGTAGTCAAAGTGGCCTGACACTCACTAATAGATGGGCCGTAAAAGATCTGCGGCCCATCACAGTAATCCAGCCATTTAAAATACTGAACCGATATCCTGAAATATATTAAAGACCGCTTCGCTCATCGGATGCTCATTACCGTCAACGGTAAATGAAACAAACGTCTGCCCATCCATAACAATATTTGCCTGCACCTCACGTGAGGTTGCCAGAGAGGTAAAGATAAACGCCTCAATCATGGCCAGCGCCTCACGCGTAGCCTGGCTACCGCTGCCGGGCTGATCGTCCCGGATGCCGTAATTGGCGCGCTTGAGGGTATTGAACTTCTCTTTACACTTACTGGTATCCGTAATCACTTTACGGCGCGTGTCATCGATGAATTTAGTGAGTTTCATCTTCGCTTTAACCACGCGCTTGGTGGCATTAATAAAGCGCTCATTGCGCTCGGTCTGACCGGTAATCAGGTGATTGCGCAGCAGGAAAAATAGCGCTGCGCTTGCCAGACCTGCCGTGCCGCCAATTAACGCCATGCGGGATGATTTAATATCCTCATACTGCTGACCTCCGGCTTTCGCGCCCTCCACTGCCAGCATATTCACGCCCTGACCAATTAATGCGCCGGCAGCAGTTAATACGCCGGCAACTGTGGCATAGGTGGTGGCGCGCGCCTTGTCATAAATATTATTGACGAAGCGCCAGTTATTCGTGCTGCTAAAACCCGGGATACGCCCCGGAATTGAGGAGCGGAATTGACTAAAGTACGCGTTCTGCGTCACCGGTGCGGCAGGCCGGGCGCCGCCATTGAGCGGGCGCATCTCATAGCCCATGCCGCTCTCCACATCTGACGGTCGCGGGTTGTTACCCTGCACCATATTCTCGTAGTGAAAAATAATCAGATCGTTGGAGTCGTTCTCAAACTGCTGCAGCGTGCCGGTATCATCTTTCAGTCCGTTGACGAAGGCGATAATCAGCTTCATCTCATCGCCGGTCACGAACTTATTCTCGCGCATCAGATTATGGATGCCCGGAGTAATTTCATTCATGGGTCACCCGTCAGATCTCTTTATTCTGTTTAATATCCCAGCCCGATTTACTCTCTGCGCCTTTATTCCCTTTATCGGCCTGCTCCCAGTAGTGGAGATTCACTTTTGCTGCCTGGAAGTAGTAATTCACCAGAATAGCATCGGTGTTCCCCACGCCATTGAATTCGGTAGCCGAGACCAGCACATCTTCCAGCACTACGCGGGTATATTCCACCTGGTTACCGCCGGCTTTACAGATGGATAATTCAACTTTGGCGACATGTTTACCGCTGGCGCAATATTTCATGATGGCCGGTGTGGCTTTATCAATAACCGCCTGCACATTGAGATCGCGGAACTGTACTTTTCCGGCACCGCCACCGCCGCCAACGCTCATATTTCCCGGCTGGCTGGCCGCCCAGTTAAATGACAACGCATCCACCCAGTTTTTATGATTGGCATCTTTTGACTCACCCGTTACACCATCCACTTTTAAAAACATATCAATAGCCACGCGTTGCTCCTTTTTCGGTTAATCAGATGAATGAATTAGCGCCAGATATTAATAAAGTGTTAAGCGTGGCTGAGTCAATGCTATTAATATGACAGCCTGATTTATAAGAACTTTCCTGGTAAATAGCGTATTGCCGTCAATGAAATTATCAGGGCATTCTATCGCCTCAATGATAAAGTTATTATATTTCAAATAAATAGAAAAATGCCAAGTAGTACCTTACCTCTTTTTCCATACGAGAACGGTAAGAGAAATTTCTGTGAAGGCGGCGCGTGTCTATAAGCGTTATTTATGACAGAACCATGAACAATGGGGTTCCGGCGCAACGCTATACGCGCTGCGCCGGGGGCAAAGGGGTTTATGCCTGCGGGATCCAGCGGGTGTGTTGCGCCGGCGGATCATATTTCAGCGCGCTGGGCAGCGTAATTAACTCAATTAAGACGCCAAATGGGGTCATGGCAAACCAGGTCTGGTTACCTTTACCCGTCTCCTGTGCAAAGCAGTCGTTTGGCCCCTCAAACAGCGTGGCGCCGTGCGTGCGCAATTTTTCTGCTGCCTGGTGAATATCCTCTACATACACAGAGAAGTGATTGATGCCCGGCTGACCGGGATGCGCGGAACGATCTTGCACCGCTGGCTGCGTCTGAAATAACTCCACGTTACAGCCGTTTGCCAGCCGCAGCATGGCTAAGCCGGTCACATTCATCTCAGGGGGAAAGCCGTTTAAAGGCGCCATACCTTTTCCCTCAACCTGCTGTTGGGGATCGCCGGGCGGCACGATGCGGTAGAGTACCGATGCGCCGAGGGCTTGTATGAAGAACTGTTCGGCCTGGGGTAAGTCAGAGACGGTGATGCCAATGTGTTCGATTCCGCGAATCATATTCTTTCTCCCGTTTTGCTTTTCCATTGAGTAACTGCAGCAGTCAGTAAGCCTGGCAGAAATGTGAGGTTTGTCACATCAGGTCAGCCCTGCCGCTCGCCACAACGCCCTCCTCTACCCTTGCGCAACAGGCGCCCTGCGGCGCCTGAAACGGCAATAACCGTTAAACCCGCACGCCACATTACCTGCTACGCTCTCGCCCCCAAACAGGAGGAAGCATGAGTTCTTTAATCGATATTTTTACCAGCCATAAAAGTGACCGCAGCTTTACCGACCATCCCGTGGCGGATGCGGTTCTGGATCGCATTATTTCGGCGGCCTATTACGCCCCTACGTCGGTGAACTCGCAGCAGGTCTCCCTGGTTGTTACGCGCGATGCAGCAAAACGCGCGCAGATTGCCGCGATCGCTGGCGGTCAGCCGTGGATCGCTCAGGCGCCGGTATTCATCACCTTCGTACTGGATATGCATAAGTCGAACCTGGCGCATCAGGCGATTGGACGTGAGCAGATCGCGCAGCAGAGTATTGAAAGCGTGGTCTCAGGTGCCACCGATGTGGGCATCGCGTTGGGCTCGGTGATGGCCGCTGCACGTGCGGAAGGTCTGGGCATTGTGCCGATCGGTGGCATCCGTCGGGATGCAGAAGCCATGATTGAACTGCTGGAGCTGCCTGAGTACACCTTCCCGGTGGCCGGCGTGGTGATTGGTCATGTTGACCAGCCGGCGCATCAGAAACCGCGCCTGCCGCTCGCCACATTCCGCCATGAGGAGCGCTATCAGCAGGCGGGTATGGCGCAACACATTGCCGCCTATAATGCGCAGCTGACAGAGCACTGGAGAAGCACCGGACGCAGCGACGGCGAAGACTGGAGTCACAGCGTGAGCGGCTACTATCAGCACATCTACTTCCCGCATGTCTTGTCAGCACTGAAAAAGCAGGGATTTGGCAACGATAAGTAGTGAATTGCGGTCGCCATTCCGGCGACCTTTTTGCGGCTGCGGCGGCTTAGCGCCCCTTCTTCTTACGTCCCGGCTGGCTAAAACGCTTACGGTTGGCACCCTGCCCGCCAGCTTTATCGCCCGGCTTCGGTGCGCCTGCGGTGGGCTTCTTTGCCGTCGCCGGCGCGGCTTTTTTCTTCGCCTGCGTTTTTTGCGTTTTCTCGTCCTCTGATGAGGAGTCCTCGATCAGCTTAAACAGATCGATCAGTTCATCGTCGGTTAAATCGCGCCACTCACCGAGCGGAATCCCTTTCAGACTAACGTTCATGATGCGGGTACGCTCCAGCTTCGTCACTTCAAAGCCAAAATGCTTCGTCATGCGGCGAATCTGACGATTCAACCCCTGCACCAGGATAATGCGGAACACAAAGGTCGACTCTCTCTTCACTTTGCATTTTTTCGTCACGGTTCCCAGCATCGGCACGCCCGCCGCCATACCGGCAATAAACTCATCGGTAATCGGCTTATCTACCGTAACGACATACTCTTTTTCGTGATTGTTACCGGCACGCAGGATTTTGTTCACCAGATCGCCGTGGTTGGTGAGGAAGATCAGACCCTGAGAGTCTTTATCCAGCCGGCCAATCGGGAAGACGCGTTTACTGTGATTAACGAAATCACCGATATTGTCGCGCTCACCCTCCTCCATGGTGGTCACAATCCCCACCGGTTTGTTGAGCGCAATCAGCACCAGGTCCTCTTCATTACGCGGTTCTATCAGCCGCCCGTTAACTTTCACCTCATCCCCGGCGAACACCTGCGCCCCGACAGTGGCGCGTTTACCGTTGATAAAAACGTTGCCCTGTTCAATGAAACGGTCGGCGTCGCGGCGTGAGCAGATTCCGCTCTCGCTGATGTATTTATTCAGGCGCGTGGATGAGTTAGGCAGCATGGTTCCTCCGAAAAAAAACGGACTATATTGCACATAGCGTGACGGTGCAATCGCGCTGAACGCCGGCTGTTAAATCTTGTGCAGACTGCATCTGTTTCACTCACCGCTGCTTAACAGCACACTAACATTGTGGTTGTTACCACCTGTTCAATCAGCGACAATTGCCATCCATCGCTTTTTCTTATGACCAGGTAACTTCGCCATGACGCAACCGCGAACGACGAGCCGGTTGGCCTCGCTGCGCCTTATTCTGGCGCGCCTGTGGCCGCATCCGCTGCCCGTCGCCCGAAAACAGATGATTCTTGCCAGCCTCGGTGCCGGGCTGGGGCTGATGATCACCAGCCTGACCAGCCACTGGCTGCTGGGCGCGGTTAATCTGTGGTTTGTTGCCCCGATGGGTGCCTCGGCCGTGCTGCTGTTTGGTTTGCCTAACAGTCCGCTGGCGCAGCCGTGGTCGATTGTCGGCGGCAATCTGGTGGCGGGCGTGATTGGCGTGACGACCGCCCTGTTCGTGCCGCATCCGGCCCTGGCATGCGGTATTGCTGCCTGCCTGGCCATTGTCGTGATGTTTCAGCTGCGCTGTTTGCATCCCCCGAGCGGCGCCGTGGCGCTGACCGCTATCCTGGGTGGTAACGGCGTTCAGCAGATGGGTTATCACTTTATCCTTACGCCGGTGCTGCTAAATTCGGTCTGCCTCGCGCTGCTGGCGATTGTGTTTAACAACCTTGCCGGCCGACGTTATCCGCACCCACTGGCCGCGACCGAAGCAAAACCGCAGCCGGTGGCGATTGACGTGCCCATTACCCGTGACGATCTGCATCAGGCGCTGGAGAGCGGCCAGCTACTGGATATTGATGAAGATGACCTGCAGCAGTTATTGCAGCGTGCGGAGGAGATCGCCGTGCGCCGTCAGCTGGGACAAACGCAGCAGTTCCGCCGCGCCAGTTAATGAGATTCCCTGCGGGCGCGTCACCGCGCTATTGCGACATACTCAAAATGGTACGGATGTTCTGTGCGGTGGTGGCGATAATATCAATGGCGCCGGTACGCAGCGCACCAAGGATCGCCATGGCTTTGGTGTTCTCTGCGGCGATGGCGATAACGCACGGAATCTTGCGCAACTCTTCAATGCTCAGCCCAATCACGCGATCGTTCATCACCGTATCCACGTGCTGCCCCTGCGCGTTAAAGAAGTCATAGCCTGCCACATCGCCGGTCACGCCCTGATTGACGCTGGCATCAATGATCTCATGTGGCGTAAACCAGCCAAGCTTAACCATATAGCTGTTTTCGTTCATATCCCCGATACCCACCAGCGCGATATCGGCTTTACGGGCGCGGTCAAGCGTCTCTTTAATGGTGCCATTTTGCATAAAGGCATCACGCAGCGCGCGGTTCTCCACGTAAGCCGGGGCATACAGCGTTTCACTTATCCCCCCGAACTTCTTCGCCAGCCGGCGGCTAATGTGATCGGCATTGATCGCGTCACCGGGACGGTGTGTGCCACCGATGCCGCTGATAAACAAACAGTTACGCGTCGGCACCTGGCCAGGATAATCAGCCACTGCCGCCACATTGCGCCCCTGACCAACGGCAACAATGGCGTTATCTTTCAGCGACTGCGCCAGATGGGCTGACACCAGCGCCGCAACCTGACGCCGCTGATCGTCCCCGTCCGGGGAGTCCAGCGCAATCAGCGCGCGTTGCAGATGGGGAAAGCGCGACTGCAACTGCTGCTCAAGGCGCGTGCTGAACACCGGATGGTACCGCACGTTAATCTCGACAATCCCCTCTTCGCGCGCCCGCTTCAGCAAACGCCCAACCTTAATACGGGAAATACCAAACTTACGCGCAATCTCCTCCTGGGTGATTTCGTCCTGATAATAGGCGACAGCAATTTCCGTCAGCAGTTCGGAGTCATGAGAAAGCGTGTTTTTATCCATCCGTTACCTGTCTTGTGTGGCAGCGAGAAACTCAGGGAGGGAGTTATATCATTGATGCGACTCGCTTCGCCAGACAGCAGCGCCGCGAGTCGCCAGCCATATCACGCTTAGCGTTTAATGGCGTCGATTTTCAGCATGCGGGCAATCACAATATCCAGCTCTTTCTGATCGAAGATCTGTTTCCAGTCGGGTTTCACAATCTTTTCGCGGCCATACTCCATGGCGATCATGCAGGCATCCGAGAACGGATTGGTAGCGCGAAACGCCACGGCCAGCGCAATCTGAATGTGACCGTACAGCATCGCTTTCGCCGCCTCTTCCGGTACACCACTATGCTTAACCGTCTCATCCAGCGCCTCCTTCATAAAGGCGCCAACCATACAGGCCACGGTTTCGACTAACGTGGGCTCAAGATAAGCGAGCTGCGTCACTGTTACCCAGTGCACCTGCTCAACCGGGCCGTACATCACGCTGATCACCTTACTCAGCTCCGCTTTCTGCTCATCGCTGCCGGCCTCATACGATGCCGCCACATGCTGTACCGCTGCGACGCCACCAAACGCATCCGCGTGCTCCTCTTTGGTATAGCGCGCCAGAAACACCGAGGGATGGCAAGGATGCGCGACGGCATAATCAATCCCGTCACGCTGGGCAATCAGATTGGCATAGGCTGCCGCCGGGTCCAGCGTAAGCAGCACCGCACCGGGTTTCATCTGCGGCACCACGCTCTCCGATACTTTCCCCAGAACGATATCCGGCACCGCCAGAATCACCACGTCGCTCAGTGGCACTACCGAGGCCGCATCCGACAACTCCCGTCCCTGAGCGGTGACCTGCGTTTGTGCAGCAGGAGAGTTCTCACAATAGAACACCTGATAAGCGCTCTTCTGGAAATTAGCGGAAATGCGCATGCCCATTTTGCCGCCTGCGCCGATAACGGTAATTGTCTTTAATACGTTGCTCATGCTCTTCACTCCTGATCTTGTTTACTGCGTAAAAATTCAACGGCGCGGCGGGTCCATTCGGCTTCCCGCTCGCAGGTCAGCCCGGCTTCGTCCTGCCACGGCAACCAGTGTTCGACGATCTGATTAATCTCGCGCTCCGCCGGGCGCACGCTGGCGATCATCCGGTCGTAATCCAGCCGCCCTTCACCCATCGGGCAGCCGGCAAAGGTAAAGCCCACCCAGCCATCGCGGCGGGTAAAGGCGAAATCCTTGATATGCAAATTGCCGACGCGCGCAGCAGTATTGGCGATAACCTGCTCCGGCAGCTCCAGCCCGGCCACGCAGTTGGCGGGATCCAGGCAGACGCAGAGCCACGGCGAGAGAAACTTATTGATCACTGACATCATGTCGCGGCTGCTCACCTGCTCATACGTCTCCAGACACAAACGCACCTGCTGACGGGCAAAATCCGGCAGCACGGCGGCAATCAGCCCGGCGGCTTCATCCAGCGACGGACGATGATCGGCAGTATTGAACATGGAGCGCACCACATGGGCGTCAAGCACGCTGGCGATATGCAGATAGCGACGCAGATGAACCGTCCCCAGCCCGCGCGTCCCCAGCTCCAGCGTGATACCCAGCGCATCGGCCTGCTGGCGCAGCGCCAGCAACTGTTCATCAGACCACTGCTCAATCGCCGGGTAATCGCAAATCTGAAACACTGACACATCAAGATCCGCGGTCTGCTGCAGCATCTGCGCCAGCGTCAGCGGATGTGGCACCTTATCCGACATGCGCCAGAAAAAGGCGTAGGTACTGAGTCCGATACGGCTCATTGCGCACGCTCCTTCACCAGCGCGCTGGCTTCTTCAATGATCTGCGCCAGCGCCTGCGGGTCGTGTGCAAAGCGGCCAAGAAACAGACCGCTGACGTCACTGCCCAGCCGCTGAATCAGCCCTGGTCCGGCGCTGCCGCCATAGATAACGCGCAGCGAGATACCCACAGGCGTACTGAGTTGCTGCAGGCCGGCGCAGACCGCGCGAATATAGCTGTCGGGCGCCGGCTGGGGGGCGCCAATGGCCCACTGCGGTTCATAAGCAAACAGCACCTCGCCCTGCAAACCCTGCTGCTGTGCCTCAGCCAGCGCCTCGGTCAGCTGCTGCTCACACAGCGCGATCGCCTGCTGCGGCGTACCCTGCTGCTCTTCACCGATGCACAGCACCGGGGTTAAGTGGTGACGCAGCGACATCGCCACTTTGGCGGCGATCTGCGTTTTATCCTCATGGAAGTGACGGCGGCGCTCGGCGTGGCCAATTTCCGCCAGTGAACAGCCCAGCTCCTGCAACATGCTGGCGCTCACTTCGCCGGTCCAGGCGCCGTTCTCTGCCTGAGCCACATCCTGTCCGCCAAACCGCACCGACGTAGCGGCAAAGAGATCGGCAACCGCCGGAATGGCAGGAAAGGCGGGCAGTACAAACAGACCGATATCGCCGCTTTTCACCGCCGGATGCTGCGCTAATCCCGCCACTTCACGGCACCACGCCACCGTTTGCTGGTAACCGAAGTACATTTTCAGGCTAACGCCGAGCCAGATTTTAGGCTGAGGCATAATTACGCTCCTTGCTCAGATGCACTGTATTCTTTTAGCAGATCGCCCACCGTGTTGACGATCATTGCCAGCGACACGGCGCCGGCATCCGGTGTGCCCACGCTCTTTTCCGCCAGGGGACGCGCGCGCCCCATTTTTGGTACCAGCTGCGCGGTGCGCTGCGCTGCCTGTTCGGCAACGTCTGCCGCCGCACACCACGCCTGCGTCAGGGATGCGCCCTGCGCGACCGCCGCACTGAGCGCCTCGCTAAACGGCACCAGCACATCAACCATTGTTTTATCGCCAGGACGCGCTTTGCCAAAGTGCATAATGCCGTCGCTTGCCGCTTTCACCCCGGCAGCCACCCGAACCGCATCCGGGGCCTGGCTATCGCCCAGCGCCGTGCCGAGCGCGGTCAGCGCAACGCCCCACAGCGCACCGGAGGTGCCGCCGGCGTTATCCGCCCAGGCGTCTGCCGCACGGCACAGCAGGCTGCC
>NZ_MLFS01000081.1 GCF_002095485.1 Pantoea wallisii | reverse complement strand
TTTATCGAAGCGTTGATCAATCGCCTGAAGTGTCACTTTGACGTCGCTTTCGAACCGGGTAAAACGCCCGTCCAGTTTATTAAGGACACTATTCGTTCCATTTTGCGTCCGAACCAGGCCCTCCATCGCCTGAGAGAGGTGCCCCTTAGTGAGGGCGTTCTCCTGCTGCATACCCGCAAAGATCTCCACCATGACCTCCGCCTGGTTGTCGGCGACGCCAGCCTGCTGCAGCGCCTTAAATGCGTTATGGGTATTAATCATCGTCAACATCATCCTTGCGCCTCCCGGCCACGTTTCCTGTCGGCGGCCAGACTATCCGGGAAGTTATAGTTTCGCCATGTGATGATGTGGATTTTGCGCGACGTCTCGAAAATTATCAATTCGTACAACAAGTAACCGATTCTGGCCATAAAAAAGGCCTGCACGCTGGCAGGCCCTGGGCTGGTGACCGGTTAACTCAGTTTTCCGGCCGGGGAATTATTTTTATATCCACCATGCCGATCCCCAGTTTACGGGGGTCCTGGCCGGTGATATTGCCAACATTAGAGAGCTGCGGCTCCGGCGGCGCAATGATCAGGTTATGGCTGCCGCCAGGATTGGTGAAATGCAGCGTGGTCGTGGAGAACGTTTCACTCAGGTTGAGATGCTGCTCTTCATCGCCCACCCGGACCGGGATAGGACGATGGGCATTGGGCCCCCAGGCGCGCGCGGTGATCACCATATCAAAACGTGCGGGCAGGGCATCGACGTATTCAATATTCACTTCAGGCGCCAGGTTAGCGTTAGACCAGCGTCCCCAGCTCTCCGGCCGCGATATCCCGCTAAAGCGTTTCACGCTGACTGGCGCGCCAGGCACCGCCAGCAGGAAGCTATCGGCCTGATAACGAATAGCATTATCCTCAATTCGCATCTGCTGTTCGTTCAGCTGATACATTGCGGCGCTCACCGTGGCTTTCGGGAACTGCACCTGACCTTTCCACACCGGTTTATCAATGTGCGTGACCACGGGCTGCCCGCCGGTCTGGCCCATTGAGAGACAAAGGTCGCCAGACAGGGCGAGCGACGGTTGCCACAGGCGGCCCATCTTAAAGCAGCGATCCACCCAAACGAACTTATCGTCAGGCGCAAAATCGGCCAGCTGGAAACGTAACGGCGCGGCGTACTCACCCTCTGGCAGCGGTTCAACCTGCTTATCAGAGAGGCGGAAAAGAATCGGCAGCTTAAACGTCGCGCCGGAGAAGCTAAACGTACTCTTCTGCTGATCGATGGTGAAGGCATCCATGCGGCTGGGGAAATTCCACAGCTGGATAATGTCGGCTTTCCATGCGGCCACCTTTTTCGCCATATCGTCAAACTGGCTGGAGAGCGAAGCAGAGGATAAACCGCTGCGGCCCAGGCCTATCGCAGGGTCGCCGCCCAGCACATCCAGCACGGTGGCGCCGTTATCCAGCGTGCTGCGCTTGCCGTCCAGCACCTCAGCCTGCGGCTGATCGCCACGGATCACCATAAACAGATCGCGGCGCGGCTGTTTAACCAGGTATTGATGCGCGGTGTTGTTCATCGCCAGGTGATCGGAACTCACCACAATCACGGTATTTTTAAACCAGGGCGAGGCTTTAATGCGCTCAATCAGCCGGGCGACATGCTCCTGTGAGCAGGCGACGGCGCTGAACGACTGATTCGGTTTACCGTCATAGCTGTAACTTTTTCGCTGGCAGCTGCGTGAAATAAAGCCGTCAGGATGGTGGGTATCGACCGTCAGGGTAAACAGGGCAAAGCGTTTCTGCTGGCGCGAGAGCTCTTCATACTTCTCAAACACCTCATCCATCACCGTATCATCGTAAAAACCCCAGTTATTACGATAGCCGGGGTCCGCGACGCGGCTCTTTAGCTCCTGCGAGCCATACATATTGGCAGCGTCAAAACCGTGCGATAGCAAAAACGTGTCTTTACCGGCGAAGCGCAGGTCCGCCCCCTGAATAAACCAGTTCTCATAGCCTGAGTTTTTCAGGATATCGCCAAGGCAGACACTCTGCGGATAGAAGCTGGAGAGCGAGGCGGAAGCATTGCCGTCAAACGGCGCAAACAGCGGGATACCACACTGTGAAGCCACCATACCGGCAATGGTGTAATCCGTGCCAGGCAGCTGTTCCGTATTACTGAAATCGATGCTCTGCTCTTTCTGGCGGCTCAGCTCTGGCGCCAGGCCCGGAAAAGCCTGTTGATCAAAGTAGGTGCGCTCCAGACTTTCGCCGTAGATATAGACCAGGTTCAGCCTGGGTGCCGGAATCTCTTTTTTCGGCGTGATGTAGTAGGTCTCAAAGTCGGAGTCCACCAGGCGCGAGTGTGAAGCGATTAGTTCCTTTACCTGCCGGAAAGCCGGCGTGGTCTGTACCGAACCGGCAGCACAGGCGATAGCCAGTAAACTCCAGCCGAGATGATGCGGCCGTTTGTGGCGGCGCAGTACCCACGAAAGCAGGCAGAACAGTAAAAAAAGGCCAATGATTAAGCCAATCGCGGGCACGACATATTTACTGACGCCCGCGCCGGTCAGGCTGTTGGTCAGGGTATAGAGCACCGCATCGTTGATGCCGTCGCCGGTAAAATAGTTGCTGGCAAAAAGCGTGGCGTTGAGCACGATAAACAGCGTGAGCAACAGTAAGATAAGGATAAACCAGAATTTATTTCGCCCGGCTTTAAGAGAGTAGACTGCAATTGCAGCCAGAAAGAGCACTATCGAAAGCAACTCCAACGGCAGATCCTCACAATGAATGAATAACGCAGTCTCTGCGCTGACGGCCCTCTGCGGGGTTTTGCGTCAATCTATCGTGGCTGTCACAGCGCTGCAACACATCCAACCAGATTTGTGCGGTGCATTCCGAATCGTTTAAGCGAGGTTAAGGCGGGCTATGGTTTGGTTTGGCAGCAACGCAGTGGCTGCTGCCAGCAAGGGGGGAAATCAGGGTTTACAGCTTGCCGGTCAGGTATTGCGCTTCACCGTCGGCAAAGCTCCAGTCACCTTTGCTGTTGGTAATAAAACTGATCATCAGGTCATGGCCCTGCACGCCGCACTGCTCGCGGAGTTCTCGTGCCAGCTCGGCCATGAACAGGCTCTTCTGCTCTTCGCTTCTGGGGCTGGTATAAACACGCACCATTACTAAGTTGTCGCTGCGCTCGAAGCCCAGACCGGTATCCTGAAAGACCATTTGATAGCGCTTGTTTTCATGAACAATCTGATAGCGATCGCGGGGCGGAACCTTAAATGCGGTTAATACCGCGCGGTGTGCCGCGTCGAGTAAAGTACGAAGCTCTGCTTCAGAACGGCCCTGAATAACGTCAAATGTCAGCAATGGCATAAATAAACCCTCGTTTTTGCGCATATGGAAAGAGTAGGATGTAACGCTATGCTGCCGCTTGCTGCAGGAAAGAAAAAGCGTGCTGGTTGAAATGATTATTTATTATTTTGAACAATAAAAATGAAAGAGATCAAAACTGACGCCCTCTGGGTGCATCTGCACTGGTTAACGGTGCTGGCAGAACTGGGCAGTTTTACCCGCGCGGCTGAACGATTAGATGTCAGCAAAGCGGCAATGAGCCAGAAGATCAAAGAGCTGGAAAAGATGGCGGGCGTGGCGCTGGTGCAGCGCACAACGCGTAGCGTGCGGCTGACCTCGGCGGGGGAGAAGCTGGTCGATGAGCTGCGCGATCCCTTCGCGCGTATCGCGCAGAGCTTTTTTAGCGTACGCGATGAGGCCGGACCGGTGCGCGGCATGGTGCGCGTCAGCGCGCCGGTTGCCTTTGCGCGCCAACAGCTGGTGCCGATTATTGGCGACTTTTTGCGTGACTATCCCCAGGTGCGATTGCAGCTGGATGTTACCGATCGTCTGGTGTCGCTGGGGAGTGAAGGCTTTGATCTGGCAATTCGCCACAGCCAGAATCTGCCCGAAACGCACGTCGCGCTGCCGCTGTGCGAAACCCATGCGCTGCTGGTGGCATCGCCGGACTATCTGGCGCGTAACGGCACGCCGGAGACGCCACAGGCGCTGCAGCAGCACAACTGCCTCTATTATCCACGCGGGCTGGAGTCACCTCAGTGGCGCTTTCGTCAGGTGAATGGCGACAGTGAAACCGTACAGGTGAAGATCCAGGGCAATTTTGCTACCAACAATAGCGAGTCTATCCGCGATGCCGCGCTGCAGGGCCTGGGCATTGCCATGTTGCCGGATTTCAGCGCCAGCGCCGCGCTTGCCAACGGCACGTTGCAGAAGGTTTTGCCGCAGTGGCAGACGGTCGACGCCTTCGCCGATCGCCTGTGGGTGGTGCGCCCTTATGCCGCGCAGGTGCCACGGGCCGTCACTACGTTTATTCACTGGCTACGCGCGCGCTTTGTTGACGGATGAGCCCAGTGGGGCACGCAGGGCGGCCAGCGGCTGCATCATCACGCCCAGTAAGCTGCTGCGGTTGTAGTGGCCCAGACGCAGATTAAAATCAAGATGCAACTGCTCATTGCCACCCAGCTTGATCACCGGCGGTGGCGTAACCGGACGCTGTTGGAACAGGATCGCATGCGCAAAAGCTTCGCTTTTCCAGTTGTTTAAACGCTGATAGTACCAGGCGTTTGCCTCGCCTTTGCGCAGGTAGAGGTTCACCCGGCGATATTCCCGCATCGCGGCTTGCTGCGCCAGCGAGCCTAACTGCTGCTGCGGTTCGGGCATCTTTTGCATCAGCAGCGCAAAATCGTCGCGTTTCGACAATTCGCTAAAATAGTTGTTTGCACCCAGATGCTTGATGGGCGCGTACTGCTTCTGCCATTCGCGGATAAACGGGTTATTGGGCGCCGCCGCAATAAACCAGTTCTCCATCACCGGCGCCAGATAGTTGAGCGTGGCGTTTTCGCAATAATAACCAATCACATCCATATTGCGCTCGTGGTGTATGCGATGTACCCAGCTGAGATCTTCAAATAATAGCGTGCTGCAATCGATGGCAATGCCGCCGAAGCGTAATAATAACTCCAGCCGGATGACTTCACTTTTTTGCTGCGCGCTTAATTGCGTCGAGCTGAAAACTAAATCGGGCAACACTTCTGTTACCGTTGCACGATTTAACAGATGCACTTTATGGTCAGGATTATCACAACGTATTTTTTGAATATTCAATCGCAATGAAGTTGGCAAATATTCATTGTCCCAATACAGCCACACTATTTTGGGAATATCCGGCAAGGCTTTCTGACCAGAAAGCAATACGATATTGTCCTCTTCGCTGGGATCATATTCGGGCGCGCAGAGCGCACTATGCTGTTTTTTCTGCAAAAATGTCTGGCTGGTAAATGCAATTTTTTTCCAGTGTTGCCAGAGCATACGCGCTGGCCGGAGATATTTTATATTCATGATGCACCTGATTATTGTGATTATGGGGAGCAAAGATTCCCTGATGCTGGCGGCTTGAGCGCGCTTCTGTTTCCTCACGGCTGTGTGTAAAAAGTACTACCCCTGCTTAATAAAACATTCCTGCCAGCAAGGCTATATCTTTTTTCCGCTTTCAGATAAAGCGGAAAAAACGAGATCCGGCGTAAATAAAATTACGCTGAAATAAATGGGTTAATTGCGGAAGAGATCATTATTGCGCATGAAGGCTCTTCCTGATGAAGGGGCTTTGCGCGACGCTGGCGGTCACCTTGATTAACGTTACGTGCTTTTATACCGATGACGCAGGCTGTACTTTGCTCTGGCCTGACGGCAAATTTCTCGCCGATGATGCAGGTTAGCTACGCTTAGACAAGGTGAATCACAAAAGGAGACACTATGCAGTCACACAAGCGTGGATTACTGGCTGTGGATAAGCAGGGCAATCGCGTCCTGTTTCTCAATCCCGACAGCTTCGCCGTTGAGCAGGAGCTGAACGCATTTCCGCCGCGCCCTCATGAGCTGCTGATGCTTCCGGCACTGGAGAAGGCCTACGTCCCGATTTACGGCGATGGCATTCATGGCGATAACCCGCACCCCGGGCATAAAGTGGCGGTGATCGATCTACGACAGCGCCGGATTAGCGGCTTTATCAACCTGTCGCCGCTGCAGTCGCCGCACAGCGGGCAGTTAGGACGCGATGGCAAAGTGTATCTCTGTTGCGAAAACAGTGCGGCGGTAGCGGTTATCGATCCGCTGACCGATACGCTGGAGAAGACGATTCAGTTGCCTTCGCATAACGCGCACCGGCTGACGCTCTCGCCCAGCGGCCGCAAGCTGTTCACCGAGAATGAAGAGGATGCCAGCATCACCGTGGTGGATCTGTGCGAGGCCGAAGGGCGCATTATCGATAACATTCTACTGCCGGGGCCGATTGCCGGTATCGCGGCTTCGCCGAAGCACCCCTATCTGGTCGCCAGCGCGGCCGATGCGCCGCTCCTCTATGTGGTCGATCGCCAGAGTCATCGCGTCCGGCAGCGCGTTATGCTGACAGGCCATCAGCAGCCGTGCCAGGTGGTGCGCTTTAGCGCCAACGGCGAACGGCTGGTGGCAATTGGCGATGGGGAGCCGCTGGTCACGATCTTTGATGATTTGATGAACCCGCTGGGTGATATCCCGGTGGGCAACAAGCCGATGGACGGCTGCTTCAGCGACGACAATCTCACTCTGCTGATTGCCAATGAAGGGGACGGTTCGCTGAGCGTGATCGATCTACAGCAGATGCGTGCCATCGCCACGCCGCAGGCGGGCACCGGCTGTGAAGTGCTGAGTTATTTCCAGCTGAACCCCTGAGCAGTGAGCGCAATCAGGGTGCGCAGCGACGGCGTATAACATCAGATAAACGGCCGGTGATAGATGGCGCTGCTCCAGTGGCGGCTGCTGGCGTGTTTTTCCGCCTGCCAGCCGCGCTTGCGCAGCTCGCGCGCAATCAGTTTGTTCATGATGCCATGCCCTACCAGCAGCACCGTGCCGTGCTGCGATAGCGCTACCAGTTTATCGGCCGCCTGACGGGCGCGGGCGCGCGCATGCTGCACGGACTCAACATGTCCGGCATAACCGCACAGCCATAACAGACGCAGCAGCGCCAGCCATACCGTCAGCGGCAGATGCAGACGGTCAAAGGGCAGGGTAGGAATCGCCACCTCGCTAAACACCGCATCCACCTCCTGCGCCTGCAGACCAAGCCGCAGCAGCGACGAACGTGCGCGCGGCAGCGGGCTGGTAGCAATAACAGTGGCCATACGGGCAATGGCCAGACTGCGCGGCGGCGGCAAATCACAGACATCTGCCTGATCGTAGCCTTCACACCAGTCCGCCAGTGCCCGTGCGCTAACGCGTCCGGTTACCGGATGATCCGGCTTGCCGTGCCGCATAAGAATAATGGTCATAACGCTCCTGAGTTATTTCGTTCCAGTGTAATGCAGTTGCCTGCCAGCCCGCGCTAAAGGGGATCGGTTTTAAGATTAATACGCTATTGTCATAAAAACTTAACTGAAGTGTGGGAAAAACAGCGCGATGAAAGAGCTGCACTCTTTTGGGTCAATGATAAGTAATAATCGTTAATTACACGGGGTTCAATATTTTTTAGGTCCCCGACTAAGCTGTAATACCCTGAATTAACGAATATTTTGTCTTTTACATTTGAGTTATAGTACAGCGATGCTAATTATTTCGCCGCGATCGCTTGATTTATCTACGCGCGTAGATACACTATGTGCACAGTGATAACTCACGGTGTCAGAGACGACGTTGGCCTTGAGATGACCCAGTTACATTTGCTCTGCTAATGCGACCGATGAAAAACATCGGCGAAATCAGGCAAATATGTGAATTCCAACACCAGGGAATTCTTTACTGATCTTTCATCATGATTGGCCTACTGAACGTCATCACCGGGGAGTTCCGCTTGTTGCAAGGGAACCGACCCACGGAAGGGCGTTTGCTGTTTTCATCTCGTTCAGGGAAAGGGTTATGACGGTACATCACTCCGTTTCGCAACAACGTGCACTCTCCTCTACGTCAGCCGCCGACGCGCGACTGGCTACCTCATCCGGCCGCAAAGAGTTCTGGCGCGCCACCTTCTCCTGCTGGCTCGGTACCGCCATGGAGTACGCGGATTTTGCGCTCTATGGATTAGCCGCCGGCATTATCTTTGGCGATGTGTTCTTCCCCGAAGCCACGCCCGCCATGGCGCTGCTCTCCAGCTTTGCTACCTGGTCTGTGGGCTTTATCGCCCGCCCTATCGGCGCGCTGCTGTTCGGCTGGATTGGCGATCGTAAAGGTCGCAAGGTGGTGATGATCTCCACCATTATTCTGATGGGCGCCTCCACCACCTTAATCGGTTTCATTCCCGCCTATGCCACCATTGGCGTCTGGGCGCCGGCGTGTCTGGTGCTGCTGCGTTTCACGCAGGGGTTAGGTGCGGGCGCGGAGCTCTCCGGCGGTACGGTAATGCTGGGTGAGTATGCGCCGGTTGAGCGGCGTGGCCTGGTCTCTTCAGTCATTGCGCTCGGTTCCAACAGCGGCACGCTGATCGCCTCTCTGGTGTGGCTGGCGGTGATTCAGATGGATAAAGAGACGCTGCTCGACTGGGGCTGGCGTATTCCGTTCCTCAGCAGTGCGCTGATTGCGCTGGTGGCGCTGTGGATTCGTCGCCATCTGCGTGAAACACCGGTATTTGAGCGTCAGCAGGCTGAACTGCAGGCCGAGCGTGATGCCACGCTGGCGCAAACCGGCGAGCACGTCGATAGCCGCAGTTTCTGGCAGCGCAGCCGCGCTTTCTGGACCATGGTGGGCTTGCGTATCGGGGAGAACGGCCCGTCCTACCTGGCGCAGGGGTTTATCGTCGGCTACGTAGCAAAAGTCCTGATGCTGGATAAGTCGGTACCCACTACCGCCGTGTTTATCGCTTCGCTGCTGGGGTTCCTGATTATTCCGTTCGCGGGCTGGCTCTCAGACCGTTTTGGTCGTCGTATCACCTATCGCGGATTCTGTTTATTACTGATGATTTACGCCTGGCCGGCCTTCAGCCTGATGGATAGCCACGATCCGGCAATCATCATTCCCGTCATTGTTGTCGGGATGGCGCTGGCCTCGCTGGGTATCTTCGGCGTACAGGCCGCGTGGGGCGTAGAGATGTTTGGTGTTAAACATCGTTACACCAAGATGGCGGTGGCAAAAGAGCTGGGGTCTATCCTTTCAGGAGGCACCGCACCGCTAGTGGCAGCCGCACTGCTGTCGTTCACCGGCCACTGGTGGCCGATTGCGGTGTACTTCTCCGCGATGGCGACCATCGGTTTTCTCACCACCTTTGTGGCGCCGGAGACGCGCGGACGCGATCTCAATCTGCCGGAAGATGCCATCTGACGGGCAGCATTGGATCATCGGATCGTTAACGCTGGCCGGATCTTCCGGCCAGCGGCATTAAAAAGAGGCAACATTGGCGAAATCCCCAACCGGAAATGTGACACGCAGTGATGTAGCCAAAGCCGCCGGTACGTCGGTGGCGGTCGTGAGTTATGTCATCAATAACGGTCCACGCCCGGTGGCGGAAGCCACGCGCCTGCGCGTGCTGGCAGCGATTGAGCAGACCGGTTATCGCCCGAACGCGGTGGCACGCGCGCTGGCGTCTGGCAGCACCAAAACCTTCGGGCTGGTGGTGCCCAATATTGCTAACCCTTTTGTCGCCTCCATGGCGCACGTACTGCTGCAGGAGTCGCTGAACCACGGCCACGTCATGCTGCTGGGCGATGCCGGCGACGATCGCCAGCGCGAGCTGGAGTTGATTCAGGGCCTGCTTAACCGACAGGTCGATGGCCTGTTCTATACCAGCGTCGATCGCCACCCCTACATCGATATGATCCAGGCCAGCGGTACACCGCTGGTGATGCTGGACCGTATCGAGCCGCGTCCTGGTGTCAGCATGCTGTGTGTGAATGAGCGCGAGGCTGCGCGTCAGGTTACGGCCCATCTGCTCAGCCACGGTTATCAGCAGGCAGGGATGATCAGCGGCCCGCTGGAGATGCTGAATGCTCAGGATCGCATCCAGGGCTGGCGCGATGCCATGGCAGAACACGGGCTGCCGGTTGATGAGGCGCTTATCTTCCCGGCGAACTACTCGCGGCAGGGCGGTTATGACGCGACAAAACGGATGATCGCCGCTCACCGCGTACCGCGCGCGCTGTTTACCAGTAATGAAGGGCAGGCCATTGGCTGCATCCGTGCACTCTCCGAACAGGGGTTACGTGTCCCGCAGGATGTGGCGCTGGTCTGTTTTAACGGCACCGAACAGTCGGCCTTTCATGTCCCGACCCTGACCACCGTTCGCCAGCCGCTACGTGAAATGGCGCGCAGTGCTATTACCATGCTGAAAAACTGGGATGGCAACGCGAAGCTGGCTGAATTTCCTCACCATCTTGAGATTGGTGAATCCTGTGGCTGCCAACAGCCTCACCAGAAATAAACTTATAAATATATGAAAAGACTTATTATTGATTGTGATCCGGGAAATGGTATTGCAGGCGCGAACACGGATGACGGTTTGGCCCTGGCGTTAGCGCTGGCGTCAAAATCGCTCTCCGTTGAGCTTATCACCACCGTCAGCGGCAATACGCCAGCCGCCGTGGGCGCGCAGGTGGCAAAAGATTTACTGCAGCGGCTTGGCCTGAACATTCCGGTGGTGCAGGGCGCGCTGCAGGCGCTGCGTGAAGACCCGGCGCCCTGGCGTGCCCGTCTGGATCATCTGCCTGATGAGACGCTGTCAGCGCTGTGGCGCGGCGTGCGTCAGCCGCAGCTGCTGGCAGCCGATGGCAATGATGCCGCGGGCGTGATGGGGCAGCTGATCTGCGATAATCCCGGTGAGTTCACGCTGGTTGCGATTGGCCCGCTGACCAATGTCGCGCTGGCGCTGCAGCGCTATCCTGCGATGGCGGAGTCGGTGGCAGAAATAGTGATTATGGGCGGCGTGTTTGCGCTGGATGATTACATCAAGGACACCAATTTTGGTCTCGATCCTGAAGCGGCGCACCAGGTGCTGCACAGCGGTGCGACGATCACGCTGGTACCGATGGATGCAACCACCCAGACGCTGATGACCCAGCAGGATTTAACGCGCCTGACAGAGTGCGATCATCCCCTGCCGCAGTTTGTGCGCGAGACGTTGCGGCCGTGGATCGACTACTCGATTCGCACCCGTCATCTGCCGGGTTGCTGGATCCACGACGCGCTGGTGGTCGCCTGGCTGCTGAATCAGCGCGTGGCAGACGGGGTAGATTACTATGTCGATATTGAGCTGCGGCCCGGCGCCACCCGCGGGAAGAGCTGGCGCTATCGTACGCCGCTGCGGCTGGATGTGGGCGTACCGCCCCATAGCGGCGCGCTGGTGCATGTGATGCAAAACGTGAATAACCCACTGCTGCTTGAGGTGATCGGGCAGGCGTTTAGCGGCCTGCAGCGCTAAACATCAGCTGCGCAATGGATCCTTCCTCCGCCCATGGGGGAAGGCTGGCATAGCGGGCAACGCATACACTTTTTCTCCCCGACATCCCTCCTTACATCGCGAATCACTCGCTGACAATTCCGTGCCGCGCTCCGCCTTTCTGACATGCTATATACAAATGGTTAACAAAATAATAACCGGCGCAACCATTCGCTGGATAACGTTCCCCTAAAGTCCGGCAGCCAGCCGGGCAGTACTTTGACAGGATAACCCTATGTTTAACTGGACTGCGACCCAGCGCAACGTGGCTTTCGCCAGTTTCGCCAGCTGGACGCTGGATGCGTTCGACTTCTTTATTCTGGTGTTTGTACTCAGCGATCTGGCGCACTACTTCCACACCAGCGTCTCTGATGTCTCCATCGCCATTATGCTCACGCTGGCCGTGCGGCCAATCGGGGCGCTGATCTTTGGCCGGCTGGCGGAAAAATATGGCCGCCGGCCGATCCTGATGCTCAACATTGTTATGTTCTCGCTGTTTGAACTGCTCTCCGCGTGGTCGCCAAACTTCGCGGCTTTCCTTACGTTTCGCGTGATATATGGCGTGGCAATGGGCGGCATCTGGGGCGTGGCCTCCTCACTGGCGATGGAGACCATTCCGGATCGCTCGCGCGGTTTAATGTCCGGAATTTTCCAGGCCGGCTATCCCTGCGGCTATCTGCTGGCTTCCGTAGTGTTCGGCCTGTTATTTGAGACGGTAGGCTGGCGCGGCATGTTCCTGATCGGTGCGTTGCCGATTCTGCTGCTGCCGTTTATCTACTTTAAGGTGCCGGAGTCACCGGTATGGCTGGCAGCACGCGAGCGCAGGGAGAGTAACGCGCTGTTGCCCATCATTCGGCAGCACTGGAAAATTTGCATCTACATGGTACTGCTAATGGCCTGCTTTAACTTCTTCAGCCACGGCACGCAGGATCTCTATCCCACCTTCCTGAAAGTGCAGCATCAGTTTGATCCACACACCGTGAGCATTATCGCCATCAGCTACAACATTGCCGCGATGCTGGGGGGTATCACATTTGGTGCGCTCTCGGAACGTATCGGGCGCAAGAGGGCCATTATTCTCGCGGCATTTCTCGCGCTGCCGGTGCTGCCGCTGTGGGCATTTTCCAGCGGATCCTGGGCGATTGGCATCGGCGCGTTTCTGATGCAATTCATGGTGCAGGGCGCGTGGGGGGTGGTACCAACCTATCTTACTGAACTGGTACCGGCCAATGCCCGTGCGGTGCTGCCGGGCTTTGTCTATCAGTTGGGTAACCTGATCGCCTCGGTCAACGCCACGCTGCAGTCACGCATTGCCGAGGCGCACGGCGGCAATTATGGCCTGGGTATGGCGATCGTTGCCGGTACGGTAGCCGTGCTGATCTGCGTGTTTGTTGCCTTTGGGCGGGAGACGCGCGGCATTAAAATTTCGGGTGCTGCCGCGCACGAAACACGTTAACGCGTTTCGCAGACATCGATCCATTTTGCCGCAGTGAGATCGGCCATGCGCTGCGGTGAAATGCGTACCGCGCTGTGAATGGAACCGGCAGCCGGTAGCACTTCACTAAAGTGACGCAGAGAGACATCACAGTAGACGGTCAACGGATTTTCCAGCCCGAACGGGCATACGCCGCCGACCGGATGGCCGGTCCAGCTCACCACTTCATCCACGCTCAGCATGCGCGCTTTGGCGCCCAGTGCGGCTTTCAGTTTGCGGTTATCAAGACGGGCATCGCCGCGTGTCACAATCAGCACAACGCTCTCTTTCACTTTTAGCGACAGGGTCTTGGCGATTTGTCCAGGCGCGACGCCATGTACGCGTGCGGCCAGCTCAACGGTGGCGGTGCTCTCCGGCATCTCGATGATCTCGATATCCGGGGCATGTTCGGCAAAGAAGTGCCGTACCGACTCCAGGCTCATGGTGTTCTCCGGTAAAAACAGAGCCTAAACGCTGCCATAAGGCAGGAGAGCTGTAAACGGGAGAAAAGGAGAATCTGTAACAGAATGCGCGGAGGTTATACCGCTTTTAACGTGCAGTTACTGCAGCGTTCCACGTCAGGAATACGATAGCGCTGGCAACAGCTGCGACGCTCCATCTCGCCGTTACGCGGGATCATGGTGCGATAGAGCGGATTGTCACTGCCATCCAGCAGCGATTTACTGAAAAACAGCGCCTGTTCCAGCTGCAGTATGGTGTTTTCCGGCAGCAGGTTTTTGAGCTCCCCGAGGAACCAGTAGAACGAGAAACCCATGTTGTTCCAGATGAGTTTCGCGTTGATATCGCCGTGCTGCGCCATGCCGTCCACTGCCGGCATCAGGCACTGCTGAATCAGACGATCGATGCGCTGCAGCGGGCTAAGGTAGCGGGCATCCTCATCCTCATGCACATCCAGCCAGAAGGCACACGGGTGCCCGTTTTCATGGAACTGAACGTGAATGTGCTGCGGCGAGCAATCCAGCGCGCGTGGCTCCTGAAGTAACGCCAGCATTAGCGGCGGCAGTAACAGCCCGAAGTACCACTGCGCCCACAGGGATTGCAGCGGTTTGGCCTCCTGCTGCACGCCGGGATGATCGCGGTAGAGGTAGTCGCTATAGCGCTGTGTCAGCCGATGGTAGTGGGATGGCGTTGACCATTCAGCCAGCGTAAGCGTACCCGGTGGTGCCGGCTGGCCCAGTTTCACGCTCTCCAGCAGGTAGCTACGCTGCTCACGCACCAGATCTTCCAGCGCGCTCGCTAAGCTGCGATCGCTCTGCATAAAGATCAGCGGCTGCTCGCTGAAGCGATGATCCTGACGCGTGATAGTGGGCATGCGAGTCCTGACGAGAACGGGAAACGAAAAACAAATGATAATCGTTCCCGGTTCAGTGAACAAGATGTCAGCAGCATTCATGTATTGCTGGTGCACTAAGGTGTTGTTTTAACGGCAGACGAAAAGGGCTGGCCGGCACCATAAACGCCGCCGGCCAGCCTTTGTACTACACCAGTTCGCTGCTTGCCGGCGCCATGCGCGGCAGATCTTCCCACGCCAGGATGGTATTCCGCCCCTGATTTTTGGCCACGTACAGCGCGCGGTCAGCATTTGAAACCGCCTGATCAAAATCATCATCAAAGATAGGCGCAATACCGGCGCTGATGGTGACATGGGTGGAGACCTGAGTATTGAAGCGGTGCGGAATGTTGAGATCGACCACATACTGCCGGATGCGCTCGGCCAGCTTCATGGCAATAGAGGCATTAACATTGGTCATCAGCACCAGGAACTCTTCACCGCCATAACGGGTGACCACATCGCGTGAGCGCACCGCATCGCGAATCGCTACCGAGACGCGCGCCAGCGCCTGATCGCCCATCGCATGGCCGTAGTTGTCGTTGTAAGCTTTGAAGTTATCGATATCCAGCAGCAGCACAAAATGGCTGCCGGCGTGGTTCTCCAGAATGCTATCGAGCCGGTTCTTCAGCCCGCGCCGGTTATACAAACCGGTAAGCGGATCCAGCATGCTCAAATCGCTAAAACTCTCTTTCTCCTCATACAGCTGACGCACCAGCCGGCGGGTGAAATTATCGAAGCGCCGGCGCATCAGATGATGCAGCGAGAAGCCGATCAGCGGCAGGGTGATGGTAAAAAGAATCGTCATTAAGTGTTTACCATCATCCAGTAACAGTACAGTTAATACCGGCGGCGTGATGTGTAAACAAAATGCGATCAAATAATCACTGAGTGCAATTGCGCTGATAAAGAATACGCATAACAGGCTGATTATTAAAAAGCTGCCATCAAAATAAAATACTAAGTGATAGCGATGATTGATATGCCAGGCCCAAAGCGCGCCTAATAGCAGCGCCACAGGATTTAATAGCGGCAGTTTCTGTTTCGGCGTCATTAAACACAGCGCGAGCAGCGCCACGCTAATGCCCGCCACCAGCAGCACCGGCGCCGATCGGATGGAGGGGTCACTGCCGGAAACCGGGAGCAGACAAAAAAGTGAGACAGCGACATTCAAAAACAAAAAGAGCATCAGCGAAAGCCGATACTTGCTGTGTTTCAATGCATCATAAGATTGTAATTTCATTATTATTAACTCGTGACAGCCCTGAAATATCAAAGCGCTACCCGCGGAATATAATCCCTGAGCCGGATAGTGAGTAAAATTTTACTGTGTTATCGAAATAGTTATCGGCCGCAATCTAGCATTTTCCAGTAATTATGTCATCCGATGAGTCAGAGGAAAAAAATCGCTGCATAATGAGAAATGTTATCATATGATAATGGGAATATTTATCATTTGAGGGTTGCGCGATGATCATGGCGATGATAGCCGCCTGCGGCTTATGGGGTGTGAGCTGGGTGATGGGGAAGCGTCTTGATAGTGGCTGGGGCGTCTTATTGCCCTGCGCAGCGCTGCCGGTGTTTGCGCTTTGGGAGCCCAGCTTTAGTCAGTGGCGCGTGGTGATGATCGTGGCGTTGCTGCTTACCGTTGTCATGCTGTTTCACCGGCGTCTGCGTCACTATCTGCTGTTACCGTCGTGCCTGGCGCTGGCAGGTGGTTTAGCCGCCGTCTCCGTGAACTTTCATCTGATTTGAGAAAAGCAGAAACAACAACATCACGCAGAGGCGTGATTACTGTTTTTAAAATCTCAGGGAGTTAACTGCCAGAAGGGAGTGACAACGTTGG
>NZ_MLFS01000080.1 GCF_002095485.1 Pantoea wallisii | reverse complement strand
CTGGGCTCCCGTATTCCCTCATTTATCTGACTCAGGTGAGGGGGGACAACAATCCACTTTCCTGTGCGCTCCGTAAGCTCCCTTTTCCTGAGATCCCCTGGAGTGGCGACCCGCAGGGCCGCCATTGCTGAACGCTGCACCGGCCATCTGGCGGCCCAAAAAACAGGCCCCCCCGGACAGGGAAAGTGCTCAAATTACCGTTTCCATTTGTCATCGCAGGGATCAATGCCGTTATTCCTGGCCACTGCCCTCCATCCCTTGCTGCATCGGAGCGTCACCCTTAATTCGCGACACGTTCTGCTTATGACCGCTTATTGCTTTTTGCTGATTTCTTATGCCATTACGCCAGCATATTTCGCTGGCTGAACGTGATAACGCACGGGGAATCGTTCAGATATTCAACGTTTGCCGATAACTTTAAGGTGTTTTTTAGCGGTGATAATCACTGCCATTAGGTGTCATAGCCAGATAATCACGCGGTATTGCGCGCTTTATCACCTTTTTTAATTTTGGCTTAGCGTGAAATTACTGTTTTTTATCGTTGCTTGCACTTACTCACACTCTGTGTAAATACCCCCATCTTGTATTGACGTTCATTGCAACTGTTGACAAATTGATGCGTCAATAAGATGTAGAGACGGCACTGCCTGGCAGGTTCCACGGCGTCAGCGCAACAACAATAACCGCTCACATTTTGATCACAACCAGATTGACCTGCCCGAACCGCATAAAAAAATCAGAGGTCGGGCGACGCACACAACATCACATCACAATGGAGCAAAACATGATCAACTCCCTGGCTAAATCCAGGATGCTGAAGGTCGGCCTTAGCCTGATTGCTATGACCGTTGCTGCCGGTGTCCAGGCGAAAACCCTCGTTTACTGCTCAGAAGGTTCGCCGGAAGGCTTTAACCCGCAGCTCTTCACCTCTGGTACGACCTACGATGCCAGCTCAGTGCCGATCTACAACCGCCTGGTGGAGTTCAAAACCGGCACCACTGAACTGCAGCCGGGTCTGGCAGAAAAATGGGACATCAGCGAAGACGGAAAAACCTACACTTTCCATCTGCGTAAAGGCGTGAAGTGGCAAACCACCAAAGACTTTAAGCCAACCCGCGAATTCAACGCTGATGACGTCGTGTTCTCCTTCGAGCGTCAGCTCGATAAAAACAACAAGTTCCACGGTGTTTCAGGCGGCAGCTACGAATACTTCGAAGGCATGGATATGCCGAAGCTGATCGGCAAAATCGAAAAGGTTGACGATCACACCGTACGCTTCACGCTGACCCGTTCGGAAGCGCCATTCCTGGCCGACCTCGGTATGGACTTCGCGTCTATTCTGTCGAAAGAGTACGCTGACAACATGCTGAAAGCGGGCACGCCGGAAAAAATGGACCTCAACCCGGTTGGCACCGGTCCGTTCGTACTGCAGCAGTACCAGAAAGATTCACGCATTCTGTACAAAGCTAACCCGGACTTCTGGGGCACCAAGCCGAAAATCGATCGCCTGGTCTTCTCCATCACCCCGGACGCCTCTGTGCGTTACGCCAAACTGCAGAAAGGCGAATGCCAGGTGATGCCGTACCCGAACCCGGCTGACATCGCCAGCATGAAGAAAGATGACAAAATTAACCTGATGGAGCAGCCTGGTCTGAACGTCGGTTACCTGTCATTCAACACCGAGAAAAAACCGCTGGATAACGTCAAAGTGCGTCAGGCACTGACCATGGCGGTAAATAAGCAAGCCATCATTGATGCCGTCTATCAGGGCGCTGGCCAGGCCGCGAAAAACCTGATTCCACCAACGATGTGGAGCTATAACGATGACATCAAAGATTACGCCTACGATCCGGAGAAAGCCAAAGCGCTGCTGAAAGAAGCCGGTATGCCGGATGGCTTCACCATCGATCTGTGGGCAATGCCGGTACAGCGTCCGTACAACCCGAACGCCCGCCGCATGGCGGAGATGGTTCAGGCTGACTGGGCAAAAATCGGCGTCAAAGCCAAAATTGTTACCTACGAATGGGGCGAGTACCTGAAGCGCGCCAAAGCCGGTGAACACCAGACCGTTATGATGGGCTGGACCGGTGACAACGGGGATCCGGATAATTTCTTCGCCACCCTGTTCAGCTGCGCGGCAGCGAAAGACGGTTCCAACTACTCACGCTGGTGCTACAAGCCGTTTGAAGATCTGATCCAGCCAGCACGTGCTGAATCCGATCATAACAAACGTATTGAGCTCTATAAGCAGGCGCAGGTCGTGATGCATGACCAGGCGCCGGCACTGATCATCGCGCACTCTACCGTGTACGAGCCAGTGAGCAAGAAAGTGAGTGGCTACGTGGTTGACCCATTAGGTAAACATCACTTCGAAAACGTCGATATCCAGGAATAACCTTTCGGACTATCGCGGTCAGGGCCGGCAGTGCTGGCCCTCGGGCGGCGGCTTCGCTGCCCGGTCTCCGCACTTTATTTCCGGCTAATTTCTTACATACCCTCACTCATTCACGTGCCCTTAAAGGGCCTGCTGTTGGTGCGGCAAGGCGGCCGGTTCGTCAGCTCTCAGACGCTTACTGAAGTTAAGTAACCGGGCTAAACGAACCACGCTAACGCAGAGGCAGCGTGAAGGCTGACGGGTAAATTGAAGCGCTTCTTGCGTCGCGATCGGCTATGCCGGCTGCGTGTTGTGAGCAATGTAGTCCCTGGCGTTAGCGCCACGGGAGAAGACTGAGAACCCGGCTTATGCTGCAATTCATACTCCGACGTCTGGGCCTTGTCATCCCAACGTTCATCGGTATTACGTTATTGACCTTTGCGTTTGTTCACCTGATTCCCGGCGATCCGGTATTGATCATGGCGGGCGAGCGCGGCATTTCACCCGAGCGTCACGCACAGCTGATGGCGCAGTTTGGCCTCGATCAGCCTATGTGGAAACAGTACGTTACCTACATCAACGGTGTACTGCACGGCGACCTCGGTATCTCACTGAAGAGCCGCATCCCGGTCTGGGATGAATTTGTACCGCGCTTCAAAGCGACGCTGGAGCTCGGCATCTGCGCGATGATTTTTGCGATTGCCGTGGGGATTCCGGTCGGCGTGCTGGCCGCGGTTAAACGCGGTTCCATCTTTGATCACACCGCGGTGGGCATCTCCCTGACCGGCTACTCCATGCCGATCTTCTGGTGGGGCATCATGCTCATCATGCTGGTGTCGGTGCAGCTTAACCTCACACCGGTCTCCGGCCGCGTCAGCGACATCATCTTCCTTGACGACAGCCATCCGCTCACCGGCTTTATGCTAATTGATACGCTGCTGTGGGGCGAAGAGGGCGATTTCAAAGATGCCGTGATGCACATGATTCTGCCGGCAATCGTGCTGGGCACTATTCCGCTGGCGGTTATCGTGCGTATGACGCGCTCCTCTATGCTGGAGGTGCTGGGTGAAGATTATATCCGCACCGCGCGAGCCAAAGGCCTGACGCGTATGCGCGTGATCGTGGTGCATGCGCTGCGTAACGCCATGCTGCCGGTGGTCACGGTGATCGGCCTGCAGGTGGGTACGCTGCTGGCGGGCGCCATCCTCACAGAGACCATCTTCTCCTGGCCGGGACTCGGTCGCTGGCTGATTGAAGCGCTACAGCGCCGTGACTATCCGGTGGTGCAGGGCGGCGTACTGCTGGTGGCGATCCTGATCATTCTGGTCAACCTGCTGGTTGATCTGCTGTACGGCGTGGTTAACCCGCGCATCCGACATAAGAAATAAGGGGGAGTCATGTCTGCTGTTGATCCCGCAAGCGTAAGCGCTGCACCGAAGCCGATGACCCCATTACAGGAATTCTGGCACTACTTTAAACGCAACAAAGGCGCGGTTATCGGCCTGGTCTACATCCTGCTGATGCTGCTGATCGCCATCTTTGCCGACGTGCTGGCACCGCATGCGCCTGCTGAGCAGTTCCGCGATGCGCTGCTGCATCCGCCGGTCTGGCAGGAGGGCGGCAGCTGGAAGTTTATTCTTGGCACCGATGACGTGGGCCGCGATGTGCTGTCGCGCCTGATGTTCGGCGCGCGGCTGTCGCTGCTGGTGGGCTGCCTGGTGGTGGTACTGTCGCTGATTCTTGGCGTCATCTTTGGTCTGATGGCCGGCTACCTTGGCGGCGTGGTGGATGCCGTGATCATGCGTCTGGTCGATATCATGCTGGCGCTGCCCAGCCTGCTGCTGGCGCTGGTGCTGGTCGCCATCTTTGGTCCGTCGATCGTCAATGCATCGCTGGCTATCACCTTCGTGGCGCTGCCGCACTACATCCGCCTGACGCGCGCTGCGGTGCTGGTGGAAGTGAACCGCGACTATGTTACCGCCTCAAACGTGGCGGGCGCCGGTACGCTGCGTCAGATGTTTGTCAATATTCTGCCTAACTGCCTGGCACCGCTGATCGTGCAGGCGTCATTAGGTTTCTCCAACGCCATCCTCGATATGGCGGCGTTGGGCTTTCTCGGTATGGGGGCGCAGCCGCCGACGCCGGAGTGGGGCACCATGCTCTCCGACGTGTTGCAGTATGCGCAAAGTGCCTGGTGGGTCGTGACCTTCCCCGGACTGGTCATCCTGCTGACGGTTCTGGCATTCAACCTCATGGGCGATGGTTTGCGTGATGCACTCGACCCGAAACTCAAGCAGTAAAGAGGCACCGAGATGGCGTTATTAAATGTAGAAAAACTGTCGGTGCATTTCGGCGACGAAAAGGCACCGTTCCGTGCGGTTGACCGCATCAGCTATCAGGTTGAACAGGGCCAGGTAGTGGGGATTGTAGGTGAGTCCGGATCCGGTAAATCGGTCAGCTCGCTGGCGATCATGGGGCTGATTGACTATCCCGGCCGCGTTAAAGCCGACAAGCTGGAGTTTAACCAGCGCGACCTGCAGCGCATCTCCGAAAAAGAGCGCCGCCAGCTGGTGGGCGCTGAAGTGGCGATGATCTTCCAGGACCCGATGACCAGCCTCAACCCGTGCTATACCGTCGGCTTCCAGATTATGGAAGCGCTGAAGGTGCATCAGGGCGGCAACAAGCGCACCCGTCGCCAGCGGGCTATCGATCTGCTGGAGCAGGTCGGCATTCCCGATCCGGCGTCACGCCTGGATGTCTATCCGCATCAGCTCTCTGGTGGTATGAGCCAGCGCGTCATGATTGCGATGGCGATTGCCTGCAAGCCCAAGCTGCTGATTGCGGATGAACCTACCACGGCACTCGACGTCACCATTCAGGCGCAGATCATTGAGCTGCTGCTGGAGCTGCAAAAGCAGGAGAACATGGCGCTGATCCTGATCACACACGATCTGGCGCTGGTGGCCGAAGCGGCGCAGCACATCATCGTGATGTACGCCGGACAGGTGGTTGAGAGCGGTAAAGCGGTGGATATCTTCAAAGCGCCGCGCCATCCGTATACGCAGGCCCTGCTGCGCGCGCTGCCGGAGTTTGCGGCGGATAAAGCGCGCCTGGCTTCGCTGCCAGGGGTCGTGCCCGGCAAATACGATCGCCCTAACGGCTGCCTGCTTAATCCGCGCTGTCCGTATGTGACCGATCGCTGCCGTACTGAAGAACCTGAACTGCGCGACATTCCGGGGCGCCAGTCCAAATGCCATTTCCCACTGGATGATGCCGGGAGACCGACTTATGAGTCTTGATAACACGAAGCATGATTACCTGCTGCAGGCGATTGACCTGAAAAAACACTACCCGGTGAAGAAAGGCCTGTTCGGTCAGGAGCGTCTGGTCAAGGCGCTGGATGGCGTCTCCTTTAACCTGGAACGCGGTAAGACGCTGGCGGTAGTAGGTGAATCCGGCTGTGGTAAATCCACGCTCGGGCGTCTGCTGACAATGATTGAAACGCCAACCGAAGGTCAGCTTTACTGGCATGGACAGGATCTGCTGAAGCACGATCCGCAGGCGCAGAAACTGCGCCGCCAGAAAATTCAGATCGTGTTCCAGAACCCCTACGGCTCACTGAATCCGCGTAAGAAAATCAGCCAGATTCTTGAAGAGCCGTTAGTGATCAACACCAGCTTAAGCAAAGCGGAGCGCCGCGAGAAGACGCTGGAGATGATGGCGAAGGTGGGCCTGAAAACCGAGCATTACGACCGCTATCCGCATATGTTCTCTGGCGGTCAGCGCCAGCGTATTGCTATCGCGCGTGGCCTGATGCTGGATCCGGACGTATTAATTGCCGATGAGCCGGTCTCGGCGCTCGACGTTTCAGTGCGTGCTCAGGTGCTCAACCTGATGATGGATTTGCAGCAGGATCTGGGCTTGTCCTATGTGTTCATTTCGCATGATTTGTCGGTGGTGGAGCACATCGCGGATGAAGTGATGGTGATGTACCTTGGACGCTGCGTAGAGAAGGGCAGCAAAGAGGCGATCTTCAGCAATCCACGCCATCCGTACACTCAGGCGCTGTTGTCCGCGACGCCACGCCTCAATCCGGATGAGCGCCGGGAGCGTATCAAGCTGACCGGTGAACTGCCGAGTCCGCTTAATCCACCGCCGGGTTGTGCGTTTAACGCCCGCTGCCGTCGGCGTTTTGGCACCTGCGTGCAGCTGCAGCCGTCGCTCAAACAGTATGGCGATCAGCAAATCGCCTGCTTTGCCGTCGATCAGGATGAAAATCAACCGGTAGAAATACCCTGAATGACCACCAGCGATAACTAAAGGCTCCTGCGGGAGCCTCTTTTTTGACAGCAAAAATAGTTCAGCAAAATTAACCTGCCTGGCATTTACGCTTGTAAGACGCTGAAAAGTATTACACCGCCGAATCTGTAAATAATTGGTCCTGAATAAGATATAAAGCGTTAAGACAAATTCTGAATTACTGCCGTGCTGTGTGAGCAGTGTCACGCACCGTTAAAATCCAGTTTCACCCTTTAATTATGCTATTTTTCAAAAAGTTAGACTAATAGTGGTGCCGTGATTATTTTAGTTAACCGCAATTAATTAATACCGCATAATTAATATTTGCATGTTTCTTGCATTACCACTTTTTCAATCTTGTAGATTAAACACTTTTATTGAATATGCGCTTTTAATAATCAGAATTTTCTCACTGTCTTATAATGTGTGTGTTATATTCGCGGAAAAATTCCCCCCGTTTTAACAGGCTCTGATCATGAAGAATTACGACGATCTGCAGCGTTTTAAAGAGAAAACGCAGACGCTTGATATCGCTTTCAAAGATATGTCTGGTCAAGCGCAGGACGCCGATCACAGCCAGTGGGCGATTATTCGTCAGCTGGCCGCCGATGATGAGCCGGAATTAGGCAGCGGTCAGCGCGTTGATCTGCCGCAGCCGCAGCCGATTCGGGGGGATGAGTTTACCGCCCCTGACGGGCCGACGCTTGCCGCACCGCCCGTCAGCGCACCCGGCGCTGAGCCAGCGCCGCTCAGCACATCGCTGTTCCCGCCTGCGCCGCCCGTCAGAGCCGCGGCATCAGTAATGCCACTGGCGCCCAAGGCCACGCACGTTGAGCGCCAGGCGACCAACTCGCTGTTTCCGCCCGCACCGCCAAAACCGGCCTTAGTGAGCCCGCCTGCGGCGGTTTCAGCACCTGCACCGGCTGAACCGGTGTCCGCGCCTGTATTAACTGCGCCAGCCTCAAAGCTGGCACCATCGCCATCGCCATCGCGCTTCGGTGCGCTGTTCCGCTCGCGTCCGGCGGAGCCGGCAATGCTGAGTAAAGAGACACCTTTAAAACCGTTACTGGA
The DNA here is from genome assembly GCF_002095485.1 of Pantoea wallisii. Taxonomy (GTDB): domain Bacteria; phylum Pseudomonadota; class Gammaproteobacteria; order Enterobacterales; family Enterobacteriaceae; genus Pantoea; species Pantoea wallisii. The sequence continues at coordinate 8,554 of NZ_MLFS01000080.1, read as the reverse complement.
GAAGATTGCGCTATGCCGTTAGTTTGTGTGTGCTCGCCAAAAGGGGGAGTAGGGAAAACCACCATGGCGGCCAACCTGGCATGGAGTCTGGCCCGCGCCGGCAGTAAGGTGCTGGCAATCGATTTCGATGTACAAAATGCACTGCGTCTCCACTTTGGCGTTCCATTACACGATGGCCGTGGGTTTGTTGCGCGCTCTGCGGAGCAGGCCGACTGGAGTCAGTCCATTCTGACCACGGGTGGTAATATCTTTGTGATGCCGTACGGCGAAGTCACCGAAGAGCAGCGTGAGCGCTTTGAAGAGAACCTGGCCAAAGATCCGCATTTTTTGCCGCGCGGCCTGGATACCGTGCTGAACTATCCCGGACTGGTGATTATTGCCGATTTCCCGCCCGGGCCAGGCCCGGCGCTTAAAGCGATGCAGGCGCTTGCCGATATGCATTTAGTGGTGATGCTGGCGGATACCGCCTCCGTGTCACTGCTGCCGCAAATTGAGAACGATCGTTTGATTGGTAAGCCGCTTAATAATAAGCGGGGTCACTATTTTGTCCTTAATCAAAGTGACAACCGCCGTAATATTAGTCGTGAAGTCACTGCGTTTATGCAACAGCGCATGGGCGATAATTTACTGGGTGTTATTCACCGTGATGAAAGCGTTGCCGAAGCTAATGCTTCTCAACAATCGGTATATGATTTCAGCCCCGCTTCTGCGGCGGCCTTTGATATTGAACTGGTGGCAAAACGCGTGGCAAATATCCTGAGTATTCAGGTCGGTAACGGCGAAGTTCAGGCCCCCATCCGCAGTCAGTATTAACCGCCCGCCAGGCCAGCGCCTGGCACCCATAATAACAACACAGCTTCTTCAGGGTGAATCATGAGTAAACTCGGGTTTTACCTGCTGCTGCTGGTGCTTGCGCCAGTCGCTGCGGTAATCGTCATCACGCCCATGGACAGCCAGAAACAGTATATTTTTGGTTTAATCAGCATCGGAATGGTGTTTTTACTGGGCTTCAGCAAAAGCCGAAAAATAACCCTCGTGATGGTTATTCTCTCCGCGCTGATGTCGACCCGATATATCTGGTGGCGCACCACGGAGACGCTGCACTTTAATTCTGAAATTGAAGCGATTCTTGGTATCGGCTTATATCTGGCCGAGCTGTATGTCTGGCTGATCTTAATTCTTGGCTTCCTGCAAACCACCTGGCCATTAAAGCGTACGATTGAACCGCTGCCGGACGATACCCGCCTGTGGCCGACGGTGGACGTTTACGTGCCCAGCTATAACGAAAGCCTCGACGTCGTGCGCGATACCGTGCTGGCCGCGCAGTGCATCGATTACCCGCGCGACAAGATCAAGGTGTATCTGCTGGATGATGGCAAACGCAGCGAATTCGCGATGTTCGCCGCGGATGTGGGCGTGGGTTATATCACCCGTGACGATAACCGCCACGCCAAAGCCGGTAACCTTAACCACGCGATGAAAATCACTAAAGGTGAGCTGATCTGCGTGTTCGACTGTGATCACGTGGCGACGCGCACCTTCCTGCAGGCGACGGTGGGCGCGTTCCTGAACGATCCTAAACTGGCGCTGTTACAGACGCCGCACTACTTCTACTCGCCCGATCCCTTCGAGCGTAACCTGCGTGCCGCGCGCAGTATCCCGAACGAAGGTTCGCTGTTCTATGGTCCGGTACAGCAGGGTAATGACAACTGGAACGCCACCTTCTTCTGCGGCTCCTGTGCGGTGATTCGCCGCAGCGCGCTGGAAGAGATCGGTGGCTTTGCGGTGGAGACCGTAACGGAAGATGCGCACACCGCGCTGAAAATGCAGCGCCGCGGCTGGGGTTCCGCCTTCCTGGCCATTCCGCTGGCGGCCGGGCTGGCAACGGAACGCCTTGGCCTGCACGTGATTCAGCGTACCCGCTGGGCGCGCGGCATGACGCAGATCTTCCGCGTGGATAATCCGCTGCTGGGCCGTGGCCTGAAGTGGCAGCAGCGCCTGTGCTACCTCAATGCCATGCTGCACTTCCAGTTTGGTCTGCCGCGCGTGGCATTTCTCACCGCGCCGCTGGCGTACCTGCTGTTCAATCTGAATATCATTCACTCATCGGCGTCGCTGATCTTCGCCTATGTGCTGCCGCATCTGGTGATGTCGCTGTACGTCAACTCCCGCATGAACGGTAAATTCCGCTACACCTTCTGGGGCGAAATTTATGAAACCGTCATGTGCTTCCATCTGGTGATCCCTACGCTGCTCACGCTGCTGTCGCCGAAGCATGGCAAATTTAACGTGACCGACAAAGGCGGCCTGCTCGATCAGGGCTTCTTTGACTTCCACATCGTGCGTCCGCACGTGATTGTGGCGGCGCTGCTGTCGATTGGCATCGTGGCGGGCGTGGTACGGGCAGTCGCACATGACTACTTCGGCGTTGATCCCTATGTTATCGCCCTCAACGTGGGCTGGGCCGTGTTCAGCCTGATTATCCTGATGGCGGCAATTGCCGTGGCGCGTGAAACCAAACAGGTACGCAAAACCATCCGTATTGATGTGCAGATTCCGGCAGTGATTCACTATGCCAGCGGTATCTCTTCGCGCACGCAAACAAGCGATCTCTCGATGGGCGGCGCGCAGCTGGATGCGCCGGATAACCGCCATGAGCAGGATGAGATTGAAGAGATCGATCTGCTGCTGAAATCCGGTGCGATCACCATTCCGGTAAGCAAAATCTCCGGCGACGAGGAGACTATTCGTCTGCGCTTTGGCGATATGCCGCTGGCGCGTCGCCGTGAGCTGGTGCGTGTGGTGCTGGCGCGCGCCGATGCGTGGATTCAGCCGGAGTATAAGCAGGACAATCCGCTGGTATCGCTGGGTACCATTATCCGTACCGTGTTTGAGCTGTTCTGGCTGACCTGGCGAGATCGCCGTGAGAAGCGTAAGCGTGACAATCAGCCGGCCGTCAATGAGGACAGCGCAGCATGAAGACGTTGACGCAAACGCTGCTGGCAAGCTCGCTGGCGACCGCACTACTGCTGGCGCCTGCCTGGGCCGAAACCCCGGCCGTCACGCAGGACAGCGCTGCGCTGTCTGATGTTCCGCCACCGCAGGGCCTGGATACCCACGCCGATCCGCAGCTGCAACAGGCAGCTGGCGCAACGCCTTACGCCCCAGCCGGCGCCGAACCGGCCCCGGAGAACGCAGCCCCTGTGGAAGCTGCACCGATGCAGGAAGAGGCAGCGCCGGCGGTACCACCAATGGTGCTGCCGGAGGTCGCGCCCGCGCCGGTTGCGGAGACCGCGGGCGTCGCGCTGAATCAGCCGGTCAGCAGCACCATTTCCGTGGCGCAAATGGGCCAGAAGCAGGGCATTACCCTCACTGGCGGTCAGTTGCAATCCGGTATCGTGTTCACGCTGCCGGGTGATGAAGTGATCACCAATGCACGCCTTAACCTGTCGCTGCGCGTATCGACTGCCCTGGCCGCACGCAACACCTCGCTGCAACTGATGCTCAACGGACAGCCGCTCGGCACGCTGCCGCTGGGAGCAACCGACAGTGATGTCAGCGACTATCAGCTGGATATTCCCGCGGCGATGGTGGTCTCCGCCAACAATCTCAGTTTTAAAATTAACGATGCCGACAAGCTGCTGTGTGAAAAAGAGAGCGCGGAGCAGTATCAGGTCACGATTCTGCCCAAAACCACGCTAAGCCTTGAGGGGCAGCAGCTGAATATCGGCACCAGCCTGCGCAACTTCCCGCGTCCCTTTATTGATGCCCAGCGCATGTCGCCGGCCAGCGTTACCTTTGGCTTTGCTGCAAATGTGGCACCGGATAGCGTCAGCGCCGCCGCGCTGGTGGCGTCCTGGCTGGGGATCCAGCTGGATTACCGGGGCATCCGTTTCCCGGTGGTGCGCGATGAGCTGCCCGAGCACAACGGCATCCTGATTGGTCATCCGGGCGACAAAATCGGCACCGTAACCCTGCCCGCCAGCGAGGGCGCACTGCTGCAGGTGATCGATAACCCGAACAATCCGGTTTACAAGCTGCTGCTGGTGGTGGGTAACGACGATACCCAGCTGCGCCAGGCGGCGAACCGCCTCACCACGCAGCCGCTGGCGACAGACGACAGTCGCCTGCAGGTGCAGCCGCAGCCTCTTGGCGTGCGTAAACCTTACGATGCGCCGCGCTGGATTAACACCAACCGTCCGGTGCGCCTGAGCGAGCTGCTGCGTAAAGATCAGAGCCTGACCACCACCGGTATCTGGCACGATGCGCTACGCGTCAACTTCCGTGCTGCGCCCGATCTGTTCCTGTGGGATGGCGACACCATTCCGGTCAATCTGCACTATCGCTTTCCGTCGGAAAGCTGGATTGATGAGAACAACTCGCTCCTTAACGTCACGCTTAACGGCATCTTCCTGCGCAACCTGACAGTGAACAAAGTCGGACTGCTGGAGAGTGCCTGGCACCGGCTGGGCGGCGATGCGCGTCAGGAGCAGTACACGCTGAAGCTGGAGCCGTACCTGATTTATGGCGACAATCAGCTGGCGCTCTACTTCAACATCAAACCCAAAGCGGACGCGCCCTGCGGCGTGCTGCTGAACAACAATATCAAGAGCCGCATTGAAGAGGATTCGTGGATCGATCTGAGCCACACGCGTCACTTCACCATGCTGCCAAACCTGTCGTACTTCGTTGGCGCATCGTTCCCGTTCTCACGGCTGGCGGATTTCTCGCAGACCACGCTGCTGTTGCCGGAGCAACCGGGCAATGCGGAAATTGCCACGCTGCTGGACATGGCCGCCCGCGCAGGCACCGCCACCGGTGTCCCGCTGGTGCAAAATCAGGTGCTGTTTGGCTTGCCGAACGGCGGCACTAATCTGGCACGTCTGCAGCAGAGTGATTTGCTGGCGGTGAGTACCATGCAGAGCACTGCGTTTACACAGCAGATGCTGGCCAATACCGCCTATGAAACCAGCGGCAATACGCTGGGCGTTAAAGAGCCAGGCACCTGGGATAAGCTGCGCGGCTGGCTGACCGGCGACTGGTACCGCCAGCCACTGGATGCCGATCGCTACTTCTCCTCTAACGAAGCGTGGCGCGGGTTTGTCAGCTATCGCTCGCCGTGGAACCCGGATCGCCTGGTGGTGATGACGGTTGCGACCAGCGATCAGCAGCTGCTGCGTCTGCACGATGACCTGAATTCGGCACGCATTAATGCCGGCATCCGCGGCGATACCGCCATCATCACCGATGAAAACGGTATCCGTAGCTTCCGCGTTGGCCCGCAGTTCCCGAGCGGCGAAATGCCGTGGTACATGATGGTGGTGTGGTATGCCAACCAGCACTCGGTGCTGATGGCGCTGGCTGCGCTGCTGCTTTCGGCGCTGGTGGGCGGCGCGACATGGGTAATGCTGAAGCGCCATGCGTGGCGGCGCCTCAACCCCAAAGCTGATAGCAAGTCCGGCAGGAAGTAAGGATAACAACAATGAAAAAACATCTGTTAAGTGCCGGCATCCGTCATGCCCTGATTCTGGGTGGGGCGCTGACGCTCTCGCCGCCGCTGCTGGCGGCGGAGAGTGCCAATCCTGCGCTGCAGGCGCTGTTTGATCAGGCGGCTTACTGGCACCAGAAAGCGCATGACGATTTGGCGAAAGCCTCGCTGCAGAAAGTGCTGATGGTTGAGCCGAACAATACGCAGGCGCTCTATCTGCTGGCGCTCTATGCGCAGCAGAGCGGGAGCACGGCGGAAGCGACGCAGTGGCGCGCACGGCTGAGTGCGGTATCGCCAAACGATCCCCACCTGAGCGAGCTGGATAACGCGCGTCAGCTGCAAAGTATCCCCCAGGCGCAGCTGTCGCTGGCGCGGCAGCAGGCGCGCAGCGGCAACATTGCTGCGGCGCTGCAAACCTGGCGCAATACCTTTAGCGGTAACGCGCCGCCGCCGAGCGTGGCCGCAGAGTACTATCTGACGATGGCCGGCGACCGTACGCTGCTGCCGCAGGCGGTCGAGGCGCTGCGCCAGTTTGCCGCCGATCACCCGCAGGATACCGGCGCAAAGCTGGCGCTGGGCAAAGCGCTGACGTATCAGGAAGCGACGCGCCGCCAGGGGATTGATCTGCTGGCAGGCATGGCGGATGGCAATAAAGAGGCGGACCGTTCGCTGCGCCAGGCGCTGCTGTGGCTGGCTCCGCAGGCGTCCGATGCCTCGCTGTATCAGACCTGGCAGCAGCGCCATCCGCAGGATAACGCGGTGCTGGATTACTACCGGAAAAATGTCGGTGGCGCGGAGAAGGGTGCAGGCTTCACCGCGCTGAACAGCGGTGATGTGAGTAACGCGCAGAGTAATTTTGAGAAAGTGCTGCAGGCTAACCCGCAGGATGCCGATGCGCTGGCGGGCATGGGCTATGTGGCGCAGCGCGCGGGTCGCTATGGCGAAGCGGCAGACTACCTGACGCGCGCCGCGCAGCAGGGCGGCGAACAGAGCGAAACGCGGCAGAGGCAGGCAACAGATGCACGCTTCTACGCGCAGCTGGCGACGGCGCAGCAGGCACTGAAGAGCGGTGACAGCGCCCAGGCCCTGGCGTTAAGCGAGCCGCTGGCACAGGCGGAAGGGGAGAAAGGCGTGGCGGCGAAGCTGTTCCGCGCCGATGTGCAGCGCCGCAGCAATCAGCTGGATCAGGCTGAACAGACCTATCGCGCGATCCTGCAAACGGATGCCGATAACCGCAGTGCCAAAGAGGGGCTGTTCTATGTCCTGCGTCAGCAGAATCGCGGCGCAGAGGCGAATACGCTGCTGGCCTCGCTGCCGGACAGCGTGCGTCAGAGCGTGGCACCGCGCGGCAACAGCAGCGATCCGATTCGTGCCCAGGCCAAACGCGAACTGGCCGCAGGCAACAGCAGCGCGGCAATTGCCACGCTCAGCAGCGGCATTCAGCGCTATCCCGGCGACGGCTGGCTGCGTCTCGATCTGGCCCGGCTTTACCGCGCGCAGGGCAATAACCTGATGGCGGCTAACATCATGCAGCCAGCGATGCGCAGCGGCGCCAGCACCAGCGAACTCTATGCCGCCGCGCTGAATGCCAGCGAAAGCGGTGCCTGGCAGCAGGCCAGCCAGCTGCTGACGCGTATTCCCGGCGGCAGCAAAAACAGCGATATGCGGACGCTGGCGCAGCGGGTGAACTTCAACCTGCAGATGGCGACCGCCGATCAATACCTGGCGCAAGGGAACAGCGCCGCCGCTGCTAACACGCTGCGTGCGCTGACGGCTGCGCTGCCCGCCAACCCGGTTGATGCCGGCAATCTGGCGCAGAAGTTGGCCAAAGCAGGCGATCTCACGACGGCGGTATCTATCGTGCGCGGCAATATGCAGCGCGGCGTTCAGGGTAACGCCGGCGATTATGCCGCTCAGGTGGCGGTACTGAATCAGGCCGGGCTGAGTACCGAAGCGCAGAGCTTCCTCAGCAGTCCGGAACTGCAGGCGCGCAGCACGCCCACACAGCTGGCGGGCATCCGTAATGGATACGTGATCAATGAGGTCGATCGCCTGCGCGAGCAGAAACAGTACGCCGCCGCTTACGACAAGCTAATAGGCGCCTTGCAGCACGACCCGCAGAACCGCGACCTGATGTTTGCCATGGCGCGGCTCTATCAGTCCGGCAAGATGAATAAAGAAGCGGGCGTGGTCTACGACTACCTGATGACGCAGGATACGCCAACCCAGGATGCGCGTACCGGCGCGATCAACGTGGCGCTGGCCAATAACGATGTGAGTAAAGCCAATACGCTGACGCGCGGCCTGAATAGCGAACAGTCGCCGGATCGCCTGCTGCTGCTGGCGCGTGTGGCAGAAGCCAACGGTGAGCATGCACAGGCGATGCGCTATCTGCGCAGCGCACGCGGCCAGCTGATTGGTCTGCAGGGCGCCGAAACCGGCAGCGCTCCCACCGTCGGTGGCCTGGCGCTGGCGGATAATCCGTTTATCAACCGCAGCACTTCGCCGGTGTCCGGTTCGCCGTCCAGCTATGGCGCGGTGATGCCGTGGCAAAACGCACCCGATGCCAGCAGCAGTGCCGCAGGCGTGACGCTGGCAGGTAACACGCCGGCGGTGCAGCAGAGCAAGACGCTGCGTCAGATTGACGACATGATGGATAACCTGCAGGAAAAAACCGGCACCTGGGTGCAGGGGCAGATGCAGATACGCGGACGCGATGGCGAATCGGGCCTGAGCAAGCTGACCGAAGCCAAAGCGCCGCTGACCTTCTCTACGGTGCCGTTTGGCGAGTCGCGGTTCGACTTTACCATGACGCCGGTTTCACTCACGGCGGGCAGCGCGGGTGGCGATGCGTGGCGTCGCTTTGGCACCAATGCGCTGGTACAGGGCAATGTGGTGGCCGCCGGCGCAGCAAAAATCGACGACACGCCCTCTTCCACCACGGATTCGCAATCGGCGACCGGCGTAGAGCTGAATATGGCGCTGAAGGGCGACAGTTATAAGATCGACCTCGGCAGCACGCCGCTGGGTCAGGATCTCAGTACGCTGGTGGGTGGTGTGCAGTGG
>NZ_MLFS01000079.1 GCF_002095485.1 Pantoea wallisii | reverse complement strand
TCGCCTGTTCAATACGTTGTTGCCACATTTACACGGCCGCGTTGTAGAACTGTTCGCTGTCAGCGTGCATCAGCTGCTCGCTGAGCTGGTGCTGCTGTTCGTTGTCGCCGTGGGTAGTCGCGGTATGCTCCGGATTCAGGCCCAGCTTGCGGAACAGAATCAGATCTTTATCCTCTTCCGGGTTTGGCGTGGTCAGCAGTTTGCAGCCGTAGAAGATGGAGTTGGCGCCGGCCATAAAGCACATCGCCTGAGTCTGCTCGCTCATCTGCTCACGACCGGCCGACAGGCGCACGTGCGAGGTCGGCATCATGATGCGGGCTACCGCGATGGTGCGGATAAAATCAAAGGGTTCAACGTCATCGTTATCCGCCAGCGGTGTCCCTTTTACCTTCACCAGCATGTTGATTGGCACGCTCTCTGGCGGTACAGGCAGGTTGGCCAGCTGTACCAGCAGGCCGGCGCGATCGTTCACCGTTTCGCCCAGCCCGACAATGCCGCCGGAACAGACCTTGATGCCCGCGTCACGCACTTTATCCAGCGTATCCAGACGCTCCTGGTAGCTGCGCGTAGTGATAATGTTGCCGTAGAACTCCGGCGAGGTGTCGAGGTTGTGATTGTAGAAATCGAGACCGGCACTGGCGAGGCGCTGCGCCTGGCTCTGCTCCAGCGTCCCCAGCGTCATGCAGGTCTCCATACCCATCGCCTTCACGCCCTGCACCATCTGCTCAAGGTAGGGCATATCGCGCTCATGGGGGTTTTTCCACGCCGCGCCCATGCAGAAACGGCTCGATCCCGCCGCTTTGGCTTTGCGCGCGGACGCCAGTACCGCCTCCACCTCCATCAGGCGTTCTGACTCCAGCCCGGTTTTGTAGCGCGCGCTCTGCGGGCAGTATTTACAATCCTCCGGGCAGGCGCCGGTTTTGATCGACAGCAGCGTACTGACCTGCACCTGACGCGGGTCAAAGTGCTGACGGTGTACCTGCTGTGCTTCAAACATCAGCTCAAGGAAAGGTTTGTCGAAAAGGGCCTGGGCTTGTGCCAGTGTCCAGCGGTTAGCCATTGCTTACTCCAGAAAAAGGGGGTTCATCCTGACGATTAACGTGGTTATACTTGTAAACTAAATCTTTTTAAAATGGTTTACAACTTCGATGTTCACTCAGGATGATCTCAACTTTGACCGCCAGCATATCTGGCACCCTTACACCTCAATGCGCGATCCGCTGCCCTGCTACCCGGTTGTCGCAGCACACGGCTGCCAGCTACAGCTGGCCGATGGGCGCGAGCTGGTGGACGGTATGTCCTCCTGGTGGGCGGCGATCCACGGCTATAACCATCCGCGCCTGAACCAGGCGCTGCAGCAGCAGATGACGCAGATGTCGCACGTGATGTTCGGCGGTATTACTCATCCGGCGGCCGTTGCGCTGAGCCGCCAGCTGATCGCCATGACGCCCGAGGCGCTGGAGTGCGTGTTCCTCGCCGACTCCGGGTCGATCGCCGTCGAAGTGTCGATGAAAATGGCGCTGCAATACTGGCTGGGACGCGGTGAAACACGGCAAAAATTCCTGACGTTAAAGCGGGGCTATCACGGCGACACCTTCGCGGCGATGTCCGTGTGCGATCCGGAAAATTCAATGCACAGCCTGTGGCGCGGCTATCTGCCTGAGCATCTGTTCGCCAGCGCTCCGGCGTGCGGATTTGATGAGGAGTGGAACGAGGCGGACTTTGCCGATTTCGCCCGGCTGGCTGAGTGCCATCATCGCGACATTGCGGCCGTGATTCTTGAGCCTATTGTGCAGGGCGCAGGCGGTATGCGCTTCTATCATCCCCGTTATCTGCAACAGGTGCGTGCACTGTGCGACCGCTATGGACTGCTGCTGATTGCCGATGAGATCGCCACCGGCTTTGGCCGCAGCGGCAAGCTGTTTGCCTGTGAACATGCGGGCATTACGCCGGATATTCTCTGTCTCGGCAAAGCGTTAACCGGCGGCACCATGACGCTCTCCGCCACGCTGACCACGCGTGAAGTGGCGGACACTATCAGCCGCAGCGCCGCAGGCTGCTTCATGCACGGTCCAACCTTTATGGGCAACCCGCTGGCCTGCGCGGTGGCCGTGGAGAGCCTGGCGATTATTCAGGAGGGCCACTGGCAGCGCCAGGTGGCGGCGATTGAACAGCAGCTGCGCACCGAGCTGCTGCCGCTGCAGGCGCACCCGGCGGTGGCTGACGCGCGCGTGCTTGGGGCGATTGGCGTGATCGAAACCCATCAGCCGGTCAACATGGCGGCACTGCAGCAGTTCTTTGTCGAGCGCGGCGTGTGGATACGTCCATTTGGCAGGCTGATCTACCTGATGCCACCTTATCTGATTTCTGCGGCGCAGCTGACGCAGTTAACGCAGGCGCTGCGCGCGGCGCTGGACGTGGACGAGCATTTCCACGCCTGAAGCGACTGGAAGTGATGCGGTTTTTCCACCATGATGGGAAACACTGTACAGGTGAATAAAGGAGAGAAAATGCGCATATTCAGCCAGGACTTTAACGACGGCGATAAGATGCCGGAGCGTCACGTTTTCAACGGCATGGGGTATCAGGGCGATAACCTCTCGCCGCACCTGGCGTGGGATGAGGTGCCTGCCGGTACCAAAAGCTTTGTGGTGACCTGCTACGATCCGGATGCGCCGACCGGCTCCGGCTGGTGGCACTGGGTGGTAGCGAATATTCCGGCTGAGGTCACCGTGCTGCCGCAGGGCGCTGGCTCCGGCGTGGCAGAGCTGCCTGAGAGCGCCATTCAGACGCGCACCGATTTCGGTCAGACCGGTTACGGCGGTGCCGCACCGCCACAGGGCGAATCGCACCGCTACATCTTTAGCGTGCACGCGCTGGATGTTGAAAAGCTGGAGGTCGATGAGGGCGCCAGCGGCGCGATGGTGGGCTTCAACGTACATTTCCACGCGCTGGCGAGTGCCTCAATCACGGTGAAGTACGCCTGATCGCATAAGGTGCGCACTCAGGCGCACCTTAATGGAGGTCGCCATGCGTGGCGACCCTGCGCGAATACCCTTCTCAATCCAGAGCGTGAATCACCACCCACATTGGTCCCTGCCCGACGGCGTAGCGCGCCAGCGGTTGCAGCAAACCGCGCTCAGCGATTTTGTACATTTCAATGTGATGCGATTTCTGCCCCACCGCCGCCAGATAGCGACCGCTGTTATCAATGTTGAAGCCGCGCGGCTGAGTCTCTGTTGGCTGATAACCCTCGATCGCCAGCACCGAGCCGTCTTCACTGATGCTGAACACGGTGATGGTGCTGCTGGTGCGGTCGCAGGCGTAGAGGAATTTGCCGTCTGGCGTAATATGAATGTCGGCTGCCCAGCGCGTATCGCTGAAGCCTGGCGGCATCATGTCGAGGCTCTGCACTCGCTCCACCTGACCCTGCACATTGTTTAGTGCCCAGACATCCACCGTGCTGTCCAGCTCATTCACCACGTAGCCGTAAGCGCCGTTGGGATGAAACGCCATGTGGCGCGGCCCTGCCCCTTCCACCGTGGTGACCTGCGACTGCGCGCGTGGCGTCAGCGTACCTTCGGCCGTCAGCTGGTAAAGGCAGATGCGATCCTGCTTCAGCGCCGGTACAAACAGGGTCTGATTATCGAGGTCGATATTCGCTGAGTGGCAACCCTCAAGGCCGTTAATCACCTGGGCCGGTGCCTGCGGCAGGCCATCGCTGCCAATCGGGCTGATGCTCACGCAGGCATCGTTATAGGAGCCGCAGAACAGGTAGTTGCCCTGGCGATCGGTTGAGATATGCGTCGGGCTGCCCGGCAACGGCGCTTCGCCGGCCAGGCTAAGCGAACCGTCAGCCGCAATGCGGAATGCCAGCACGCGAAAATTGGGGCGTACGCCACGTAGAGAAAATCTTTTTTCGGGCTCACCACCATCGGCTGCACCTGGCCGGCCACATCCGTTACCTGCAATAACGTCAGGGCGCCATCTTCCTGCAACTGCCACGCGTGGATCTGCTGGCTCTCGGGACTGGCGGTATAGACGACTTGTTTCATGCGTTTTCCTTATTCGCTGCCTGATGAAAAGAGTTAACTGTAGCGTGTTTATTCTGGGGGCGCTGGGGTGATTTGTGCCCTGTTTTTTGTCTCAGGGCCGTTGCCAGGTGTAGACTTAACGCTTTGCCAACTCCCGGATGGAACGTGTAATGAGCTACCGCGTAATCGCCCTTGACCTCGACGGCACCCTGCTGACCCCCACCAAAACCATTCTGCCCGAATCACTGGAGGCACTGGCCCGCGCGCAGCAGGCTGGCGTGAAGGTGCTGATCGTGACCGGTCGTCACCACTGCGCTATTCATCCTTTTTATCAGGCGCTGCAGCTGGACACACCCGCAATCTGCTGTAATGGCACCTATTTGTATGATTATCAGGCGAAAAAGGTGCTGGCCGCCGATCCGCTGGCGAAAAGCCAGGCGGCACGGGTGATTGAGATGCTCAACGAGGAGAATATACACGGCCTGCTGTATGTGGACGATGCCATGCTGTATCAGGAGCCCACCGGCCACGTCACCCGCACCCTGAACTGGGCGCAATCACTGCCGGAAGCGCAGCGCCCGCTGTTCCTGCAGGTGCCGGATCTGGCGCAGGCGGCCAACGATGCACAGGCTATCTGGAAGTTTGCCCTGTCGCACCCCGATACCCGCGCACTGCAGCAGTTTGCCGAACGCACCGAAGCGGAGCTGGGGCTGGCCTGTGAGTGGTCGTGGCACGACCAGGTGGATATCGCTCAGGCAGGAAACAGCAAAGGTAAACGTCTGGCGCAGTGGGTAGAGAGCCAGGGCCTGCGCATGCAGGATGTGCTGGCCTTTGGTGATAACTACAACGATCTCAGCATGCTGGAACAGGTCGGTTTAGGCGTGGCGATGGGCAATGCTGATGACGCCATCAAAGCGCGGGCGAAAAAGGTGATCGGAACCAATCTGGAGCCGGGTATCGCGGACGTGATCTATCAAGAGGTTCTGTAGCCCGTTGATGTAGAAGGTGCGCATTAATGCGCACCCTAAAAATGACGCCGTTGATTACGCCGTGATCGACACGCTCTTGATCTGTGCATAAAGCCACTGATCCGGCCGGATATTCAGCTCATCGCGTGCCCAGGGCGATATGCGCGCCCACAGTTCGCTGATGCCGATACGCAGCTTCACCTCAATCTGATCGTCCAGCTCCAGCAGCTCAACCACCTGCGCCGGTAAGATATTGCGGATTGAGGTGTTCTGCGGCGGCTGCAGCGCCAGTGAGACATCGGCAGAGGCGATGCGAATGCGCAGCGCGGTTTTGACCGGATGATTTACCCGACTGACCCAGATGTGCTGATCGCCCAGCGACAGTGCGGTCATCGGATAGTCGGGATGCTGCTCCAGTACCTGTACGCGCAGCACGCTGCTGCGCTCGGCGGGTGGCAACCACGGCCGCATGGCGCTGCTGCTCCACACCTTTTCCAGCGCGCCAAAGGCTTTGACTTTGCCGCTGTCCAGCACCAGCACGTGATCCGCCAGTTGCAGAATCTCATCCAGGCTGTGCGATACGTAAAGGATGGGGATATCCACCTGCTTTGCCAGCTTTTGCAGATAGGGCATCAGCTCACGCTTGCGGGGCAGATCCAGCGAGGCCAGCGGCTCATCCATCAGCAGGATATCCGGCGCGCTTAGCAGCGCACGGCCAATCGCCACGCGCTGCTTTTCACCGCCGGAAAGTGAAGCCGGATAGCGATTCAGTAACGCTTCAAGTCCCAGCAGCGCCACCAGACTGGCGAACTGCGGCTTCATGGCGGCAGCCATACCGTATTGCAAATTGCCGCGCACGCGGTAGTGCGGGAACAGGCGCGCATCCTGGAATACATAACCGATGCGGCGTTTTTCCGGCGGCAGATTAATGGCCTCTGCCGTATCGAACAGCACGCGATCGCTGAGCTGAATCAGCCCGCTTTGCGGCTGCGTCAGACCGCCTATGGCATTAATCAGGGAGGTTTTGCCGGCACCGGAGACGCCAAAAATAGCGGTAATCCCGCTGCCGGGGATTGCAACATCAACGTCCAGCTGGTGATCGCCCAGCCGCTGGGAAAAGTTCAGCGTCAGCATCAGGCGGCTCCTGACCGCTTGCGGCCCCAGCGCGCCAGCAGCTCTGACCCCACCAGCGACAGCAGCGCCAGCGCAATCGCCACCGCACACAGCCGTGCCGCCGTACCTTCAGCGCCCGGCGTCTCAATCAGGGTATACATTGCCGAGGGAATGGTGCGCGTTTCGCCAGGAATATTAGAGACAAAGGTGATAGTGGCGCCAAATTCACCGAGCGATCGGGCAAAGGCCAGCACGGTGCCGGCAATAATGCCGGGCAGCGTCAGCGGCAGGGTAATGGTGAAAAAGACCCGCCAGCGCCCGGCGCCAAGGGTCCGTGCCGCCTGCTCCAGCCGGGTATCGACGGCCTCCAGCGCCAGCCGGATAGCCCGCACCATCAGCGGAAAAGCCATCACCGCCGATGCCAGCGCCGCGCCGCGCCAGCTGAAGGCAAAGGTGAAGCCGAATATATCGTAGAGCCACGATCCAATAACGCCGCGACGGCCAAGCGCCAGCAGCAGCAGGTATCCCACTACCACCGGCGGCAGCACCAGCGGCAGATGGACAACGCTATCGAGCAGGGTTTTGCCCGGAAAACGACAGCGCGCCAGCACCCACGCCATCAGGATGCCAAACGGCAGACTGCACAGCACAGCCACACAGGAAACTTTCAGGCTGAGAAACACCGCCTGCCATTCAGGATCGCTCAGTATCATCTCTTCGGCGTAAATCCATACTGTTGAAATACGGCAGCGGCTTCCGGCCCCTGCAAATAGCGGTAAAAGGCCGTAACCGGTGCATTCTCATGATCTTTAACGACTGCCATCGGGTACTCCACCGGTTTATGACTTGCTTCCGGGAAGCGTCCGACCACCTGCACGTTATTACTGGCAACAGCATCTGAGCCGTAAACGATGCCGTATGGCGCTTCGTTGCGCTCTACCAGCGCCAGCGCGGCGCGCACGTTGCTGGCTGGCGCCAGCCGGGGAGCCAGCGTATCCCATGCGCCGAGTTTCTGCAGCGCTTCCTTCGCATAAATGCCGGCGGGTACGTGATCCGGATCGCCCACCGCCAGGCGCTCACCCTGCAGCAGGGTTTGCCAGTCGGTTTGGGCAGTGATCGTCACCGCTTTAGCGCCGGCACTTTTCGGCGCCACCAGCACTAAATCGTTGCCCAGCAGCGTAACGCGCGTAGAGGTCACAATACTCTCTTTCGTGACCGCATCGTCCATCCACTGCTGGTCAGCAGAGATAAACACATCTGCCGGTGCGCCCTGTTCAATCTGGCGCGCCAGCGTAGAGGAGGAGGCAAACGATGCGACCACTTCCACGCCGGTTTTTGCCTGATATTGGGTGGCAATCGCCTGCAGGGCATTAGTCAGCGAGGCCGCTGCGAACACGGTCACTTTATCCGCCGCCACAGCCTGCCCGGCCAGCGTCAGGTTCACCACGGCAATGGCCGCCCGGCAGTAAGATTTTCTCAGCATTTTACACTCCCCGTTACGTTATATATTTGATAATACAACGAGGAAATAAAGGCTGTCATGAGCTTTATATCGGCAGGAAACAGCAGGAGGTTAAAAATAAAAACGCCCGCTGACGGCGGGCGGGGAGAAATCAGTGTTGTGAGCTGTTGGCAGGACGCTCTTCGCGGCGGCCAAACTTAGAGATGACGTTGAAAACTTCGCCCAGGCCGTAGATCAGACCGAGCATAATAGCCATTACAATCGGCACCATGATGATAGCCACCGCCAGGCTTTTTAACAGTTCCAGCATGGAAACCTCACGCAGAAAATAAAAAAGTGATTGTAGCGGCTGGAGAAAAAAAGGCGCTGCCCTTTTCGTGCTTTTACGTTAGGCCTTACAATCGTTACCTTAACCTAAGGAGCCGACATGCAGGCAGAACTCTCTCTTCACATCCGTCTTCAGCAGAAGTTGTTTGCCGATCCGCGCCGCATTGAGCTGCTGAGGCGTGTACGGGAAAACGGCTCCATCAGCCAGGGAGCAAAACTGGCGGGCATCAGCTATAAAAGCGCCTGGGATGCGATCAATGAGATGAACCAGATGGCTGACCAGACGCTGGTTGAGCGCGCAACCGGCGGTAAAGGCGGCGGCGGCGCACAGCTGACGCGCTATGGCGAGCGCCTGATCCAGCTGTTTCAGCTTATGGAACAGATTCAGCAGAAGGCATTTGACGTGCTGCAGGATGACAGCCTGCCGCTGGATAGCCTGCTGGCAGCCATTGCCCGCTTCTCACTGCAAACCAGCGCGCGCAATCAGCTGTTTGGCACCGTCATCGCCAGCGATCGCCAGCAGGTGCAGCAGCATATCGGCATACTGCTGGCCGATGGCGTTACGCGCCTGCAAGTGGCGATCACCGAACGCAGCGCTGCGCGCCTGCAGCTCGACAGCGGCAAAGAGGTGCTGGTACTGATTAAAGCGCCTTGGATCCAGGTCAGCCATCATGCCATCGCCTGCGACAATCCGCTGCCGGCAGTCATCAGCGCGATCGAACCCGGCGATGAGGTCAGCGAAGTACTGATGACGTTAGCGAGCGGCGAAACGCTCTGCGCCACGGTGGCAAACAGTGAGGTGCAGCAGAATAATCTGCAGCCGGGCGAGCGCGTGACCGCCGGTTTTAATGCAGAACACGCCATCATCGCCACACTGCTCTGATCTGCCCGCCATGGTTTGACTTCATTTGCTGCACTCGCTACAACTGAGCGACACGATGCAAAAAACGGAATGAATCATGGCTTCATTGCAAATTTCGCAAGGCATATTTCACCTTAGCGACACCCGCACGCTCTCCCTGAACGACCTGACCCTCAACAGCGGCGAAAGCTGGGCGTTTGTCGGCGCCAACGGCAGCGGCAAATCTTCGCTGGCGCGCGCCCTGGCCGGTGAGCTTACGCCGGGCAAAGGGCACATAACGCAGGATTTCCAGCGCCGTACGCGTCTGTCGCTGGAGCAGCTACAGCAGCTGGTCCGCGAGGAGTGGGAGCGCAACAACACCGATCTGCTCAGCGAGGGTGAAGAGGATACCGGCCGCACCGCCGCGCAGATTATTCAGGAGGAGGTCAACGATGCGGCACGCTGTATGGCGCTGGCGCAGCAGTTTGGTATTGAGTACCTGCTCGACCGCCGCTTCAAATATCTCTCCACCGGTGAGACGCGCAAAACCCTGCTGTGTCAGGCGTTGATGGCGCAGCCGGATCTGTTGATTCTGGATGAGCCGTTTGACGGGCTGGATGTCGCTTCACGTGCCAGTCTGGCAGAGACGCTGCAGGATCTGCATCGTCACGGCTACACCGTGGTGCTGATACTGAACCGCTTTGACGATATCCCCGATTTTGTGCAACGGGTTGGCGTGCTGGCCGAATGCACGCTCACTCACGTTGGCGAACGCCACGCGATCCTCGCGGAAGCGCTGGTGGCGCAGCTGGCACACAGCGAGACGCTACAGGGTATGGCGCTGCCGGAAGCCGATGCGCCAGACCAGCTGCCGCCGCTGGCGGATGAGGCGCCGCGCGTGATATTGCGCAATGGCGTGGTGTCGTACAACGACAAAGCCGTGATTGACGGCCTCAACTGGCAGGTGAATCCGGGTGAGCACTGGCAGATTGTCGGACCAAACGGCGCCGGGAAATCGACCCTGCTCAGCCTGGTAACCGGCGATCATCCGCAGGGCTACAGCAACGATTTGACGCTGTTTGGTATTCGCCGCGGCAGCGGTGAGACCATCTGGGATATTAAACAGCACATTGGCTATGTCAGCAGCAGTCTGCATCTGGATTACCGCGTCAGCTGTAACGTGCGTACCGTGATCCTCTCGGGCTTCTTCGACTCTATTGGCCTCTACCAGGCGGTCTCCGAGCGGCAAAAGGCGCTGGCCCGCCAGTGGCTGGCCCTGCTCGGCATGGATAACGCGCTGGCTGACGCACCGTTCCACAGTTTGTCATGGGGCCAGCAGCGGCTGGTGCTGATTGCCCGTGCGCTGGTAAAACACCCTGCCCTGCTGATTCTGGATGAGCCGTTACAGGGGCTTGATCCCATCAACCGCCAGCTGGTGCGCCGCTTTGTTGACGTGCTGATTGGGGAGGGCCGCACGCAGCTGCTGTTTGTCTCTCACCACGCTGAAGATGCGCCGCAGTGCATTACCCACCGCCTGAGCTTTGTGTCACAGGCCACAGGTTACGCTTATCAGCAGGATGATTTACGCTAATTTTTTACTGCGGGTCGCCCTCTGGGGCGACCTGAAGATGCCCCGCTCGCCTTTCCCGCTCTTTATGCCGCTCTTCGCCAGACTCCAGCCAGGGAAACGCGCACAGCACGCGCTATGTAACCGCTACCATTAATCCGCCTGGATATTCAGCAAACACCGTATGCGATCCCACAAAATGAGAATCGTCACCTTGTGTAAACGATACCATTTATCCAGACTGGATCACGCTTTACTGCGCGCCGTTGTGCTACGTTGATCGCAGTGATTTTTATCTGTTTGCCGTTTACCAGGACTTGTTATGGAAAAATTTAACCCGGTTGATCATCCACATCGCCGTTACAACCCGTTGAGCGATCAATGGGTGCTGGTTTCACCTCATCGCGCAAAACGTCCGTGGCAAGGCGCGCAGGAGACCCCTGCGCTGGAACAGCTGCCGGCGCACGATCCGGACTGCTTCCTGTGCGCCGGTAACACACGCATTACCGGAGATAAAAACCCGGACTATAAAAGCACCTATGTCTTTACCAATGACTTTGCGGCGCTGATGACCGACACCCCCGATGCGCCCGAGAGTGACGACCTGCTGATGCGCTGCGAAAGCGCTCGCGGGACCAGCCGGGTGATCTGCTTCTCGCCCGATCACAGCAAAACGCTGCCCGAGCTGCCGCTGAGTAATCTGCAAGACATTGTGCGCACCTGGCAGGCGCAAACCGCCGATCTTGGTCAGCACTATCCGTGGGTGCAGGTGTTTGAGAACAAAGGGGCGGCTATGGGCTGCTCGAACCCGCATCCGCATGGTCAGGTGTGGGCCAACAGCTTCCTGCCCAACGAAGCGCAAAAAGAGGACGACAATCAGCGCCGCTATTTTGACGCCAAAGGCTCGCCGCTGCTGGTGGATTACGTTACGCGCGAGCAGCAGGATGGCAGCCGTACCGTGGTTGAGACCGACCACTGGCTGGCCGTGGTGCCGTGGTGGGCGGCGTGGCCGTTCGAAACACTGCTGTTGCCGAAAGCGCACGTAAAGCGCATTACCGATCTCAGTGAGGCGCAGCGCGACGATCTGGCCCTGGCGCTGAAACAGCTCACCAGCCGCTACGACAACCTGTTCCAGTGCTCGTTCCCCTACTCGATGGGCTGGCACGGCGCCCCTTTCAACGGCGAAACGAACGATCACTGGCAGCTGCACGCCCACTTCTATCCACCGCTGCTGCGTTCAGCTACGGTGCGTAAATTTATGGTTGGCTATGAGATGCTGGCCGAAACCCAACGTGATTTAACGGCGGAACAGGCAGCCGAGCGCCTGCGTTCTGTCAGCGATATCCACTTCCGCGAGGCGCAATAAATGTCTTTAAAATCCACTACTCAACAGGTCTTCGCTGACGTATTTGGCTACCCGGCCAGCCACAGCATTCAGGCGCCGGGCCGCGTGAACCTGATTGGTGAGCATACCGATTACAACGACGGCTTTGTCTTGCCGTGTGCTATCGATTATCAGACGGTTATTGCCTGTGCCAAACGCGACGATCGTCAGGTGCGCGTGGTGGCGGTTGATTATGATAACCAGCAGGATAGCTTCTCACTGGATGCGCCGATTGAGCCGGTTAACGAGCCGATGTGGGCCAACTATGTGCGCGGCGTGGTGAAGCACCTGCAGAAGCGCGATGCCAGTTTTGGCGGCGTGGATATGGTGATCAGCGGTAATGTGCCACAGGGGGCGGGCCTGAGCTCCTCAGCCTCGCTGGAAGTGGCGGTGGGCACGGTGTTCCGGCAGCTCTATCAGCTGGATCTGGACGGCGCAGCGATTGCGCTGAACGGTCAGGAGGCGGAGAACCAGTTCGTCGGCTGTAACTGCGGCATCATGGATCAGCTGATCTCCGCGCTGGGTCAGCCGGATCACGCCATGCTGCTGGATTGCCGTACGCTGGGCACGCGCGCGGTCTCCATGCCTGAAGATGTTGCCGTGGTGATTATCAACTCCAACTTCCGCCGAAACCTGGTAGGCAGCGAGTACAACACCCGCCGCGAACAGTGTGAAACCGGCGCCCGCTTCTTTAATAAGCCGGCGCTGCGCGATGTTACGCTGGCCGAATTTGATGCTGCAGCGCATCAGCTGGATAAGCTGGTGGCGAAACGCGTGCGTCACGTTATCAGCGAAAATGCCCGTACTCTGGAGGCCGCCGATGCATTAAGCCAGGGCGACCTGAAGCGCATGGGCGAGCTGATGGCCGAATCGCATGCCTCCATGCGCGACGATTTTGAGATCACCGTTCCTGCCATCGATCAGCTGGTGGCGATTGTCAAAGCCGAGATCGGCACACGCGGCGGCGTGCGCATGACCGGCGGCGGCTTTGGCGGCTGCATCGTGGCGCTGATGCCGCTGGATCTGGTTGATCAGGTGAAAGCCGCTGTCGCAGAGAAGTATGAAGCGCAGACCGGCCTGAAAGAGACCTTCTACGTATGCAAAGCGTCTGCAGGAGCGGGACAATGGTAAGCGACGTCAACTCTCACGCCCCCGACGGGCAACCATGGCGCATCACCGTGCTACGCAACCGCAACGGTATGGTGGCAACCTTTATGGACTGGGGTGCAACCTGGCTTTCAGCGCGCGTACCGATGCAGAATGGCAGCGTGCGTGAAGCGCTGCTGGGCTGCGCCACGCCCTCCGATTATCTGCATCAGGATGCGTATCTGGCGCGACCATTGGCCGCTACGCCAACCGCATCGCCTTTGCCGAGCTGAAAAAACTGAACCTGCTGCTGGCTGCCAATCAGGGCCCGCATCAGCTGCACGGCGGCCCGGAAGGGTTTGACAAACGCCGCTGGCAGATTCTCAGCCAGAGCGAAACGGAGGTGCACTATCGCATCGACTCGCCGGATGGCGATCAGGGCTACCCCGGTAATCTGATTGCCGATGTCATTTACCAGCTGGATGACGATAACTGCCTCTCCATTCGCTATGAAGCGAAGACCGATCGGGCCTGTCCGGTTAACCTGACTAACCATGCTTACTTCAACCTTGATGCGCATCATGGCGACGCGCGCCAGCATCGCTTACAACTGCAGGCCGATCGTTATCTGCCGGTGGACAGCGCGGGCATTCCCAATGCCCCGCTGAAAGCCGTTGCGGATACCAGCTTTGATTTCCGCCAGCCCATGTGCATCGCGGACCGGTTCCTTGCCGATGACGATCAAAAAGCGGTGAAAGGCTATGATCATGCGTTTCTGCTTAACACCGCCGGTGACTGCAGCCAGCCCGCAGCCCAACTGTGGTCGGCAGATGGCAAACTGCAGCTGAGCGTCTTTACTGCTGCGCCGGCGCTGCAGTTTTACACCGGCAACTATCTGGCAGGAACGCGTGCCCGCGAACAGGAAAGCTATACTGCTTTCCAGGGCATTGCGCTGGAAAGCGAGTTTTTACCGGATTCGCCCAACCATACCGAGTGGCCGCAGCCCGATTGCTGGCTGCAGCCCGGCGACACATGGCGCTCCGTGACGCGTTATCGTTTCACACCGCATTAAGCCGCCGGATGAAAAACGCGCACTGCGATGCCGACAGGCTTACGCCGTGCGCCGTTTTCCGCTATGGTATGGCGCTATCAGTGTGCCGCAGCAACAGGTGGCCGCAGCCGGTTTCTATCATCATTGAAACATCAAGCATTAAGGAGTAAAGCTATGGCCGTAACTAAGCTGGTTCTGGTGCGCCACGGCGAAAGCCAGTGGAATCAGGAAAACCGCTTCACCGGATGGTATGACGTTGATCTGTCCGACAAAGGTCGCACCGAGGCTAAGGCAGCCGGTCAGCTGCTGAAGAAAGAGGGTTTCGTGTTTGATTTTGCCTATACCTCCGTGCTGAAACGCGCTATCCACACCCTGTGGAACGTGCTGGATGAGCTGGATCAGGCCTGGCTGCCGGTTGAGAAAACCTGGCGTCTGAACGAGCGTCACTACGGTGCGCTGCAGGGTCTGGACAAAGCGGAAACCGCGGCTAAATATGGCGACGATCAGGTGAAACAGTGGCGTCGTGGTTTTGCTATCACGCCACCAGAGCTGGATCGCGCAGATGAGCGCTTCCCGGGCCACGATCCGCGCTACAAATCACTGAGCGAAAACCAGCTGCCAACCACCGAGAGCCTGGCGCTGACCATCGATCGCGTAATTCCTTACTGGAACGAGACCATTCTGCCGCGCATCAAGAGCGGTGAGAAGGTGATCATCGCGGCACACGGTAACTCTCTGCGTGCGCTGGTGAAATACCTCGATAACATGAGCGAAGATGAGATCCTCGAACTGAACATCCCGACCGGCGTACCGCTGGTGTATGAGTTCGATGAAAACTTCAAACCTATCAAGCACTACTACCTCGGTGATGCTGACGAGATCGCGGCGAAAGCAGCGGCCGTGGCGAACCAGGGTAAAGCGAAGTAAGTTTTCTTCGCACAATAAAAAGGCCAGACGCGAGTCTGGCCTTTTTTGTTGCCTGCGCTGCGCTTAGCCGCGACGCGTGCGAATCGCCTGAGCCAGCTGGCGCAGCGCTTTTTCGGTATCTTCCCAGCCGATACACGCATCGGTGACGCTCTGGCCGTAGACCAGCGGTTTACCGCTATCCAGGCTCTGATTCCCCTCCACCAGGTGACTTTCAATCATCACGCCGGTAATCGCCTGCTCACCGCCGGCAATCTGCTGCGCCACATCGTCTGCAACGACCATCTGACGCTGGAACTGCTTGCTGCTGTTGGCATGGCTGAAGTCAATCATCACCTGTGGACGCAGACCCGCTTTTTCCAGCCCGGTTTTCACCGCCGCCACGTGTTCAGCGCTGTAGTTCGGCTCTTTACCGCCGCGCAGAATAATGTGGCAATCTTCGTTACCGCTGGTTTCGACAATCGCCGAGTGGCCATATTTGGTGACCGACAGGAAGCAGTGCGGCGCGCTGGCCGCGCCAATCGCATCAATCGCGACCTTGATGGTGCCGTCGGTACCGTTTTTGAACCCGACCGGACAGGAGAGGCCCGAGGAGAGTTCACGGTGCACCTGCGACTCCGTGGTGCGTGCGCCAATGGCGCCCCAGCTCATCAGATCGGCCATGTACTGCGGCGTGATCATATCCAGAAACTCACCCGCGGCAGGCAGGCCGGTGTCGTTGATGTCCACCAGCAGCTTGCGCGCCAGGCGCAGACCATCGTTAATCCGGAAGCTGCCATCCATGTAAGGATCGTTAATCAGCCCTTTCCAGCCGACCGTGGTGCGCGGTTTTTCAAAGTACACACGCATCACCACCTCAAGTTCGCCTTTCAGCTCGTCACGCAGCGGCAGCAGACGCTGCGCATACTCTTTAGCTGCTTCCGTATCGTGGATAGAGCACGGGCCGATAACCACCAGCAGGCGGTCATCTTCGCCGTGCAGAATACGGTGAATGGCCTGGCGTGCCTGTGACACAGTCCGGGCCGCGTTATCGGTGGCGGGGAATTTTTCCAGCAGCGCAACGGGGGGCAGTAACTCTTTAATCTCTTTGATGCGTAAATCGTCGTTCTGGTAATCCATACTTATTCCATAAAATTTCTGGCCCCGCGTACGCCGGGCGCAACCTGTCCAATGTATCCCTTCAGGCACGAGGTGTAAATTGCGCGCATAAGGGAAATGTACGTTTCAAATTTGCATTTATGCGCTCATCAACTAAGCTTTTTAAACGTAAGCGCTAAGGAATGCCGCGCCTGCGATATTTATCTTTAAACCAAGCGTAACTGATGGGATTTTATTCCATCGCGGCACGCTATTGCGTCAATCAGCACCAGCGGGTGTGAGACGGCAACTATCCATTTATTACAGGAGCATAATGATGAATAAGTTTGCAATTATCTTTCTGACGGCAGCGATGACTTTAGGTAGCGGTGCAGCGATGGCTGCGGACAACAACAATGGCCAGGCGAACGCCTCTGCGGAAGCGGGTGCAGCGGCTGGCGGTGCTAAAGAGAATCTGCCGCCAAATAATGTTGATAACAGCAATATCAATACCGGCAATACCAATACCAACGGTGCTGCAACCTCCGGTACGGACGCCGGCAATATGTCCGCTTCGCAGGAACATAAAAATACCATGTGCAAAGATGGTCGCTGCCCGGATATGAACAAGAAAGTTGAAACCAAAGAGGGTGGCGGTGACGTCAAACACAAAACTGACGGCACTACGCAGTAATTACAGATTCAGATTTCAGGGCGAGCATTGTCTCGCCCTTTATTTTGCCCTCTGCACTTTTCCGCTATGCTGAAGCCCTGAATTTCACAGGAACAGTTCCATGGCTTCCCTGCTGCTTATTGATGATCACCCGTTAGTTGAAGTCGCGCTGGAAGCGGCTTGCCTCAATGCCCCCATTCCGCTGCAACTCTATGCCGCTACTGATGAAGCGCAGGCGCGCCAGCTGCTGCAACAGCACAATATTGATTTGATCGTGCTGGATATTGGCCTGCCGGATAGCGACGGTCTGGAGCTGCTGCGCCGGTTGCGCGCACGCGATCCGCACTGCCCGGTATTGATCTACTCGGCTCAACAGAGCCGGCATACCCTGTTAAGTGCGGTATCCTTTGGCGCCGCTGGCTATGTAGTGAAAAGCCAGAGCATGGCGCAGCTGCTGAGTGCCATCCTGGCGGTGCTTGGCGGACAACAGGCTTTCCCGCCGCTGCCGGAGCGCATTGCGCTGCCGCTGACCGAAAAAGAGCAGCAGATTGTGGCGCTGCTGGTGCGCGGCCTGTCGAATTTGCAGATTGGCGAACAGCTGCATATCAGCAATAAAACCGTGAGCACCCACAAGAAGAACATCATGGAGAAGACCGGCGTGCACTCCGTGGTTGAACTGGCCGAACTGTGGAAAGCTCAGCAGTGAAACCGCTTCTGTTACTCTGTGCTCTGCTGTTCAGCCTGCTGGCGCACGCGGAGTTGCAGCCAGCCAGCAGCGTGATGCTGCCCGCCATGATGCCAGCACCGCGCGC
>NZ_MLFS01000078.1 GCF_002095485.1 Pantoea wallisii | reverse complement strand
CTCACGCTCCCTTCTGACTGTGCGCAGAATTGGCAGCGATAAAATGTGTGGATTTGCCACCGCTTTGAGCCGTCAGCCCGTTAAATCATCCGTTCTCTGCCAGCGCCAGCGGCACAATCTCCACCTTCTGCACGCGATGATTTTCCACCTGCAGGGTACGCAGCAGATAATCCCCCACCTGCAGCTCTTCGCCCTCTGCCGGCACGTGCTGCAGGCTATCCATCAGCAGCCCGGCAATGGTGTGATAACTGCGCTTCTCATCCAGCGGTAAGCGGACATACACCGCCAAATCCTCCAGCGGCATGTGCCCGTTAGCGATCCAGCCGCCCTCGTGGGTGGGCTGAATATCGTAGCGCGCGTCAATCTCTTCCCCTTCGTTTGGCAGGTTGCCGGCGATGGTCTCCATCACATCACTCAGCGTGACCACGCCCTCCACGGAGCCGAACTCATCCACGACAAACGCGAAATGGGTACGCGCATTGCGGAACTGCTCCAGCGCCTGCAGCAGCGTAACGCGTTCGGGAAACACCAGCGGCTGCCGAATCAGGGCGCGCAAATCCAGCGATTTACTGTGCAGGGACTGATGTAAGAGATCGATCACGTGCACCACGCCCAGCGGTTCGCCTCCCTGATCGGTAATTAAAAGGCGCGTATGCTGATTGCGATCGAGCTTCGCCATAATCTCTTCAGGATCTTCGCTCAGGTCGACGTGCTCAATATCGTGGCGCGACGTCATAATGCTGTTGATCTGCCGCTGCGCCAGGCCCAGCACACGCGCAATCATGCGCCGCTCCTGCCGGTTAAACAGCGCATCGCCCTCATTGTCACTCAGCAGGGAGGCGGTCTCCGCGTCCAGCCCGGCGCGCTGTGATTCACCCCGCAGGATACGCAATACCGCTTCGGCGGTGCGCTGACGCAGTGGGCGCCCGGCGGAGAGGAAGCGACGACGATTAAACATCGCCAGCTGGTTAAGGATCTCAATAACGATTGAGAAGCCTATCGCCGCATAGAGATAACCTTTGGGGATAATAAAGCCGAAACCTTCTGCCACCAGACTAAAGCCAATCATCAGCAGGAAGCTCAGGCACAGGATCACAATCGTTGGATGACCATTCACGAAGCGGGTCAAAGGTTTACTTGCCAGCAGCATCAGCAAAATCGCGATGGTGACGGCCGCCATCATCACCGGCAGGTCATTCACCATGCCGACGGCGGTGATCACCGCATCCAGCGAAAAGATGGCGTCCAGCACCACAATTTGCGCCACCACCGGCCAGAATTTAGCACCGCTTTTATTTTGACCACTCTCCTCATCACCGCCCTCCAGCCGGGCGTTGAGTTCCGTGGTGGCTTTGAATAGCAGGAAAATGCCGCCGCACAGCAGCAGCAGATCGCGCGCGCTAAAGCTATGCTGCCAGAGGGTAAATAGCGGTTGCGTGAGGGTAACCAGCCACGAGAGCGAGGCCAAAAGCGCCAGACGGGACACTAACGCCAGCATCAGCCCAAAGACGCGGGCGCGATCGCGCAGCGTGGGTGGCAATTTCTCCACCAGGATAGCGATGAAAACCAGGTTATCAATGCCTAACACCAGCTCCAGAACGATTAGCGTGACTAATCCGGCCCAGAGCGATGGATCAACGATCCACTCCCACATACTTTCATCACCATAATGTCTGAAAATGAGCTAAGTCTGATGATAGTTAATCCTCAGACAGGGTACAAATACGCTCCCGGCCGCGCAGCAGGGCGGTTGGAGGAAATACCAGGATTAATCTTAGTGGCCAGATTTCTCCAATAAGGAGAAAGTATGGATAAACATCCTGCGTAAAGAGAGGTCACTATTAATTCTTATCACCCGACAAATGCAACTGTTTTAAGACGGCAGAATCTGTCGCTGGATATGGAATAATTCTGAATTTGACGATGAATTTGCCCGGCAGGAGTCACATCAATACTTATGGCTGGTAGTCTTTTTCCTAAAATAGTGCAGGGAACACGGGGCCTACTTGTAAACAAGCCAGTAATAACTAGTATAGCAACGTGTTAGTAAATGTCTGCGCCAATGTTGTTAATAGCGCGCTGTTTAGCTTTCTAATGTTATGAATTGTGATCGTGAGCGAGTTGAGCCAGGAATTTCCCGGTGGCTCGGCCTTCACGGGCAAGAAAAAGGGTGCAGAGGCGGTATTGGCAGCGACAGCCAAGGGCGGTAGCGTGCCTGAAGTGCTTTTTCACGGATAATGAATTGTCTGGCGTTGCGGCGAGGATTGTCAGACTAATCTGTTGGTATTTATCACAATTTTCTTGTTTAACTACGAAGAGAATTGGCCTAAATGCCGGAGAGTTCGCCGCGGTTTTACTGACGGGGTCCCGCTGGAATATCGCTCATTTATTACACAGGCTCAGGACGTAGGATTAGGGAAATAAAATAAAAGAGTTAAATATGCGCGATAACGAATTTACATATAAAAGTCTTCTCACAAAAATCTTACTGGCGTGTTCGGATTTAATTTGTTTTAACGCAGCACTGTTTATTGCGCTGGCGTTCATTAATTCGTTCACAAATTCTCCACTGGCAGATATTTCTGAAAAAGATCTGAATTTAAAAATTGCCACCCATGTGTGCTTATCAATAATTTGCACCGGCTGGTTCTGGGTTCGCCTGCGTCATTATACTTATCGCAAGCCATTCTGGTTCGAGCTGAAAGAGGTGTTTCGCACCATTCTTATTTTTTCTGTCATCGATTTGTCAATTTCCGCTTTATCGCAATGGCAGATGTCGCGTTTTGTCTGGGTATTAACCTGGATTCTGGCGCTGATTCTGATTCCACTGGCGCGCGCTATTTCTAAACGCGTTCTGAATAATTTCGGCCTCTGGAAGAAGCAAACCATTATTATCGGCAGCAACCGCAATGCGCAGGAAGCCTGGCAGGCGCTGCAGAGCGAAGAGGTGATGGGCTTTGACGTTATCGCCTTCTTTGATGTTGATGGCAGCTGCCCGCAGGCAAGCATCTCTGGCGTACCGGTACTGCACAACGAGCAGGAGCTGTGGCAGCTGACCAACAGCGAAACCCAGTTCATCGTGGCGGTAGAGTTTGAGCAGAGCCAGCATCGCGATCACTGGCTGAAAACGCTGGCCATGCACAACTGCCGCTCTGTTTCGGTAATTCCTACGCTGCGCGGTGTGCCGCTCTACGGCACCGATATGGCTTACATCTTCAGCCATGAAGTGATGATTCTGCGTGTGAATAACAACCTGGCAAAACGCACCTCGCGCTTCCTCAAGCGGGCGTTCGATATTGTCGGTGCGCTGAGCATCATCGTAGCGCTGTCGCCTGCGCTGCTGGTGCTTGGCTTTATGGTTGGACGCGATGGCGGCCCGCCAATCTACGGTCACGAACGTGTCGGCATGAACGGCCGCAAATTCAAATGCCTCAAGTTCCGCTCAATGGTCATCAACTCGAAAGAGGTGCTGGAGGAGGTGCTGCGCACTGACCCGGTGGCACGCGCTGAGTGGGATAAAGATTTCAAACTGAAAAACGATCCGCGTATTACCAAAGTTGGTCACTTCATCCGTAAAACCAGTCTGGATGAGCTGCCGCAACTGTGGAACGTGGTACGTGGCGATATGAGCCTGGTTGGCCCGCGCCCGGTGATTGAAGATGAACTCTGTCGTTATGCCGGTGATGTTGATTACTACCTGATGGCAAAGCCAGGCATGACGGGATTGTGGCAGGTCAGCGGTCGTAACGACGTTGACTATGAAACGCGCGTCTATTTCGATTCGTGGTATGTCAAAAACTGGTCGCTGTGGAATGACATTGCGATTCTGTTTAAGACAGTCGGCGTAGTGCTCAAGCGCGACGGCGCTTATTGATAGACAGCGAGGGCAGGGGACGAAATAACGTTCCCGCCTGATAACTGCCGGTGCTGGGAGTGTCTTTATCTGATAACTGCCATTATCGAGCCTGACCAGAGTGGTTTATTTAGCATTTTTTAAATCTTCCACTTTAATTGATGTCGTCTTAAGGCACGGGGACAACATAAAAACCAAGGGAGCAGATGATAATGACCCACAGTTTCAATGTTTAACCCGTCATATTAATTTTTGTAAGACGCTTACACAGCGGCGTTTTCGCCTCTATCAATCATTAACTGATAGCGAAGAACCAGATGATAATGAAAACTAAATTGATACCGTTACTGGTATCCGCGACTTTTCTCTCCGGGTGCACCATTGAACCAGGTTCGCACCTCACCACTAGTGGAAAAGATGTCATTGAGCAACAGGATAGCAACTTTGACATCGACAAATACGTTAACGTCTTCCCGATGACGCCACGTCTGGTTGAACAGATGCGTCCGAAGCCGCTGGTGGCGCAAGCTAACCCGCAGCTGCAGAACGAAATCCAGAGCTATGAGTACCGTATCGGTATTGGCGACGTACTTAATGTTACCGTCTGGGATCACCCTGAGTTAACTACGCCGGCTGGCCAGTACCGCAGCGCCAGCGACACCGGTAACTGGGTGCAGGCTGACGGCACTATCTTCTATCCGTACATCGGCAAGGTGCGTGTTGCCGGCCGCAGCGTGACAGAGATCCGTACTGAAATCGCCCGCCGTCTGGCACAGTACATCGAAAGCCCGCAGGTTGATGTCAATGTCGCCTCATTCCGTTCGCAGAAAGCCTATATCACGGGTTCTGTCACGACGTCAGGCCAGCAGCCGATCACCAACGTACCGCTTACCGTACTGGATGCCGTCAACGCCGCAGGTGGCCTGGCCGCCGATGCCGACTGGCGCAACGTGGTGCTGACGCACAACGGCCGCGAGCAGCGCATCTCACTGCAGGCGCTGATGCAAAATGGCGACCTGAGCCAAAACCATCTGCTCTATCCGGGCGATATCCTTTATGTGCCGCGTAACGACGATCTGAAGGTCTTCGTGATGGGCGAAGTGAAGCAGCAGGCAACGCTGAAGATGGACCGCAGCGGCATGACGCTGGCTGAAGCACTGGGCAACGCGCAGGGTATGGATCAGGCGACCTCTGATGCAACCGGCGTGTTCGTGATTCGTCCGATTCGCGGGGCCAACCGCACTAAGATTGCCAACATCTATCAGTTGAATACGAAAGATGCGGCATCCATGGTGATGGGCACTGAATTCCAGCTGGAGCCGTATGACATTGTCTACGTCACCGCGACCCCGATCACCCGCTGGAACCGCGTGATTTCCGGGCTGCTGCCAACCATCGTCGGTATTGACGATGCAAGCTCCGCAGCGCTGCGCTTCCGCAACTGGTCGAACTAAGGTTTCACCAATGATTAAGTCTGTGTTAGTCGTCTGCGTCGGCAATATCTGCCGCTCCCCTACCGGGGAGCGTCTGTTTAAACGCGCACTGCCTCACACCCGCGTCGCGTCTGCTGGTTTAGGAGCCCTGAAAGGCTACCCGGCAGATAAGACCGCCAGCGCGGTGGCCGCCGAACACGGCGTGTCGCTCGAAGGCCATGAAGCTCAACAGTTAACGGCCAGCATGTGCCGTGACTTTGACCTGATTCTGGTGATGGAGAAGCGCCACGTTGAGCAGGTGAACCGCATCGACCCGGCAGCCCGGGGTAAAACCATGCTGCTTGGACACTGGCTTAACCAACAGGAAATTGCGGACCCGTACAAGAAAAGCCGTGAAGCCTTTGAAGAGGTTTACCGGTTACTGGAAAACGCTACCCAGAAATGGGTCAACGTATTAAGCCGATAGTTGGGAATATCCATGAATATCAAAAACAAGGTTATGACCGCGCCAAAGGAAGATTCGAATGGATGGGATCTGGCGCATCTTGTGGGACAGCTAGTTGATCATCGCTGGATCATTGTGGCCGTCACCGCTTTCTTTATGCTGATGGCAACACTCTACACACTGTTCGCGACACCTATCTATAGTGCGGACGCTATGGTTCAGGTGGAGCAGAAAAACACGGCATCAGTTCTGAACGAACTGCAGGATGTTCTGCCGCAAACCCCGGCATCAGACACCGAGATTCAGATCATCGAATCCCGTATGGTGATTGGTAAAACGGTAAATGACCTCGGTCTCGACACCGTGGTACAGCAGAACTACTTCCCGGTAATTGGTAAAGGTCTGTCACGCCTGATGGGCAACAAACCGGCCAAAATCGCTATCTCTCGCCTGGAAATTCCACGCAGCATTGATAAGCGTACCGTGGAGCTGGAAGTGACCGGCCCGCAAACCTATACCGTGACCAAAGATGGCGACGAGCTGTTCAAAGGCCGTGTGGGTCAGCTTGAGCAGCACGGTGAAGTCACCATGCTGGTGAGCGGTATTGAAGCGGATGAAGGCACCAGCTTTAGCGTGACCAAACTGACTGACCTGCAGGCGATCAAAACCGTGCTGGGCGCACTGACCGTCGCGGATAAGGGTAAAACTACCGGCGTGCTGGGCCTTGAGTTCCAGGATGAAGATCAGGAGCAGGCGAGCCGCGTACTCAACCAGATCGTCAACAACTATCTGCTGCAGAACGTGGAGCGTAAATCCGAACAGGCAGAGAAGAGCCTTGAGTTCCTGCGCACCCAGCTGCCGGCCGTACGTGCCAAACTGGATGACGCGGAAGACAAGCTGAACACCTTCCGTCGCCAGAACGAGTCAGTGGATATGTCGCTGGAAGCGAAATCTGCCCTGGACTCTTCTGTAAGCGTGCAGAGCCAGCTGAACGAGCTGACCTTCCGTGAAGCCGAAGTCTCCCAGCTGTTTACCAAAGATCACCCGACCTACCGCGCGCTGCTGGAAAAACGCAAAACGCTGGAAGCGGAACAGGCTCAGCTGAACAAGAAGATCTCTGGCATGCCGCAAACGCAGCAGGAGATTCTGCGTCTGACCCGTGATGTGCAGGCAGGTCAGGAGATCTACATGCAGCTGCTGAACCGTCAGCAGGAGCTGGGCATCAGTAAAGCGAGCACCGTAGGCGATGTACGTATCATCGACCAGGCAGAGACCGGCACCAGTCCGGTAGCACCGAAGAAAGCGCTGATCATTATTGCGGGTCTGCTGGTGGGTCTGATTCTGTCTGTAGGTCTGGTGCTGCTGAAAGCGCTGTTCCATCACGGTATTGATAATCCGGAGCAGCTGGAAGAGCTGGGCATGAACGTCTATGCCAGCGTGCCACTCTCTGAATGGCAGCGTAAGAAAGATACCGAAGCGCTGGCGCGCCGTGGTCATAAAGAGAAGGCCGATCCGCACAATACGCTGCTGGCTCTGGGTAATCCGACTGACCTCTCCATCGAAGCGATTCGTAGCCTGCGTACCAGCCTGCACTTCGCCATGATGGAAGCGAAAAACAACATTCTGATGATCACCGGGCAAGCCCGGGCATTGGTAAAACCTTTATCTGTGCCAACCTGGCGACGCTGGTCTCTAAAGCGGGTCAGCGCGTGCTGTTCATCGATGGTGATATGCGCCGCGGTTATACCCACGAGCTGCTGGGTGCGGACAATAAAGTTGGTCTCTCGAATGTACTGTCCGGCAAGAGCGAGTTCTCTCCGGCGATGATCCAGAAGGGCGTATACGGTTTCGATTTCCTGCCTCGCGGCCAGGTACCACCGAACCCGTCTGAGCTGCTGATGCACCGTCGCATGGGCGAGCTGCTGGAGTGGGCAAGCCAGAACTATGACCTGGTGCTGATCGATACACCGCCGATTCTGGCTGTTACCGATGCGTCCATTATCGGTAAGCTGGCAGGCACCTCGCTGATGGTGGCGCGTTTCGAAACCAACACCACCAAAGAGCTGGATGTCAGCTACAAGCGCTTCGCGCAGAACGGCATCGAGATTAAAGGCGTGATCCTCAACGCCGTAGTACGTAAAGCGGCAAATGCCTACGGGTATGGCTACGACTATTACAACTACGAGTACGGCAAAGAGACCAAGAGCATCTAAGAGAACAAGTGGGGCGGTCTGACCGCCCCATTTTTATGGTGAAACCGGGTGCGCATGAATGCGGTGAACTCAGGTGCGCATAAATGCGCACCCTACGGGCTTCATTCATGGCGACCTCCATTTAAGGTGCGTTTTGCACCCAATAACATACACACAGCGCAGTCTTTGGTATTTCCGTGATGGGACGGAGAACAGCGTTGAGAAAAGAGGATAACGGCATGATTTTTCGGAACAAAGCCGATTCTCTCTCAGGGCCGCTCGCGTTACCGTTAAGTCTGGAACAGCTGTTTAAGAGGTGCTGGCAATGCAGGACATCCGCTTCTCAATTGTAATTCCCGCATATAACGCGTCGAAATCGATTGTTACGACGCTGGATTGCGTCAAAGCGCAAACATATCGCAACTTTGAAGTCATCATCGTGGATGATAAATCCGCCGATGCGGCTGACCTGGCGCAGGTAGTACGCAGTGAGCGCTATCAGGAGCTGGACATCAAACTTGAGCTGTCTGAGGTCAAACTCAACGGCGCCGGCGCCCGTAACAAAGGCATTGAACTGGCAACCGGTGACTTCATCAGCTTCCTGGACGCTGATGATGAGTGGCAGGCCGATAAATTGATGGAAGTGCATGACACCATCGCCAGACTGGAGGCGCAGGGCAAATCACGCTACGTCATCTTCAGCCAGGTCAACATTCATCAGGATGGCACTTTCCTCAAAGTGATGCCGATGCAGCCGCCCGGCAAAAATGAGACCGTGGCCGAGTACCTGTTTGGCTGCTACGGCTTTATTCAGACCAGCACCATCGTGCTGAAGCGGGAAGATGCGGCCAAAATCCAGTTTGATGCGCGCTATATTCGCCATCAGGATTATGACTTCTGCATCCGTGCCGATCGCATGGGCTATGAGTTCGTGATGATTGCCAAACCGCTGGCGACTTACCACCTGGTGACCAAATTCGGCTCCAAACATAAGGGCGAGTCCGTGAAGTACTCCTACTTCTGGCTGGACACCATGAAGCCGCACCTGACGGCGCGCGATATCCACACCTACAAAGCGTTCAAGCTGCCGCTGCGCTACAAGATGGATGGGAATTCGCTGCTGGCGAGCGTCAGTTTTGCGCGCTACTTCTTCCTGACCAACCGCGACAATCGCGCCTATTTCATGAATCGTCTGCTCGATAAAGTGAAGTCGCGTTTTGGCGGGCGAAGCACCGTCTCCTGACAGGCTTAAGTCACATTTACTTGCTCCCGCACCGGGAGCAATTTTTTGCTTTCTGAAATTCCGGGTACACAAATGACAAATCATGTTGGCACCATCGGTATTGTGATGCCGATGTATAACGCGCGTAAAACGGTGATGCGCGCAGTTGAGTCGATCGTTAATCAGACTTACAGCGACTGGCACCTCTACCTGGTCAACGACAAATCCACGGACGATTCGCTGGAGTACGTGCGCGAACACTGCCGGGATGCGCGGATCACCATCCTCAGCAATGAGGTGAACCAGGGCGCAGCCGAAACCCGTAACGTAGGTTTGCGCGCGGCTAAAGAGGAGATCATCGCGTTTCTTGATAGCGATGACGAGTGGCACGCGGAGAAGCTGGCAGAGCAGGCCGCCGCCATTGCCGCCGGCGATGACTTTGTGATCACCCATTACCACTACAAAACCCAAAGCGCCGACCACGACATCACCTACAGCAAACCCTATCTGCAGCAGGATAACTTTGTGAAGAAGCAGTATCGTGTCTGCTTCTCATCGGTCTGCTTCCGCCGTCCTCCTCAGGGCATCTTCTTCCAGCGCAAAGGCCACGAAGATTTCCTGTTCCTCTATGAGCTTTTCCTCCGCTACAAGCAGGCTCGCGTGATCCAGAAAACCCTGGTGAACTATTACGAGCTGGGTGACTCCCTTTCGCGCAACAAAAATAAAGCGGCGAAATGGCATCTCGAATTATTAAGAATTATCTATAAAAACAATCCTTTAAAAATCTATTACTATTACGTCTGGTATATGGTGAATGGGGTTCTTTTCACCCTTAAACATCGCTAATAACCGTCATATTTTGAGCTGCAGCGGCGTTGTCTACGCGTGCCCACCACAGCCACTTACTTGAGTAAGCTCTTGCGGATGGTCCCCTTTGCCGCCTTGCTGCAACTCAAACTATTAGGTTATTGAAATCGCCATTCGTTTGAGGTGGAAAGTATTTTCATGAAAAAGATTGTTTTAGTTATCAAGGATGCCTACTCCTACGCGGGTACAGAGAACATCTGTAATTTTATGTCGGAGTGCCTCGGTGAGCAGCACGCTGTTACCGTCTATTCGCTGGAAGGCCATGGCAAAACTTTTTACCCGTTTGAACGCGTAAAAGAGATTGTCAGCTTTGAAGGTCACAGCAACCCGATTAAAAGCGCCGTGGCGCGCATCCATCAGGAGGGCTTCGACAGCGTATTCCTGATCAGCATGGGCCGCCTGAGCGTAATGTTCGCCTTCTGGAACCTGATGGCGATGAAGAAAAAAACCTTCAAAGCCTACGCCTGCGAGCACATTGCCATCAACTCCTTCAGCAAACCGATCAAGCTGCTGAAGTGGCTGCTGCTGCGCTACTACGATCGCGTCATCGTGCTCACCGATAAAGATCACCAGGTATTCAGCCGCTGGCACATCGCCAGTCAGCAAATTCCCAATCCGGTGGTGTATAAATCCTGGCAGCGGCAGACGCGCAGCCGTCAGGCGCTGGCGGTGGGACGTCTGGATAACCAGAAAGGGTTCGACCTGCTGCTGGATATCTGGGCGGACTTCAGTAAAACCCATCCGGAGTGGACGCTGGTGATTGCCGGTGATGGCGAACTGCGCCAGCAGCTGCACGATCAGGCTGCATCGCTTGGCATCACCAATAGCGTTAACTTTGTCGGCAAAGTGAGCAACATCAACGACTACTACCGCGACAGCGATATGGCGCTGATGACCTCGCGCTATGAAGGATTGCCGCTGGTGCTGCTGGAGGCCAAATCCTGGTCGCTGCCGGTGGTGGCGTACGACTGCCCGACCGGTCCGCAGGAGATCATCAACCACGGTGAAGATGGCTTCCTGGTGCCCATGAATGACAAAGCGACCTTCCTGGCGCGCATGGAGCAGCTGGCAAGCGACGATAGCCTGTTCTACGCCATGAGTGAAAAAACCAAAGAAACAGCGCTGAAGTTTGACGGTAACCAGATCAAACAAAGCTGGCTGGCGCTGGTATAAGCGCCCATTCTCGTGCCTCCGGGATCACACGTATCGCCGCCAGATGGCGCAAATTGACCACGGGATTTTACGCATGAAAAGAAGAGAAGTTCTGCAAACCGCAGCCTCCTCCATTGTTGCTGCGCTTTCGGTGAGCGCGTTCTCCAGCTATGCCGCCAAAAATGATCAGCCTGCGCTGAAAAGCGTTGATCCTTCCAGCGTGCCGCAGAGCGATGTACCGATTCTGACGCCAGAGAATGTCTACACCATGCCGCCGCAGTTCTGGCAGAACTTTGAGGGCAAATTGTGGATTGGTCAGGCCGGGCGCGATGCCAGCAAAGCGGGTAATCAGATTCCGGTATACCTGCGAGATGCCAGTGGCAAAGTTTCACAGATCAGTCAGCCTATTGCGCTGAACAAGGGCAATTTTGCTCAGTTTATTCATGATAACGCCGCGCTGATCGCCCATCCGGCGCACTCTATGGTGGTCGAGGACAACGAAGGCAATACGCTGTTCTCCATCAGCGATGTTTCGCGCCCGAACCAGAGCAGCTTCAGCCAGCGCCTGGCGCAGCCGAATGGCTATCAACTGATTGGTGAAATCCCGTCGGTTGAGGAGTTACGCAAAACCCGTCCGCTGTTTGCCGGTGCGAAAATCAAGCTGAAGAGCTGGCACGAAGGGCTGGAAGTGGGCGGCGGTGAATTTGTTGGCGTTTACGGCGAGAGCAAAGATGATGGCGGCGTCACCATCAGCGGCAACGGCTTCTACTGGCGGCGCGTGGTTGAAGATTTTAACCGCCTTACACTGTTTGATTTTGGCGCCATTGCCGACGGCAAGACCGATGCCGCACCCGCAATTAAAGCGATGTATCAGTGGTCGCTGGACGCCAATCAGCAAATTTGCGTGCAGTTCCCGGCGGGGACGTTTTTCGTCACCGGCTGCGATTTTGGCGATCGGCAGCAGCGCTTCTTCCGTATCTCCGGTGCGATGGTCAACTTCGGTTACTTCCCGGCGACAACGCTGATCTCCGATGGCCGCTCAGAGTTCCTGTTCCAGGTGAATGCGCGCTGGACCGAGATCTCCAACCTGATCTTTAACGGCCAGAACGATAAACGTCCGAACAAGCAGGGGCTGTTCCGCAACACTTGCCCGGGCGGCCAGTTCTTCCGCGGCGCCTGCCTGCGCTTCAATCGGGTTGGCGGCACCGCCATCAGCCTGCTGGATACGCTGGATTGCAAAATCGACCAGTGGTATGCCCACACCTGTACCGGCGATGTGATTAAAGCCAGCTGGTCCGGGCAGAAGCAGGGCGTATGGGATCACAGCACCGCCATTGAGCTGTCGAACTTCAATGCGCAGCACTGTACCGGTGGGATGGTGCTGAATCTGCCGCGCTGCAGCCAGTCGATTATCCATAATGGCTGGATTGAGCACAGTGAACATCCGGGCGATATTTCTAACGGCCAGTGGATCATCGATGCCCTGAGCCTGGAAGATTGCAAGAACCCGCTGATTGCCCATAACTCGCGCCTGAATATGCGCCAGACAAATCTGCAATCCGGCAGCTGGATTGATAACTCGCTGCAGGGCGATCGCTGGCTCAATATTTGGGAAATGGGATCAACCCGCGTCGAATCTTACGGCGTAGCGATTGATGGCAGCCTGAAATACAACTACATCACTTCGCGTTACCGTCTGACCAATAACACCAACCAGGCGACATGGTTTGAGCTTGGTAACTTCTACTCGCCGACCGTGGGCGATAGCTGGGAGATCGAGCTATTTGGTCAGTCGCAGTTTAATAACGGCACCGAGGATAAGCCGCTGCTGGATCTGATGGAGGGTAAGCAGACCGGCGGGCGTGCGGTGATCCATCTGCAGCGTAAAACCCATAAGGCAGAAGCCAGCTGGTCGGCAGAGGGCAGCTCGCCGGTGCTGGAAGTGCGGGTAGAACCGCGTACGGATACCGACAGTAAGGTGTTCGTCAAACTGGCGGGCTGGACACCGGCAACGGCGGTACTGATCAAGAGCACGGCCAAAGACCGCTTCCTGACCGGTCGCTGTGCCCGCGTCGACGCCACCATGGCACAGGGCGAGCCTTCCGGTGGCAGCCAGCAGGCGCCGCAGCGATTCAGCCTGCACAACGGCAAGGCCGGCGTTGGTGGTAATGAGCAGGGCGATCTGCTGCTGGCCTCACGCGCGCTGAAGCCGGAGCAGGTCGATACGCGTGAACCCAAAGGGTTTGTCTCCGTGGTGATCAACGGCGAGCAGGTGGCGTTGCCCTATTTTGCGGTGAAGTCGTAAAAACCCGGCACGGCTGACGGTCACCGTAAACGGCGACCTTGGGTGAACGTGCGGCGACATGTTTCTGTAGGGTGCGCATTCATGCGCACCACGCAACAGATTTTAGGTCAGATAACAGGCAGTAAGCAGTAAATTTCGGGCATTCGCCCATGAGCAGTTTTTTTATTACAGAGTTCACCTGGCCAGTTCGGAACTGGCAGTTTGTACAAAATTACAAAAATTTTTTCTGGAGTTTTTTATGAAGATTTTATTGGTGGGTAACCATACCTGTGGAAATCGTGGGGATGGCGCGATTTTACGTGGGCTGATCGATTCGCTTCAGTCGGCACGCGGTGATTTGGATATCGATGTCATCAGTCGTTATCCGACAAGCTCCGGATATTTATTGCAGCAGGATATTCAGCAAGACTCCCTGTTTTTACACAACAGCAAAGGCGGGAAGGGCATAGTCGGCAGCTTAAAGCGTAAAGTCGCAAACCGCCTGATGCCGGACATTATGATGGCGCACCTGGGCAAAGGTGGCCTGTACAAATCTTTCTCCGTGCCACCGCACCTGGCGGAGTTCACCCGCAACCTGGCGCAGTATGATGCCATCATTCAGGTGGGGGGCTCGTTCTTCGTTGATCTCTACGGCGTGACGCAGTTTGACCATGCGCTCTGTGCGCTGATGGCCAAAAAGCCTCTGCACATGATTGGTCACTCGGTAGGGCCGTTCGAAAATCCGCGCGTCAATGCGCTGGCGAACTTTGTGTTTGACCGTGTAGACAGCCTGGTGCTGCGCGAAGAGGTGAGCCTGGATCGCCTGAAACAGGATGGCGTCACCACCAGCCGGGTGAAGAAGGGCGTTGATACCGCATTTCTGGTGAAAGCGCGCGAGGTTGGGAACCCCAGCCACAATCTGCTGCACTGGCAGCGTGTCATCAGCGCCCGTAAAACCATCGCCATCACCGTGCGTGAGCTGGCGCCGTTTGATAAACGCCTGGGCGTTACCCAGAAAGAGTATGAAGCTGCTTTTGGTCGCGTGATTAACGCGATGATCGCGGCAGGCTATCAAGTCGTAGCATTCTCGACCTGTACCGGTATCGACAGCTACGGCAAAGATGACCGCATGGTGGCACTGACGCTGCGCGACCACGTTGAACAGCCGGAGCATTATCACGTCATCATGGATGAGTTTAACGACCTTGAGCTGGGCATTCTGCTGAGCCACTGTCATCTCACCATCGGTACGCGCCTGCACTCGGCGATTATCTCCATGAACTTTGGTACCCCGGCCGTCGCCATCAACTACGAGCACAAATCCCTCGGCGTGATGAAGCAACTGGGCCTGCCGCAGATGGCCACCGACGTACAGAGCCTGATGGACGGCTCGTTGATCGATAAAGTGCAAACGGTGCTGGCGGATTACGACAACGTGAAGCAAAAAGTGGAAACCGCGGTGGCGCAGGAGCGCGAAATCGGCAACCGCATTACCGAAGAAATTCTTAATGTGCTGGGGTAAGCGATGAAGTTAACCTTTTTCACCATGCGTTTTCCGGTTGCCTCTGAGACATTTGTCCTCAATCAGGTAACGCATTTCATCGATGCCGGCTATGACGTCGAGATTATCTCGGTGTTTCCGGGCGACATGGTTAACCGCCATGCTGCGTTCGATGAGTACAATCTGGCGGCAAAAACCCACTATCTGCTGCCGGAAGAGAAGGTATCGAACCTCGATAAACTTACGCAGCGTATTGGTCTGATGCTGCCCAAGATCACCAAACCGGCCCTGCTGAAATCGCTCAATATTGGCCGCTACGGCGCGCAGGCGAAAAAGCTGCTGCTGCCGGCCATTGTGGCTAACGCAAAGCAGACCTTCACGGCAGATGTGTTTCTGGTGCACTTCGGCTATGCCGGCGCGCTGGCCAATAAGCTGCGCGAACTTGGCGTGCTGAAAGGCAAACAGGCCACGGTGTTTCACGGCGCTGACATCTCCCGTCGTCACATTCTGGAAGAGCACAAGCTTGATTACGTTAACCTGTTCAAACAGAGCGAGCTGATGCTGCCTATCAGTCATCTGTGGGAGAACAAGCTGATCGAGATGGGCTGCCCGCGCGAGAAAGTGCACGTTACGCGCATGGGCATCGAGCCGGAGAAGTTTAACTTCCGCCCGCGTGAGGCCTTCCACAAGCCGCTGCGCATCGTCTCCGTTGCACGCCTGACCGAGAAGAAAGGGCTGGATGTGGCGGTGAAGGCCAGCGAGATCCTGCGGGATAACGGTGGCCAGTTCCAGTTCACCATCATCGGTAACGGCGAACAGGATGGCATGATGCGCGAGCATATCGCCCGTGCCGGACTGGAAGAGTTTGTGACCATGCCGGGCTTTAAACCGCAGGAGGAGATTCGTGAGGCGCTGAATGAGGCCGATATCTTCCTGCTGCCGTCAAAAACCGCGGCTGACGGCGATATGGAGGGGATTCCGGTGGCGCTGATGGAAGCGATGGCGGTAGGCCTGCCGGTGGTCTCGACCTATCACAGCGGCATTCCGGAGCTGATTCAGAATAACGTCAGTGGCTGGCTGGTCTCTGAGAACAGTGCCGAGGAGCTGGCAGATACCCTGCTGCGCCTGTCGCGCGGTGATGTTGATGTCGCGCCGGTTGTCGCCGCCGCACGCCATAAAGTCGAAACCGAGTTCAATCAGCACATCGCGTACGGTGAGCTGGCGAAAATTCTGGAGCGGATGGTGTGAGTGGATTAAAAAAACAGGCCGTCTGGCTGTTTGGCAGTACCTGCTTCGCTGCGCTGCTCCAGGTGTTACAGCTGGCGGTGCTGGCGCGCAAGCTGGAGACGCACGAGCTGGGCTTACTGGCGATTATCAATGCAATACTGGCCGTCGCCACCGTATTGCAGGATATGGGCATGAGCAGCTACATCGTGCATCGCCAGGATATTACGCGTCGCGAGCAGAGCACGATCTACTGGGTTAACGTCTCACTCAGCTTCTGTACCGGCTTAATCATGCTGGCGATCGCGTGGCCAGTGGCGTGGTTCTACCATCTGCCGGAGCTCACCGCGCTGATTATGCTGACCAGCCTCAACTTCCTGGTGCTGGGGCATCTCTCGCAGTATCAGGCGCACTATGTGAAAACCAAACGCATGGTGACGCTGGCGAAGATTGAGATGGGCACCAAGCTGTTTGCTTTCCTGTGTACCGTGGCGATGCTTTACTTCACCTCGCTGACGGTGGCCGCTGCGATTCTCGGGCTGTTCATCAATGCCTTCACGCGCATTCTCTGCATGATCTACTTTGGCGAGAAATCCTGGCGACCTACCTGGGAGTTCGATGGCAAGACCTTTGTCAGCGCGGTACGTTACGGCATCTATCAGCTGGGATCGCAAACCATCAACCAGCTGCGTACTCAGGCGGATGCGCTGATTGTTGGTAAAGTGATGGGCGCTGAGATGCTGGGCATCTACTCGCTGGCAAAGGAACTGATACTGCAGCCGCTGAAGCTGGTATCGCCGGTGATCAACCGCCTGGCGCTGCCGCGCTTCGCGGAGAAGCAGCACGATCCGGAGCAGCTGAAAAAACTGTTCCTGAAGGGCACGTTTGTCATCATGCTGTTCAGCAGTGTGATGTATCTGGCGATTGGTATTCTCTCTCCGTTAATTGTACGCGTGCTGTATGGCGCATCGCATGAGCAGGTTTATCACCTGATTCCGCTGATGCTGCTGTTTGGTATGCTGCGCCCGATGGGCGGCCTGACCGGTGCGATCTCCCAGGCCAACGGACGGACCAACGTTGAGTTTTACTGGAACATTGTCGCCAGCCTGGTGGTGGTTGCGGTACTCGCCACAACCTATATCTGGCCGAACGTGATTTATGTCGCGCTGACGCTGTCGATCTCTCAGGTGCTGATCTCCGCGTTTGCGCATCCGTTCTTTATCAAGCCGGTCATTGGCATTGGCTTTATGCCCTATGCGCGCCAG
Organism: Pantoea wallisii; assembly: GCF_002095485.1. Taxonomy (GTDB): domain Bacteria; phylum Pseudomonadota; class Gammaproteobacteria; order Enterobacterales; family Enterobacteriaceae; genus Pantoea; species Pantoea wallisii. The sequence goes on along the minus strand of NZ_MLFS01000078.1, from coordinate 170 downwards.
TGGGTATCAGTTTCGGTGGTGTTCGTTGGTCTGATGCTGCTGGTGAATCACTTCAATCTGTTTGTGATGCCGGAGTGGTTTGCCGGCTGGCTGTAAGCGGTAATGTAACGGACGGTCGCTATTGATGGCAGCCCGATAACAATGTGCCGGTTCTTCAGGGTCGCCATTCA
>NZ_MLFS01000077.1 GCF_002095485.1 Pantoea wallisii | reverse complement strand
CGTCGGCCTGCTGCCGGAGCACGCGCAGCGCTACCCGCACGAGTTCTCCGGCGGTCAGCGGCAGCGTATCTGCATTGCGCGCGCGCTGGCGCTCAACCCGAAAGTGGTCATTGCCGATGAGTCGGTCTCTGCGCTTGATGTCTCTATCCAGGCGCAGATCATCAACCTGATGCTGGATCTGCAGCGTGAATTCGGCATCGCCTTCCTGTTTATTTCACACGACATGGCGGTCGTGGAGCGCATCAGCCATCGTGTCGCCGTTATGTATCTTGGACAGATTGTGGAGATGGGGCCGCGTCAGGCTGTGTTTGAACAGCCGCGGCATCCCTATACAAAAAAACTGATGGCCGCAGTGCCGGTGGCCGATCCGGCCCACCGGCACCGTGAGCGGGCGCTGATGGTGGATGAGATCCCCAGCCCGATTCGCCCGCTGGGTGATGAGCCGGAAGTAGCACCGTTACTGGAAGTGGCGCCCGGACACTTTGTTGCCCGCCACGCCATTAGCGGCGCCTGAGCAGCAACCACGCGCGTTCGATAAATGCGCGTCAGACAGGGACTACAGGAGAACGATAACAATGCACCATATTATGCGAAAAGGGGTTATCACTGCCGGGTTGTTGAGTTCGGCGCTGGCACTGCCAGCCTGGGCGGCGAAAGACGCAGTGATTGCAGTGGCATCGACCTTTACCACGATGGATCCGTACGACGCCAACGATACGCTGTCGCAGGCGGTAGCGAAGTCTTTCTATCAGGGCCTGTTCGGCTTTGATAAAGAGATGAAGCTGGTGAACGTGCTGGCGGAGAGCTATGAGGCGAGTAGCGATGGCCTGACCTATACCATTAAGCTGCGTCCGGGCGTGAAGTTCCAGGATGGCACCGATTTCAATGCCGAAGCCGTCAAGGTAAACCTCGATCGCGCCAGTAATCCGGATAACCATCTCAAGCGTTACAACCTGTTCAAATACATCGCCACCACAGAAGTGGTCGATCCTGCGACGGTGAAGATTACCCTGAAGCAGCCGTTCTCCGCCTTTATTAACAACCTGGCGCACCCGGCTGCGGCGATGATCTCGCCCACGGCGCTGAAGAAATATGGCAAAGATATCGGTTTCCACCCGGTGGGTACCGGTCCGTATCAGTTCGAAACCTGGAACCAGACCGATTTCGTGAAGGTGAAGAAGTGGGACGGTTACTGGAAAAAAGGCTATCCGAAGCTGGATAGCATTACCTGGCGTCCGATTGTCGATAACAATACCCGTGCGGCGATGCTGCAGACCGGTGAAGCGAGCTTTGCTTTCCCGGTGCCGCTTGAGCAGGCCAAACTACTTAAAGGCAATAGCAAGCTGGATGTGGTGACAACGCCGTCAATCATGCAGCGTTATATCAGCCTGAACGTGACGCAGAAGCCTTTTGATAATCCGAAAGTGCGTGAAGCGCTGGAGTACGCCATCAACCGCCAGGCGCTGGCGAAAGTGGCCTTTGCCGGTTACGCCACGCCAGCCACCGGCATCGTGCCGCCGTCCATCGATTTCGCCCAGCGTTACCCGGCCATCAAATACGATCCGGCCAAAGCGCGTGCGTTACTGAAAGAGGCGGGCTACCCGAACGGCTTTGAGACCACGCTGTGGTCATCGCATAACCACAGCACCGCGCAGAAGGTGCTGCAGTTTACGCAGCAGCAGCTGGCGCAGGTGGGTGTGAAGGTGAAAGTGACGGCGATGGATGCCGGCCAGCGCGCTGCGGAAGTGGAGGGCAAAGGGCAGAAAGAGAGCGGGGTACGCATGTTCTACACCGGCTGGTCAGCCTCAACCGGCGAAGCCGACTGGGCGCTGACGCCGCTGTTTGCCACCAGCTCCTGGCCGCCGGCGATCTTTAATACTGCTTTCTACAGTAATCCGCAGGTGGATAAAGATCTGGCGGATGCGCTCAAAACCACCGATCGCGAACAGAAAGCCAAACTGTACAAAGACGCCCAGGATCGCATCTGGAACGATCATCCGTGGATTCCACTGGTGGTGGAGCAGCTGTTGTCTGCCAACAATAAGAACCTGAGTGGTTTTTATGTCATGCCCGATACCTCATTCAATTTTGATGAGGCGGATCTGAAGTAACAGACGCAGCCAGCCCTGCGGGGCTGGCTGATGCTGCGCAGGATTTCGCATGCTCAACTATTTTCTCAAACGCTTACTGGGGTTGATTCCCACCCTGCTGATTGTCGCCGTGCTGGTGTTTCTGTTTGTACACCTGCTGCCGGGCGATCCGGCGCGCCTGATTGCCGGACCGGAAGCGGACGCCTCGGTCGTGGCGCTGGTGCGGCAGGATCTGGGGCTGGATCAACCGCTGATTCAACAGTTCTGGCACTTTATCGTAAATGCGCTGCAGGGCGATTTTGGCCAGTCGATGGTTTCGAAACGGCCGGTGTCGCAGGAGATTGCCGCGCGCTTTTTCCCGACGCTGTGGCTGACGCTCTCCAGCATGGTGTGGGCGGTGATTTTCGGCATGGCGATCGGCATTGTTTCGGCAGTATGGCGCAATCGCTGGCCGGATCGCATCGGTATGACGCTGGCGGTGTCCGGCATCTCTTTCCCCGCCTTCGCACTGGGGATGTTGCTGATGCAGGTGTTTTCGGTGGAGCTGGGTTGGTTACCGACCGTTGGCGCCGATAGCTGGCAGCACTATATCCTGCCATCCATTACGCTCGGTGCGGCGGTCGCGGCGGTGATGGCGCGCTTTACCCGCGCGTCGTTCGTTGAGGTGATGCAGGAAGATTATATGCGCACCGCGCGCGCCAAAGGGGTGCGTGAATCGCTGGTGGTAGTGAAGCACGGCCTGCGCAACGCCATGATTCCGGTGGTGACGATGATGGGGCTGCAGTTTGGCTTCCTGCTGGGCGGTTCGATTGTGGTGGAAGTGGTATTTAACTGGCCCGGATTAGGGCGTTTACTGGTGGACTCTGTGGCGATGCGCGACTACCCGGTGATTCAGGCCGAAGTGCTGCTATTTTCGCTGGAGTTCATTCTGATTAACCTGATTGTCGATATGCTGTACGCGGCGATCAACCCGGCAATTCGCTACAGGTAAGGAGTCGCAATTGAAGAACTGGCGACGCGAGGCGGCACTGAAAACCATGCCGGCGATCACGGAAAACCGGGTACGCACGCCGTGGCGTGAATTCTGGCGGCGTTTTCGCCATCAGCACGTGGCTATGCTGGCGGGCGCATTTGTACTGCTGTTGGTCATACTGGCATTTATCGCGCCGTGGCTGGCACCGTTTGATGCAGAGAACTATTTCGATTACGACCGGCTCAATGAAGGCCCTTCGTGGATGCATCTGTTTGGCGTCGACTCTCTGGGGCGCGACATTTTCAGTCGTGTGCTGGTGGGGACGCGCATTTCGCTGATCGCGGGCTTCTTTTCGGTAGCGATAGGGTCAGCTATAGGGACGGTGCTGGGCCTGCTGGCGGGGTACTACGAAGGCTGGTGGGATCGCATAACCATGCGCGTCTGTGATGTGCTGTTCGCTTTTCCCGGGATTCTGCTGGCGATTGCGGTGGTGGCGATCATGGGCAGCGGTATGAGCAACGTCATTGTCGCAGTGGCGATCTTTAGTATTCCCGCCTTTGCCCGTCTGGTGCGCGGCAACACGCTGGTGCTGAAACATCAGACCTACATTGAGTCAGCACGCAGTATTGGCGCATCGGACTGGACGATTATTATGCGGCATATTTTGCCGGGTACAGTGTCGTCCATCGTGGTCTACTTCACCATGCGTATTGGCACATCAATCATCACGGCTGCGAGTTTGTCGTTTCTGGGGTTAGGCGCCCAGCCGCCCACGCCGGAGTGGGGCGCGATGCTAAATGAAGCGCGTGCGGATATGGTGATTGCGCCCCACGTAGCGATTTTCCCCAGCCTGGCGATCTTCCTGACGGTGCTGGCCTTTAATCTGCTGGGTGACGGATTGCGCGACGCGCTGGATCCGAAGCTGAAGACGTGAGCTTAACGCATATTCGCTGCAGGCTGCCCATGGCTGAGGGGAGGTTGAGCACGCCGGATCGGCCCATCTTTGTGCCGTCCGGGCTTGCCTCATCCTGTCGCTTCAGATCTTCGGAGTGGCGACCCGCAGGGCCGCCAGGGCTCAGAACGTCTCCCAGTTATCGTTGCCGTGACTGACGGCGGCCGGCAGAGCACGCGACGGCACAGGCGCGATCGGTGCCACGCTTTTCGCTACCGGAGTGACAGCCTGGCGTGCGCCGGTGTTGAAGCGCGACACGGCCGAGGAGAGACGGCTGGCCTGCTGCTCCAGCGAAGCGGATGCGTTCGCCGACTCCTGCACCAGCGTGGCGTTCTGCTGCGTCACGCGATCCATCTCATTCACCGCCTGGCCAATCTGATCGATACCGCGACTCTGTTCGTCCGAGGCCGAGGCAATTTCACCCATGATGTCGGTAACCCGCGTCACGGCATCAACGATCTCCTGCATGGTATTTCCCGCGCTGCTCACCTGTTGTGAACCAAGATCCACGCGCTGCACCGAGTTTTCAATCAGCAGCTTAATCTCTTTCGCCGCCTGGGCGCTGCGCTGTGCCAGATTTCGCACCTCACCCGCGACCACGGCGAACCCGCGTCCCTGTTCGCCAGCGCGTGCCGCTTCTACGGCAGCGTTGAGCGCCAGAATATTGGTCTGAAACGCGATACCATCAATAACGCTGGTGATATCGGCAATCTTCTTCGAACTGTCGGCGATATCACGCATGGTTTTCACCACGCCCTCCACCACGTTGCCACCTTTATCGGCAGTCTCAGAGGCGGTTTTCGCCAGCTGTGAAGCCTGACGCGCATTATCGGCGTTCTGCTTCACCGTTGCGGTCAGCTCTTCCATACTGGCGGCCGTCTCTTCCAGCGATGCAGCCTGCTGCTCGGTACGTGATGAGAGATCGTTATTGCCGTTGGCAATGGCGCTCGCGCTACCGAAAATCGCATCCGCGCTATCGCGAACGTTATTGATGGTGCCGAGCAGCGCCTGCTGCATGTGGCTCAGACTGGCCGCAATTGACGCCATCTCACTCTGGCCATCCAGCTGCAAACGGGCTGAGAGATCGCCGCCGGCAAAGCGCTCAATCTGCTGCTGCACCTGCTTCATCGGAGCAAGCAGAATACGGCGCACCAGCGTCCAGACCGCTACCAGCATCAGAATCACCACGGCTGCCATCGCACCCATCATGATCAGCATCTGCTGATAGGCGCGCTCATTTTCTGCGCTGCGCTGATTGGTTAACTGTGCATTCTCTTCACGCCACTGTTTGTAAGCCACTTCCAGTGCATCCTGTGCCTGCTGGGCGTCGAGGTTACCGTATGCGGCGTAATCGTTGGCTTTCAGAAAGACGGCAGACTGCTGTAACAGGTCGGCGTAAGCGTTAAATGTCTTTTCAACGGACTCCGCACTGGCCGCGTTCTGGCCCTCAACAGGCGGGTAGCTTCTATACTGATTAAAGTGCTGACGTGCTTCATCCAGCGAATCACCCGCGGTAACCAGCAGTTTGTTAATGGCTGCCAGCGATTGCGCATCGGTCTGATTCTTCAGGATACGGATGGCAACGCGGTTAATGGTCACGCGAGTTTTGACCAGCGTTTGCCAGCCATCACCCAGCTCGCGCTGCTGGTGGGAGAGCTGATTACTGGCGGTGAAATTTTGCTGTCCTGCGCTAAGCGCAGAGAAAAATAGCGAGCCGGAAATGGCCTGCATCGCCGTAAATACCATCAAAATCACGACGATGGCGGTTACGATTTTCATTTTATTGAACATCTGAGCATCTCTTAGCAATTGAGCCGGTAGTTATGTTATCGGTTGAAAAAAGCAACACTAAAGTGCCAAAGAGAAATAATTACCCTGAGCAATGAAAGCCGGCGGGAGGCCAACGAATGAAAGCGTTTGATTATGAACAGGACTATAAGAATCTCGATTTGCGTCAGCACCCGGAGCTGTATCGGGTTGGGCGCGGTGAGCAGGGCGTGCTGATGGTAGAGCCGTACAAAAGTGAAATTCTGCCGCACTGGCGCTTTCGCACGGTTGAAGTCGCGAAGCAATCTTCAGAGAAAATTATGGCGCTATTTGAGGACTATCGCGCGCAGGACGATTTTGTCGGGATGGATATGGCGCGAAAATTTATTCAGATGGGCTATACCCGCGCACGTCGCTACAGCAATCATAAAGGCGGACGTAAATATGATGCTGACGGAAATGAGCTACCGCGCACCACAGAGAAAGAGAAGGCCGCTGCTGCGGCCATTTTTAAAGCGTGCTGGGATCGGCTGCGTGTTGATACCGATTATCTGGCGCGCAAAAAAGCGCACCAGCAGAAGTACGGTTAGACGCGCGAACCCCACAAATCGTACTCATCCGCGTGCTCAACGCTAACGCGCACCACATCGCCCACTTTCACCTGACGGTCGCCGTTGAGATACACTGCGCCGTCAATCTCTGGCGCATCCGCCATACTGCGGCCAACGGCACCCTCTTCATCAACTTCATCGATAATGACCAGAATTTCACGGCCGATCTTCTCCTGCAGACGTTCAGCAGAGATCTGCTGCTGTAGCTGCATGAAGCGATCGAAACGCGCCTGTTTCACCTCGTCCGGCACCTGATCGGGTAGCTGGTTCGCGGTTGCGCCCTCTACCGGGCTGTACTGGAAGCAGCCCACGCGATCGAGTCGCGCCTCTTTGATGAAGTCGAGCAGCATCTGGAAATCCTCTTCGGTCTCTCCCGGGAAGCCGACAATGAAGGTGGAACGCAGCGTCAGCTCGGGGCAGATTTCGCGCCAGCGTTTGATGCGCTCCAGCGTACGCTCGACCGCACCTGGGCGCTTCATCAGCTTCAGAATGCGCGGGCTGGCGTGCTGCAGAGGAATATCGAGGTACGGCAGAATCTTGCCCTCGGCCATCAGCGGGATCACGTCATCAACATGCGGATAGGGATAAACGTAGTGCAGACGGACCCAGACGCCGAGCTTTGCCAGCTGTTCACACAGGCTGACCATACTGGTTTTCACCGGGGAGCCGTTCCAGAAACCGGTACGGTGTTTTACGTCAACGCCGTAAGCAGAGGTATCCTGCGAAATCACCAGCAGCTCTTTCACGCCGGCTTCGACCAGGCGTTTTGCTTCGTCAAGCACTGAACCAATTGGGCGGCTATCGAGATCGCCACGCATCGACGGGATAATGCAGAAGGTGCAGCGGTGATTACAGCCTTCGGAAATTTTCAGGTAAGCATAGTGGCGCGGCGTTAGCTTCACGCCCTGTTCCGGTACCAGACTCAGGAACGGATTGTGCTCCGGTTTTGGGACGTAAGTGTGTACGTGTGAGAGTACCTGCTCGTAGCTATGAGGGCCGGTGATCTCCAGCACTTTGGGGTGCACCTCGCGGATCTGATCCACTTTCGCCCCGAGACAGCCGGTCACGATCACTTTGCCGTTTTCATTCAGCGCTTCACCGATCGCTTCCAGTGACTCCTGTACGGCGCTATCAATAAATCCACAGGTGTTAACGATGACGATCTCCGCGTCATCGTAGCGTGGTACCACGTCATAACCTTCCGTACGCAGTTCGGTCAGGATGCGTTCAGAGTCAACGAGGTTTTTCGGACAGCCGAGGGAGACGAAGCCCACGCGCGGTGGATTTTTGACATGGCTCATAAGGATAAAAATTCATCATAATTAGTGTGGATAGGGGGGCGATTGTACAGAGGTTGCAGGGGAAAATGTATAGGGAAGCGTGGAAGACCCCCTATTAAAAAATCACCTTATAAACGGGCGCCAATCCGCAGAGAGGCGTGGCGGCTGACGGTAGCGTGCAGGTTGATCGCTGTGCCCGCCGCGTGAGACCTCTGCTGTTCTGGCGGACATCCGCAGAGTAAATAGAGCGATATCAATTATCTATAATTGTAAAGCTGCGTATTGATGCCGGCGGATATCAGGTGACAGATAGGCTACGGATAGCGTTATGGTATACGCTTACTCTGCACGCCCGGGCAATCCGGGTTGTCTAATGCAGCCCGTTTTGCTTAAATGTCGGGTTGGTGATTGTAAGTCGTTCACGACACTGAAATTTTTTTAAACGCGAACTGGTGCTGAGATGTACAGCATCAGGCAGATGCGGATAATGTGAGAGCAGACAAATGCAAGAGATCGTTAAAGGTTTTCTGAATTTCCAACAGAATGTGTTTCCTGAAAGGAAGGATCTTTTCAAACGTCTGGCGTCAAACCAGAATCCCAAAGCGCTGTTTATCTCCTGCTCAGACAGCCGTCTGGTGCCGGAGCTGGTCACGCAATCTGAGCCGGGTCAGCTGTTTGTCATCCGTAACGCCGGCAACATTGTACCGCCGTTTGGTCCGGAGCCGGGCGGTGTATCCGCCACGATTGAATATGCCGTGTTAGCGCTGGGCGTGACGGAAATCATCATCTGCGGCCACTCCAACTGTGGCGCCATGAATGCGATTGCCTCTAATGCCGATCTGGAGAGCATGCCGGCGGTTGATCACTGGCTGCACTATGCCAATGCGGCGAAAGCGTGGTGGATGAGCGTAACTACGATTCCGTTGAAGTGCGTCTTAATGAGATGGTGAAAGAGAACGTCATCGCTCAGCTCAACAATATCAAAACACACCCCTCTGTTTCCGTCGCGCTGCGTAAAGGCAAATTGCGTCTGCACGGGTGGGTTTACGATATTGAAAGCGGCGGTATCAACGCATTAACTAAAGGTGGCGAGTCTTTTATTTCGCTGGCTGATAATCCGGAAACCTGCTTCGAATAATCCTGCCTGCTTAAGCCCGGCGCCACGCCGGGCTTAATGTTTTGTAAATCCTGCACATCCTTTTTTACCGGCTGACTACGCTTAAGCGCAGACCGTGAAAAAGGAGAATCCCATGCGTTTATGGCGTGTTGCGCTGCTGGCTGGCGCGTTAAACTGTTCTTTTGTCGCGCTTGCGGCCGATGTACAGGTGCAGGTCCTGCAGGACAAACTTGATCATCCCTGGTCGGTAGCGTTTCTGCCGGACAATCAAACCTTACTCATCACTGAACGATCCGGCCAGCTACGCAGCTGGCAGCCAGGCAAAGGGCTCTCGCAGCCGATCAGCGGCGTGCCAAAGGTGTGGGCAAACCGGCAGGGCGGTCTGCTGGATGTGGTGCTGGCACCCGATTTTGCGCAAAGTCGACGCGTATGGCTCAGTTATACCACGGCGGATAACCGTGGCCGCGCGGGCGGCGTGGTGGGCTACGGTATTCTCAGCGATAACAACCGGCAGCTTCATGACTTCAGAGTAGTACTGGAGCAGACGCCTAAACTTTCCAGCGGTGCCAACATGGGTACGCGGCTGGCCTTCGATCGTCAGGGCTTCCTCTATATCGCCTTTGGCGATAATTTTGCCAGCAGCAGCGCGCAGGATCTGGATAAGCTCTCCGGTAAAATCGTGCGTCTGACGCAGGATGGCAAAACGCCGTCGGATAACCCGTTTGTGAACCGACAGGGCGCACGTGCGGAGATCTGGTCATATGGCGTGCGCAATCCGCAGGGGCTGGCGTTCAATCCCTGGGCGCAGCAGATGTGGGAGAGCGAGCACGGTCCGCGCGGCGGCGATGAAGTGAACAGCGCAGAGAAAGGCAAAAACTACGGCTGGCCGCTGGCGACATACGGTATTGATTACAGCGGCGATAAAGTACCGGAGGCGCAGGGCACAGATGCCGCGGGCACCACGCAGCCTCTGTTCTGGTGGAAGGTCTCCCCGGCCATCAGCGGCATGGCGTTTTACAACAGCGCACGTTTCCCGCAGTGGAAAAATTCGCTGTTTATCGGCGCGCTGAAAGATAAGAGCCTGATCCGTCTGCGGGTTAACGGTGAGAAGGTGGTGGAAGAGCAGCGGCTGCTGAAAGATCGCGGCGAGCGCATTCGTGACGTGCGTCAGGGGCCGGATGGCTATCTCTATGTGCTCACCGATGAGGCCAACGGCAAGCTATTGAAAGTGGGGCTGGCGGAGAGCGCCAGCGCCGCACAGGGTTAAGTTAGCGCACCCAGTGACACACCTGCCAGCCGCGCTGCTGTGCCTCCTGGTGCAGCAGCGCATCCGGGTTGATAACCCAGGCGTGATCGGCATGGGCCAGCAGCGGCAGGTCGTTCATTGAATCGCTATAAGCCCAGGTCTTCTCAAAACGTCGATCCTGCTGCAGGGCTTTCCAGTCACCCAGGCGGGTTACCTTGCCTTCCCGATAAGTGGCAGTGCCATAGATGTGCCCGCTATAGCGCTCATCGGTGACTTCAACGCCAATAGCCAGCGCGCCCTCTACGCCAAGCCGTTCAGCAATCGGTACGGCCAGATGATCGCCACTGGCGGTGATAATTATGACGCTATCACCGCGCTGCTGATGCCAGCGGATGCGCTCAAGGGCGGCGGGGAAGACGCGCGGCATGATGTCGCGGTGAATGAAGCGCCGCACCCAGCCGGCCACGGTCAGCGTGGCCATCCCGGCCAGTGGCGCCAGCGTTGTCTGCATGTACTCTTCAATCGATAAATTACCGGCGTGATACTGCCGCATCAACGCCTGCTCCTGCGCTATCAGTGCTTCAGGGGCGAAACCCTGTGAAACCAGCCAGCGCAGCCAGAGGCTGGTGCTGTCTTCACAAATCAGGGTTTCGTCCAGATCGAAAACGGCTAAGTCCATCATGGTTCTCCTCGGGCTGACTGGCATCAGGTTAGCGGAATTTTATGACTGTCCTGCCTGTTCTGCGAAAATTCGGAATTTCACGCAGTTTTTCCGGCGATGAGCGCACGATGCTGGCCGCGGCGCACATGCCAGGGTTACTCTAAGAAACTCTAGAAAACTTTACGAAAGGGCGGTTTTTTTCGCTGGCGTGAACCGTTAGCGTGGGGCAGGACATGTCTTGCCGGCACAAAACCATGATTTAACAAGGACTCTCTGGTCACGCTCATGAGAAAAAATACACTGACAGCTGCACTACGCCCTCTGGTGGCGACTTCCTTACTCATACTGCTTATCCCGGCCGCCGCGCTGGCAGAGCAGTCACCTGCTGCGCCGCAAATTGATGCCAAAGCCTGGATTCTGATCGATTATAACAGCGGCAAAGTGCTGACGGAGTCCAATGCCGATCAGCGCCTCGATCCGGCCAGCCTGACCAAAATGATGACCAGCTATGTCGTGGGCCAGGCGCTGAAGTCCGGCAAGATCACCAATAACGATATGGTGACCATCGGTCAGGATGCCTGGGCGACCGGCAATCCTAAGCTGCGCGGCTCATCGCTGATGTTTCTGAAGCCGGGCGATCGCATTCCGGTTTCAGAACTCAATAAAGGCGTAGTGATTCAATCCGGCAACGATGCCTGTATTGCGCTGGCCGATTATGTGGCGGGCAGTCAGGACTCCTTTATCGGGCTGATGAATAACTATGTTAAAGCGTTTGGCCTGCAGAATACGCACTTTATGACAGTGCATGGCCTGGATGCGGAAGGGCAGTACAGTACCGCGCGTGACATGGCCATTATCGGTCAGCGTTTGATCAGGGATGTGCCGGATGAGTATGCCCTGAACAGCCAGAAAGAGTTTACCTTCAATAATATTAAGCAGATGAACCGTAACCGTCTGCTGTGGAGCAGCAACCTCAAGGTTGACGGTATTAAAACCGGCCATACCTCTGGCGCGGGGAATAACCTGGTGGCCTCGGCGGTGGAGGGCGATATGCGGCTGATCTCAGTAGTGCTGGGGACGCAGAGCGACGCGATTCGCTTCCGCGAGAGTGAGAAGCTGCTAACGTGGGGCTTCCGTTTCTATGAAACCGTCACGCCGATTAAATCTGATAAACCTTTTGCACAGCAGCGCGTGTGGTTTGGTGAGCGCAATCAGGTGAATCTGGGGGTGGCGAAGGATGCCGCCATCACCCTTCCGAAAGGCAGATGAAAAACCTGAAAGCGAGTTTTACACTCAATTCACCGCAGCTGGAAGCCCCACTGAAGAAGGATCAGGTGGTAGGGACCATCGATTTTCAGCTGGATGGAAAGACCATTGAGCAGCGTCCACTGGTGGCCATGGAGGACGTACCGGAAGCCGGCTTTATTGGCCGTATCTGGGATTTCATCATGATGAAATTCAACGGCTGGTTCGGGAAGTGGTTTAGTTAAACTCCCGCAACGGGAACGGAGCAACAAGGGGCCGGCATCACTATATGCTGCACGGCCCGCAGCCTTGCAGCGTGCTTAATCGCGAATCCAGCCCTTCTTAATCGGCATGGCAAACAGGGCGCGATAAATCTGGTGCGTCAACGCCAGCATGCGCTGGCCATACAGCTGCCAGGCGAGATGCGACGCCAGACAACCCAAAATCCCCACCAGGAAACCACCCAGCATATCGAGCGGCCAGTGCACGCCCAGATAGACGCGTGACCACGCAATCGCGCTGCCCACCGCCAGCAAAATGACGCCGGACCAGCGGCGATGCCAGAACATAAAGGCCAGAGCAAAGGTAAAGATCGTCGTGCCGTGATCGCTCGGGTAGGAGTCATCAGCAGCGTGAGAAAGGAACTGGTGACCAAAGCCAATTGCAAACGGACGCGGATGCGGTAATAGCTGGCCCACACACCACGAAATACTCAGGGCATAAATCAGCGCCATGCCGGTTTTTAACACCAGCGCGCGTTGCGATTGCACCTGATCGCGCGGCCCCCACAGCCAGAGCGCGACAATCAGCAGTGGCACAATGGCAATCACATCTTTGGCGATAAATGTCGCCAGACCCAGCAGCCACGCCGGGGAGTCCGGCGTGGCGTTAATCCATAAAAACAGGGTGTGGTTAATGGCTTCCATCCCTTTTCCTCGTCTTATTTACCCAAAAAGAAACGCCGGCAAAAATCAGCACCTGGCTCAGCCACACCCACCAGCCCGCCCACAGGTTATGTGAGAAGAAGTGCGCGCCCCGCATCACCTGGCCATAGCCCATCAGCAGCCCCAGAACGATACCGCCCGCCAGCGCCAGCAGCGCGCAGCGCGGACGCTCCGGCCACCACAGAAAAAACAGGGCCATCAGCGCAAAGCCGCTTGAGGCGTGACCGCCGGGGAAACACTGCCCCGGACCGCTGTTGGCCGGCACCGCATCCAGTAACGCAAAGGTCGCAGCCTTACCGCCAAACAGCGCCAAATCCCACGGGCAGGAGTGTGCGCTGTGCGCTTTCAGTATTCCGACCACCAGCGGACCGCAACCGGCGAGCAGGGCCACCAAAATCCGCCGGCCCTCGCGCAGGTAGAGACCGCGTAACAGCAGCAGCACCGATCCGGCAATGATCGCATCTTTGAGAATGCGATGATTGAGCAGGTCCAGCCAGCGATTGTGCTGCCAGGGAAAGCGTTGCGTCAGCGGATCAAACCACATCCGGCTGAGGGCGATATCCAGATTTTCATTGCGTGACCACAGCAGAAAAACCAGTGCCAGAATTGCCAGCAAAATGAAGTTGATAGCGTAAAAGCGCCACGACAAAGAATAAATAGTCGTGCTCTTAATCTCACTGCGGGTTGTTGGAGTGTTTAAGTTTGATGAAAGTTGCATGAATATTCGAAAATAGCGAGGCCAGAGCAGCAGGGTCGCAATTTACGCTTAGGGCAACCTTAAGCGGTGATACTGCAGGCATAAAAAAACCCGCTAGCAGATGGCTAACGGGCTCCTCAATTTGGGGATTTCAAAGAAAAGCAGTGGCACTTATTCAGACTGCACCTGCTGAGATAAGTTCTTGGCAGGCACAAAATATTTTTAAAAAGGCAAAAGCGGCCAGATTATCACGATCAGGGTGCCCGCCAGCGTCAGCAAAACGTTAGCAATGGCATAAGTTCCTGCATAGCCGAGTGCCGGAATGCTACTGCGCGCGGTATCGCTGATGATCTCCATGGCCGGTGCACAGGTACGTGCCCCCATAATGGCGCCGAACAGCAGCGCACGATTCATGCGCAGCACATAAGCGCCAAACAGGTAACAGATCACGACCGGCAGCAGGCTGACGAGTAAACCGCTCAGCAGCATCAGTGCACCTGCGCCGCCAAGACCGTGCTGCAAGCCGCTGCCAGCGCTCAGGCCCACGCCAGCCATAAACACCATTAGCCCAAACTCTTTCACCATGGTCAGCGCCCCCTGCGGAATGTAGCCGAACGTGGGGTGGTTGGCACGCAGGAAGCCCAGCATGATCCCCGCGAACAGCAGGCCCGCCGCGTTACCGATGCCAAAGCTAAAGTTGCTGAACTGGAAGGTGATCATGCCGATCATTAAACCGATAATAAAGAAGGCACAGAACGCCAGCAGATCGGTCATCTGGCTATGTATGGCAATAAAACCGATGCGATCGGCCAGGCTTTTCACCCGGCGCGCTTCACCGCTCACCTGCAGCACATCGCCTTTATTGAGCATGATGCTGTCGTCTATCGGCATCTCAATCTGACTGCGGATCACCCGGTTAAGGAAACAGCCGTGATCGGTCAGTTTCAGATGGCTGAGGCGCTTGTTCACCGCATTGTGGTTTTTCACCACAATCTCTTCAGTCACGATGCGCATATCCAGCAGATCGCGATCAAACACCTCTTTGCCGTTGCGGAAGCTGGCGTCCAGCCGGGCGTGCGCGTCCGGGTAACCCACCAGCGAAATCTCATCGCCGAGCTGCAGCATGGCATCGCCGTCCGGGCTGGCGAGAATACCGTTACGGCGCAGACGCTCAATGTAGCAGCCGGTCTGGCGATGGATGCCGAGCTCACGCAGGTTCTTGCCGCCGCTCCACTCAACCAGCTCCGGCCCCACGCGGTAGGCGCGGATCACCGGCAGAAACACTTTGCGCTGGCTGTCAGCATCAAGGCCGCGCTCGCGCGCGATCTGCTGTGCGCAGGTCGGCAGATCCTGATGTTGCAGGCGCGGCAGATAGCGCGCGCCAAATATCAGGCTCACCAGACCAATCAGATAGGTGAGGGCGTACCCCAGGCTGAGATTATCCTGCATGCGCCCCAGCTGCTGGCCATCGCTGATGCTCTGCCGCAGCGTATCACCGGCACCCACCAGCACCGGCGTTGAGGTCATCGATCCCGCCAGCATGCCCGCCGTCAGGCCAATATCCCAGCCGAAGACTTTCCCCAGCGTGAGCGCAATCAGCAGCGCGCTGACCACCATGACGATCGCCAGAAAGAAATAGTTTTTACCGTCGCGGAAAAAGATAGAGAAAAAGTTAGGACCGGCTTCAACGCCAACACAAAAAATAAACAGCATAAAACCCAGGCTAAGCGCGTCGGTATTAATGGCGAAGTGTTGCTGGCCTAAAATCAGCGAAACCACCAGCACACCAATAGAATTACCGAGCTGAACGGAACCAAGGCGTAATTTACCCAGGCACAGCCCGAGCGCTAAAACGACAAATAATAACAGAACGTCATTTCCACTTAACAATTCTGCGACGTTTATGTTCACGGTTTAACTTCTTATTTACTTGTAACGGGTTGATGAAAAGGCCTTTTTTCGCTATCTTGTCACGGCCGCCAGCATCCATGTTGCCGAAAGAGCACAGGCTAAAAACAGTACGCTTTAGCGTATCAGCGGCAGACAGAGCATTAAATGTGCTGCCGTTCACTCTGTACTTCAGATATGACCGGTATAAAGCGGCGTTATTCTAAACATAATTAATACCCTCAGCTATCAGCAGTCTCTTTTCCCTCTGCCAGCAGCTGTTTCTTTTTATTTCCACTTAAACACACCAGGCAGTTAAACGTTTCAATATTGTTAACGCTAAAGTTGAGGATAGTTATGTTGCAGCGCAATAATCGCTGGCCAGCATCGGTTCTGGGCGTGATGCTTTATACGCTGGTGTTTATTTTTGCCCATCATTTCTGGCTGGCAACCACGGCGCAGGCAGTGCGCGGTCAGCCCGAGCTGCTGCTGTTTTTACTGCCGGGCATGCTGATGGCGCTGCTGCAACCCCGGCGTCCACTGATCGCCACGCTTTGGGTCGCGCTGGCGGGTACGCTGGCAGGTATGGCATGGGTGGTGCTGGCTGTGCCGATGACGCATAGCGGGCTGCTGGTGCTGGCGTGGAGTCTGAGTGCGCTGTTCTGGGCGGGCTGTGGGGCACTGCTGGTGCGGCTGCTGCGCATTATGCTGGCGATGCGTGCCGGCTAAAAGCAAAAACGGGCCCGCAGGCCCGCTGAATTACGCTTCGATACCCAGATTCTCTTTCGTCCAGGCAGCGAACTCGGTGTAGCCACCGATATGCTGATCGTCGAGGAAAATTTGCGGCACGGTAGAAACCGGCTTACCGGCGCGCGCTTCCAGGTCGGCTTTGGTGATGCCGGTCGCCTGAATGTCGACATACTGGTAATTAAAGTCGTCGCGCTCGTTGGTTAACTTGGTGGCCAACTCTTTTGCACGTACGCAGTAAGGGCAGCTGGAACGGCCAAAAATCACTGCAATCATTGCTTCTCTCCTTCCGCTGCTGTTTTGTGAGCGTTGTCACATCACAGCGTGAATAATGCGTCACATCATGCCCGCCCGTACTGCTTAAGAAAAGTAAAAATTGCCTGTTACTCTGATGCGCGCTGCCTATAGCCGCCAGACTTTATTCTGCAGGCGCACAGGCTACACTTGTTCACCCCGGCGGGGATAAACAGGCCTGACGCTGTCCTGCAGCGCAAATTATTCGGGTATAGACTGCAATTTACCCCCTGAACAACAACGGAAACATCGCATGCGTAATCTGGCCACCTTGCCAAAACCTGTGTTGCTGCTGGAGCTGCTTGGCGTGATCGCGGTGATTGGTGCCTTACTGCTGGTTAATGACTGGCTGGCTGCACCCGAATTTATCGGGAAAAAACCGCTGGCGACACTGCTCTTTTTCCTCGGTATCGCCCTGATGTTACCCGCCGCCTGGCTCATGATGTGGCGTACGGCAAAAGCGATGGCGCCGCAGTTGTTCAATCAAACCAACAAAAAGAAGTAACCGGAGAGGATTATGACGCCGACCATTGACCTGCTATGCAGCCACCGTTCCATTCGCGCTTTTACTGAGCAGGGGATTGATGACGCCCGGCGCAGCGCGATTATTGCTGCAGCACAAGCGGCTTCCACCTCCAGCTTTTTACAGTGCTCCTCTATTATTCGCATCACCGATCGGGAAAAACGTGAACAGCTGGTACAGCTGACCGGCGGCCAGCCCTGGGTTAGCGCCGCTGCCGAATTCTGGGTATTTTGTGCCGATTTTAATCGCCACCTGCAGATCAGTCCGGAGGCGCAACTTGGGCGCGCTGAACAGCTGCTGCTCGGCTGCGTGGATACGGCGCTGATGGCGCAGAACGCCATGGTCGCGGCCGAATCGCTCGGCCTGGGCGGCGTCTTTATTGGCGGCATTCGTAACAGCATCGCGCAGGTAACCGAGCTGCTGGCGCTGCCAAAGTTCGTGCTGCCGCTGTTTGGTTTCTGCATCGGTTATCCTGCTGCCTCACCGGACGTGAAGCCGCGTATTCCGCAGGCAATGCTGGTGCATGAAAACTGCTATCAGCCGCTGGATAAGGAGGTGCTGGCACAGTACGATCGTGAGATCACCGCTTACTATCAGCAGCGCGACAGCAACCAGCGCTCAGAAACCTGGAGCGAGCTGATTCAGCGGCTGATCATCAAAGAGACCCGGCCATTTATGCTGGATTACCTGCATCAGCAGGGCTGGGCCACGCGCTAAGCACAAGGAACTCTGCAATGAAGATGGCCATTCTCACGCGTGATGGATCGCTCTATTCGTGTAAACGACTGCGTGATGCCGCTGAAGAGCGTGGCCATCAGGTGCAGATGATCGATCCGCTCTCCTGCTATATGAACATCAACTCTGATTCGTCCGCGGTGCACTATCGCGGCGAAGCGCTCGGACATTTTGATGCGGTGATTCCGCGTATCGGCACCGCAACGACGTTCTACGGCACGGCGGTGTTGCGCCAGTTTGAGATGCTCGGTAGCTATCCGCTGAATGAATCGGTGGCAATTACCCGCGCGCGTGACAAACTGCGCTCGCTGCAGCTGCTGGCACGCGAGGGCATTGATATGCCCGTCACCGGCTTTGCTTCATCACCCGACGATACTCAGGATCTCATCGCCATGGTGGGCGGAGCGCCGCTGGTGGTCAAGCTGGTCGAGGGCACGCAGGGCATTGGCGTGGTGCTGGC
>NZ_MLFS01000076.1 GCF_002095485.1 Pantoea wallisii | reverse complement strand
CAGGTTTGGTAAAAGTGGCCGGCCTGTTGAAAACACGCTTTAAGCCTCACTTTTCGGGACCGTTCCTGAATCCGCCCGTACTGCTTCTGCGGCATGTTGCCTGACTGGCAACGGCGTTCATCTCCTCTGTTGTCAGCGTCGTTTTCCACTGTTATAAGGAACCGTTCGTATGACAACCGCTGCTTTACCACAGACCATTTTCACAACGCGTCGCCATTTTAATGATTACAACGCTGACGATATGCGTTGCGGCGATCTGAATGAACGACAGCTTAAAGAGATTTTTCAGCTATCAAATATTTCTAATATCGTTAATCCCTACACACTGACCCGATTGACCCCTTTTAATAACCCACAATCACGCTTTGCAGGTGTTTACGCAACTCAGCAGCGAGGTGCATCTGTAACATTGCAAGAGTGCGCGCGATTGCTATTCAGCGAGATGCAGGTAACCTCGTTACCTTATGCCTGCGTGGGACCTTATAAGGATGTAATCAATAGCATGCTCAGACATTTTCTACAGTCCACAGGAGCGCCTTATCGGGATATACGACTGGATATGGCTTACAAGCAGCAGATACAACATGATATTTCAGCGAATAGTACGAGACTAGCCATTCAACGGGATATTGATAAACATATAAACTATACAAAGGCCATTTACCCATCTGAACGGTTATTCGAATTAGGTAAAATTATATCGACGAACATCATGCCAAAGTTTGATTCCATGCTATTAGATAAAATCAATGGGTTAGGGATTTCCGTTCATGATGTATACGCCACACGCATCGAACTCGTTTCCCTGGAGGTATCAGGTAACAACTGGAAAGGGAAACTTCGCTATCATGGGCAAGATCATTTTGGCTTAGATAATGAAGATATCCGCAAAAAAAAATTCCATCAATTTCAATTTTTCAAAATATGGTTTGTGCTCCAAAGATACAATAAGTTCGGCTTTCGACCTTTTTTAACTAATCTTGAAGCCACAGTAGATATTGAAGGAGGGAAAGCATGAAAAAGCGCCTTTTTATCATGTTTTCAATCACAGTTGGCATATGTGCAGCTTACGTTTGGCTAAATCATCGCGACGTTCGAATCATTAACGCGGTCAGAGACAGCTCTGTCGCGGTTATTGTGGTTGAAAATTTCCCGATTTCCGATTCAGCAAGGATAAAATGGTGGCTGACGAACAAGGCGCTGCTCTCAGATAAATTTAATATCCCTGCAGAAGAGAAGGGCGGACCCGACCATTTTGTGATTTATGATTTTGGCGATGGGTATCGTGAAGAGGGCAGCAGAGATCGTTATTGCTTAAGCAATGTTCCTTCACCAGTTAACTGCGTAGATAAAAATACCTTAATGGTGGTAGATCGTAATCGTAAGGGCGAACGTTCGTTTTTGATCGGCAATACGGTGTATCTGCAAAATAATAAAGACAAATCGGTAGTTAGATCTAAAGGGGAAAATAAGAATGAAAACTAATAATATGGTTGATGATAGCAGCGCTCATATGGCTCCTTGTTCGACAAGAGAAACCATATGAATAGCATTAAAAACTAGGGAATCATTAAATACTTTTTTGATCCGGGAGTTCATTCCACCCGTCAGTCTGGGTATTTTTACGGTAATCATAAGTAAATTTTTCACCATAAGCGGATGAGAATTGAATTTTAAAATTAAAACGTTCATTCTGTAATAACCCTTCTTTTAAAGATAATATTGACTGACTCAGTTTGCACAGCCCTTCAGCATTATCGTTAGCCTCAATGAAAAATGTTTCCTTATCTTTTATCAGGAAGTCGTTTTGCCTTGGGGTTGCATATAAGAAACAACCTGCATCAAGGCCAAGCATGTTTATAGCAGAATAGAAATCACCGAAAATTGATCTACTTACAGGTTTTCCATCAATAGTAACCAGGATCTTATGAACAATTGCATTACCCAATCCTCCATTATAAAAATAAATTCCATTTCTTTTTGATTGATTTCTTCCGCCAATTGAGTAATAGGCGGTAATTTGCGGTCGCAATGAGGTTTTATTGAAATCTCGCTGGAGCCATAGCTGAGAGCATGTCGCTAATAATGCACAGGTGGCAATTACTGTGGCTGCGTTTCTTCTTAAAAAGTTAAGCATCTTTATAAACTCTAATTGTTTTATCATTAATATAAGTAGATTCAAAAAAATTAACTGTTGTGTCAATCATTATCGAGGAATAAAAAGTCCTGAAAGCCATGTAACCTACAATTGAAAAAATTATAGGTATGGCGATATTGACAAAAATATTCATAATAAAATTTATGAATCCACTATTTTTAATCGCCGACGGGAAGTTTGAGTTATAAATGGTTGTAAAATAATCATATGATATATCACTGAATGTCATTATAAGCCAATACATCACGGGTATGACTGAAAAAAACCCTAATTGTTTTATTGTTCTTTTCCAGCCCTTTTTCCATCCCTCCGCGATAATAACACGAATTGTACCGTTGTCTTCCATTAAACTAAAAGCGCGGATATATCTTTGTACTGATAGATAATTTGAAATCGCATTTTGTGGTGACGGATGTTTTACCAACAATACAATATCTGAACAACCTATGCCTTTAACCCCATAAATTGCGGAGAAAAGATACTCAATAACTAATTTGTTAGCGCAATTATTTAATATTTCTTTATTCATTTCCAGAATTAAAGAGCTTTTATCTTTATTTGTATTATGTCTGTAAACCAAAAAGCTAACGATCCAGGTTAGAGCAGAAATTAATGCAGGGGCCATGATATCCATTTCCATTCATAATTTTTTTTAACGATTTTATACCTTACTTTATTTTCTGACGGGCTGCCACTGAAGCTTGCCTGCTGGCGATAGCACAAAAGTAGAGCTTTACATATCGTTGTCCAGCTTACAGGTACTTCTTGATTAATGCCGTCAGCACTATACGCGCTCATCGCTGTAGCAAGTTGTAATCACAGATTTGTTGAAAAAGCCGATTGCCATAACAAATACACCTTGCTGGGGGTACAGAAAGCTGTTGCGTTCTGGTTTATGTACCGATTGAACGCATCCCGGAATGAGCTGAAACGATACCCATTCCAGCCAAAATTAACCTGCACGATACAGACAGAGATTTTTTGCACCGAATAACTTTACTTATACTACCGTAGCGCCTGCCAGGCCGCTTATCAGCTTTTTTAGCGGTAGCCTGTACCCACTACATCGATTGTCCTCGGCTACGAGTGCGTAATGTATGGCAGCTAGCAAGATACATTACGCTAGTGCCAGAGATTAAAGCGACCCAACTGGTGCGCCGTGCTGTAGAGCGGCTTTCTGATAACTTGACGGCATGTTTTGCAGGCTGATTGACGCCATTGAGCTGACTGCACTCAGCAACAACGCGGCGGTTAAAACCCTGCGATATGCCATCTGTTTTACTTTTGCCATAGAAGAACCAGCATGATGTCATTAGCCAGCGGCCTCCGCCGTGGATCTGGGTGATACGTCGCTCATGTACTTGCACTACGGTAATGCGATGCTGCTGCGTCCGGTTGCGCAGTTTCTGATCGCTGCCTTCACTATTCACAAAAGGATATCAACGAGGGATTTATCGGCTAAAACGGCGGAGAGCCGTGCATCGCAGTGCTGACAGTCTGCCTTGCACGCAAACAGCGCGAGCCGACAACCTGAGTCATGCGCGATATCTGCGGCGTTGCCCATATTGACCGATAGCATGTTGGGCATCAAGCGCTTCCATGTAGCATCAACTTCGCGCTGGAATTTGAGCTCTTTTCCGGGGGCTCATATTCCTGTTTTATCGAAAGTTTGGCATAGTGGCGGCGCTCGGCGTCGTTGCTGGCTTCAACTCCTAAAGCAGCGTAAGAGTCAATATCTGGAGAAAGCTGCTTCTAATAACGTCCATGATAGCTCTATATCTCTTTTTATCCCTATCATTCAAAGAGTGCTTCACTCGTAACCAGAAATTGTTGTTTCATTATGATCTACAAAATTATTATTTACTTGAGCTTCTCAAAACCGAACGCTGCGATTAGAAGTAAATGCAATGAAATCGTAAAGGCGCCAACTTGCATGCCCATATTTAACTATTATATGAGGTGTTGGCTTAAGAAATATGGTTAGTTATATTTACGATCCTCAACTAAGCAACCAGTTAAGTAATTGTTTGTGGATAGGATGTGATTTTTAAAAATCAATGCCCAGCATACATATATGCTGGGTTCTTCAATTAAATTGATGAGATTACCTTCCCATCCCAATTGATATATTTAAATTCGAGGCCGCGGGTGGTAGTGATGAAGTTATTTTCAGACTCATCAAATGATGCGGCCACAATACTTTGAAGATTATTCTCATGCGATAAAATGTTCAATAAGGATCTCTGGCTTTCAATGCTCATTGAATGTTGACCTGGTTCATCAAAAATCAAAACCCCGATGTGGTTATTTCCAGTGCTGTATTTTTTTGCCTGATATAAGGCGATTATATAAGCCCATATCAACCTAACAAAGTCACTAGCGCTCGACTCATTTTTAACGTCAATAATCTCCCTTAACTCAACTTTTTCAAGGGTAGGCAAAAGGCTAGCTGCATTTATTTCAATATCTTCGATGTCAGCACTACTATAGTCAAATGAAGAAGCATTTGATCTAAATAACTTCGCAAATAGCATGATTTTTTCAATGTCAGCGCTAGAGTAATCACCACTGGGAAGGTTATCCCATTTTTCTCTATTTTCTTTTATTTTTGCAGAAAGAGAATTAAGAGCTTGCTCGATTTCTTTAATTGAGGACTCTGTGGAGTTTAGAGATTCCAATTCACTATCAATATTAACTTGCTTAGATATTAAGTATCTTATTATGTTTCTGTTTTCTTTAATATCTTCTTTAAGAGACGTGAGCAACCTTCTCTCCATTGAAAATTGATTTCTCAACTGTAATTCTCGCCGACCCATTATTTCTATTTCTTTTGAGATTGCGTTAGATTGAGAGTTCAACATCTTCTTCTGAGTCTCTAAGTATAATATGTTGTCCTCAACATCCATGCTTAACACTGGCTTGCCGATCAATACCAAGTTATCATCTATTTTTTGGCTGCAAACTGGGCAAAAATCATTGGCTGAATGTATATTAATTTCGGCACCAAATTTTTTTAATTTAACCAAGGACTTTGTTTTTTTGATATCTTCTGATATCTCTTTTTCTAATTTTGATATTGCTACTGACTCGTGCTTCTTTAATATCTTATCTTGTACAAGGCTTACAAGGTTGAAATTAATAGCTTCAATCTTCTCCGTTTGAATGGTAATTTCAGCTGTTATTTCTTCAGACGTTGGTTCAATCTCTGATTCAAGACTGGATTTTATTTCTCTAGACTCAATCAATAAATTTTTTTTGTAATCGCTTAATGTGACATGAGTTCCATCAATAGACTTTGATAAACTTACTAATCCTTTGTATTCTGAAGGGGTAACTATCCTTTCATTAAATGAAAGGAACTTACTATTGGCTATGAATTTTATTTCGTTTATTAAACTCTTCCATTCGGTTATTAAAGTAGTAAACTCGCTTTTCAGCTTCTCTTTTTCAAATTCACTTTTAAATGTGTCTAAATTTAATACATATTCTACAACCTTTTTCTTGGCATCTCGTATTGCATAGTAAGGTGTATTTGCAATGTAGTCCGTCCAGCCTCGCTTTTGCTCAATAAACATGGATGCGAATATGCATTGAAGATAGAGTTTAGTGACATCTCCCTTATTAGTTAGTACTTCTGGTAATTCCAGCCCTAAAAATTTTTCAAGGAATAAATGAAAACCATTTTCACTATTTGCTCCACCCGCATCATGGATGAATTTGAAGATTGGCTCTCCGATTAAATCCGTATTTTTAGATAAATGTTCATTCATGTAGACTTTAAAGAGTTTTGTATCTACAGAATCACTAGTTATATGACGACAAGATGTAAAAAATTCTCCATTTGATTTTCCAATCTCAATGAACACTTTGGATGATATCACTTTGACATCATTGCCATTTACTTTGAAAGAATCTTTCAATGCCGAGTTTAAAGTTTTTAAACCTCTGCCGCCGATTATTTCCTCAAGTCCTAGAGCATAATATATTGAACTGATGACAGTGCTTTTCCCACTCGAGTTGTCAGCTCTAATAATATTTAACCCTTTATCGAAGGTGAAGTAGAATCCAAAGTCACCTTGAATTGTTTTAGCTATATATTTTATGGCATTAATGAACATCCAGAGTTCTCCAATTCCTTTCAACGTCTTTTATCATTGACTCAGTAATCGATTTGCCAATCTTTTTTAATAGAATGAGATCATTCTTCATGAATTCTCCCTCAGAAATTATTTTATCAGCAAAAATGAGCCCGAGTTTGGTTAGAGCAAATGCTCCATTTTTGAACGTTATTAATCTATCTGAATAAGCTAAATCTATTGCCCTGACTAATGCAGGGTCATAACTCCATGAGTTTATTTTTAGTACCTTTGTTACTTTCGAGACAAGCAGGCTATCTATTCGTGACTCTTCCTTCAAAGCCCAGTTGATCAGATTTATCTTAGATATAGACGCTTTTGAACCTCTGCAAGTTTCTTTCAATATTATCACTAACTGTGAAATTTTATATAGAACTCTATGTTCTGGAATAACTGGAGTCCTCTTTGGAGAAAATTTTATTTTTTTTGGAATATCATTCATAATCTAACTCACATATTGCTAGCCATCTGGCAACAGTATGCCTTGCTGCAGTCATAGCTGTTGACTTTGTTATCAATGGGCCAAGATCATTGACTATAGTTTCAACTAAACTATCTGATAATTTTTCTGTAAGTTCATGGGCACTTCCAGTCCAGATATTACTTTGCCTTGCTGCATACTCAGTAAATTCATGAATTACTCTAGATAGTTTTGCATATACTACTGGCGCTTCTTTTTCAATCTTACCAAAAAATTCAGTATGAGATAAAAAATCTTGAGTAGTGCTTTCTTCAAGGAATCTTAACTTTCTTTCATATGATGCTGAGCCTTCTAATTGAGAGAGTCTCAAGGCTGATTTTCTTTTAATATTTCCATTGTATTGCGTTTCATCGATATCGACGTCATTCAAGATAGGAGGAGGGAGGTCAAAACTAATAGCTTCGCCTTTAAAATATCTAATATCATTCATTTCAGTTATATAGTATCCAGCATCATGAATACTAATACTAAAATCCTTGTGTATGAAATCTAAAGAGTAACCTTTAACCTCTTCCTCTTTTTCCTTGATGTAACTTAGCAAATTGTTATGTGAAATTACTGGGGTTACAAAAATCCAGTTTATAATTTTATTTTCACCTAAAATTGCACTTAGTTCTTTTTTGTTTTTAACAAGTTTTTTCAAATCTATGTTTATTTTATTTCTTTGATGCTCATAAAACTCTTTTTGTGAATAGTTTTTTTCAGGGCAATAACATTGAAACCCTTTGCCTGTTAAAGTAGTGAAACCTTCCAATCCATAATCGCCAGGAGATGTAGTTATGCATTGATAACCATCGGCGGCAAACTTTCTTTTGAAGACTAATTGCATTAAATCTTCCCATTGCCTGCCTTCGAAATTGCCATGTTCACAACTAAACATATGATTTAGCTCAGTAAAAAATAATAGTTTGAGTTTTAAAAAGGAAAAGTTCGTTAACTATTTTTATCATTTTTATACAATAATGGTTAGCTGTATATTATAACAGTGGTTTTGGGCATTTCTGAAGGAAAGTTAAGCAATTTCTGTGATTTAAAGTGCAAAAAAACGTCTTTAAGGGTGTCAAGTAAGAAAGAATTATTAGCATATTGTTTAGCCTGTACTGTTAATTTAGTAGACGGTACAGACTCACTTTTCTCAGCCTTATTAACCCTCTCCTGACCAATCTTGATTCAATCAACCTTAACCAGTCTGGCTTTCAAGCTACCCCGCTGTTTGCCCGCATGGTCATCTCTGGTGAGCGTGAAAATGTCAGACGTCAGGTATTGAGATTAAATCCAGGCAGCACCTTCTGGTCCTCGTTTACGGCTTTCTGGCAGCAGCTTATAAGGTTCGTTGCTTCCCTACCGGCGACAGTGGTATCAAAGCGCACTTGGGTAGGGTTGTCAGCGGGGCCGATCAGCGCATTCATCACCACGCTATCGCCGCAGCAGTCTCCTGCCGCAACCCATTACAGCGCCAGCTGGATCGCCTGTACCTCGTCCCCGGTTTGTGCCGGCATGGCGCAGCAGATCAGTACCTCATTATCAGCAAGCGGAATGCCGGGCTTAGTTGTATAGGTCACCGCACCTTGCAGCAGTTTCGTCTTGCAGGTGCCGCAGTGTCCTGCG
Source organism: Pantoea wallisii (assembly GCF_002095485.1). Classification (GTDB taxonomy): domain Bacteria; phylum Pseudomonadota; class Gammaproteobacteria; order Enterobacterales; family Enterobacteriaceae; genus Pantoea; species Pantoea wallisii. The sequence goes on along the minus strand of NZ_MLFS01000076.1, from coordinate 10,424 downwards.
CGGCAGCTGTATGCCGGGCTTAAGCCGCGCGCTTCGGCCAAATCCAGTAGCGAGCCGGACTGCGGCGTCCAGCGCGCCTCTTTCAACGACTGCATAAACTTCACCGGCACCGATGCGTCTGCCACCGGCGGCAGCGCTTTTCCGGCCTGAACGACATCATTGCTGCGCTGCAGCCCTGCGGGGCCAAAGGCTTCGGCATGGATACGGTTATCCGCAATGTTGAGCCCGCGCAAACCGTCATACAAACTTTGGGTAAACTGCGGCGGGCCGCACAAATAAAAGTCGTAATCGTTGAACGGTAGCACGCGGGAGAGCAGGGCGATATCAATGCGTCCGGCGATATCGTAATCCGCGCCTTGTTCCGCCGCGCCGGGCTGACTAATGACCCGCACCAGCTTTATTGCGCCGTCGCTCGCTGTCAGCAGCGCATCCAGTTCACGTGCAAAAGGGCGATCGGCCACGCTGCGTGCCGACTGAAACAGCCAGATCGGGCGCTGGCGGCGTCGACGCTGGCCTTCATAAACAACGTGACGCAGCATGGCCAGCATCGGCGTGATACCTACGCCCGCAGCCAGCAGCACCGCCGGGCGGGGCTCACTGGCATCAAGGGTAAAGTCGCCTGCCGGCGCTCGCGCTTCCAGCCGATCGCCCGGCTGAAGATGATCGTGCAGATAGCGTGAAACAATGCCGTCGCGTTTTACACTGATACGATAAAACCCGTCCGCCGGGGCCACCGAAAGCGTGTAGTGACGAATCAGCGGTCGATCGCTATCCGGCAGCTGAACGCGAATCGGTAAATACTGGCCCGCCAGATGCGGCAGCAGGCCGGCACCGTCGTCCGGCATTAAATGAAACGAACGAATTTGTGCGCTCTCATCCACCACCTTCGTCACGATAAAGGGCCGCCATTGCGTGGAGAGCGCCTGTGCGCGCAGCCTTTCGCCTGCGGCTTGCCAGTCACCGGTCATCAGCGAGGCCGGCGACACGCTGTCGGCCGGTTCGCGCCAGCGCAGAGCCAGCGCACCACGCCGGCGCACTACGCGACGGGGTTTGAAGGTCCAGAGCCGCTCCGCTCCCTGGAAGGCGGCAATCTCGGGCGCATCCAGGATAACGGCGGCGTCACCGCTCATCTGCAAGAGATCGCCGCTGGCGTAATCAATAAACAGCAGCCCGGCCTGGCCGTTCAGCAGAATATTGCCCAGCGTGGCAAAGAACAGGTTGCCGTTGAAATCAGGAATGGTCAGCAGGCCATCATCATCAATGCGGATAAAACCCGCTTTCCCGCCGCGATGGGAGACGTCCACCTGGCGCCGTGCCTGGTCGGCATAGGTGGCAACATAGAAGGCATCAGCGCCGGCGACGGTGGCGCGCGCGGACTCATCCAGCTCGCTCAGCTGTTCGGTGACGCCGGCGTAAGCGCTGCCGGGTTCGCGGGCGAAATGGGCCTCGCGCAGCTGGATATAGCGCGGACAGTTGCCAAAGCTTTGATCGACCTGAACGCGAAAACCGTTGTCGGTCACGGCGAGCACGCCGTTCATACGGTTGCGGCGGCGCGTATGCAGTTCAATCCCCAGCAGGCCAAGCGGCGCGCCGGCCGTAAAGCCGGCGGCGGCAGGATCGCTGGCGTCAGGACGTGCCGGGATATCCAGCGTGGTCGCAGCGGGCGAAGAGACAAAACCGGGCGGGCCCTCAAGCACCGTCGCCCAGGCATCGCCCTGTGCATCCACGCTGCCCACCACGATAAACGGCAGCTGCGCATAAAAATCGCGGTGCTGCTCAGGCATGTAATCCCGCACTACGCGCTGCCCAACCTCGGCCATGCGCTCAGCGACGCCCGCCTGCTGCTGCAGCGTAACTTCACCCGGATGCCAGACCGGCAGCGTTGTCAGTTTTTCGCCCATGATGCTGGCTCCGGTTACGCGCGCAGGCCTGCGGCGGTTTGCGGGAAAGCGACAAAGCCCGGCAGCGCTTCGATGCGGGCCAGCAGGGCATTGACTGCCGGATAGCCGGCGAGGTCCACGTTGCCTTCCGGCGCCCCCGCGAGGTAGCTATACAGGGCAATATCGGCAAGGGTAGGGTGATCTCCTGCCAGCCACTGGCGATCGCGAAGGTGGCTCTCGGTGCGTGACAGCATCAGGTGCGCACGCGCCAGCACCTCTTGCGGATTGAAGCTGGCACCAAACACGGTGATCAGGCGCGCCGCCGCCGCCCCGTAGGCCAGCTCACCGGCGGCCACAGAGAGCCAGCGCTGCACCTCCGCCGCGCCACGTGCATCGTCCGGCAACCAGTCGGTACGGTTATATTTTTTCGCCACATACACCAGAATGGCATTGGAATCAGAAATATAGATGCCGTCATCCTCCAGCACCGGCACCTGACCAAACGGGTTCATGGCCAGAAATTGCGGCGTTTTATGCTCACCGCCTTTCAGATCGACCTCTACGATGTCGTGCGGCACACCCAGCAGCGACAGACCAAGATGGGCGCGATGCGCATGACCGGATAGCGGGAAGTAATAGAGTTTCATGGTGCGGTTCCTCAGGTTGTGGCCGGGGCGCTCCCGAGCCGTGCCTGAAGGTTCGCACAGGTGATAAAGGGGCAGAATAGCCGGATCTGCGAAGTCATTATTGCGAAAAGTGGAAGAGTAAGCCGGGTGCGCATCCATGCGCGGTGCGCTATGAGGTCACCGCACTGCCCGCCAGCGCCTGCGCCTGCTGCTCACTCTGCTGCTCCTCACGGAACTTCAGACGATGCCACACGCGGAAGAAGGGGTAGTAGATCACCAGCGAAATCGTCAGATTCACTACCTGCAGCACCGTGCCGGAGATATGCCCGCCGGTGGCGAGATAGCCACTGACAAATATCGGCGTGGTAAAGGGCAGGGCGATACCGGCGGGTGGCGCGACCAGCCCCGTGGTCATCGCCGCCCAGGAGACAATCACCAGCACAACCGGCGTAAGGATGAACGGCAGAAACAGGTACGGGTTCATCACCAGCGGAATGCCAAACACCAGCGGCTCGCTGATGTTGAACAGCGCAGCCGGCGCGGCGATTTTACCCAGCTGTTTCATCTGGCGGCTGCGGGCACGAATCAGCATGAAGATCACCAGGCCGAGCAGCGCGCCGGTACCGCCGGGCGCGATCCATAAATCGTAAAACTGCTGGGTAAAAATATGCGGGATGGGCTGGTTGTGCTGAAAGGCCTCGAGGTTTTCACTCATGTTCGACAGCCACACCGGCTGGATAAACACCAGCACAATGGCATCGCCGTGCAGCCCCAGCGTCCACAAAATACCAATCAACAGCACCGAGAAGATCATGCCGGGCAGCGTGCCGCCGACGTGATGCATCGGCAGGCCAATGACGGTCGCGATAAGATTGTTGATGTCATGAAACGGTGAGGCCTCCACTGCCAGACGCAGCAGCAGAACCACCGCCAGCACGCAGAAACCCGGTACCAGCGCGAGGAAAGATTTCGCCACTGCGGGCGGCACGCCCTCCGGCATCTTGATCACCAGGTTGCGGCTGTGCACAAAGCGGTAGATCTCGGTCGAGAGCAGCGCGATAACGATGGCCACAAACAGGCCCTGGCTGCCAATCAGCGAGATCGGCAGCACCCCGGTCACCAGCTGGGCGGGCGCCCCTTCTACCGGCGCAAACAGCGTCTGCTGCGGGATGGTCATCACAAACGCGACCAGCGCCATCGCGCCGCTGGTGAGGGGATCGAGCGTGCGATACTTCTCCGCCAGACGGTAAGCGATGCCGAAGCTGGAGATCAGCGCCATGATGTCGTAGGTGGCGCGCACCGGATAGAGCAGCTTGTTGCGCCAGCTGTCACCGAACAGATCGGCCATCAGATGGCCCCACGCCGGAATGGGCAGATAAGCAAAGATCAGAAAAAAACTGCCAATCAGCATAAACGGCATGTTGAGAATGATGCCGTCACGCACCGACAGCACATGTTTCTGCCCGGCGATCTTCAGCGCCGCCGGCAGCACATAACGTTCGATAAGAGTACGGTTGGACACAGGGCCTCCTCAGGCTCAAGGGCGCAACGAAGTAAAGGGTGGGGAATCGGCACCGGTCCGCTGCTGATTCCGCGCGTATTCAATCAATGCATCCTGTGCAGACGACCACAACGACATCCCTGTGGTTAAACATCGCCCTGCCTTCAACCGAACTGCGGCAGCCACTGTTTATTCAGCGTCAGCACCTCTTCCAGCAACGCTTCGGCGCTGGCCACGTCGCCCACCAGCGGGTTGCCGGTCAGCGCCAGCAGCGCGGCATCCCGATCGCCATGCACGGCGGCCTCAATGGTTAGCCGCTCGAACGCCTTAATCTGCTGCGTCAGCCCGTGCATCAGCGGCGGCAGCGCGCCAAACACCAGCGGGTGCGCACCCTGCGCATCGACCAGACAGTTCACTTCCACCACGGCATCATCCGGCAGACCGTGAATCGCTCCTTGATTGCGGCAGTTCACCACCAGGTTGCTGCCGCTGTTGTTGTGAATGGCGCTGATCAGCTCTACCGCCACTTCTGAGTAGTAAGCCCCGCCGCGGAAGCTCAACTGCTCCGGCTTGTGCGACAGCTGCGGGTCGGCATACAGCGCAAACAGCTCGGCTTCCACTTTCATGACCTGCTCAGCCCGCGTGCCCGCCTGACCGCTGCGGGCTTTCTCCTGCTCTTCCGCCAGCATCTGCGGGGTCTGCCAGTAGTAGCGGTGATAGGGGCAGGGGATAGCGTTGAGCGCGCGCAGGAAGGCGGGCGACCACGGCATATCTTTGATGTTATTCATGGTTAGCGACTGGCCGTCACACAACTGCTCAATCACCTTCCGCGTCACATCCTGACCGCGGCACGTCACCTGATGCACCCACACCAGATGGTTCAGCCCGGCAAAGCGCAGCTGCACCGCATCACGGGGCGCATTCAGCATGCCGGCAATCATATGGTGCATGTTCACCGGCACGTTACACAGCCCGATAATGTTAGCGCGACTGTAGCGCGAGACCGCTTCGGTCACGATACCGGCCGGATTGGTGAAATTGATAATGAAAGCATCGGGTGCCAACGCTTCGACTTTACGTGCTATCTCCAGCATCACCGGAATGGTGCGCAGCGCTTTGGCGAAGCCGCCGACGCCGGTGGTCTCCTGACCAAGACGGCCATACTTCAGCCCAGCCGTTCATCGGCGGCCCGCGCCGCCAGCTGGCCGACGCGCAGCTGCGTTAACACGTATCGGGCGCCGCGGATCGCCTCATCAAGGGTAAAGTGCACGCTCACCCTGACCTGCTCCAGTCCGTTCTGCCGCAACATGCGACGGGTGAGATCGGCGATGATATGCACTTTTTCGCGGCCCGCCTCCACATCCACCAGCGCCAGCTCCGTCACCGGCAGCTGCGCATAGCGCTGAATAATTCCCTCTACCAGCTCGGGTGAGTAGCTGCTGCCACCACCAATAATGGCCATTTTAAGCATCGGTTTCTCCTGCCGCCGTGCGGCGATAGAGTTCAATGATTTCGCCTGCCAGATCCTGAATCAGCATGGCGTTCATCAGATGATCCTGGGCATGGACCAGGATCAGCGTGACCGGCAGTTTGCCGCTGCCTTCATCGAGGCCGATCAGCGCCGTTTGCTGGCGATGCGCGCCGTGCACGCTCTCTCTGGCCGCTGCCAGCTGCTGCTCTGCCGCCGCAAACTGTCCGGCCCGGGCCAGCCGCAGCGCGCTCAGTGCGGCACTGCGCGCCGCGCCGGCCTGCACCAGCAGCAGCATAATCTCCTCTTCAAACGCCATAACCTCATCTTCAGGCATGCAGAACTCCCCACGGCACAGCGCCGCGTAGTAATTTTCAGGTTGGGTGAGGTGAAAAATCAGGAAGCGTGCAATGCCAGGGCGCTATCCAGCACCTGTTCGCCACGCATCATGCCGTAATCCATCATGTCGATCACGGCGACCGCTTTGCCTTGCGGCGCGGCGAGGGCGGTAAGACGGGCAGCCTCAAACTGCACCTGCGGGCCAAGCAGTATCACATCGGCATCGGGAAGGATGCGTTCAAAATCCGCGACCGGCACGGCCTGAATATCGATCGCCAGCCCGCGTCCCTGAGCGGCGTGCTGCATTTTATTTACCAGCATGCTGGTGGACATGCCTGCTGCACAGCAAAGTACGATGCGCATAACGTTTCCTCCTGTGAATTGACAGAGGCATTTAAGACCCGTCCTGCAGACGCTGTAAATACCCTCCGGTCAGACTATTTTATGATGATAATGAGAAAAAAGCTTTAAAATCATCATGTTAAATCGATATGATTTGTGAAAATAATTTTCAATGGTGTGATCGGGACGATGCTTTTTCTCGCTGTATAACGTGAAAAAGGGAAAATTCAGGCATGATTGCGGAAAAAAGAGTCACCAGGAAAAAGATTTTCATGCATGATGGGGCTTCGCAACTGAAGGTGTGATGAGCTGATGGATATTGTCTGGCAATTGCGACAGCAGTCGGCGCGCGTTGATGCGCAGGAGTCGAAGCTGGCGCGTTTTATTCTGAACAATCTGCACACGAGTGCGCAGGCGACCATGGAGAGCCTGGCGGCCCAGGCGGGCGTCAGTCAGGAGGTGCTCCAGCGCTTTGCCGCCTCCGCAGGCTGTCGCGATCTTGATGATTTTCTGCATCAGGTACGTCAGGCGGGCCAGCAGGAGACGGCGTTTGTTGAGGTGATCCGCCAGCGCATGGCGTCGCTTAGCCAGCAGGAGCAGCGTGTGGCGCAGGCTATTTTGCGTGACAGCGCCTTTGCCGCCTCCGCCACCATCGAGCAGCTGGCAGGGCGCGCTGAAGTCAGTGCGGCAACCATCACCCGCTTTGCCCGATCCATGGGCTGCGATGACATCCGCGATCTGCGGATGCGGCTGGCGCGCGCCAGCTCTGTGCCGGCTGGACGCAGCAATCCGATAGCGCAGATTGAGATGATCGAACAGGCGCTTACCCTGCAATGGACGCAGGCAGATCAGGGCAGCTGGCAACAGGCCGCAACGGCACTGCGCAGCGCGCGCAGTATTCTGCTGATCGGGGCCGACGGGCCGCACACGCCGCTGGCAGCAGAAGTGCAGCAGCGGCTGCAGAGTGCCGGCTTGCCGCTGGCGTGGATTCAGGATGAGAGCCTGCTGCGCATGACGCTCAGCCGCTTACAGCCGGATGATCTGCTGCTGATCCTGGCGCCAGATACGCTGCACAGCAGCGTACTCAGCGCGGTGCATCACGCGCATATTCAGCAGGCCCCGGTTATCGCGTTTTGTGCGGCGACGTGCGATCTTGCCGGCCAGGCAACTCACTGGCTGCCGCTACCGGAGGCCCCGACGGCGCGCCGCTACGGTATTTTGCTGGCGCTGGACCGGCTGGAAACCCTGCTGTAGCGGTATTCAAACGCGTGGCTTCGTTTCAATTGGTTACTTTTTCCTGTCGTGACTTTTGCATGTTTGTCGCCCTAACTTATCTCCACGCACAGACATGATAATCACCACACAACAGGAACCGGTACGATGCGACTCAAATCGCTCCAGGCGCTCTGTCTGGTCAGCTTTTTTCTTGCCGATGTCCGGGATGGACTGGGCCCTTTCCTCGGAATATTTCTGACCCAGCGCGACTGGCAGCCAAACGACATCGGCTTTGTCATGACGGCAGGCGGCCTGGCGGGCTTACTGGCTACGCTCCCGGCGGGTATTGTCACTGACGCCACGCGCCATAAACGCGCGCTGTTATTGCTGGGCTGCGCTCTGATCACCGCCGCAACGCTGGGTTTGTGGTTCTTCCGGCAGAGTATGGTAGTGGGCGTGACGCAAATAGTAAGCGGCATCGCCGCGGCCTTTATCGCTCCGGTGCTGGCTGGCATTACGTTAGGCCTTACCGGGCGGGACGGATTTAACCGGCAGATGGGCAGAAACGAGGCCTTCAACCATGCCGGTAATATGAGCGCGGCGCTGCTGGCCGGGGCGGCAACCGCCTGGTGGGGCACCGGTTCAGTATTTGTTTTGATGACGCTGATGGCGGTTTTCACTGCCGTGGCCGTGCTGGCGATTCGCCGTGACGATATTGACCACCAGGCTGCACGCGGCCTTGATGGCTCAGCCAGCCAACACATTCCCCGCCTGACAACCCTCATCCATAACCGCGCCCTGATGATCCTTGGGGTGACTTTGCTGCTGTTTCACCTCGCCAATGCGGCGCTGCTGCCGATGCTGAGCATGCGCGTAGCGGCGCAGCCGGGGGCGATCAATCCGGGGCTTTACGCGGCGGCAACGGTGGTGATCTCGCAGGCGGTGATGATTCCGGTGGCGCTCTGGACCGCAGCCAGAGCGGAAAGGAGCGGCTACCCGCGTTTGATTTTACTGGCGCTGCTGATCCTGCCGGTTCGCGCCATGCTGGCGGCCAGCTTTACCGATCCACTGGCGATGATACCGGTACAGATGATGGATGGTCTGGCGGCGGGCGTGCTGGGCGTGGCCGTGCCGGGTTACATCGTCGTGCTATCTGGCGGTAGCGGCCATGTAAATGCCGGACAGAGTGCCGTGATGCTGATGCAGGGCATGGGGGCCGCATTTAGCCCTGCGTTAACCGGGGTGATTGCCAGCCGCTACTCATATGGCGTGGCGTTTGGGGCATTAAGCGTGATAGCGCTGGTGGCGTTATCCCTCTGGTGGCTGACCAGTCGGCCGCGCTCTGCGTACCGTACCGCGCGCTAAAAAAAGCCAGTAGCGCCATCACTGCCGCTACTGGCTGACCATCAGGCCACGATTAAAAGCTCTCGCAAGGTGGAACATCTCCAGGGGGATAACAAAGTGCCGTGCGAGAGTTATTTCTTCGCTTCCACGCCTGGCGTTTCTGAGCGGATCAGGAACTGCTGCGTCACATCCGGCAGATGCTTCAGTGTCCAGTCGGCCATGGCGATCTCCTGCTCGCGGATACGCGTGAAGATCGCTACGCTTTCGCTGTCGTTAATCTTCTCTGCTGCCGCAATCAGTGAGGTGTAGCTGGCAATTTCGAAGTTCTCGAATACGTTGCCGCTAATAGCACCTTTCACCACTTCATCTTCGGTCATCATGCCGCCCATCGCCTGGCCAAACGCGGAGAGTTTGCCGGCGGTGTCTTTGATCACCGAACGCGAAGTGTCATAACGATCGATCACACTTTGCACCAGCACCTGCTGTTCGCGTGTCTCTTCAATGTGTTGCTCTATGCGCAATTTGAGATCCGGATAGTGTTCCAGACGTGCGGCCATTTTTTCCAGCATGCTTTCAGCCTGCTTCTCCATGGCGTGGGCATCTCTTACCCAATCGAGGAAGTGTTCTTCGCTGCTCATCATATTCTCCTTTGATCACATACGCTTTAAGGGCATTAGCTGGTCACTTTAGCTACCGTACGGCGACTCTTTTTACCGCCTTTGCGGCCAGCTTCAATTGCCCGCTCCGGGTTATTACGAAAATTGCCTCCGCTAACCTGTCCGCCTTTTTTGCCCGCTTCACGAGCGCGCTCAGGGTTCATGGCGAAATTACCTGCACCACCACGTGGATTGCTCATCATTAACTCCTCAGAGATACAAGATAATAAGTATTTGTATTGCATGTTAAGGCTAGCGCTAAATCGACAATTAACAAGGCGGCTATTTAGGATTATTCTTAAAATATAAATTTGTAATCGGTTTCGGTTTTCAAAAAAAGAAATTATTCTGAATTTTTATAATTAATATTTATACAATGAGCGCAGAGTTGTACAACAATTTAACGGTTTCGCTTATGGGTTATAGCTCTTTTAACTTATTTATTTTATTGGTTTTTTATATTTATTTGATTTCAGGAATGTTACCTGGCTTTTTCGTTTGTACACTTTTTACAAAATATCGTGATTGAGGCCGAATTTTAATTTTATTTTCATTGAGAGGTGATTAATGACAATGCGCAATCTTTTATGGATTCTGTTTTTTGCAACCGCTTTTGCCAGCGCAGAAGATAAAGGGGGATACAATCCGGATGCAAAAGCGCCCAATCCACAGGATCAGAAAAGCGGTTATCGCGCGATTACGGATGGTCAGCATCAGAATATGACCAGTGAGTTGCCGGAATTAGCTGATAATGCGCAAGTTTCGATGAAGGGGAATTTAATTAAGCAAAGCGGCAATAAAGAATATCTTTTACGTGATGAGAAGGGCACGGTCGCCGTGCGCATTGCCGAACATCTGTGGAAAGGGCAGGAGGTAAAGCCGGATGATCTGGTCGCCATCAAGGGTCAGTTGCAGCGTAACCCGCAGCATACGGTCATTGTGGTAAGTGAAATCCACCGGTTGTAAGGCACGCCTGGCTTGCATGCATTCACAGGCGTGCCTGGCGGCCCTGACGGGTCGCCACTCCCAAGGTCAAAACAAGCAGCGATACCC
>NZ_MLFS01000075.1 GCF_002095485.1 Pantoea wallisii | reverse complement strand
CGCCGCGCCCAGCGCCGAGACCTCTGCCGTCGGCGCACGGTGCAGCGGACGCTGCAGCACATCAGCCTGCAACTGCATCAGCCACGGATTCTGCGTGGCGCTGCCATCCACGCACAGCGCGGGCAGCGTTACGCCGCTGGCCTGCTGCATGGCAAAAAACACATCGGCAATCTGGAAGACGATAGACTCCAGCGCCACGCGCGCCAGCACGTCCGGTGTGGCCGCATCGGTCAGGCCGCACACCATCCCGCGCGCTTTTAAATCCCACCACGGCGCACCAAGGCCAGAGAGCGCCGGCACAAAATAGATGCCCTGATTGTGCGCGCTGCGCTGCGCCATCGCCGTCAGCACGCGCGGATCATCGATGCCCAACATGCGGCCAAGCCATGCCGCGCCAGAACCGGTATGGGTGATATTGCCTTCAAAGGCAAAACGCAGCGCGCCGTCATGCCAGGCGACCGTCGTGCTGAGGCCGTTTTCGGTCAGCAGCGGCGTTGCCATCGACATCATCAGCGAGGAGCCGGTGCCGTAAGTGGCTTTTACTACCTCTTCACTGCCGCTACGCTGCGCCTGCAGGGCGGCATGTGAGTCACCAATGCGCGCCAGAACAGGCGTGCCGGGCAGCAGCCCGGGTATATCGTTTACGGCAACCCCCCCCTGTGCGCTGGCGGAGGGCACAATCTCTGGCAGGGCCGCACGTGGAATATGAAACAGTGCCAGCAGCTCATCATCCCAGTCGCCGCGGTGTAAATTGTAAAGCTGGGTGCGCGCCGCATTGGCGTGATCGGTGACAAAACTCTCGCCCGCGCTCAACTGCCAGCTGAGCCAGCAATCCACCGTGCCGATACACAGCTCGCCGGCCTGCGCACGCGCCAGCCCATCCGGCAGCATCGCCAGCATGCCGGTCAGTTTGGCGGCCGGGAACATCGGGTCCACCGCCAGGCCCGTCAGCCCGGTGATGCGCGGCGCTTTGCCCGCCAGCCACAAATCCCGACAGAGGGACTCGGAGCGGCGATCCTGCCAGCTCACCAGCGGCGTGACCGGCGTGCCATCGCGCCGTTGCCAGATCAGCACCGATTCGCGCTGGTTGCTGATGGCGACCGCCGCCACTGTCGCGCCGTGGCACTGCGCCAGACAAGTGCCGATCGCCTGCTTCACCGCCTGCCAGATAGCCAGCGGATCCTGCTCTGCCAGACCCGGCTGCGGATGGTGCAGCGCCAGCGGCTGGCTGCTGCGCGCCACGACACGGCCTTCACCGTCCACCGCAATCGCTTTGGCGTTGGTAGTGCCCTCATCAATGGCCAGTATTAACGGACCCGTCATGGTTATGCTCCTGCACGCATGCGTACTGCACTTGTTGCGACGCTGGCTGCGTCGATACCGTGATGCGCGCGCGTTGAGGCGCGATCGCCGGCAATCGCATACTGCCCATCCGGAATGCCCAGGCGCAGCAGCGGAATGCCGCAGCCGCCCTCCGCCAGCACCTCTGCCACCAGACTACCGACGCCGCCATTGACATTGTGCTCTTCAACGGTAATGACTGCCGGGTAATGATTTAACAGCTCGCGCAGCCGTTGGGTATCACAAGGTCGAATCGATGGAATGGCGATCACACCCGCTTTGATGCCCTGTGCATCGAGTTGCTCTGCCGCGTGAACCGCCTCGTGCACCGTTGAGCCCATCGCCACCAGCACAATATCGTGACCTTCACGCAGCACATCGATCTGGCCGGGACGGAACTGATAGCTGTCATCGTGCAGCTGCGGCAGATCTTTACCGTCAAGCCGGATATAGACCGGGCCGACGTGCGCCAGCGCATAATCGATGATCTGCCGGCACTCCAGCGGGCAGGAAGGCGCGTAGATCTCAATGTTGCCGAAGCCGCGCATTATCGCGATATCGTCGATACTGTGATGGGTGCTGGCGAGCGGACCGTAGCTGGCACCGGCGTTAAGGCCGAACAGTTTGACGTTGGTATTGTTGTAGCAGACATCCACTTTCACCTGCTCATTGGCGCGTGAGATCAAGAACGGCGCGGCATTGCAGGTCACGGCCACTTTGCCCCCGATGGCCAGCCCGGCGGCCGTGCCGACCAGCGTCTGCTCGGCGATACCGACATTAATCAGGCGATCGGGAAAGGCTTTAATAAAGGGGGCGATTTTCGCCGTAGAGGTTGAGTCCGCCACCACCGGCACCAGATCCACCCCGCGATTGACCGCATCAATAAAGGCTTCCACCATCACCGTGGCGAGATGTTTTGCATTACTCATCTTTTAACTCCTCCAGCGCCTGTTCGATCTCATCCCCTTTGGGGACCCGGTGGTGCCACTCCGCTCTGCTCTGAATAAAGGAGATGCCAAACCCTTTCTCGGTGTGGGCCACCACCACCTGCGGTTTGCCGTTGCGCGGCAGGTTTTCCAGCGTCTCAACCACCGCGGCCATGTCGTTGCCGTTGCACTCACTCACCTCCAGGCCAAAGGCACGCCACTTCTCCGGCAGCGGATCGGTATTCATGATGTCGCGCGTGCTGCCCGCCAGCTGCAGTTTGTTTTTATCGTTGATGATCACCAGGTTATCGAGACCATAGTGCGCCGCCACCAGCGCGGCTTCCCAGTTGCTACCCTCCGCCAGTTCGCCATCACCGGTAACAACAAAGATCCGTCGGCGGCTGTTGTCTCGCTTCGCCGCCAGCGCAATACCGACCGCCACCGGCAGGCCGTGGCCTAATGCGCCGGTGTTCAGCTCGACGCCCGGGGTTTTCTGGCGCACCGGATGGCCCGGCAGGTGTGAGTCCGCATGCTGATAGGTTGGCAGCCAGTCGGTCGGGAAATAACCGGCCTCCGCCAGGACGCAGTAATAGCCGCCCACCGCATGGCCCTTTGACTGGATATAGATGTCGCGCTGCGGATCGCTGGTGCGGTCCGGTGCACAGTTAAGCAGGCGGAAATAGAGCGCTGTGAGAATTTCCACCTGCGACAGATCGGCCCCGGTGTGCCCGCCCGCCGGACTGCCGGCGTTTAGCTGAATGATGCGGCGGCGCACGGCGCGCGCTTTGGCGGTTAACTGCTCCACCGGATAGTTGAAAGGATTCATAGATACCTCTGAATTTTAAATCGATTACGAATATTTATTCATTTACGCCAAAAAAAAGCGTGACGCTCTATACGCTGTGTAGCTGGCACGTCTGGCTAACGCGCCGGCAACGTCTCCCTCGGGGAACTAACTTTTGCTCTCCTCGATAATGGCTTTTTGCGCGACCACCGCCGCCTTCTGCTGCATCCGGCTCTGCATCTGATCGATGATCACCGCCACAATAATCACGATGCCTTTAATCACCATCTGCCAAAATTCGCTGACGCCCATCATAATCAGCCCGTCGGCCAGAAAACCGATGACAAATGCCCCGACCAGCGTGCCCAAAATGGTGCCGCGTCCGCCCGCCAGCGAGGTGCCACCCAGCACCACCGCAGCGATGGCGTTCATCTCAAACGAGGTACCGTTGGCGGGATGGCTGGCCACCAGCTGTGATGAGACCACAATGCCGGCAATCGCCGCGCAGAAACCGGAAAGGGTATAGACCCAGATTTTCACCGACTTCACTTTGACGCCGGAGAGTTCGGCCGCCCGTTCGTTATCGCCAATGGCATAGACCTGACGACCAAACGGCAGACGGCGCGCTACATAAGCAATCACCAGCGCCAGCAGCACCATCATCCAGATGGCCCACGGCAGGCCCAGGAAATAGCCGGCACCTATTTTATCGAAGCCGGTATTGCCGAGCAGTTCGTTGCCCTGCAGGCCAGGGAAAGTTTCACCGCCCGAGGTGAGCATCGCCGCCCCACGCAGGATGTACATGGTGCCAAGCGTGCAGATAAACGGCGCAACGTTATAGCGGGTGATGATCCAGCCATTGACCGCCCCGATCAGCCCGCCAATCAGCAGCACCAGCGGTACAATCACCCATACGCTGGGGAAGATGGCGATGCCAAACATGGGCAGCACAATGCCTTTGGTGATCAGCCAGCCGGCGATCATGCCGCACAGGCCCAGCGTGGCGCCAATGGAGAGATCGATACCGGCGGTGATGATGACAAACGTGATGCCCAGCGCGAGGAAAGCGTTGATGGCGATGTGTTTAATCATGATCACCATGCTGCCCACCGCGAGGAAATCCGGCACGGTCAGGGCGAAGAATCCCACAATCAGAAACAGCGCGATGAAGGTACGCAGTTTTAACAGCAGCAGTATCAGCCCTTCGCGCGAGTTAAACGCTTTGCCCGGCCGGGAGGCGAGCGCCATGGCGCCACTATTTTTCATACTTAAAACCCCTGTGCGCTTGCTTTAACCAGTGCCGCCTCTTCCGCGTCCGCGCGCGGCAGGTCAGCAGTCAGTTTGCCGCCGGACATCACCAGGATGCGATCGGCGACGGCCATGATCTCTTTCAGATCGGAGGTGGAGAAGACAATGGCAATGCCCTGTTGCGACAGCTGCACCATCATGCGGAACACTTCCGCTTTTGCCCCGACATCGATGCCGCGGCTGGGTTCATCCAGCAGCAGCAGGCGCGGATTGGTCAGCAACGAGCGGCCAATTACCACTTTCTGCTGATTGCCGCCGCTCAGTGCGCTGATGGCTACTTCGGGCGAGGAGATCTTGATAGCCAGATTGCCCACCGTTTGGGTAACGGCCTCCCGCTCCGCCTGTTCCGCGATCGCTATCCCGCCCGCCAGGCGCCGCCACAGGCTGGCGATGGTCAGATTGCTGGCAACCGAGGAGATGGGAAAAATACCGGCGCGTTTGCGATCTTCCGGCACCAGGCTCATGCCCATGCGGATCCGTTCGGCCGTGGGCAGCCGGGTCGGTAACGGTTTGCTGTCGAGCCACAGTTTGCCCAGATAGTTGCGCTGGCTACCGAGCAGGCACTCAAACAGCTCGGTGCGCCCTGCCCCCATCAGGCCATAAATGCCAACGATCTCGCCGGCACGTACGTTAAAACTCACGTCATTCACCAGCGTGTTGCCATTCGGGCTCACGCAGGTGATGTGCTCCGCTTCCAGCACGGGCGCGCCAAACTGGCGATCCGGCGGCAGAAAGTTGCTCATCGGCTCGCTGCCGAGCATTTCGCGCACGATCCACGGCACGTCGATATCGCTGACTTTCGCCTCCGCCTGGAAACAGCCGTCGCGCAGGATAGTGATGACATCACCTATCGCCATCAGCTCCTCCAGCCGGTGCGAGATATAGATGATCGAGACGCCCTGACGCGTCAGCTCACGGATCACCCGGAACAGAATGCCGACTTCGGTTTTACTGAGCGCGAGGTGGGTTCGTCGAGAATCAAAATATCGGCGTCCTCCGCCAGCGCTTTGGCGATCTCCACCAGCTGCTGCTGGCCCACCTTCAAATTGCCGACCTTCTCATCCGGCGCAATCGGCTGGTCGAGGCGCTGCATCAGCGCCGCCGTGCGCCGTCTCTGTTCGGCTTCGTTGATGGGGCGCAGCCCTCGCTGGATTTCGCGGCCGAGGAAGATATTCTCCGCCACGCTGAGGTTCTCAAACAGGTTGAGCTCCTGATGCACCATGCCGATGCCGTGGCGCGCGGCATCACGCGTGCTGCTGAAGGCCACTCTCTGCCCGTTCAGCCACATCTCGCCGCTGGTGGGCTGCTGCACCCCCGCGAGAATTTTCATCAGCGTCGATTTACCGGCGCCGTTTTCACCGATGATGACGTTCACCTTGCCGCGCCAGACGCGATAATCGACGCGATCGAGCGCCAGCGTGCCGGGAAACAGCATCGACATCTGCTTTGCCTGCAGAATGATCTCATCGTTCATTACGGACTCCCCTGCTGCAGCTGAATTGCCACCACATCATCGACCTTGCCCGGCGCCATCGTGACCGCCAGCAGCGCCTGCACCGGTTTGCCCACCCAGCTGGCATCCACCGCGGGCAGCTGTTTTACGGCATGGCGATTGAGCGCTTTCGTGAGCTGCGCATACTGCACCTGGTTGGTGAACTCATCGAACCGGAAGCCGGCAGCATCGCGAATGGCATTGCTGCGCAGTACCGGACCAATCTGCACCTGCACCGGCTTGCCGTTGATGGTCATCGTCAGGTGGCGCTCCCGCGCGTTACTGTTATCGAAAGCTGTGACGACGCCGCCCGCGCGGACAAATACGCTTTCACTGGCGCCCGCTTTAACGGTGTGGCTTTTGGTCTCCATGTCTGCCCAGCTCAGCGCCTGCTGCTCCGCCGGTTGCTGCACCCGACTGGCCCAGCCCGATTCGGCAATCTGCTGAGGCGTCTGGTTGCTATAGCCCGGCTTCGCGTTGGGATCTTTCGGCATGATGGGCTTGCCGTCTGCGTCGAGATCCACCACGGTGCAGGCGGCTAACATCAGCGTGAGTAGTGCGACAATCAGCCCACCTGTTGCTCTTCCCTTCATGCCGGCCTCCGCTTAGTTCGCCAGTTTGAAGGTTTTCAGCTTCGACGCGTTGCTTTCGTCAATCAGCACGCAATCCATCAGCTGCTTCTCCTCCTTCTGCGCTTTGCCGTTTTTCAGGTAGTAATCCACCTGCTCAACCGCCATCTGCGCCTGATCCCAGCCTGGCTGCAGCACCGTGGCTTTGATGTTGCCTTTATTAATGATGGAGTCACGGGTGTAGTCGCTGCCGTCAAAACCCACCACGATGACATGGGTTTTGCCGGCGGCTTTAAGCGCTGCTTCCGCACCGAGCGCCATGGTGTCATTACCGGAGATTACGCCGACGATGTTCGGGTTCTTCTGCAGGATGGTCTCCATGCGGCTGAAGGCTTCGGTCTGGCTCCAGTTAGCGCTCTGCTGCGCCACCATTTTCAGGTCCGGGTAGTCATCCAGCACATCGTGATAGCCCTGCGAGCGCACGCCGGCATTGGTATCGGACTCTTTACCGAGCAGTTCAACGTAGTCGCCTTTGCCGTTAAGCAGTTTGGCGAACTTCTCTGCGCCGAGCTGCGCGCCCTGATAGTTGTTGGAGACAATCTGCGCAACGGCCACGCCGGTTTTATTGATTTCACGGTCAATCAGGAAGGTAGGAATGCCTGCGTCTTTGGCTTTCTGCACCGGCCCTACGGTGGCATCGGCGCCGGCGTTATCCAGGATGATCGCTTTGGCTTTGCGCGCAATGGCGGTTTCGATCAGCTGGTTCTGCTTGCTGACATCATCGTCATGCGACGCCACCAGCGTGGTGTAACCCAGGGCTTTGGCTTTTTCCCGTGCCCCATCCGCTTCGGCTTTAAAAAACGGGTTGTCATGCGAGGGGGTAATGATAGCGAGCAAGCCTTTATCCGCCGCCAGCGCGCTGGCAGAGGCCATCATTATTGAGGCTAACAGGGTAACTTTGAGGACAGATGCTTTCATTGATGTTCTCCGCTTGAATATATATTCAATTGCGATTTTATATGCAAAGTGACTATGCACTGGCTTTACCGGGGCGTCCATCGCCCGATCCTGAAAAAGCGAAAACGATCACAAAATGTTCTGCGTTGTTATTTATGCGTGGCTGATTAACAATACCAGGCAGTTTCAGAGAGAGAAAAACCATGGCAAAACAGGACGAACAGCGACTAATGGTGAAGATCGCCACGCTCTATTACGTGGAAGGGATGAAGCAGTCTGATATCGCGCAGCTGCTGAAACTGTCACAATCTTTTGTTTCGCGCATTCTCAACCGCAGCGTGAAAGAGGGTGTGGTCAAGATCAGCGTGGTACCGCCGGCCAATGTGTTCCCTGAGCTGGAGAAAGCGATCGAGCAGCAGTATCAGCTGCCGCAGGCGATCGTGGTGGATGTGCCCGATCAGGCCTCGCCGCTGCAGATCAAACAGGCGATTGGTTCTGCTGCCGCGCACTATCTGGAGACGCGCCTGCGCGCCGATGAGCTGATCGGCATCTCATCCTGGAGCAGTACGATTCGCGCCATGGTGGATGCGCTGCATCCGCTGAGCGCACCGTGTAAGGGCGTAATTCAGCTGCTGGGCGGCGTGGGCGCCAACGGTAACGTGCAGGCCACCATTCTTACGCAGAATCTGGCGGCGCTACTGGGCTGCCCGGCGTGGTTGTTGCCGTCGCAGTCGATTGAGCACTCGGTGCAGGATCGCCAGCGTTTGTCGGTGAATCCGGAGGTGGCAAGGGTGCTGGAGAAGTTTGATGAGGTGGATCTGGCGATTGTCGGCATTGGCGATCTGGAACCGTCTGCCCTGCTGCGTAACTCCGGTAACTATTATGATGAGGAGATGCTGCGTACGCTGGCGCAGCGCGGCGCGGTGGGCGATATCTGTCTGCACTACTTTGACGCCGAAGGCCAGCCGGTGCTGAGCGCGGCTGAAGATCCGGTGATCGGCATGGAGCTGGCGCAGGTGCAGACATGTGCGCAGGTAGTGGCGCTGGCGGGCGGTAAAGAGAAAGCGCAGGCGATTCGCGGCGCGCTGCGCGGCGGATACGTTAAGGTGCTGATTGTCGATTACCCGACTGCACGACTGCTGGTGGCATGAGGCATGGCGGCCCTGCCGGGTCGCCACTACGGGGCGTGACCGGGAGTAAGTGGCACGTTTTGTGGCGAACGCCTGTGACGCCGCTGCGGTGAACCCTTAACCGATCGTCCGGTAAGCCGTGGTGACTTTCCACAGATAGCGCGGTGCCTGGGCAGCCGGATGCTTGTTCTGCACGTGCTGATAGAACTCATTCGGGGTCATGGCGTTGATCATTGCAATGGCACGATCGCGGTCACGTGAGAATGTTCGCAGCAGCGCACCCGCGCCGTTGGCATAAGAGACGATGGTGGCGTAGCGCAGCGTCAGGGGATCGCGGATACCGGCCAGCGCCGAGTCTTGCAGAATCTTGATATAGGCCGCGCCGATATCGATATTTTTTGCCGGATCGCGCAGCTCTGAATTGCTTGGCTGTCCGTGGCGACCCTGCACACGGTACACCTCGCGCCCCGCCGTTGACGCCTTGATCTGCATCAGCCCTACCGCGTTCGAACGGCTGATCACGGTTGGGTTGCCCCCGGATTCGACACTAATAATGGCGCTGATTAACCTCTCATCAACGCCATAATGACTGGCGGCATCTTCGGTAAACAGTGACCAGGCATCGCTCACTTTTGACGGCGGCGCCTGGGTTAACGGCGTATTTCTCTCAGGCGTAATCGATTTTTCCGGTTCGCTGGCACAGCCAGCCAGCAGCAGAGCAGAAAGCATAAGTAATCGAATTTTCACTGTTTTTGGGTTCCGCTATAGGATTGGCGCAAGCTATCATAACCAGAGCGGGTAAAGGTGAAATTACCGTTTATCCTAAATATGTCCACTACCGGGTAGCGCCGTGACGTCATACACGCTTTTCGTCATCACCGGCCCCCTTTAGCAAGCAGAGAGTACTATGCCAGCTCCACGCTCTATACGTCTGATCGCCCCCTCTGGCTACTGCCACAATCAAGCCGCTGCGCAGTGTGCCGTGCAGCGCTTACAGGCTGACGGCCACCGGATTGAGAACCTTTCGGCCATCGGGCGTCGCTTTCAGCGCTTTGCCGGCGATGACGCACAGCGCCTGCAGGATATTAATGCGCTGGCAACGCTCCCTGACCTGCCCGATATCGTGCTGGCGGTGCGCGGCGGGTACGGCGTCACGCGTTTACTCGGCCAGGTCGATTATGCGGGCCTGCAATCCCGCCTGCAAAATCAGCCGGTTGCCCTGTGCGGGCACAGTGATTTTACTGCGCTACAGCTGGCCCTGCTGGCACAAACCGGGCTCATCACCTTTAGCGCGCCGATGCTGGCAGGTAACTTTGGCGCAGAGGCTTTATCTGAATTTACCCTTACTCACTTTTGGCAGGCGCTCTCTTCACCTACAGTCAGTGTAGGCTGGCGTAGTAACAGTCCCGATCGCGGGCGCTGGCATGGCACGCTGTGGGGCGGCAATCTGGCGATGATCTGTTCGCTGATTGGCACGCCGTGGCTGCCGCAGATTGAGAACGGTATTCTGGTGATCGAGGATGTGAATGAGCATCCGTTTCGCATCGAACGTATGCTGATTCAGCTGCAGCAGAGCGGCATTCTGGCGCGGCAGCAGGCGATTATCACCGGCAGCTTCACCAGTACCGCGCTTTCGGATTATGACAACGGTTTCGATTTTGCCACCGTCTGGCAACGGCTGCGCGACACTTATCAGCTGCCGGTCATCAGCGACCTGGCCTTTGGTCACGATGCCGATACCGTTACGCTTGGATTGGGGACCAGTGCTACGCTACAGATTGAAGACGGAGAAGCCCAGCTGGCTTATACCGGCCACCCGACATTGCGCTAACGTTGTGCCGCAGGAGACCGACATTGAAGCCGCTGTACGAAGACTTGTGGATCTCCACGCCAGAATTTCCCGCCGAAGAGACGGCAAATGATTTGATGATGCACGGGTTTATGCTGCGTCATCCGCGCGGTAACTTGCTGATTGGTCGGGTGGAACATCCGCTTGACCACGAATTCCTCGCCGACGCTGGCGGCGTTATCCGTCACTACCTTACGCACTGGCACGAAGCCGCGCCGGGCACGCTGGCAATACAGCAGCGCTTTAGCAGCGCGCTCTATTGCCATAGCCGCTCGCTTGGGCCGGTGAGTCGGGTAGCTGAACCGGATGAAACTTTTACGCAGCAGGATGTGCACTTCGGTGATTTCCATCTGCTGCCAACGCCGGGACATACGCCCGGCAGCAGCAGCTATCTCTACCGCTCACCGCTCGGCCAGACCTATCTGTTTGTGGGCGATACGCTGACCTGTCACTACAATCGCTGGGTCAGCGTGCTGGGGCCGGAGAGCAACCCGGCGGAGTTACAGCAGTCGCTGGAGCTGTACCGCTCACTGCGTCCGGATGTGGTACTGATGAGTACCACGCGCGGCCACCTCTCCTGGGCAAAGGTGGATTTACAGAGCTGGCTGGCCGCGATTGATGAAGCTGAACAGTCGCCGCTGGATTTGCGCCAGCAGCCACTGGTGTAATTACAGCGCTTTGCTCAGATAGTGGCGCTGATGGTGGCGCGGATAGTTATCGAGGCTGAAACGCAGCGTATAACCCAACTTTTCATAGAAAGGCCGCGCCTGGAAACTGGCGGTATCGACCTGCGCATAGCGGCAGCCGCGCGCCCGCGCTTCTGCCTCGGCGGCTTCGATTAACTGGCTGCCCGCGCCCTGTCCGCGCAGTTCATCGCTGACCCACAACATATCAATGCGCAGCCAGTTACCGTAGGTGGAACCGGTCAGCCCGGCGCACTTTCTCCCTGCCTCATCGCGCATAAAGACGCCAATCGCTTTCATCTCATTGATATCAATAAAACGACTGTTAAAGGCGTTCAGCCCGAGACGGATCTCATCCAGGTCCTGCTGGGTAACGCTTTCCGTGACGCTTAGTTGCATGGTCGGCTCCTGAGAACGGCATTATGAAGAGGGGTGCTGTCTGTCGTCGTAACGCTCCAGCGAAATGATCTCTGCATCGCGTTTTTCCGTGCGGCTGCAGGGCATCAGCTTATCGCTCCCGGCATAGACGAAAAAGGTTTCGCCGCTGTTTTTGTTCACAATCAGCTGATCGCCATTGCGAAAGCGGGTGATGGACACTTTGTCGCCCTCTTTCAGGCGAGTACGCTGCTGCCCGGCGGCCACCTGGAAGTGGCGCGAGGGCCACATCAGGGTGCTCAGACCGTAGTCGGCACGGGAGACCGTCATGACCGGACGACCGGGGCAGTTGATCTGAAATTCGCTCTCACTCCACGCTGGCGTGATGTAACACACCATCAGCGCCAGGGTAATCGTTATCGCCTTCATTGCACTCTCCGCCTGGATTACATGATGATTTTGCTGAGATTTTGCAAGGGTAACATAGCTACCGACAAAGATAACCCATCGCGACGGGCCGCATCACTGCTGCTCAGCCGGTTTCAGCTGAGCAGCAGCGCACGATGATGCAGATGATTCACCGCGGTCGGGCCGGTGAAAGAGGGGGAATGAAAAGGCGGTGGGACGTCTACTCTGCCGCAACCTGTGCGGCCACCAGCATCAGTGCCAGTCCGGCATCGTCTGGATCGAATTGCTGCATAACTTCGTGGATCGCCGCGACGCAGTTCATCACCTGCTTTTTTTTGTCGGCGTCTAATTGATCAATCGCGTGCTGAAGAATCATTAAACTGGCTTCTTCTTCTCTCATGAATTTACCCTTGTTTTGCTTGCCTGGTGCGCAACGCTGGCAAGAATAACGTTTATCTGCTACCAAAGTCACCCCCTTAACATTCTTACCGCTTAACGATTAAACAAATGGCAAATGGGAAGCGGCGCCAGACATGCTATGATCCAACTATCAGTGCGCGACGTTGAGCCACTGCAAACCAGGGAACGAACCAGGATCAGGACCATGTGGCGATTCAGTATTGTACTCACTCTTATGTTACTGGCGGGCTGCAGCTCGACGCCAAAAGGCGTTGACTGCCCGGGCGAAGTCGCGACGATTTATGGCCAGTCGATGGGCACCACCCAGGCGCGCATTTTCGACCTGGTGAACGCCTTCTCTGTGACGCGCGACGGCATAACGGTGCAGAGTGGCGCGCTGCACTCCAGCGATCGCTTCCGCTATATTCCTTCCGCCGTTACCGCTGAGGGATTCTATGCGCAGCGGCTGACCAACAATCAGTTCCGCCTGATCAACCCTTATCAGAACACGATGATAACCTGGACGTGCCCATAAGCCGTGCGCCATGCCGCGGGATGGTTTATTGTCAGGCTTCCTCATGCAGTGGGCTTGTATCATGGAAAAGAGTCTCGACAATAACGGCTATATCGATTTCCCCTTCCCGGCCACGCGTAACGCGGATGGCTCCGTTAATCCGTGCGGGTTTGACCTGACGCTGGAGACCGATCGCATTGATGAGATCGCCGCCGGTAAACATTCCGAAAATTTACGTCGGTTACTGGAGGAGGTGAATTTACAGGAGGGGCTGTTTATGACCCTGGCCTGCGACTGGCAACAGCGCCCGGACGGCGTGTGCGGTTTTCTCGATGTGGCGTTCCGCCCTGCTCAACCGGCGTATCAACACGAAGAGGCGCTGAGCCTGGATCAGCGGTTTGCCTGCTATCTTGGCCTTCAGGAGAAACAGCACGCGATGGCGGCAGGCACGCTGGTCAACTATGCGCGAGCGGTGCTGGACTGGAGCTGGTCGCCGTTACAGCTTCGACAGCGGCGCTATGAAAAAGTGACTATTCGCTACTACTGCCAGCAGGCTGAAGATGCCGAGTGGTGTTTCGATCATCTGCGCCACTTCTTTGTGACCTGGTATCCCGCTTATCGCAACCAGCCGTAAAGGCGTTGTACTGTCGCGACAGGCTGACCAGGCAGGGCCTTCGAATGCCCGGATACTTTTATGAATTCTGCAAACCGTTGTTACAACCTGAATGGCGCTCAGGTTGCCGGTCCGCCATTCTGTGACTACGCTGAAAGAGACATTCACCACTATCAGGGAGTCAACATGACTGACAAAGCGGAAGCAAAACTGAATGAAGCGGCGGGCGCAGTACAGGAAAAATTTGGCGAGTTTACCGGTTCACAGCGCCATCAGGCGAAAGGGGCCGCACGCCGTTATCCGGCGCAAGCCAGCTATGCTGTGCAGGATGCTGCAGACTGCGTGGTGAAATCGGTGCGCGATAATCCTGCCACCGGCCTGGCCGTAGCGGCCAGTATTGGTGTTATTGTCGGCTTCTTACTCGGCCGCAAATAAACATCGACGGGGGCCGTTGCGCCCCCGATTTCCGGCCTGCGCTATGCCTGCGAGCGCCGCGCTTTAAAGCGTCCGACCATGGTCATCAGCGCCTGATAGATCAATCCCGCATACAGACTCATCACGATTGCCAGTCCAGGCTCTTTGCCCTGCGCCTGCCAGGTGACAAACCACATAAAAATGCCCCACATCAGTGAGAAAATCAGCCAGCCTTTTACAAATTTAATCACACCCTGCATAGCACCTCCAAAATCGTCAGCGCTGAAGATAGCCGGTTCCGCGCGCAAAGGCACGCTGCATACCAGCAGGATGTTAACTGTTTCAAAGTTTTGCGAAACGGCGTGCAGGCGACGCAGCATGGCATTTCCTGCCAGGTTGCAGTAAGTTTCATTCTGACCAAGGCGTGACAGGTTTAGCACGCTATCTGGTCTCCTGTTACGCACGCGTCGCTTATCACCACAGGCGGCTTTATGTTTGAATTTCCGGCAACCCCGGCTGGCATGTGAATGAAATGAATTACCTGAATACGATACAGACTTTTATTGAAGGCAATACGGTACTCTCCGCGACCTTCAGCCTGTTTTTACTTATTGTTGCCGGCATGGTCGCCCACCTTATCTGTAAGTTTTTTGTGGTGAAAGTGGTGCGCCGCGTGTTCTTCAGCGCCCATAAGAGTCAGGTGCCGCTGGATAAAGACGTCAGGATTTCGGAGAAGCTCTCCAACTTTATTCCGGTTATCACCGTCTATTACCTGCTGCAATTTATGCCGGATCTGCCGGAACATTTGCTGATTGCGATAAAAACCATCTGCGGCATTCTGTTTTTCGTCTATCTGTCGCTGTTTTTTACCGAAGTGCTGGAGATCGTCAACAACTCCTACTCGCGTAAATCAAAACGCAAAAATCACTCGATTAAAGGCTACATTCAGGTTGGGAAGATTCTGGTCCATATCCTCTCCGCCATCATGATTCTGGCGATTATGTCGAACAAATCGCCAGTGATCATTATCTCCAGTCTGGGTGCCGTGGCTGCGGTGCTGATGCTGGTGTTTCAGCATACCCTGCTGTCGCTGGTGGCGAATATTCAGGTCTCCTCTAACGATGTGCTGCAGCTTGGCGACTGGATTGAGATGCCGGATAACGGCATCAGCGGTGAAGTTATTGATATTGCCCTGCATACCATCACCATACGCAACTGGGATAACACGCTGTCGCGCATTCCCACTAAAAATTTCCTGACCGAGACCTACACCAACTGGCAGGCGATGTTCTCATCCGGCGCCCGGCGCATTATGCGTAGCTTCCACCTCGACCAGACGTCGATTCGCTTTGTCGATCAGCAGATGGTGCAGCAGATGAGCCAGGTACGCGGCGTGAATGAGCAGCTTTCCGTTCTGATGGATGGGCGCGATACCAGCGCCGTGGGCGATCGCTGGTTCGCCGAGAATGGCATCACCAACCTGACAGTGTTTCGTCACTACCTGACCGCCTGGCTGGCGCAGCGTGACGATATCCGCAAAGATATGTATATCGTGGTGCGCGCGATGAAGCCGTCGCCCGAAGGGTTGCCGGTGGAGATCTACTGCTTCACGTCATCGGTTATCTGGGCAGAGTATGAGAACTCGCAGTCGGCGATATTTGAGTACATCTACGCCGTGCTGGGGCAATTCTCACTGCGCATTTACCAGCATCCGGTCGGTAACGATCTCTGGCGACTCTCACAGACGCGCAGCCAGGCGCTGCAAAACAGCGAGAGCCGTATTGAATAAACGCATAAAAAAACGGGCGCCGCTGGCGCCCGTTTCATACTGTAACGGCTTTTCAGCACATTACATGTTCGCGATGATTGCGTCGCCAAACTCTGAGCATTTCAGCAGTTTCGCGCCATCCATCAGACGCTCGAAGTCATAGGTCACGGTCTTCGCGGCAATCGCGCCTTCCATGCCTTTAACAATCAGGTCTGCGGCTTCGAACCACTCCATGTGGCGCAGCATCATTTCAGCAGACAGGATGACTGAACCCGGGTTCACTTTATCCTGACCAGCATACTTCGGTGCCGTGCCGTGCGTCGCTTCGAACAGTGCACACTCGTCACCGATGTTCGCGCCTGGTGCAATACCGATACCGCCAACCTGCGCCGCCAGGGCATCAGAGATGTAGTCACCGTTCAGGTTCATACAGGCAATAACGTCATACTCGGCCGGACGCAGCAGGATCTGCTGCAGGAAGGCATCGGCGATCACATCTTTAACAATGATCTCTTTACCGGTGTTCGGGTTTTTGAACTTCATCCACGGACCACCGTCGATCAGCTCACCGCCGAACTCCTCTTTCACCAGCTGGTAGCCCCAGTCTTTGAAAGAGCCTTCGGTGAACTTCATGATGTTGCCTTTGTGTACCAGGGTCAGAGAGTCACGATCGTTAGTGATGGTGTATTCAACCGCTGCACGCACCAGACGTTTTGTGCCCTCTTCTGAGCACGGCTTCACGCCGATACCGCACTGCTCTGGGAAGCGAATTTTCTTCACGCCCATCTCTTCGCGCAGGAACTTGATCACTTTATCCGCTTCTGGCGTGCCCGCTTTCCACTCGATACCGGCATAGATATCTTCGGAGTTCTCACGGAAAATCACCATATCGGTGTCTTCAGGACGTTTAACCGGGCTTGGCGTGCCGGTGTAGTAGCGGACCGGACGCAGGCACACGTACAGATCCAGCTCCTGACGCAGCGCAACGTTCAGAGAACGAATACCGCCGCCAACCGGCGTCGTCAGTGGGCCTTTGATTGCAACGCGGTACTCTTTGATTAAATCGAGGGTTTCCTGCGGCAGCCAGACATCCTGGCCGTAGAGTTCTACTGATTTCTCACCAGTATAAATTTCCATCCAGGAAATTTTACGCTCACCGTTGTAGGCTTTCTTCACAGCGGCATCAACCACTTTCAGCATAACCGGGGAAACGTCAACGCCAATACCGTCACCCTCGATGTAAGGAATGATCGGGTTAACAGGAACGTTTAGTTTGCCCTGATCCAGGGTGATTTTTTGACCTTCCGCCGGAACAACTACTTTGCTTTCCATCAACCTCTCCTTCGAGCGATTTTTTGTTAATGATTTGTAAGATGCGGGTCAATACTACTTGAATATTTCCGCTACGCCAATCACCGCAGTTTCGCGCTATAATGCGCCGATTGTTACTCAGTGCAAAGCCCATGCGAAAAACATCTCAACGAATTCACCAGGATAAACGCCCGAATAACCCGGCGCGCCGCCCTGCGCAGCGCACCCCAAGGCCGAAAGGTCCGCGCCGCGTCATACTTTTTAACAAACCCTACGATGTGCTGCCGCAGTTCAGCGACGAGGCCGGGCGCCGCACGCTGAAAGATTTCGTGCCGGTGAACGAAGTCTACGCCGCGGGTCGTCTGGATCGCGATAGCGAAGGTTTGATGGTGCTCACCAACGATGGTGCCCTGCAGGCGCAGCTGACGCAGCCGGGCAAGCGCACCGGAAAAATCTATGTCGTGCAGGTGGAGGGCGTACCGCAGGAATCAGATTTATCCCGCCTGCGCACTGGCGTCATATTGAATGATGGCCCAACCTTACCGGCAGAGATTGAACAGATTGCGGCGCCCGCCTGGCTGTGGGAACGCACGCCGCCCATTCGCGAACGCAAGGCGATCCCGACCTGCTGGCTCAAAATTACGCTGTACGAAGGGCGTAATCGCCAGGTGCGGCGCATGACCGCCCATATCGGCTTCCCCACGCTGCGCCTGATTCGCGTGGCGATGGGCGATTACCTGCTGGACGGCTTAGCGCCCGGCGAGTGGCGCGATATCACAAAGCAGGTCTGATACCCGCTTTTAATAACTTCAGGTTAACAATTTAGGCGAAACGATGTTTAAACCTCATGTTACGGTCGCCTGTATCGTCCAGGCGCAGGGCAAGCTGCTGGTGGTAGAGGAGCGCGTGCGCGGTCGCATCACCTGGAATCAGCCTGCCGGGCACCTCGAAGCGGATGAAACTTTGCAGGAAGCGGCCCGGCGCGAACTGTACGAAGAGACCGGGATTGAGGCCAGCCCACAGTATTTTCTCGGCGTGCAGCAGTGGATTGCGCCGGATAGTACGCCTTTTGTGCGGTTTCTGTTTGGCCTGGATCTGGCAGAAACGGTCGCCACCACGCCGCACGATCGCGACATCGATTGCTGCTGGTGGCTGCTGCCAGAGCAGATTCTCACGGCCGACCGGCTCCGTTCGCCGCTGGTGGCGGAGAGCGTGCGCCTGTGGCAACAGGGGGCGCGTTACCCCTTACAGCTGGTCGCGCCGTTTCAGTGGCCGTTTCATGAGGGTGCGCAGCGCGCTTCCCCATGATAGAATGCGCCGCCTGTTTTTATCGTAATTAAGAGTGCGTCATGTCTGACAACAGCCAGAAAAAAGTGATCGTCGGAATGTCCGGCGGCGTCGATTCCTCCGTATCCGCCTGGTTACTGCAGCAGCAGGGCTATCAGGTTGAAGGCCTGTTCATGAAGAACTGGGAGGAGGACGACGGCGAGGAGTATTGCACCGCCGCTGACGATCTGGCTGACGCACAAGCCGTGTGTGACAAACTCGGCATCAAACTGCACAAAATCAACTTCGCCGCCGAGTACTGGGACAATGTGTTCGAACATTTCCTCGAAGAGTACAAAGCGGGACGTACCCCGAATCCGGATATTCTGTGTAACAAAGAGATCAAGTTCAAAGCGTTCCTTGAGTTCGCGGCTGACGATCTCGGCGCAGACTATATCGCCACCGGCCACTATGTGCGTCGCGCCGATGTGGATGGCAAGAGCCAGCTGCTGCGCGGCCTGGATGGCAACAAAGATCAGAGCTACTTCCTGTATACCCTCAGCCACCAGCAGATTGCGCAAAGTCTGTTCCCGGTCGGCGAGCTGGAAAAACCGGAAGTGCGCCGTATCGCCGAACAGCTTGATCTGATCACGGCAAAGAAAAAAGACTCAACCGGTATCTGCTTTATTGGTGAGCGTAAGTTCCGTGACTTCCTCGGCCGCTACCTGCCGGCACAGCCGGGCGAGATTGAGACCGTTGACGGTGAAGTGGTGGGTGAACATCAGGGCCTGATGTACCACACACTCGGCCAGCGTAAAGGGCTGGGCATCGGTGGACGTAAAGAGAGCAATGACGATCCCTGGTATGTGGTGGATAAAGACGTGGCGCGCAATCGCCTGATTGTGGCGCAGGGCGGCGACCATCCGCGGCTGATGTCGGTTGGCCTTATCGCGCAACAGCTGCACTGGGTCGATCGCCAGCGGCTTACCGCGCCGCTGCGCTGCACGGTGAAAACCCGCTACCGTCAAACCGACATCCCTTGCGAAATGGTTCCGGTTGGCGACGATCGCATTGAAGTGCGTTTCGACGAACCGGTTGCGGCCGTGACGCCAGGCCAGTCCGCCGTGTTCTATCTCGGCGAGGTTTGCCTTGGCGGCGGAATTATTGAACAGCGCCTGCCGCTGGCAGATGCCTGATCGGGCACTGCTGACGCGTCTACAGGAGTAAGCGTGGCTAAAAACTATTATGAGATAACGCTGGCCCTGGCGGGCGTTTGCCAGGCAGCTCATCTGGTGCAGCAACTGGCGCATCAGGGACAGTGTGACAATGCAGCGCTGCAGGTATCACTGCGCAGCGTGCTGGATTTAAACCCGGGCTCAACGCTGGCGGTATTCGGTGGCGATGAAGCCGGCCTCCGCATGGGGCTGGAGACGCTGATGGCGGTGCTGAACAGCGGCAGCCGCCAGGGCGCAGGTGCAGAACTGACGCGTTATACCCTCAGCCTGATGGTGCTGGAGCGTAAACTCAGCGGCAACAAAAGCGCGCTGAATACGCTGGCGCAGCGTGTCAGCCAGCTTGATCGTCAGCTGGCGCACTATGATCTGGAGTCCGATACCATCGCCAGTGCCATGGCGGCCATTTACGTTGATGTGATCAGCCCGCTGGGCCCGCGCATTCAGGTTACCGGCTCACCGCAGGTCCTGCAGAATTCGCAGGTGCAAAACCGGGTACGCGCCGCGCTGCTGGCG
>NZ_MLFS01000074.1 GCF_002095485.1 Pantoea wallisii | reverse complement strand
ATCAGGATTTTCACTGTCTGATTATGGTTACGGCGTAAAGAACGCATCAGCTATCCTTGCGTTTTAAGCGAGACAGATAATGTTTAATCCCTGAGTCTGAATCACTTTTGTCTCAGCGCTCTAATCTGATGTAAGCACTTTGACCGCCCATGACCGTTTTTTGGTCTGAAAGCGGCATTTCCAAGGATGATACTGAATCCATCTGTGCATTGACTAACGTGGTGCCGCTCAATCATCTATGTTGAATTGAGTCTAAAATCACATCTCTTTAACTTCCGCGGGTTAGCTATGCCTTATTCAGCCACATCTTTAGCAATTCTTCGTTCTATGCGGGATGGAGCCAGATTTCTGTTAAGAGGTGACAAAAGTCATGGTTGCCAGGTCAGATATAACCCTGATACTAAACTGAGAGAAGACAGAACAGCCCTGAGCCTGATCCCATTAGAGCGCGGTGGCCTGATTGAGTTTGAGCGTGAACCCGTCAATCCAAAACGATACTACAGCGTAAAAATGACGAAAAAAGGTATGGCATTTTTATATGAAAGTGATGACTCCTCAGAAATTATCTAAGTTATTTATCTGCAATCAGCGTTAATAAAAAACTATCACGTGCCAGGCATCTGTTTGATTTTTAGCTTAAACATGAGCATGCCAAAATTTATTCATTTTTCAGCCAGTCAATTAAAAACTCACTGAATGCAGCTACCTGTAAAGGCTGAAGCTTGCGCTGAGGGTATACAAACTGCAGCCCGACATTTTTGCGGTCGTAGCGACTGAACCCTATAAAGCTCTCTGCAAAAAGAACATAAAGCTTTCCCTGTTCGACATCTTTTTTTACGTCCCACCAGGATTTGCAGGCAATACCCGCTCCGTTAAGAACCCACTCACGGAGAAGTGCACCATCGTCACATACCATGGCAGGATTTATGCGAATATTTTTGCTGCCCCCATTTTCCTCAAATCTCCACTCATTTTTAACAACACCGTGTAGTTCCAGAGCAAGGCACCTGTGATCGTGAAGACTCTCGGGTGTAGAAGGCATTCCTGAGGCCTGAAGATACGTATCTGATGCGACCAGGACTCTGTGATTAGGTGCGATATTCCTGACGATAAGGCTGCTGTCCGGCAAATTACCGAAACGGACGCTCATGTCCAGCCGGTTAGCAATCAGGTCCTCTACGCGCTCTCCCAGGTAAACAGACGCATTTACGTCAGGATGAAGACGGGAAAAATCCAGTATCGCAGGACTGAGATATTGCCTTCCGAAATCAGACGGAGCAGAAATGCGGATGGCCCCGCAGAGTACTCCTTCTCTCTGTACCAGAAGCGATTCTGCATGTCGTGCCTCATTCAGTACACGCAGAGCGGCATGGTAAAAATTCTCTCCGGCTTTTGTCAGCGTTATGGCGCGTGTCGAACGATGAAAGAGCCGTGTCTGGTAGTGCTCTTCAATTGCTTTCAGTCTTGCCGTCATTGATGCCGGTGAGAGCGAAAGACGTCTCCCGGCAGCTGACAGCCCACCGGCCTCGGCCACTTCTACGATAAGTGCCATATCCTCAAGCTTACCCATATTTCATTTATTCCGAAAAGTAATTGCACTTTTACTGTCATTATCAAAAAAGGGCTTTATATGTAAAGTGCTTTCAGCATCACTTTCCAGACCTGTAAACACATATCAAAACTTTCTCAAATATGAGGTATAAATCTGATGAGTAGAACGTTAATTATTGGCGGCGCATCTGGCATTGGCTTTGCTGTGGCCAGCGCACTGGCGGAGCATGAAAACGAGATCATTCTGGCAGGGCGAAATATTGAAAAACTGGAAGCTGCACGTCAGTTGCTTAATCTGAAGTCAGCAGAAGTTAAAACATTAAAGTTTGATGTCAGTAATGAATCAGAAGTTATTGCACTGAGTAACTCGCTGGGTTACGTAGATAATATTGTGTTCACGGCAGGCTCATACGCGCCCGGTGGGTTTCTTTCAGAAATTGAACTCAGCGCAGCGCGGCTTGCTTTTGATACCAAGTTCTGGGGCAGCATTTACACAGCCAGGCATCTCAGTAGAAATATTCTGCCTCGCGGAACCCTTACGCTGACAAGCGGCTTTGTGGCACGACGAACCCTGAGCGGAACCATTGTTAAATCAACGATGAACGCTGCCATTGAGTCAGCCGCAAAGGTTTTGGCAAAAGAGCTGTCTCCGTTACGCGTGAACGTAGTGAGCCCGGGGCTGACTGATACCGAGGCGTACGCAAGTATGGACCCCGTTGCTCGTGAAAAAATGCTTCAGACTGCTGCTGCAAATTTGCCAGTCAAAGTATATGGCCATGCGCAGGATATCGCTAAAGGTTATCTGTTTTTACTGGATAATCCGTTTGTCACTGGCACGGTTATTGATATTGAAGGTGGTGCGCTCATCAGCTGACCCGTCAATGTGGCGAGACTTCTCGCCATAGTGCCGAATTAATCATCTTTGCCATTCACGTAACCCGTACTAAAAAAATTATGACAAGATTAATAATCCGGTAACTCAGACGTAAGAACAAAAAAATCAGCGTTACGGCGTAAAAGCGCGTCGCCGTCAATCGTAAACTGATGGTATTGACTAGTTTTGAGCTTTATTAATCGGAGAGCATTATGAACCATTATCAGGCAGCAATTATCGGATTTGGTAAGGCGGGAAAAACGCTGGCCGCCGCCCTGGGGCGCGCAGGCTGGCGCGTGGTGATTATTGAAAAATCAAAAGAGATGTATGGTGGCACCTGTATCAACGTTGGCTGCATTCCCACCAAGGCGCTGGTGCACGATGCGCAAACTGCTGCCGGCTTCAATGACGCGATGCAGCGTAAAGCATCTGTAGTAGAGCTTTTGCGTGAGAAAAATTATCTGAATCTGGCCAATATCGAGCAGGTGGAGGTGATTGATGGTCATGCGGAATTCATTGATCCTCACACGCTGAAAATCACGACGGAACAGGGAAGCAGTCAGCTCAGTGCCGATCGCATTTTCATTAACACCGGTGCCGAAGCTGTTTTCCCGCAGATCGATGGCTTAATACCCGGACCACGCGTTGTCGACAGCACCGGCATTCTGAATATATCCAGTCTGCCAAAACGGCTGAGCATTCTTGGAGGAGGCTATATTGGCGTCGAATTTGCCTCCATGTTCGCCAGTTTTGGCAGCGAGGTCACCTTATTTGAAACATCATCGCAATTTCTGGCGCGTGAGGATGCTGATATCAGTGCGGCAATCCGGGTCGTCCTGCAGGAACAGGGCGTGAAGATTGAGCTGAACACTGCAGTGCAGTCAGTTTCCAGTGGTAACGACAGCGTTACGCTCCACACGAACCATGGCGATCGTCAGGCCGATTTATTACTGGTGGCAACCGGACGCCGACCGGCTACGCGTTCGCTGAA
Source organism: Pantoea wallisii (assembly GCF_002095485.1). Classification (GTDB taxonomy): domain Bacteria; phylum Pseudomonadota; class Gammaproteobacteria; order Enterobacterales; family Enterobacteriaceae; genus Pantoea; species Pantoea wallisii. The sequence goes on along the minus strand of NZ_MLFS01000074.1, from coordinate 16,441 downwards.
GCTTGAAAATGCAGATGTAGCAACGAATGCGCGCGGTGCTATCCTGGTTGATAATCGTCTGAAAACGACAGTAGATCACATATGGGCGCTGGGTGATGTCACCGGCGGCCCGCAGTTTACCTACATTTCGCTGGATGATTTTCGCATCGTACACGATCAGCTACTGGGCAAAGGCACACGAACTACAGAAGATCGTGTGAATATACCCTATTCCGTATTTATGACGCCTACGCTGTCGCGCATCGGCCTCACGGAAGCGCAGGCGCGTGAACAGGGCAGAAATTTTCAGGTTGTATCATTGCCGGTGGCTGCTATCCCACGCGCGCGCGTTATCAATGATACGCGAGGCGTCCTTAAAGCGCTGGTAGACAACGACAGTCAAAAAATTCTTGGCGTGGCGCTGCTGGCCGCAGATTCTCATGAGGTAATCAATATTGTGAAAACCGTAATGGATGCAGGATTGCCCTATACCGTACTCAGGGATCAAATTTTCACACATCCCACCATGAGCGAATCGCTCAATGACCTGTTCGCGCTGGTAAAACAGGCGTGAAAGATATTTTTGTCAGGAACAGGATTTTAACCGGTGCGTATGCATCGGTTTTTTTTGGCCTCAACGCAGCGTATTACCTCCCAATCAGTTTATCTTTTTACTCCTTTGGCCTAAGCCAGCTTCTGATGGTCAAAGGCTGATACTGAGTTTTAATGAAACAATACCGTAAGTTCTATTTTAACTTTTCAAGATAAAGTCCTGACCCCGACAGCAGGTTTTTCATCTCTTACAGCCGCAGTACTGTACTCCTGAATTCAGCGCGTCAGAGCCTGTTAAGCCAACAGATTCTGGCAGCTGTACCCATAACCGTACATTAAATCAGGAGTTTCAAATGAGCCGTTTACATACCATCACTGAAGTTGAGGCCACCGGTAAAACCGCACAGCTGTTCAGCGCGATTAAAGGCAGCATGGGAAAAGTGCCCAACGCCTATCTGACGATTGGCACGCAGTCACCTGAGATACTGGGCCAGATGTTGCAGCTGAACGCTGCGCTGCATAAAGGAAGCCTGAGCGCGCGCGAACTTGAAGCCATTAATCTCGCGGTAAGCGAAGAGTCTGGCTGTGACTATTGCCTTGCCGCCCATACGCTGATGGCAAAAAAAGCCGGGTACACTGATGAGCAGACGCGTGAGTTGCGTGAAGCCCGCTTCACCGCTGATGCGCGTATCGATGCGCTGGTGCAGTTCGTTCAGTTCCTGGTTTCATCCCGCGGCACTGTTGCAGCAGAGCGCGTTCAGGCCTTCCGTGAAGCCGGATTCAGTGACCAGCAGGTTGTGGAAACCATGGGTGCCGTCAGCGCCATTCTGTTTACCAATATGGTGAACCGCGTAAACGACACCGTCGTTGATTTCCCGAAAGTAAACTGATGCTTCAGGAACCGGTGGCGCAGAGGCGGAGGTACTACTCGCTGCTTCTGGTCACCGCCCTTCCCTCTGAACCCGTTAAGGAAAAACAGACATGTCGAATATTTCTGCACAGAAGTCCGCACGCTTCAGACCGGCTGAAATCGCCAAAAATCTGCCGGAGAGTGCCACCACGATGCTGGCAGACATCTACTTAACCGATCGGCCGGATGCCAGCAGCCGCGTGTTCCGGGCTTACCGTGGCGTCCCCCCTCACTTTCACCGTGAATGCGATGAGTACCTGTATGTGCTTTCAGGCCGCGGCACCTTCTGGATGGAGAATGCGTCGACCGAGGCCGAGTTTGGTCCCGGCGACATGCTTTTTTTTGAGCGCAACGTCGTGCATGCGCTTCCCGTACTGCTGGAAGAACCCGTCATTTTCCTGACGCTGGACACGCCCCGCCGCTCGCCCGGTGACGTCGTGTTCATCGATCCGCAAGACGGCAGTGCCGATACCTTTATGGACAGAAACCGCTAAATCTCTTCATTTGTCCTTACAGACTGTCTGCCAGCGGCCCCGAACGTAAAACGTTGGGGCTTTAAACATCCGGATGTCTTTACATATCAGGCAGGACTGTTCCATCCGCTCAATGACGTGAAAATAATCCTTTACTCCAGCTTTTTCCCCACTGCTTCAACCTGTTAATCTGACTTTCTCTGCAGCTATCGCGGATACCGGTCCTGTATAACCGGCCCTGAGCAGACTGATAGCCGCGAATAAGCGCGTTCTGCGTACTACTAATGGGTTCCTTTCGCCGTAATGAGAAGCTACCTGGAGTGATGCAGGAACAGGATTGCTCTTCCTGTTGAGAATGAACCTGAGCGGCCGTTTCAGTGCGCTGCGCCGGCACAATGTCTCAGTATCAGTTAGCCTGAGGAGAGCATTATCACCTGCCTTTATGGAATGGCTGCCGAATGTCGCGATTTCTCGCTCCATAGACCTCAGGAAGAATGACGTCCGGTTAGCAGGCGGGGGCCTGAGCTCAGTGATCAGGAGTGATTTTTTCAGGCAGCGGCACCGGAATTTAACAGTCGGTTTTGACTGATTAATACACTGACACCCTGTCGTATTCTGCATTCAGCGATACGCAGCGCCGCTTCCTGTAGCCTTGCCGGCGCAGATATTGCGCGACTTTCCCCCAGGCTGGCCGCTCCGTATATCGAATACAGTTCTCTGAATACTCTTGATTGTAATGACGCGCCGATCATCGTGGCCTGGACGACAGGCCTTTCAGCCCAGCCAGAGATCCGCATTACGATGTGAAGCCTATCCAGGGAGCAATGTATGCCCGGATGACCAGGGAAATGATGCAGAAAGCCCGGCGAACTCAGGTTTTTTCACGGGTACGCCAGGCCTGAATACGATCTCAGTAAGCCAAAGCGTTTGACACGGCCTCAGGCATTATCGGCCGGCCATTGAACAGGCAAGTGGCGGTAAAAGTTGCTTCAGCACAGGTCACGCTATTAACCCGGATTTGCTGGTAAAAATTCACGCGGTTGCGTTTCACATTTTTTTCAAGCTGGCAGGTAACCTCTATTTTATCTCCCTTTTTCAGGCTCTGACGGAAACGCAGGGAATACTCCAGTACCATATACATGCGTCCCTGCCTGAACTCTTCTTCAATATCGATACCCAGTGCTTCTTTCATGAAGGCGTGACGGGTCCACTCCATATAAAACGGGTAGTACAGCCCATCAACCACCTCCTGAAAATCAATATGGGCTTCATCAACGTCATACATTTTACTGAACATGCCTGCTCCTGATAATGGGGGCCATGGGCCCCCTGGTTTGATGTGAATCAGTGCGTTGGTGCGGGTGCTGCATTAATCTTGATACGTAACAGTGCATAAGGTTTCTGGCGCAAATCTTTGCCGCCATGGAAACCGGGCTGGCGGTTCAGCTGATTGGTAGTGAAGTACAGATAGCCATCCGGCCCGACCGACAGCGTATCCGGCCATAAGATTTCCGGGCCATGCGCGATGGTTGTCCACTCCCCACCTGCCGGCAGCATGCGGATAGCGTTACGCTCATAGTCGCCGGCATAAACGGTCCCTTTTGCATCACTTTCCAGCCCGTCTGACGCCCCTTTTTCACCCAGGTCTTTCACTGACGCCGAGAGCTGAGACTCAGTAACGGCCGGATCGCGAAGCAGTGCGGTGGAAACGGCATACAGGTGACGACCCGAAAGCGGGCTGTAGTAAAGCGTTTTACCGTCCGGCGAGAGGGCTATGCCGTCAGAGGCTACGCTGAACGGCGCAGTGGTTCCGTCCGCGTGACGCTGAAGCAGCGTTTCACCCTCGACGACGGGGGAGAAACCCGCCTCAGGCGACGTTGTGCGGTCGCCTTCCAGGCGGCGCAGCGCTTTGCCGGTGTCCAGGTCAATGACGATAATCGCGCCAGTACCGGACAGTGAAGAGTCGGTCACGTACGCCACGCCGGCTTTACCGATGCGAAAGTCGAAGCGCATATCGTTGACGTAGGTAGCAGGTTTAATCACGTCAGCCGGAAAAACCACGGTTTTCTCAACCTGATTGGTTTTCAGGTTAACCGCGACCAGCTTAGCGCCGCCAGCAACCGGTTTTGAAAAGCCCGGCGCGGCAGTATCGAGTATCCAGACACGACCCCGACCGTCGGCCACTACGCTCTGCACGCTCAGCAGGTGCGAACGGGGAGCGGCATTATCAACGGTATTTATCGCGGCATTGGGGTAAGGAACCAGCTGGTTTCCTTTTACCTCTGCCACGGTAAAAGGAACGTCATCTCCCCAGCGCGGGAAGTTCACAAAAATACGGCCCGTTTCGGTGACGGTGACCCCGGTCGGCATGGCGCCGCTGAACGTCGCGACCACCTCAGGCTTGCCAATTGCGCGATCCTGGGCCAGTCTGCTGAGGGCAGGCAACGTATGGACGTCCGCAGCCAGAGCATTCAGGGAGGCGGTGCCTGCAATCAGCGCCACAGACAGCGCTAACGCTGTTTTCATCATGGTTTTTTTCATCAGTCTATCTTCCTGAGATATTGAGTGAGCCGGCCAGCCTGTTGCCGACCGGCAGAGAAATCAAAAGCCTTCCAGTACAATTTTTCCGCGCGCCCGGCCGCTTTCGATAAAAGCGTGCGCCCGGCGGAGGTTTTCTGCGCTGATTTTTCCATAGTGCTCACCTTTCGTGGTGCGCAGGGTGCCGTCCTCGATCAGACGGCGTACGTTTTCCAGGATCTCGTTCTGACGGATCATGTCCGGGGTCTGGAAAAGGGAGCGGGTAAACATGAGCTCCCAGTGCAGCGACACGGCCTTACGTTTAAGCGGCACCGCGTCCAGCGAGTCCGGATCGTCAATCACCGCCAGCCGGCCCTGTGGCGCCAGTACTTCCACAATCTGCTGATAGTGTTTATCGGTATGCGTCAGGCTCGCAACGTAACGTACAGAAGACACGCCGATTTCACGCAGGCCTTCCAGCAGCGGTCGGGAATGGTCGATGACGTCATGCGCGCCGAGCTCGCGCACCCACTCCGCCGTCTCCGCCCGGGAGGCGGTGCCAATCACACGAAGGCCGGTCAGCTTGCTGGCCAGCTGAGTGAGCACCGAGCCCACGCCCCCGCCGGCACCAATAATGAGGATGGCATCACCGTGCCCTTCCGTGATCTCCAGCCGGTCGAAGAGCAGCTCCCAGGCGGTCAGAGACGTGAGCGGCAGCGCAGCCGCATCGGCATCGCTCAGGGAAGCTGGTTTATGAGCGGCGATGCGTTCATCAACCAGTCCGTATTCGGCATAAGAACCCGGACGAATAATGGAGCCGGCGTAGTACACCTCATCGCCGGGCCTGAAGAGCGTAACGTCTTCACCGATGGCTTCAACGACGCCTACCGCATCCCATCCGAGAATGCGCGGTTGCGTAACGGGCGAGCTGGCACGCACTTTTGTGTCTGCAGGGTTGACTGAAATGGCCCGGATTTTCACCAGCAGATCGTGACCGGCCGGCTGAGGTTTGGGCAGTTCAGTTTCAAAGAGAGAACGCGGGTCGTAATGGGCAGCCCGTGCTGGGTATAAACGATCGCTTTCATGGTGTGTTCCCGTTTCATTAAGAAGTTATGTGACACCGGATTAATGGTGCGTTATGGGAAGAGTACGGGAGGTACTGGCGCAGAAAAACGGGGTGCCGGCATCAGCACTTTCACTCGCAGAGTGAAAATCATGGCCGCAGCGGACGGACATAAGAAAAACGGGCCCGCAGGCCCGGATGGATTACAGAAGGCTGTAGGCTGATATATCGGTGACGCGCGCTTCAGGGTTTGAGATGGCGTTATGCAGGAGCCCCACAACCCGCCCTCCCTGAACCAGCGCCGGTAGATCATGACTCGGCAGCATAAACCGCACGCCGGACAGCGCTTTCTTGATGGCCGTCTTTTCTTCCAGCGTGGACATTGCCCTGTTACCGGTGATGGTCGGTTCGCCGGGGTTCAGGCTGTCGAGGAAAGGATCGATGAGGCTGCCCTCCAGGTTATACACCACGTCACCACAGATATTTGCAAGCCCCTCATCAGTCTCTACCAGAACGGAAATCGAGCCCGGGGTGTGCCCCCCGCTCAGGCGCACGGTTACACCCGGGATCACCTCTTCTTCAAAGCTGCCGTCAACGTCAAACAGTCGCAGCGCGCCCCGCGTGTACAGCCTGTCGAGCAGGTGACGCGTGTCCTCGAGGGCATACATGGCCGGTCCCATAATGCCGGAAGCGGCAAAAGAGAGCTCACGGCGAGAAAGGCTGACCGTGGTAGTCATGGGGAAGAGAGAGTCACCGCCGGCATGGTCAACATGCGCATGGGTGTGAATGACGTAGCGGATATCCGCTGGCGTCAGGCCATGCTGTGCAAGGTTCCATTCCAGCGTCATTTCGCGCGTCTGCTCTGCCTCAAAGCCAAACTGGCTGTAATACTCTGTGGACCTTGAGCCGGAATCGACCAGTACAGGGTATTCTCCCCCGGTGATTAAAAAGGACAGCGTCGGAATAGTGGTTTTGGTCCCTGCGTCCTGGAATAACACCAGTCCTGACTTGTCCAGCGTGATATTGCCAAGGTTCAGTGGATAAATTTTTAAGGCCATTTTCTTCTCCAGATTTCAGTTAAATGTCTTACGCAGCGCCGGGTCACCCTCACACGCTCCGGGGAAAATCAGTTTTCAGGCATCTTTTACGGGAAACGGATGCCGGAAACGCCGCTGATACAGGCCCTGAATAATCAGCACCAGGCAAACGGCGGTGAGGATGAAAGCGCCGGTATAAACGGCAGTTGAAAGGTTCAGGGCTGTGGCCGTTTTACCCAGCGCAATAGCCAGTCCGCCGGTAAACAAATAGGCAAAGACAAACACCATCGACATGGCGTTTCCCCTGTCTTCGGGACGGGTCTCGCGCGCTATCAGCGCCAGTCCGCCAAACGTCATGAAGGCGTATCCGGCACCCGATACCAGTGAGGCGCCCACAAAATACGTCAGGCTGTGAGCAGAGACCGAAACGCACAGGCTTACCATGCCTGCAACAGACAGCGCGGAACCCGTTACGATCGCCCGCCTGGCTTCGGTTTTTCTGGCGAGGCCGCCTGCAATTCCGAGCGCCACCGGAAACAGCGCCAGTGCCAGGCTGTTAATCCACGCGTTCGGTGATCCAATCAGGCTACGAGCGACCTGAGCACCAAGGGAGGAAATCAACACGCCATGCGTATAGGCGCCCATCACCGCCAGTGCGGCATAAGTAAAGCTCCGGCGCAGATAGGCGGGAACGTGAGGACGCGCCAGCAGTCGGCGGGCCTGCCCGGAAGGCCGGTCAGCGGGGATAAACAGACACAACAGGGAAAGCATAAGCAGCAGTGCGAACAGCACATAAAAGCTCAGGCGAGTGGGCGCCGGTGCCCACGTTACCAGGGCTCCCCCCATCAGCAGCGCACCCGCGAAGCCCACCGACTGAGCGCCCAGAGTGACTGCGGAAGAGCGTGAGACCCCTCCGTTTCCGGCATAGTCAACCAGGGCTGCGGCAGAAGGTCCGGCAGACAACCCGACGCCTATTCCCATCAGTACCCTGCCCGCCATCAGCGAATAGACGTCTCCGGCTACGGCGAACATCAGTACGCCGGCGGCGGAACTGATGAGTCCGGCCAGCATGACGCGCTTTCGTCCCAGTCTGTCGGACAGGCCGGCTGACAGCAGCATCGTCAGGACTACAGCCAGAGGGTAGAGTCCAAAAATGACCGCCAGCACCGTCATTGACAGTTGCCACTGTGCTGCGTAAAGCGGATAGATCATTGCCGGGGCGGCGCTTGTCCAGAGCGTATGCGCCACGACGGCAGCGCTTATCCAGAAAGCAAACCGGGTAGATTTAAGAGGTGCGGGCATCAGAGATCCTTAGTTTTAAACCGTTCGTTTTAAAACTAGCTCTTGTGACGCCTTAGTTGCAAGTGGTTTTGAACCGAACAGTTTTTTATTTTCTACAGTCTGGTTTTTTGACGCTCAGAGCGTATATTAAAACGATTGGTTTAAAATGGGGGGGATGATGGCCAGACCGAAAAAGATTAGTAACGAAGACGTCCTGAACCGCGTTATCCCGGTCTTCTGGAAAAGTGGGCTTGCAGGCGCCAGTCTCGGGCAGCTTGAGGAAGCTACAGATGTGAACCGCTCAAGCCTGTATGCGACCTTCTGCAGCAAGGAACAGCTGTTCGTCAGCGCGCTTGAACATTATGTCAGTAGCGCGCCCGCGCAGTTTCTGCTACAAAAACAACCCTATGGTTGGGAAAATATTGAAGCCTTCCTGCTGGCCGCACCTTTTAACAATCCCGCCTTTAGCGGCTGCTTTGTGGTCAACTCTGCGCGGGAAGTGGGTGAACTGCCTGAAGAAGCGCTGTCTATTGTGCGCCAATTTCGTGAGGCGGTTATAGCGCAGATTCAGCTAAACATTCCGGTGGAGGATGCCGGAAAGGACGGCGACATCGTGGCTGACATCATCTGGTCAACCCTGGCAGAAGCCTGCCTGGCGGCAAATGATGCCCTGGACAGAACAGCCTGGCAGCAGCGCGTAACCCGTCTGCTGAAATTTCTTAAGCCTGCCCGATAAAAATAAGCGCCCTGCCTGCGCGGTAATGAAAACGTTTTGCAACCGGAGTCTGCATGATACGTCTTGAAGATGTTACGTTGTTCGTTCGTTCCGCCGCGCTGGGCAGTTTTTCCAGCGCTGCCCGTGAAGCCGACATTCTCCCCGGTCAGGTCAGCGCCGCGGTCAACCGACTGGAGCGGGATCTTAATAAGCGACTTTTTGCGCGTTCAACCCGCAGCCTGAGGCTCACTGCAGAAGGTGAAGCCTGGCTGCCTTATGCGCAGGAGATGCTGAACATTCTGCAGGCGGGCACCGAACGGCTCCAGGGAGGGGATAATGAAATACAGGGCGAGCTGAAAATTGCTGTCCCCTCAGACATCGGACGTAACGTTTTACTACCCGTGATCACCGCCTTCTGCGAAAAGCATCCCGGCATATCGTTGCGTATCTTCATGTCTGATAATGTCAGTGACGTGTTCCGCGATCCGGTGGATGTCGCCATCCGCTATGGTGTTCTCGAAAACAGCAGCTACGTTGCTCTGCCGCTGGCTGAAGATAACCGCCGGGTGCTTGTCGCCGCGCCAGCCTACCTGAAAAAGCACGGCAGCCCCCGGCAGCTTGACGATCTTGTTCTGCATCACTGTCTGCTTTATACGCTGAACGGTCACGTGTACGACAAATGGTCCTTCCCGGAAAACGGCGTCAGACGCCAGTTAACCGTAAGCAGCAGGATGCTGTGTGACGATGCCGACCTGGTGCGACGCTGGGCAGTCGCGGGAATGGGCATCGCCTACAAGTCATGGATCGATGTGAGCGCGGACGTACTGGCAGGCCGGCTTGAGGTTTTGCTTGCGGAACAACCCGGCGAAGGCGTTCCGCTCAATCTGATTTGTCCCCATCGTAAACAGTTCTCCCCTGCGATACGTGAACTGCATGCGCAGCTGCGTGAGCAGCTTAAAGCCGTGACGGCCCTGATGCGCACCCATCCGGCTTTTGTTCCCGGAGCTCAGGATACGGTCCCTGCTAACCAGAGCGCATAAAAAAAGCCATTTTTTTAAAATGGCTTTTTTCGGCAGATTCAGTTATTTCAGCAGCGTTGCCGTCATGCGAATCTGATTACCGGCGGAACTGCCGGTAACTTTATAACCGGCACCCGCCTGCTTCGCTTTTTGCGCGATCTGCGATTCTGCATCATCCAAAGTTGAACCGGTCACGGAGATGCTCTGTGCAAAGCTTCCGAACGAAACGGCGGACAGGACGGTAATTATCAGCGCGCTTTTAAAATTTTTCATTTATATATTCCTTATGCGTGATTAAAATATTAAGGTTTTCATTCAGGGCGCAGGTTAAACCCGGCGCCTTGTATAAATAAGATGTTATCCCGTGGATAAGAACAGAAAAACAGGCGTAATTAATTAACACCTTCACTTTTCAGATGACAGTAAATCGGGAAAAGACGGCAATACATTACTATTTCACTGACATACTTTGTCGGACTGAGGGCTTATTCGGTCGGCCGGTCAATGCTGTAGGGTAGGTCTTGATGGCTGGAAAAACTGACCATAAAAACGGATGAAACAAGCTATATTAACTGATTATTGGATTATTCTTTGGTTGGGTAAAGAAGGTCAAAAATGGACAGGACAGGTGACAGGGCTGATTATGCAAAAGAAAAAAAGAAGGCCATTTATGCAAATGGCCTTTCTGACGCAGTGTTACTTAATCAGGCGGGCGGTCATATGAACCTGATTGCCTGCATAGCTTTCCGTAATTTTATACTGGGCGCCAGCTTCCTGTGCCTGACGGGCAATTTGTGCTTCCGCATCATCGAGGGTAGATGCCGTTGCGGTAATGCTCTGCGCGAAGCTTCCGAATGATACAGCAGTCAGGGCGGCAACAATCAGAGCAGATTTTACAGTTTTCATTTTGGGGTCCTTTAAAGTATTTGTGAGTTATTACGTTTCAGTTTCAGGGCGGCGCTTTTATTTGCTGCCCTGTGTGAGATGAATAATAGTGCCCGTTTTTCAGACGAAACAGGTCGGGTGGCAGCAAAGACTTTCTCTCGGCGAGAGAAGATTGAAATACAGCGTTAGTCGACTTTTTTAAATGAAGGTGAAACCGGTGAGCGAAACCAGGGTATTGTCTTTGCTCACCTGCTTGCGGCGAAACCGCCTACAGAGACGTATGCGACGCCGGACTACTGAAGGAGAAGATGATGCACCGGGTAGGCTTACTGATTTCCGATCACTTTCAGGTTCTGGGATTATCCACGCTAAGTATCTTTGAGTTTGCCAATCAGGTTGCCGGCGAACCGTTTTATGACTGTACAGTTTATTCGGAGCGCGGCGGCTCTGTGAAGTCTTCTTACGGCTTTGCCGTGGACAGCCAGCCGATTGCTGCGAACATGGACATTGATTCCTGGCTGGTCGCGGGCGTACTGACGCCGCTGGAGCTGCCCGCCTCGCCGGGTATCGTGGACTTTCTGCGGGTGAATGCGCCGCGGGCGCGGAGGGTGGCCGGGATCTGTACCGGTGCATTCGTGCTGGGACAGGCCGGCCTGTTATCTGAGCGGCGCGCCACCACGCACTGGGTGCACGCGCAGAGTCTGAAGGCCCTGCACCCTACCACGCGCGTTGAAGAGGACCGTATTTTTATCATTGACGAGCACGTCTGGACCTCAGCCGGACTCACCGCCGGACTCGACATGACGCTGGGGATGGTAGAAAAAGATCTTGGTGCCGAGGTGGCACGCACCGTTGCGCACCTGCTTGTCATGCATCACCGCCGCTCCGGTGGACAGACGCAGCATTCCGAAATGCTGATGCTTTCCCCGCGCAGTGACCGCCTGCAGTCTGCGCTGGAATATGCGCGTAACAATCTCAGCAAAGCGCTGACCATCGAAGACATTGCGGATGCGGTCCACGTCAGCGCGCGACAGCTCAGCCGCCTGTTCCGTTCTGAAACGGGCAAGTCCCCGGCCAAAGCCATTGAGGGATTGCGGCTGGAAAACGCCCGGCTGCTGATCGAGCAGAGCAAATTATCAATGGAGGTGATTGCGCGTGAGTCCGGCTTCCGCGACCGTCGCCACATGCGCGAGGTCTTTATCCGCGGCTACGGCATTCCGCCGCAGTCGCTGCGCACCGGTAAAGCCTGACCCTCCTTTTCACCCCTGCACAACTTTCCTTCCCGATCATGGTGTCCGGGATCCCGGCCATCATGATGTCCGAAATCACGACCTTTCTCGTCAGCCGCCCCGGCGCGTGACTGCGTACTATGAATTCACCAACCCGATACATGACAAGGTGAACAACATGACGCAGCAGACACACACCGACCGCGGCACCGCCGTCGTCACCGGCGCCTCAACCGGCATGGGCGCACTGTACGCAGGCCGCCTGGCACGCATGGGCTATGACCTCATCATCGTGGCGCGCAATCACAACCGCCTGAATCAGCTGGCTGAACATATCACTACCGACAGCGGCCGCAGCGTGGAAGTCGTTGCCGCGGACCTGGCCGATGCCGCTCAGCTGGGTCGACTGGAAGAGAAGCTGCGTCAGGACGCGAGCATCACGCTGCTGGTGAATAACGCCGGTATCGGCACCCACACCCCGCTGCTGCAGAGTGACGCCGAACAGATGACAACCATGATTAACCTCAACGTCACCGCCCTGACCCGCCTGACCTACGGGGTGGTGCCGGGCATGGTTGCGCGGGGTCGCGGCGCCATCATCAATATCGCCTCGATCGTCAGTGTTGCTCCGGAGCTGCTGAACGGCGTATACGGCGGCAGCAAGGCTTACGTCCTGGCGTTCAGCCAGTCACTTCACCACGAGCTGGCCGGTAAGGGGATTCAGGTGCAGGCCGTGCTGCCCGGCGCTACCGCCACGCCGTTCTGGGACAACGGCGGTCTGCCGGTTGCCCAGCTTGACCCGAACATCGTCATGGGTGCGCAGGACATGGTGGATGCGGCCCTCACCGGCTTTGCACGCGGCGAACTGATTACCATCCCGTCCCTGCAGGACGAAACGCTCTGGACCCGCTATGAACAGGCGCGCCAGGCCATGATGCCACACCTGGGCAGCGACGCGCCGGCTGAACGCTATCAGCCCGTATCCGTACACTGAACCACCTTTTTTCAGCCTCACAACCTAAAAACTATCTCTGAAGGAGTAAGACCATGAAACTGACCAATAACACCATTTTTATCACCGGCGGCACCTCCGGCATCGGCCGCGCCATGGCAGAAAAATTTCATCAGCTGGGAAATCAGGTGATCATCTCGGGGCGCCGCGAAGCGCTGCTGCAGGAGGTTACCGCCGCAAGCCCGGGCATGGACTATGTGGTGCTGGACGTGACGCGCGCCGACAGTATTCAGGCCGCCGCCCGGAGCGTGCTGGAGCGCTACCCGGCGCTGAACGTGGTCATCAACAATGCCGGCATCATGCCGTTTGACAATGCGGCGGGCGAGCTGGATGACGCACAGGCGGTTACGCTGCTGAACACCAACATTCTGGGACCGGTGCGCGTCAGCGCGGCGTTCATTGAGCACCTCAAGCAGCAGCAGGACGCCGTGCTGATCAACAACAGCTCAGTGCTGGCCTTCCTGCCGCTGGCGACCAATGCACTTTACTCGGCTACCAAGGCCGCTATTCACTCCTACACCCTGTCACAGCGCTTTCTGCTGCGCGACACCGGCGTGCAGGTCATCGAAATCTCCCCACCGTGGGTCGATACGGATCTGATTTATAAAAGCGGTGACCCGCGCGCGATGCCGCTGGATGCGTTCATTAGCGAGACGTTTGACAAGCTGGGTACGGACACCATCGAAGCCATCGTTGACCGCGTGCTGCCGGTTCGTGATAACCCGGGTGCCGATGAGCATACCCTGGTGAACCAGTTTAACCAGTCCGTGGCGGATAACCCAATCCCTGTCCAGTAAACACCCGGGGGCGTAAAGCCCCTGTTTTTATGCCGGAGATGAATAATGAACGCTGTCATTACCTCTTCCCAACGTCGCGCCCTGCGCGCGCTGAGCATTGCTTACTTTGTGCAGGCAACCGGTGCGCTATCCGTTGCCGGTAGCCTGCCCGCTATATCCGCGGCCTGGCAACTGACCGATGCGCAGAGCGCACGCCTGTTGAGTATTTTCGGCCTTACCTTTGCGCTGGCGGCCCCGCTGGTTCAGGTGCTGTTTGGCCACATGCGCCGTCGCCAACTGGTGTTGACGGGTATCGGACTATTTGGCCTGGGCGCCTTCGCTTTTGCTCTTTCTCCGGGCTACAGCGCGCTGGTAGCCTCGCGCATACTGATGGGCGCAGGTGCAGGATTTATCGGTCCGGTGCTGGTTGCACTGGGTTCCGAACTGGTACATGAAGAGCAGCGCGGGCGGGCTATCGGCATGGTGCTTCTCGGGGTCTCGATGGCGAGCCTTGCCGGCATCCCGCTCGCCGCATGGGTTGCCAGTCTGTGGGGAGCGAAAGCGCTGTTTGCGCTGGTTGGCGTGGTAAGCCTCTTGAGCGGACTGAACGTACTGCTGACAGTGCCTAATGAAAGTGCGGGAACGCGCATCCAGCTTACCGAGATGGCAGGCGTGCTGTCTGAGGGTAAATACCTGACGGCTTTCCTGGTGGTGTTTTTCATTACCTCCGGGGTATACAGTTTTTACTCTTTTATCGCCCCAATTATTCGCGATACCTATACCACCGGCACGCATGCGGTTTCCGCAGCGCTGACCGTACTGGGGATTGCCGGCGTGCTGGGTAATCTCTGGGTCACCCGCGCGGCAGCGCGCTTTACGTCTGAAAAGTTGCTGCTGACGGGAATGACGATGCTCATTGTGGATACTGCGCTGATTGCCGTGCTGCCTAAGGTACTGATCCTGCTGCTGATAATGCTTGTTTTCTGGGCGTTTTCCACGGATCTGCTCTGGCCCAGCCAGCAGCGCAGGATCGTCGAGCTGTCATCGGTGAGGCATCGCGGCATTGCGCTTGCGCTGACCAGTGCCTTTATGTTCGGGGGTATCGGTTTTGGCTCAGCGGTGGCTTCATGGGTTTATCCGGCCGCGGGATTTTACGGCGTGGCCGGAATGTCAGTAGCCTTCATTATTCTGGCGCTGATCAGCCTGCAGCTATCAGAGAAGCTCCGGAAACCGGTTGCGGTTTCTGAACCCTGTCAGAGTGAAGCCTGAACCCTGTATCACCGGCCACGTCTCCCGATATCCGTTGTCGGGAGGCGGTTTATTACGACCGGATCATTCCTGCAATCATTTGCTGCAGCATCTTCCTGATGTCGCCAGCCGGGACGTTATCGCAGAATACGCCAAACGGGCCGAGGGCGGACCACGCAGTAGACAGCGCCATAATGGTTGTCAGCAGAAACTCCGGCGGGAAGGCATCGCTTACCCGTCCTGCGGCCTGCGCCTGCTGAAGCGTAGCCATTTTCTTAACAAATGACGCATTTCTGCCGCTGATACCAGTAGCCTGTTGCTCAAGCGAAAACCAGGCCATAAGCCTCATAATGCGCGGATTGCTCTGCGCAAAATCGAAAACGTCAGATGCATATCCAGGGAGGTCATCGGGTCTGAACGTCAGCGTGTCATATACTGCTGTCAGATGTGTCTCCATGACTGTCTGAAATAGCCTCTCTTTGTTTTCAAAATATATGTAAATCAAGTTCTTGTTACAACCTGCCGAACGGGCTATGCGCTCAATCCTCGCCCCGGCAATGCCCCAGGTAGCGAATTCATCTGTTGCCGCTTCCAGGATTTTTGCCCTGCTTGCTTCAGCATCCCGCATTTCTTTTTTCCTGAATAGTCAGACCGACGCTCAGTTTACTGATTGACTAACCGGTTAGACAATTATAAGTTACAACTAACTAAACGGTTAGTTATAAGGATGAGTATGTCTTACAAAACGTGGTTTATTACCGGTATCAGCAGCGGTCTTGGCTTAGCCCTGACCAAACAACTACTATTGCAGGGCAATCGGGTTATCGGAACCGTCCGCAGCGATCAACCAGTTAAAGCACTGGTTGCAGAATACCCAAAAACTCTGAGCGTACTTAAACTGGATCTTTCACTTACTGATTCGATCGAAGCCATTGTCAGTCAGGCTTTCCGGGATGCCGGGCGCATTGATGTTGTAGTAAATAATGCGGGATATGGGCTATTTGGGCCCGCAGAAGGTTTGAGTACTCATCAGATAAAACACCAGATTGATACAAATTTGCTCGGCCCCGTGCTGGTAACCAGGACAGCGCTTCCTTTCCTGCGCCAACAGGGAGGAGGAAGAGTCATTGCCATTTCCTCTTACGGCGGTCAGGCGACACACCCTGGGGCATCGCTGTATCACGCAAGTAAGTGGGGGATGGAGGGATTCTTTGAGTCACTGGCCAAAGAAGTAGCACCGTTTGGCATTTCGGTGAATATCGTGGAGCCAGGGTCATCGCGCACGGCTTTCCGGGGTAATGCAGGGGAGCGAATGGGAGAACTTCCGGATGCCTACAGAGACACGCCGCTGGGACATATGCTGAGTCGCTTAAACGATAAAGGATATATAGCAAAAGGAGATCCTGAAAAGATGGCCAGTATGATCTTACAACTTACTGATATGGAATCTGCTCCTATGCGACTAATTCTGGGAAGCGATGCCTATGATTTTATCGAAGCTGCATTAGAAGAGCGTCTTTTCAGCCTTCGAGAGCAACAGACTCAGGCCCACGTCAGTGATTCTAAATAACCCTATTCCCAGTGATAGCCGGATCTAAACAAAATTGACCATTCAAAGTATTTTCGTCAACTAAGCTATGACCGGCTTTTAAAATCGCCTCGATTATCTTGATATGGAACGTCTGCTTTTCACTCATAGCGCACATTAACGGCTAACCTGGCCGTTGCCATCAGACTCTGGCCTC
>NZ_MLFS01000073.1 GCF_002095485.1 Pantoea wallisii | reverse complement strand
ATCTTCAGATATAGACAGTGCCTCATTGTGTCATGACGTGATAAACGGTCAGGATGCACTAAGGAGGATAACGTTGCATCAGCAACGGCCCGCAGGGCGAGGCGCCAGCCGAGTCATCCTCCTGGATGCACCATTACCTCTCTCACATCAATGTCTGCTCTCCGAATTTTACTCAACACATTTCCCTCTTCGATAAAAAACGCTGAATTTACCGTCATTTATCTTCGGCCGCACGGTCTCACCTTTTTCTGAAAAAGAAAATTGCTAATGCTTTCAAAGCATTTGCGGTTAAGCGTGCCTGGCGACAACCTGAGCGCATTACGCTAAAGTAATGTCTCATTTTGTGGCGCTAATGGAGTGACGATGTACGACCACTATGACGCCCTGATCTTCGATATGGACGGCACTATTCTTGATACTGAGCCGACACATCGAAAAGCCTGGCAGCAGGTGCTCAGCCGCTATGGCTTCACCATGGATGAAGAGAAAATGGTGGGGTTTAATGGCGCACCAACCTGGCAGCTGGCGCAATTTATTCTGCAGGAGAACAATGCGCAGCACGATCCGCATCTGTTAGCGGCAGAAAAGACCGCCGCCCTGAAAGCGATGCTGCTGGAAGATGTGCGTCCGCTGCCGCTGATGGAGGTGGTCAAAGCTTATCACGGCCGTCGTCCAATGGCGGTAGGTACCGGCAGCGAACACAGTTTAGCGAAAGCGCTGCTGGAGGCGCTCAACGTCTATCATCTGTTTGATGCCGTGGTCGGTGCGGATGATGTCCAGCGCCACAAACCCCAGCCAGACACCTTTTTACGCTGCGCGGAATTGATGGGTATTGCGCCCGCACGCTGTGTAGTTTTTGAGGATGCTGACTTTGGCGTGCAGGCAGCTAAAGCAGCGGGCATGGATGTTGTTGATGTCCGTTTACTGTGAATGAACTCCTGACCTATGGATCGTTATTCGCCAGCAGCTTCCTGAGTGCAACACTGCTTCCGGGCAGTTCAGAAGCGCTACTGATTGCTTTGCTGATCGCCCAGAAAGGGTCGATCTCTGGATTGTTATTGGCTGCATCAGTGGGAAACACACTGGGTGGCCTGACCAACATTCTTCTTGGTCGCCTTATGCCGCCAAAAGGGCAGGGGCGATGGCATCACACAGCAATGACGTGGCTACATCGATGGGGCCCTGCAGCACTGCTTTTTAGCTGGCTACCGGTAGTGGGTGACTTACTCTGTGTACTCGCAGGGTGGTTGCGCTTTGCCTGGCTGCCGTCAGTGCTGTTTTTGGCCCTCGGTAAAACGCTGCGTTATATCGTTATCGCGATTGCCACCGTACAAGGTATGCACGGGTGGCATTGATTCGCACAGATTCGAGGCTACGGTTAACATTATGCTGAACAAAAATAAATTATTCTCACAGCGGGAGGTTAATGTGATCCCGGACGTATCAAAAGCGCTCTCTTGGCTGGAAGCGCATCCGGACGCGTTGAAGGGTATCGGCCGTGGCATTGAACGTGAAACTCTGCGCGTCCAGCCGAATGGTCATCTGGCCACAACTGGCCACCCGGAATCGCTCGGCTCGGCGCTCAAGCACGATTGGATTACCACCGATTTTGCTGAAACGCTGCTGGAATTTATCACGCCGGTCGATCAAAACATCGACCGTTCACTGGCGTTCCTGCGCGACATTCACCGCCATGTGGCGCGTGAGCTGGGCCAGGAGCGGATGTGGCCATTCAGTATGCCCGGCTATGTTGATGATGTGGAGAACATTGAGCTGGCCCAGTATGGCACATCGAACATTGGCAAAATGAAAACACTGTACCGCCAGGGCCTGAAGAATCGCTACAGCGCGCTGATGCAGATTATCTCTGGCGTCCATTACAACTTCTCGCTGCCACTCTCGTTCTGGCAGGAGTGGGCGGATGTAAAAGATGCGGAGAGCGGTAAAGAGACGATCTCAGCCGGCTATCTGCGCCTGATTCGCAACTACTATCGTTTTGGTTGGGTCATCCCTTACCTGTTCGGCGCTTCTCCGGCGATCTGCTCCTCGTTCCTGCAGGGTCGCGAGAGCAAGCTGCCGTTTGAGTCTAATGACAAAGGCACGCTGTGGCTGCCTTATGCCACCTCGCTGCGCCTGAGCGATCTGGGTTATACCAATAAATCGCAGAGCAGCCTGGGCATCACCTTCAATTCGCTCGAAGGTTACGTCAATGCGCTGAAAGCGGCGATTAAAACCCCATCGGAAGAGTATGCTGCCATGGGCACTAAAGATGCCGATGGCAACTGGCTGCAGCTGAACACCAACGTGCTGCAGATTGAAAACGAGCTTTATGCGCCCATCCGTCCAAAGCGCGTAACGCGTTCTGGCGAAGCGCCTTCCGACGCGCTGCTGCGCGGTGGTATTGAGTATATTGAAGTGCGCTCGCTGGACATCAACCCCTTCTCCGCGATTGGCGTTGATGCCGATCAGGCGCGTTTCCTCGATCTGTTCCTGATCTGGTGTACGCTGGCCGATGCGCCGGAGATGAGTGCGGATGAACTGCTGTGTAGCCGTAAAAACTGGAACCGCGTGGTGCTGGAAGGGCGTAAACCGGGCCAGGTTATTGGCGTCGGCTGCAGCGATACCGAGCATCCACTGGTTGATGTGGGCAAAGCGTTGTTCGCTGATCTCCGTCGCGTGGCTGAAGTGCTGGATAGCCATGACAGCAGCACGCAATATCAACAGGTGTGCGATCAACTGGTAGCGTCATTTGATGATCCTGAGCTAACCTATTCGGCGCGCATCCTTCACGCCATCAAAGAGAATGGTCTGGCTGGCGCGGGTATCGCCCTGGCGGAGCAGTATCGTCATCTGCTGTGTGAAGAGCCGTTAGAGATTCTCAGCGAAGAGGATTTTAGTCGTCAGGCGCAGGCGTCAGTTGTGGCGCAGCAGAAGCTGGAAGAGAGCGATACGCTGGATTTCGAGAGCTACCTGGCGGGACGTGAAGGCTAGAAAAGAAAATGGCCACATCACTGTGGCCTAAATTAACATCTCTGTTGTCAGGGATGATGATAACAAATGCGCGTCTTTCATATATTCAGACGCTGGATGAACAGAAAAGTTTCATCGATTTAAAAAAAATCTCAAAACAGGAGGTGACGTATGCCACTACTGGATAGTTTTACTGTTGATCACACCATCATGGGCGCGCCAGCGGTTCGCGTGGCAAAGACCATGAATACTCCGCATGGCGATACCATCACCGTTTTTGATCTGCGTTTCTGCCGTCCGAATATCGACATTCTGACCGAACGCGGTATCCACACACTGGAGCATCTGTTTGCCGGCTTTATGCGTAATCACCTGAACGGTGATGGCGTGGAGATTGTGGATATCTCACCGATGGGCTGCCGCACGGGCTTCTACATGAGCCTGATTGGTACGCCTGATGAGCAGCGCGTGGCAAAAGCCTGGAAAGGCGCAATGGAAGATGTGCTGAAGGTAAAAGATCAGAACCAGATTCCTGAGCTGAACGAATATCAGTGCGGTAGTTATAAACTGCACTCGCTGGACGAAGCGCAGCAGATTGCGCGTAACGTGTTGGCGCATGAGATTGGCGTTAACCGCAATGAAGATCTCAAGCTGCCTCCGGAGAAGCTGAAAGAGCTGCATATCTGATTGCCGTCTGTGCAAAAAAACGCCGCAAATTTTGCGGCGTTTTTATTGGTATCACGAACCGACTGAAGATTTCAGCGGCTGGTGCGGCGTAATGCGCACCTGCTTGACCATATTGTCCTGTACATCAAGGATATCGATATCGTAATGGGCTACCTGCACGCGCGTATCGATGCGGGGAATCTCCTCCAGCGCTTCCAGCAGCATACCGTTGATGGTACGTGCTTCGTCCTCGGGAAGCGTCCAGTTAAAGGCTTTATTGATCTCCCGCACGTTGGCGCTGCCTTCAATCAACACGGAGCCATCATTCTGTGGCATCACCTCTTCCGCCAGCGAAGGTGACATGGAGGTTGTGAAGTCACCGACAATCTCCTCCAGAATATCTTCGATAGTCACCAGACCCTTGATATCGCCATACTCATCGACCACCAGGCCAACTTTCTTCTTATTGCGCTGGAATTTTACCAGCTGTACGTTTAGCGGCGTGCCTTCCGGAACGTAGTAGATCTCATCGGCAGCGCGTAGCAGGCGCTCTTTGTTGAACTCTTTCTTCTCGGTCATCATGCGCCAGGCTTCGCGCACGCGCAGCATGCCAACCGCATCATCCAGCGAGTCACGGAACAGCACAATACGGCCATGAGGCGAGTTACTCAGCTGGCGCTCAATCGATTTCCACTCATCATTAATGTTAATCCCGACAATTTCATTACGCGGCACCATGATGTCATCCACGCTGACCTTCTCCAGGTCCAGCACCGACAGCAGCATATCCTGATTGCGGCGTGACATCAGCGTACGTGATTCATACACAATGGTGCGCAACTCTTCCTTGCTCAGCGCTGAGCTGATTGAGCCGTCGGCTTTAATACCCACCATACGCATCAAAATGCGGGTGATGGTATTAAGCAGCCACACCAGCGGCAGCATCACATACTGCAGGGGCATCAGCAGAACGCTACTGGGATAAGCCACTTTCTCCGGATAGAGCGCGGCAATGGTTTTTGGCAGGACCTCCGCAAACACCAGGACGACAAACGTCAGGATGCCAGTGGCAATCGCCACACCGGCATCACCGTACAGACGCATCCCGACAATGGTGCCAAGCGCGGACGCCAGGATATTAACGAGGTTGTTACCAATCAGCACCAGGCTGATGAGCCGATCGGGACGGCGCAGCAGTTTTTCGACCCGGCGCGCGCTGCGGTTGCCGCTTTTGGCTTTGTGACGCAGTTTATAGCGATTGAGTGTCATCATGCCGGTCTCTGAACCTGAGAAGTAGGCAGAGACCAGGACCATGATGACCAGCGTAATGATCAGCGTGGTGGTTGAAACATGTTCCAACGCAAAAATTCCTTTAGTGAGAAGTGAGCAGGTGCTGCAGAGCGCGGCTGCCGAAGTAGGCCATGGTCAGCAGCAGCGCACCGCCGCAGTTGAACCAGACCACGCGGCGTCCGCGCCAGCCCTCGTGATAGTGCCCCCAGAGCAGGACGATATAGACAAACCAGGCAATGATTGAGAGCACCGCTTTATCAATGTTCTCTGCGCTGAACAGATTGTTCATAAAGAACAGGCCGGTGCACAGCACCAGCGTCAGCAGCACAACACCGATCTGCGTGATGTGAAACATCTTGCGTTCGATGCTCAGCAGCGGCGGCATGTCCTGAGTGAATGCCAGCTTTTTGTTTTTCAACTGGTAGTCAATCCACGCCAGCTGCAGCGCATAGAGCGCGGCAATGATCAGCGTAGCATAGGCAAACAGCGACAGGCCGATGTGTACCATCATGCCTGGCGTGGTTTCCAGGTGCGTAATAAAAGCATTCGGCACAAACGTGGCAAAGGCGAGGTTGATCAGGCAAAGCCATAGACGATCGGCAACAGTAGCCAGCCGCGGTTACGCGAGGCCACGATCGTCATGATCGCGCAGATCAACAAGCTCACCAGCGAGCCAATATTCAGCAGGCTGAGGTTTTGTCCGTTATCAATGGCGAAAATACGCTGCTGTAGCGCAATCGCATGGGCGATCAACGCCACGCAGGCCGAAAGCACGGCAAAACGACGCCAGCCACCGTTGCGTTTCAGCAGGCTGGGAATGATCAATGCAAGACTGAGGGAGTAGGCGAACAGCGCCACGATCGCGAAAACGAACATAGATCCTTTCAGGTATCGGTCAGATAAGGAAAAAGCAGTATAGCGCCCGCGGCAGCAGGCTCCAAACGATCTGACGGTCAATTGCAGAGATCGGCCAGCCTTCGTGTTATAATCCGCCGCATTGTGTCGCCCTGGCGGCCTCGCTACGCTATTAAGTGAGAGAGCATGTTTGATAATTTAACCGATCGTTTATCGCAATCCCTGCGCAATATCAGCGGCCGCGGAAGGCTGACCGAAGACAACATCAAAGACACCCTGCGTGAAGTGCGCATGGCGCTGCTTGAAGCAGACGTTGCGTTGCCGGTGGTGCGTGAATTTATCAACCGCGTGAAAGAAGCTGCGGTTGGCCACGATGTGAATAAAAGCCTGACGCCGGGTCAGGAGTTCATCAAAATCGTGCGCAACGAACTGGTTGCCGCGATGGGCGCCGAAAACAATGCGCTGAATCTCAACGCTCAGCCGCCAGCTGTGGTGCTGATGGCGGGTCTGCAGGGTGCCGGTAAAACCACCAGCGTGGGTAAGCTCGGTAAATTCCTGCGTGAAAAGCACAAGAAAAAAGTGCTGGTGGTCTCCGCTGACGTTTACCGCCCGGCGGCTATCAAACAGCTGGAGACGCTGGCGCAGCAGGTTGGCGTAGATTTCTGCCCGTCCGATCTGAGCCAGAAGCCGGTTGATATTGTTCAGAACGCGCTGAAAGAAGCCAGACTCAAGTTTTACGATGTGCTGCTGGTGGATACCGCCGGTCGCTTGCACGTTGATGAAGCGATGATGGACGAAATCAAACAGGTGCACGCCGCGATCAATCCGGTGGAGACACTGTTTGTCGTCGATGCCATGACCGGTCAGGATGCCGCGAACACCGCAAAAGCATTCAACGAAGCGCTGCCGCTGACGGGTGTGATTCTGACGAAAGTGGACGGTGATGCACGCGGTGGTGCGGCGCTCTCTATCCGTCATATCACCGGCAAGCCGATCAAGTTTATGGGGATGGGCGAAAAGACCGATGCGCTGGAAGCGTTCTATCCGGATCGTATCGCGTCGCGCATTCTGGGTATGGGCGACGTGCTGTCGCTGATCGAAGATATCGAAAGCAAAGTTGACCGCGATCAGGCCGAGAAGCTGGCGAAGAAACTGAAAACCGGCGATGGCTTTGATCTCAACGACTTCCTTGAGCAGCTCAAGCAGATGCGTAACATGGGCGGTATGGCCAGCCTGATGGGCAAACTGCCTGGCATGGGCCAGCTGCCGGATAACGTGAAATCGCAGATGGATGACAAGGTTCTGGTACGCATGGAAGCCATCATCAACTCAATGACGCGTAAAGAGCGCGAGAAGCCGGAAATCATCAAAGGCTCACGCAAACGCCGCATTGCAACCGGCTCTGGCATGCAGGTGCAGGACGTTAACCGCTTACTGAAGCAGTTCGACGATATGCAGCGCATGATGAAGAAAATGAAGAAGGGTGGCATGGCCAAAATGATGCGTGGCATGAAAGGCATGATGCCGCCTGGATTCCCTGGCCGCTAAGGTGGCTACCGAAAAGCCGGAAAATTGACACGCTCAGGTTGCTTTTTGCGCCAAAATGAGTAAAATTTTCGGGCTTTTTATATCGCGCTCGGGCCCCGTTCCTCGATGGGGCCCGAGCGCTTTATTAACTAATGAGGATGTTATGGTAACAATTCGTTTGGCACGTCACGGCGCTAAAAAGCGTCCGTTCTATCAGGTCGTCGTTACTGACAGCCGTAATGCTCGTAATGGTCGTTTCATCGAGCGCGTAGGTTTCTTCAACCCGATCGCTTCTGGTCAGGCTGAAGGTCTGCGTCTGGATCTGGACCGTATTGAGCACTGGGTTGGCCAGGGCGCAACGCTTTCTGATCGCGTAAATGCGCTGATCAAAGAAGCAAAAAAAGCAGCTTAATCTGTCACGGTGGTGAGCATGAGCAATAAACCTGCCGCACAGCCTCCTGTTAACCCGATTGTATTGGGTAAAATGGGAGCCGCTTACGGGATTCGGGGTTGGCTCAAAGTGTTTTCCTCCACTGAAGACGCTGAAAGCATCTTCGACTATCAACCTGGTTCATCCAGCGCGCCGGTAAATGGCAGCAGGTCGAACTGGACGGTTGGAAGCACCACAATCAGGATCTGATCATCAAAGTCAAAGGCATTGACGATCGGGATGCTGCGGCACAGTTAACCAATTGCGAAATTACGGTTGACTCAGCGCAGCTGCCAGCGCTGGATGAGGGCGATTACTACTGGAAGGACCTTATGGGTTGTAAAGTGGTAAACCTCGAAGGCTACGAGATGGGTAAAGTCATTGATTTGATGGAGACCGGCTCGAACGACGTACTCGTCGTTAAGGCAAACCTGAAAGATGCATTCGGTGTACAGGAGCGGTTAATACCGTTTCTTGATGAACAGGTTATCAAGAAAGTCGATCTCGCTACTGGCACTATTGAAGTAGATTGGGATCCTGGTTTTTGATCTCCGGACAATCCGGTAACGTAACGGCGAACGCGATGTGGATTGGTGTTATTAGCCTGTTTCCAGAGATGTTTCGCGCTATTACCGAGTACGGGGTAACTGGCCGGGCAGTAAAAAATGGCCTGCTCAACATTGAAAGCTGGAGTCCTCGTGACTTCACGCATGACCGGCACCGTACCGTGGACGATCGTCCTTACGGCGGCGGACCGGGAATGTTGATGATGGTGCAACCCTTACGGGATGCTATCCACGCAGCGAAAGCGGCGGCGGGAGAGGGCGCTAAGGTGATCTACCTTTCACCTCAGGGACGCAAACTTGACCAACAGGGCGTTTGCGAACTGGCGACCCATCAGAAGTTGATTCTGGTGTGCGGTCGCTATGAAGGTATTGATGAGCGCGTGATTCACACCGAGATTGATGAAGAGTGGTCAATCGGTGATTACGTACTCAGCGGCGGTGAGCTGCCAGCCATGACGTTGATTGACTCGGTCGCCCGGTTTATTCCTGGCGTATTGGGGAAACAGGCGTCAGCCGATGAGGATTCATTCTCGGATGGTTTGCTGGATTGCCCGCACTATACCCGACCTGAAGTGTTAGAAGGGATGGAGGTTCCGTCAGTTCTGCTGTCGGGCAACCATGCCGATATTCGCCGCTGGCGCCTGAAACAGTCGCTGGGCCGTACCTGGCTGAGAAGACCTGAACTTCTGGAAAACCTGGCTCTGACTGAAGAGCAAGCACGGTTGCTAAATGAGTTCCAGCGGGAACATCAGCAGCAACAAAACGATGAGGCGGAAGAGTAATCTTCCCTGACTATCAGTTTACCCAGGATATGAGATTTAATTATGAGCAACATTATTAAGCAACTTGAACAAGAGCAGATGAAGCAGGACGTACCTTCATTCCGTCCGGGTGATTCCGTGGAAGTGAAAGTATGGGTCGTTGAAGGTTCTAAAAAACGTCTGCAGGCATTCGAGGGCGTGGTTATCGCTATTCGTAACCGCGGTCTGCACTCTGCATTCACTGTTCGTAAGATTTCTAACGGCGAAGGCGTTGAGCGTGTCTTCCAGACTCACTCTCCGGTAGTTGACAGCATTACTGTCAAACGTCGTGGTGCTGTGCGTAAAGCCAAACTGTACTATCTGCGTGAGCGTACTGGTAAGTCTGCTCGTATCAAAGAGCGTCTTGGCGCTTAAGCGACATCTCAAAGTTAATAGCAAACAAGGGGTTGGCCTGATGGCCAGCCCCTTTTTTTATGGGCGATTCAGATGGTAAATGGCGGTATTCACCGGCCCGCTCTCCAGGACAATCAAGCCGTAGCGATAATCGATAAATTCAAAACCGCTGCGTAAAGCGACACGACGGCTGGCCCGATTATCAGCCGCGGCAAGAATCTCCAGCCGGTTAATGTCCGGATGGGTAAAGCCGAAATCAACCAGCTGCGCCACGGCACGCGTAGCAACACCCTGTCTTTGCGCATCGCTGCGCACCCAGTAACCGAGAGCGCTACATTCACCGGGCTGACGGGCAAAGCGCAAACCGGCACCGCCCAGCAAACGATCGTTGCCATCAACAATGGCGAACTCTTCCGCCTCAGCGTTGCTGCGTTGTAGATCAGTGAAATTGATCCAGCTGGCCGCTTCATTTGCCTGATAATCAGCATGAGCCCACACCATCCACGGCTGCAGGCTCTCCAGGGAATCATTAACCGCTCGGGTAAACGCTTCGACATCCTGCAATGTGAATGGGCGCAGGGTGACAACTGAAATTGACATAGCGCGCTCCCTTATAAATTTCCAGATAACAGGATGTTAGCTGTATCGGGCATAAAAAGCAGCCTTACGTTAAAATGAAGTGTAATTAATAGTTTACATTATTGATGTTGTGCTATGGTTCCAATGCTCTGATCAATATATTGATAAATATCATATTATTTATATATTCTTGTGTTCGTTAATACATGTGGTAATAAAAGTGTACATTCATGGATTGCTTGCTGTACACAGTGTGATAAAGTAAGCGTCATCCTCAGTGAGGATCATTACCCGCATAACGAGTGAAAAAGGATCGCAATCATGCAAAAAGACGCGCTGAACAATGTGCACATCGCTGATGAACAAATCTTAATTACGCCACAAGAGCTGAAGGCAAAATTCCCGCTGACCGCCGCCCAGGAGGCGCAGATTGCCGCTTCCCGCCAGACGATTGCGGATATTATTGCCGGCCGCGATCCGCGCCTGCTGGTGGTGTGTGGTCCTTGTTCGATCCACGATCCGGAAGCGGCACTTGATTACGCTCGTCAGCTACAGGCTCTTTCTGCACAGTTGAAGGATCAGCTGTACATCGTTATGCGCGTCTATTTTGAAAAACCTCGTACCACCGTCGGCTGGAAGGGGCTAATCAACGATCCTTACATGAATAACTCGTTTGATATGGAAGCCGGGCTGCACATTGCGCGTCAGCTGCTGGTGAACCTGGTGGAGATGGGCCTGCCGCTGGCGACAGAAGCGCTGGACCCTAACAGCCCGCAATACCTTGGCGATCTGTTCAGCTGGTCAGCTATTGGCGCACGCACTACCGAATCACAAACCCACCGTGAGATGGCGTCTGGCCTTTCCATGCCGGTGGGGTTCAAAAACGGTACCGATGGGAGCCTTGGCACCGCCATCAATGCCATGCGCGCTGCCGCAATGCCGCACCGCTTTGTCGGCATCAATCAGGCAGGGCAGGTGTGCCTGTTACAAACGCAGGGCAACCCGGATGGACACGTAATTCTGCGCGGCGGCAAAGCACCCAATTACGGCCCGGAAGATGTCGCCCAGTGTGAAAAAGAGATGCTCAAAGCGGGACTGCGTCCGGCCTTAATGATAGATTGCAGCCATGGTAATTCTAACAAAGACTATCGCCGTCAGCCTGGCGTCGCCGAATCGGCTGTCGCGCAGATTAAAGATGGAAACCGCTCCATCATTGGCCTGATGCTGGAGAGCAATATTCATGAAGGCAACCAGTCTTCTGAGCAAGCGCGTAGCGAGATGAAGTATGGCGTTTCCGTCACTGATGCCTGCATTAACTGGGAAACGACTGAAACCTTGCTGCGTGAAATCCATCAGGATCTGCAGGGAGTGCTGTCGGCGCGTCTGTCACACGAGGTGTAATGAATCATGGTGGCTGAACTGACCGCGCTGCGCGATCAAATTGATGAAGTGGATAAAGCCCTGCTTGGGCTGCTGGCCAAACGACTTGAGCTGGTGGCCGAGGTTGGCGAAGTCAAAAGTCGTTATGGTTTGCCGATCTATGTTCCTGAGCGTGAGGCCAGTATGCTGGCTTCACGTCGTCAGGAGGCTGAGGCGCTTGGCGTATCACCGGATTTGATCGAGGATGTCCTGCGCCGTCTGATGCGTGAATCATACGCACATGAAAATGATAAAGGCTTCAAAACGCTGTGCCCAACGCTGCGCCCGGTAGTGATCGTCGGCGGTAGCGGCCAGATGGGGCGGCTGTTTGAAAAAATGCTCACGTTGTCCGGATACCAGGTGCGTATTCTGGATAAGGATGACTGGCCTCAGGCAGACGACCTGCTGCGCGATGCTGGCATGGTGATCATCAGCGTGCCAATTCATCTGACGGAGAAGATCATTGCCGATCTGCCGCCGCTGCCCGATGACTGTATTCTGGTTGATCTGGCGTCAGTGAAGAATCGCCCGTTACAGGCGATGCTGGCAGCGCATCATGGCCCGGTGCTGGGCCTGCATCCGATGTTTGGCCCGGACAGCGGCAGTCTGGCGAAGCAGGTGGTTGTCTGGTGCGACGGCCGGCAGCCGGAAGCTTATCAGTGGTTCCTTGAGCAGATTCAGGTATGGGGCGCGCGGCTCCACCGCATCAGCGCCGTGGAGCACGACCAGAATATGGCCTTTATTCAGGCGTTGCGCCACTTCGCGACCTTTGCTTATGGACTGCATCTGGCCGAAGAGAATGTGAATCTGGACCAGCTTCTGGCGCTCTCATCCCCTATTTATCGTCTGGAACTGGCGATGGTAGGCCGACTGTTTGCGCAGGACCCGCAGCTGTATGCTGATATCATTATGTCTTCAGAGAGCAATCTGGCATTGATCAAGCGTTACTATCAGCGCTTTGGTGAGGCGATAAAACTGCTGGAGCAGGGCGATAAACAGGCATTCATCGACAGCTTTGAGCGGGTTGAACACTGGTTTGGCGATTACGCCAAACGTTTTCTGGTGGAAAGCCGTAGCATGTTGCGATCGGCTAACGATAGCCGGCAGTAAAATATCAGGGCATCCGCGAGGATGCCCTTTTGCTTACAGGCGCGGCTCTACCGGCACGACGTTTTCGCCCGGATAACAGCCAAGAACTTTTAACGAACGCGTCAGGCCACGTAACTCTTCTAACGCCAGTTGCATCTCCTCTGACTGCAGATTGCCCTGCACATCAATATAAAACATCTCTTCCCACGGGTTACCGTTGATTGGGCGGTTCTCCAGTTTACTCATAATCAGATTGTGATTACGCAGCACCAGCAGTGCCTCAACCAGCGCACCGGCCTGCTGTCCCGTGGCCATGATAAGCGTGGTTTTCGCCGGCACCTGGCTGGATACATCAATTGGCTTACGTGCCAGCACGATGAATCGCGTATGGTTCTGCTGCTGATTCGCCAGGTTCCGCTCCAGCACCTGCAGGCCGTACAGTTCGCCGCCGGCTTCACTTCCCAGCGCTGCGACTTTCGGCGAATGCATTGCTGCCACTTTCTCCATCGCCGCGGCGGTGCTTTCGGTATACTCAATCTTCCACTGCGGGAAGCGATTGATGAACTGGCTGCACTGCTGGAAAGGCTGTGGATGGCTATAGACGATCTCAATCTGCTGCAGATCGGTGTTGCCGTTAACCAGGACGCAGTGCTCAATCGGGATGGTCAATTCGCCCACAATAGAGAGTGAGGTCTGCTGCAGCAAATCGTAGACATCGTTGATGGAACCCGAGCTGGTGTTCTCAATTGGCATCACGGCGTAGTCGGCCTGTCCGCTCTCAACCTGCTGAATGATGTCATGGAACTTCAGGCAGCCCATCTCCACCATTGAATCGAAGTGGCGTGCGGCATACTTACGTGCTGCAAGGTGGGAGTACGAGCCCTTTGGACCGAGAAAGGCAATACGCGGCGAGAGCGCATGGGGGTGATTGAGGTTTTTTTGCAGCAGCGCCTGCTGGGTTAAAACGGAATCTTCAATGATCAGTTGAAACAGGCGCGTAATGTAATGCGCATCCAGATGATGTTTTTTGCCCAGCTCAATCAAATTTTCCAGCAGGGCTCGTTCGCGTTCCACATCGCGAATGGGACGATGGGTAGCCAGTTTAGCCTGCGCCACTTCAATAGCCAGCGAACGACGTTCGGACAGCAGCGTTAACAGTCTGGTATCAACGGCGCTGATTTTATCGCGCAGGGCCAGTAGCGGATTCTCGGGGGTCATAGGGCTCACCTGTAAAATGTCCAATAAAAAAGCCTCCCGTTTGGGAGGCTTTGTTGTTCGTCTTCGCATTCATTTTCACATGACGAATCGCCTCCCAATCAGGGGAAGGTAAAAAAGAATGCGAAGAAAAACGGCAGATGTTTCATGGTGGATTCCGGCAGTTAAGTGACCTGAGATTAACCGCACTGCTTAAAAGCTGTCAATAAAAAACGCGCCCTCGGGCGCGTTGCTGAAAAATGGCAGATTACTCCGCGGGCATGAAATCTTTCACGCTGGTCGTTGCGCGACGCGCTTCAGGTTTGTGCTGCGCCTTATTGAGTTGTCGCTCCAGCTTGGCGATAAGATCATTGATCGCCGTATACATATCATCATGTTTCGCGCTGGCGATCAGCGTGCCATTAGGTGTATTGATCGTAGCGTCCGCCACGAATTCTTTTGGCTCTTTCGATAACACAATGTGCGGGTTTATCAGGTGGGCTTGCCATTTTTCCAGCTTGGCGAGACGGTCTTCGACATGGTTGCGGATAGCCGCAGTGATTTCCATTTGTTTGCTGGTAATGTTCAGAATCATAAGTAAACCTCTCTGTCATTTCCGTCTGGGTAGGACCAGCATACCGCAGCAAACAGGAAATTATGTGATCTGGATCACATTAGAATGTCACTTTTTGTCAATGCCGGCGAATTGTGAGAAAGGCTGGGAAAAAGGTGAAAATCACTTGCCGGGTAAAGGTGTACAGGGCAAGATTGATGAGTTAACCGCAGCGGAAACAGAGCAAATACTGGCTTCCGGGAAAAAAAAAGCAGCCGCGCAGGCTGCTTTTTTATTATCAGGTCAATCAGGCTGGATTATTAGCCGCGATGATTTTCGCCACTTTGTCCGCTTCAGCCGTGAGCTGCAGCTGACGATAAGCATTTTCCATCAACGGCAACGCGTCATGCGTGGCCTGCGTATCCGGATAATCACGCATCATTCCCTCTACACGGTTAACAACGGCGACATAGGCACCGCGTTTAGTATAGAATTGCGCCACCGAGAGCTCATATTTCGCTAGACGCTCTTTCAGGAAAGCCAGACGTTTCTGAGCATCTGCAGCGTACTGGCTGTTTGGATAGCTACGTACCAGCTGCGAGAAGTCACGAAACGCATCGCGTGCGTGCGTAGGATCGCGATCGGAACGATCAACACCGAAGAAGCCCTGCAGCGCGGAGTCATCCAGCGCCATATCGGTCAGGCCTTTCATGTAGATGACATAATCGATATTTGGGTGTGTTGGATTCAGACGCATAAAGCGGGAGATCGCGGCTTGCGCCAGTGGCAGGTCGGCATTTTTGTAGTACGCGTAGATCAAATCCAGCTGCACTTGCTGCGAGTAAGGACCAAATGGATAGCGGTTATCCAGCGCTTCCAGTTGCTTAATCGCCGCTTTAAAGTTACCGTCCTGCAGCTTTTGCTGAGCTGTGGCGTAAATTTCAGACGGCGGGCTGTCCGGGACCGGGTCCGATGAGCCGGAGCAGCCCACCAGTGCCAGACTCAGGCTCAGTGTGGCTGCAGCCACCAGATGTTTCATACGCGTCATGACGAAATGATTATCCTCAAAGTGTTATGGC
This sequence comes from Pantoea wallisii, assembly GCF_002095485.1. GTDB lineage: Bacteria > Pseudomonadota > Gammaproteobacteria > Enterobacterales > Enterobacteriaceae > Pantoea > Pantoea wallisii. The sequence continues at coordinate 4,641 of NZ_MLFS01000073.1, read as the reverse complement.
GGAAGCTGTCCGTATAGCTCCCGGTAATGACCAGGTACGATAGCACATTATATTAAACGGCATCGCCGTGAAAACCCAACGTTAACGAAGAAGCTGTATATGGCACAACAAGTTCAACTCACCGCAACGGTGTCCGAAGCACAACTTGGACAACGCTTAGATCAGACTTTGGCGGAATTGTTCCCTGATTATTCACGTTCCCGCATAAAAGAGTGGATTCTCGAGCGCCGGGTCAGCGTCAACGGCACCATCATCGATAAACCTAAAGAGAAAGTATTAGGCGGTGAGCTGGTATCCATTGATGCTGAGATCGAAGAAGAGCAGCGCTGGGAAGCGCAAAACATCCCACTTAACATCGTTTATGAAGATGACCATATTCTGGTGATCAACAAACCACGCGATCTGGTGGTACATCCGGGGGCAGGTAATCCGGATGGCACCATTCTGAATGCGCTGCTGTATCACTATCCGCCGATTGCCGATGTGCCGCGCGCGGGTATTGTCCATCGTCTTGATAAAGACACGACCGGCCTGATGGTAGTCGCAAAAACCGTGCCGGCGCAGACGCACCTGGTGGAGACGCTGCAGCTGCGTGAAATCACCCGTGAATATGAAGCGGTCGCGATTGGCACCATGACGGCGGGAGGAACGGTGGACGAGCCGATGGCGCGCCACTCAACCAAGCGCACCCATATGGCCGTTCATCCTATGGGCAAGCCGGCAACCACGCACTATCGCATCATGGAGCACTTCCGTGCGCACACCCGGTTGCGGTTGCGTCTGGAAACCGGGCGTACTCACCAGATCCGCGTACACATGGCGCATATCAACCATCCGCTGGTGGGCGATCCGCTTTATGGTGGCCGTCCGCGTCCGCCAAAAGGGGCATCGGAAGCGTTCATTACGACGCTGCGCGGCTTTGACCGCCAGGCGCTGCACGCCACCATGCTGCGTCTTTATCATCCCATTACGGGTATTGAGATGGAATGGCACGCGCCGTTGCCGCAGGACATGGTGGATCTGATCGATGCATTGAAAGCGGATACCGATGAGTTCCGTGAGCAGATGGACTGGTTATGAGTGAGTGGATCATCCCGGACTGGCCTGCACCGCAGCGTGTCCGGGCGTGTTCTACCACCCGGCAGGGCGGCGTCAGCCTGGCGCCCTGGGACTCACTGAATCTCGGCATGCACGTAGGCGATCGTATGGCAGATGTCGCGCAGAATCGTCAGCGACTGGTCGATGCGCACCTGCCGGCGATGCCGCAATGGCTGGAACAAGTGCACGGCCAGGCTGTTGTGCGTCTGCCCGCGGCAGAGACGCAGCCACGCGCAGATGCCGCCATCACGCGTGAGAGCGGGGTGGTGTGTGCAGTGATGACGGCAGATTGCCTGCCAGTGCTTTTTTGCAGTCAGGATGGCAGTGAAGTGGCCGCCGCACATGCAGGCTGGCGTGGTTTGTGTCACGGCGTGCTGGAGCATACGCTGGCGCAGTTTCACTGCCCGGCGCATGAGATCCACGCCTGGCTGGGACCTGCAATTGGTCCACAGGCTTTTGAGGTAGGTGCAGAGGTGCGTGCCGCTTTTATGGCGCAGGATCCACGCGCCGATGTCGCTTTCCGGCCAGCAGGAAGTAAATACTTTGCCGATATCTGGCTGCTGGCGCGCCAGCGTCTGATGGCGGCTGGCCTGCAATCCATCAGCGGAACCCTGCGTTGTACCTATAGTGAAACGGCCGATTTTTTCTCCTACCGACGCGATGGCACAACCGGGCGTATGGCAACTTTGGTGTGGCTACGTTAACCTTACGCCGCAAGACGATCCAGAAAGCGTATTTTTTGCTCACGGCTCAGGTCATTAACCTTGAAAATTTGAGGGATGACCTCATTTAATCTCCAGTAGCATTTTGACCTGTAATGGGAGGAATCATGCGTCTGGATCGTCTTACCAACAAATTCCAGTTGGCCCTTGCTGATGCACAGTCCCTTGCTCTGGGACACGATAATCAATTCATTGAACCCCTTCATGTGATGAGCGCACTGCTCAATCAGGAAGGCGGATCGGTGCGCCCGCTCTTAACCGCAGCGGGTGCCGATGTTGCTGGTCTGCGTACCAGCATTGAACAAGGTATTAACCGTTTACCGCAGGTAGAGGGCACCGACGGAGATGTACAGCCGTCAGCCGATTTAGTTCGGGTGCTGAATCTGTGCGACAAGCTGGCGCAAAAGCGCGGCGACAACTTTATATCATCTGAATTATTTGTTCTGGCGGCCCTTGATTCACGCGGCTCGCTGGCTGATTTACTTAAATCGGCTGGCGCAACCCCGGAAAAACTCGCTAAGGCCATCGAGCAACTGCGGGGAGGAGAGAACGTGAACGATCAGGGGGCTGAAGATCAGCGCCAGGCTTTGAAGAAATACACCATCGATCTGACTGAGCGTGCTGAGCTTGGCAAGCTGGATCCGGTGATTGGCCGTGACGAAGAGATTCGCCGCACTATTCAGGTTTTACAACGTCGAACCAAAAACAACCCGGTTCTGATTGGTGAGCCTGGCGTCGGTAAAACCGCGATTGTAGAAGGTCTGGCACAGCGCATTATCAATGGCGAAGTACCGGAAGGCCTGAAAGGGCGCCGCGTACTGGCGCTGGATATGGGTGCGCTGGTGGCCGGGGCGAAATATCGCGGTGAGTTTGAAGAGCGCCTGAAAGGCGTACTGAACGATCTGGCGAAGCAGGAAGGCAATGTCATCCTGTTTATCGACGAGCTGCACACCATGGTCGGTGCGGGTAAAGCGGACGGTGCGATGGATGCCGGCAACATGCTGAAACCTGCGCTGGCACGCGGTGAGCTGCACTGCGTTGGTGCCACCACGCTGGACGAGTACCGCCAGTATATTGAGAAGGATGCCGCACTGGAACGCCGTTTCCAGAAGGTATTCGTGGCTGAGCCAAGCGTGGAAGATACCATCGCCATTCTGCGTGGGCTGAAAGAGCGCTATGAGCTGCATCACCATGTACAGATTACTGACCCGGCTATCGTCGCGGCGGCGACGCTTTCGCACCGCTATATTGCCGACCGTCAGCTACCGGACAAGGCCATTGACCTTATTGATGAGGCAGCTTCCAGTATCCGTTTGCAGATTGATTCCAAACCGGAGCCGCTGGACCGCCTTGAGCGGCGCATCATCCAGCTCAAGCTGGAGCAGCAGGCGCTGAAGAAAGAGTCTGATGACGCCAGCGTGAAGCGTCTGGAGATGCTGGAAACGGAACTCGACCAGAAAGAGCGTGAATACGCCGAACTGGAGGAGGAGTGGAAAGCTGAGAAAGCCTCGCTGACCGGTACGCAGAACATTAAAGCGGAGCTGGAACAAGCGCGACTGGCGATGGAGCAGGCGCGTCGTACCGGCGATCTGGGCCAGATGTCCGAATTACAGTACGGTAAAATTCCGGCGCTGGAGAAACAGCTGGCGAGTGCCACACAGTCTGAAGGTAAAACCATGAAGCTGTTACGCAACCGCGTAACTGATGTGGAGATTGCTGACGTACTGGCGCGCTGGACCGGTATTCCGGTGGCACGCATGATGGAGGGCGAGCGCGATAAGCTGCTGCGCATGGAGCAGGAGCTGCACGCACGAGTGATTGGCCAGAATGAAGCGGTTGAAGCGGTATCCAATGCCATTCGCCGTAGCCGTGCCGGACTTTCCGATCCTAATCGTCCTATCGGCTCGTTCCTGTTCCTCGGCCCGACCGGGGTAGGTAAAACCGAGTTGTGCAAAGCGCTGGCTAACTTCCTGTTCGATAGCGATGACGCCATGGTGCGTATCGATATGTCGGAGTTTATGGAGAAACACTCCGTCTCGCGTCTGGTCGGTGCACCTCCGGGCTATGTCGGTTATGAAGAGGGCGGTTATTTGACAGAAGCGGTACGCCGTCGCCCTTATTCAGTGATTCTGCTGGATGAAGTCGAAAAGGCGCATCCGGATGTGTTCAACATTCTGCTGCAGGTACTGGATGATGGACGTCTGACGGATGGTCAGGGTCGAACCGTGGATTTCCGTAACACGGTAGTGATCATGACCTCCAACCTTGGCTCGGATCTTATCCAGGAACGTTTTGGTTCGCTTGATTATCCGGAGATGAAAGAAGTAGTGATGTCTGTTGTAGCGCATCACTTCCGGCCAGAGTTCATTAACCGTATCGATGAGGTGGTGGTATTCCATCCGCTTGGCGAGCAGCACATCGCTTCAATTGCGAAAATCCAGCTGCAGCGTCTGTATCATCGTCTGGAAGAGCGCGGCTACCAGCTGCATATCTCTGAAGATGCACTGAAACTGCTGGGCGAAAATGGTTACGATCCGGTTTACGGTGCGCGGCCATTGAAACGCGCTATCCAGCAACAGATAGAAAACCCACTGGCACAGAAGATACTTTCGGGTGCTTTTGTTCCGGGTAAGACTATCGAAATGGACGTAAAAGATGATGTGATTACCGCACATCAGTGATGCTGAGTTAAGAAAAACGGGCCTGCGGGCCCGTTTTTTGTTTCTGCATCACAAGAATTTGCTGCTTTTTGCAACGTATCGCCTGGAAACTGAGCGGTCGTGCAAAAACTTCAAATTAGCACTTGTCAGCTGAAACGAAC
>NZ_MLFS01000072.1 GCF_002095485.1 Pantoea wallisii | reverse complement strand
CAAACAGCGCGCCGGCTGCCAGCAGCGACAATGCTGTGGTCTCCCCAAGCCAGGCGCCTGTGGATAACGCACCGCCTGCGGCAACCTCTCCGGCGCCGGCTAATAGCGTGCCGGCTGCCAGCATGCCGACCGGTAATGCGGCGGTCAGCCAGCCGGCAGGCGATCCGAATGCGGTGGTGATGAACTTTAAAGCCGATTGCTGGCTGGAAGTGAGCGACGCAACCGGTAAAAAATTGTTCAGCGGTATGCAACGTAGTGGCGGTAAGTTGAGTCTTTCCGGTACGGCTCCGTATCGTCTGAAAATTGGTGCACCGGGTGCGGTCGAGGTGCAATATCAGAATCAGCCCGTTGATTTAAGTCGTTTTATCCGTAATAACCAGGTTGCCCGTCTGACGCTGGGTGCGCAATAACGCGCAGCGCGCTTTCCGGGTAATTGTGGAGAGAGAATATGCATAACGAAGCACCCATTATCCGTCGCAAATCAACACGGATTTACGTCGGCAAGGTGCCAGTGGGCGATGGCGCGCCTATCGCCGTTCAGTCAATGACGAACACCCGCACCACCGACGTTGCTGCCACGGTCAATCAGATTCGTGCGCTGGAGCGTGTCGGGGTCGATATCGTGCGCGTCTCCGTGCCGACGATGGATGCGGCCGAAGCCTTCAAACTGATTAAGCAACAGGTCAACGTGCCGCTGGTCGCGGACATTCACTTTGACTATCGCATCGCCCTGAAAGTGGCGGAGTACGGCGTCGATTGCCTGCGCATCAACCCGGGCAACATCGGCAACAACGAACGTATTCGTCAGGTGGTGGATTGCGCCCGCGACTACAACATCCCTATTCGTATCGGTGTTAACGCCGGTTCGCTGGAAAAAGATCTGCAGGAGAAGTACGGTGAGCCTACGCCGCAGGCGCTGCTCGAATCTGCGATGCGCCACGTCGATCACCTGGATCGCCTCAACTTCAATCAGTTCAAAGTAAGCGTGAAAGCCTCTGACGTCTTCCTTGCGGTCGAATCTTACCGTCTGCTGGCGAAAGCGATCGATCAGCCGTTGCATCTGGGGATCACCGAAGCCGGTGGCGCTCGTGCCGGCGCGGTGAAATCAGCGATTGGCCTTGGCCTGCTGCTGGCAGAGGGTATCGGCGATACGCTGCGTATCTCGCTGGCGGCCGATCCGGTGGAAGAGGTGAAGGTCGGCTACGACATCCTCAAATCACTGCGCATTCGTTCACGCGGCATCAACTTCATCGCCTGCCCAACCTGTTCACGTCAGGAGTTTGATGTGATCGGTACGGTGAATGCGCTGGAGGAGCGCCTGGAAGATATCATCACCCCGATGGATGTCTCGATCATCGGCTGTGTGGTGAACGGTCCGGGTGAAGCTACTGTCTCCACGCTGGGTGTGACCGGCGGCAATAAAAAAAGCGGCTTCTATGAAGATGGCGTACGCCAGCGCGATCGTCTGGATAACAACGACATGATCGATCAGCTGGAAGCCCGTATCCGTGCCAAAGCCACCATGCTGGACGAAAGCCGCCGCATCAGCGTGCAGCAGCTGGAAAAATAAGGGAAGGTGCGCGCCCGCCGCGTGCCAGTTTGTGATTGAACCTGTGCGGTTTCATCCTCATAAGGTATGATGCCGGACAGGTTTTTTTGTATTAAGAGATTCTAACGTGGCGAAGAATATTCAAGCGATTCGCGGGATGAACGATTACCTGCCTGCGGATACCGCGATTTGGCAGCGTATTGAAGGCACGCTCAAGCAAGTGCTGGCCAGCTATGGTTACAGTGAAATCCGTCTGCCCATCGTTGAGCACACCCCGTTGTTCAGCCGCGCTATTGGTGAAGTCACCGACGTGGTTGAGAAAGAGATGTACACCTTTGAGGACCGCAACGGCGAAAGCCTGACGCTGCGTCCGGAAGGCACCGCAGGCTGCGTACGCGCCGGTATCGAGCACGGCCTGCTGTACAATCAGGAGCAACGCTTGTGGTACGTCGGCCCGATGTTCCGCTACGAGCGCCCGCAGAAGGGGCGCTATCGTCAGTTCCATCAGATGGGTGTGGAAGTGTTTGGTTTGCAGGGTCCGGACGTTGACGCTGAGCTGATCATGATGACCGCCCGCTGGTGGCGAGCGCTGGGTATTGCCGACCACGTTGAACTGGAACTGAACTCAATTGGCTCACTGGATGCGCGCGCTAACTACCGCAACGCACTGGTCGCGTTCCTTGAACAGCACAAAGAGGTGCTGGACGAAGACTGCAAACGCCGCATGTACACCAACCCGCTGCGCGTGCTCGACAGCAAAAATCCGGATATCCAGACGCTGCTGAACGATGCCCCTACGCTGGGCGAGTTCCTCGATGAAGAGTCGCGTGAGCACTTCAGCGGCCTGTGCGCACTGCTGGATGACGCCGGCATCAAGTACCGTATCAACCAGCGCCTGGTGCGCGGCCTCGACTACTACAACCGTACCGTATTTGAATGGGTGACCAGCAGCCTCGGCTCGCAGGGCACGGTGTGTGGCGGCGGTCGCTATGATGGTCTGGTCGAGCAGCTGGGCGGACGCGCTACGCCGGCCGTAGGTTTTGCCATGGGCCTGGAGCGTCTGGTGCTGCTGGTGCAGGCGGTAAATCCGGAATTTGAACCGACGCGCATTGTTGATGTCTATGTTATCGCTTCGGGGCAGGGCGTACAGTCCGCCGCGATGCAACTGGCGGAAAAACTGCGTGATGCCGATCCAGCGCTGAAGCTGATGACCAACTTCGGTGGCGGCAACTTTAAGAAGCAGTTTGCCCGTGCAGACAAGTGGGGCGCACGCATTGCGCTGGTGCTGGGCGAAGACGAAGTGAAAGCGGGCCAGGTGGTGATTAAAGACCTGCGCACGGGCGATCAGCAGACGCTGGCTCAGAGCGACGCCGCCGCAACGCTGCGCACGCTGCTGCAGTAAACGCAGCACTGCAACAGCCATATTAAGGAGAGGGATTGCGTGGAAGTTTACAGCAACGAGAATGAACAGGTTGACGCACTGCGTAGCTTCTTTGCCAATAACGGCAAAGCGCTGGCAGTGGGTGTGATTGCCGGAATTGTGGCACTGGGCGGCTGGCGTTTCTGGTCCAGCCATCAGGAGAGCACGGATAAAGCCGCATCGGCGCAGTATCAGCAGCTGACCAGCGCGATGCAGGCTGATAAGCCGCAGACGCTGGAAGCGGTCGCTAACTTCGTCAGCGAAAACAGCAACACCTACGGTGCGCTGGCTTCCCTTGATCTGGCAAAACAGTACGTTGCCGCCAATCAGTTAGATAAAGCCATTACGCTGTTACAAAACGGCTTAAAAGACACCAAAGATGCCAATCTGCAGGCGGTGATTAACCTGCGTCTGGCACGCATTCAGCTGCAGCAAAATCAGGCCGATGCCGCCTTAACCACGCTGAACAGTGTGAAGGGTGAAGGCTGGACAGCCATCGTGGCGGATATCCGCGGTGAAGCACTGCTGAGCAAAGGCGATAAGCAGGGCGCACGTGATGCCTGGAGCAAAGGTGCTGAGTCGCAGGCTTCGCCTGCGCTGAAGCAGATGCTGCAGATGAAGATGAATAATTTAAGTTAAGCCAGTCAAGAGAGCGCACATGGAATTACGTAAATACCTGCTGCCAGGGCTGATTTCAGTCACACTGCTCAGCGGTTGCTCGCTGTTCAGCGGCGAAGAAGATGTAGTGAAAATGGCCCCGCTGCCGAAGGTGGAAAACCAGTTTACGCCGGAAACCGCATGGAGCACCTCGGTCGGTGATGGCGTCGGTGATTTCTACTCTAACCTGCATCCGGCCTGGCAGGACGGCACCGTGTATGCCGCGGACCGCTTTGGTATTGTCAAAGCGCTGGATGCCAGCAACGGTAAAGAGAAGTGGAAAGTTGACCTCTCGGAAAAAACCGGCTTCTTCTCGAAGAATATCTCTGCGTTACTCTCTGGCGGCGTCACCGCAAACGGCGATCGCATCTATATCGGCAGCGAACGCGGCCAGATCTTTGCCCTGAACGCCAGTGATGGTGGCATTGCCTGGCAGACCAAAGTGGCCGGTGAGGCGCTGTCACGCCCGGTGGTCAGCGATGGTCTGGTTCTGGTGCACACCAGCAACGGGATGTTGCAGGGGCTGGATCAGAGCAGCGGCGCCATCAAATGGAGCGTAAACCTCGATATGCCTGCGCTGTCACTGCGCGGTGAATCTGCACCGGCCGTGGCGTTTGGTGGCGCAATTGTCGGGGGCGATAACGGTCGCGTCAGCGCGGTGATCATGAATCAGGGCCAGCTCATCTGGCAGCAGCGTATCTCCCAGCCGAGCGGGGCAACGGAGATCGATCGCCTGAATGATGTGGATACCACACCGGTTATTGTTAACGGTGTTGTCTACGCACTGGCCTATAACGGTAATCTGACGGCGCTGGATCTGCGTTCCGGTCAGATCCTGTGGAAACGTGAAATCGGCGGCGTGAAAGATCTGATCGTCGATGCCGGCCGCATCTATCTGGTGGATCAGGATGACCGCGTAATTGCGCTGAATGCGGACGGCGGTGTTGCGCTGTGGCGTCAGAGCGATCTGCTGCACCGCAACCTGACCGCACCTGTGCTGTTCAACGGTTATCTGGTGGTGGGCGACAGCGAAGGCTATCTGCACTGGATTAACACCCTGGATGGCCGTTTCGTGGCACAGCAGAAACTGGATAGTGATGGCTTCCAGACGGAGCCGGTAGTTGCCGGTGACAAGCTGCTGATCCAGGCGAAAGGCGGTGAGGTGTACGCGATTACCCGTTAAGGATATCGCTCTGCGGAAACCGCTTTTTCGCACGTAGATACGGCTCCTGATTCGTCAGGGGCCGTTCTGTTTTTAGTAAGGCGTGGTATTCTTAGCGCCTTCAGCCTGAAGCTTGCGGCAATTGTCGTTATAATCACGCGATTCGGGCGATTCATTTTTAAACTGAGGCAAGTGTTATGATACCTGTGGTCGCGCTGGTTGGGCGTCCCAATGTGGGGAAATCCACGCTGTTTAACCGCTTAACGCGTACTCGTGATGCGTTGGTGGCCGATTTCCCCGGACTGACTCGCGATCGCAAATATGGTCGCGCCGAAGTGGAAGGGCGCGAATTTATTGTTATCGATACCGGCGGTATTGATGGCACCGAGGAAGGCGTTGAGAACCGCATGGCGGAGCAGTCGCTGCTGGCGATTGAAGAGGCTGATGTGGTGCTGTTTCTGGTGGATGCCCGTGCGGGCGTGATGCCAGCCGATCAGCAGATTGCGAATCATCTGCGTTCCCGTGACAAAGCGACATTCCTCGTTGCCAACAAAACTGACGGTCTGGATCCTGACGCCGCGGTGCTGGATTTCTACGCGCTCGGTTTAGGTGAAATCCACCCGATTGCGGCATCGCACGGCCGTGGTGTCACCCAGCTGCTGGAAACGGCGCTGCTGCCGTGGATGGACGTTGTGGCGCCGCAGGAGCAGAGCGAAGAGGACGAGAACGAAGCCTACTGGGCGGCGTTAGCGGCGGAAGAGAACGGCGAAGCGCTGGAAGAAGAGGAAGAAGAGGCCTTCGACCCAACCGGTTTGCCGATTAAGCTGGCCATTGTCGGGCGTCCGAACGTGGGTAAATCCACGCTCACTAACCGCATCCTCGGCGAAGATCGCGTCGTGGTTTACGACATGCCAGGCACCACGCGTGACAGTATCTATATCCCGATGGAGCGCGACGATCGCGAGTACATCCTGATTGATACGGCGGGCGTACGTAAACGCGGTAAGATCACCGATACCGTTGAGAAATTCTCGGTAATCAAAACGCTGCAGGCGATTGAAGACGCGAACGTTGTGATGCTGGTGATTGATGCACGCGCCGGGATCTCTGATCAGGACCTGTCGCTGCTCGGCTTTATTCTCAACAGCGGACGCTCGCTGGTGATTGTGGTCAATAAGTGGGATGGCCTGTCGCAGGAGATCAAAGACGAAGTTAAAGAGACGCTTGATTTCCGTCTTGGCTTCATCGACTTTGCGCGCGTGCACTTTATCTCTGCGCTGCACGGCAGCGGTGTCGGCAATCTGTTTGAGTCGGTGACTGAAGCGTACGATTGCTCAACCAAACGTGTGAACACCTCCATGCTGACGCGCATCATGACCATGGCCGCTGAGGATCATCAGCCACCGCTGGTGCGTGGTCGCCGCGTGAAGCTGAAGTATGCGCACGCCGGTGGTTATAACCCACCTATCGTGGTGATTCACGGTAACCAGGTGAAAGATTTGCCGGACTCCTACAAGCGTTACCTGATGAACTACTTCCGCCGCTCGCTGAACGTTATGGGTACGCCGATTCGTATCCAGTTCAAAGAGGGTGATAACCCGTACGCGGGTAAACGTAACCTGCTGACGCCGACGCAGCAGCGTAAGCGTAAGCGCCTGCTGGCGCATCTGAAAAAGAACAAGCGTTAAGCACCATAAGGGCCCGAAAGGGCCCTTTTTTTTGCCTGATTATCGGCCCGCGTGCAACGTTCACGCCCGCCAGCTGGTGCCAAAATTCCGCGTTCAGGAAAAATGGACCGGGCCATTTCTGTGTTATTAAGCGCTTATCAGCAGGTTTGTAGCAAAAATGCTATTACTCAGTAACTCTCTCGTTATGGATGTTCACTTTTAATTGTACCAGGTGGTACAATCCTGCCGCCTTGTGCCGGGGACCAGGCTCACCTGCGGTGTGTCCTTGCTCACAAGCGCGGTATCACGGGCATAGGCCCCGTATCAACAGATCTAAAATAAAGCGTAACGGACTGATTCCAGCCTCTGCTTCTGCAGAAGAGCGTACCGGGCCCGCTGTAGCGGCCCGGCACCGGCGCGTTATTTTTTCAGGAGAGTGAGTGTTATGGCAGAAAATTCCGCTCGTCCCGGCAAGGGGTTGAGTATCTGGTCCGTGTTATTCGGACTGGTTGTGCTGGCGATCGGCCTGTTCTTTGCGATCGGCGGCGGCAAGCTGGTTGCGCTTGGCGGCAGCTGGTACTTCCTCATTGCAGGTATCGTGATGTTACTGTCGGCGGTGCAGTTCTTCCGCCGTAAATCCTCCGCCGTTACCCTGTTTATTTTGGTGTTCGCCGGTACGCTGATTTGGTCCCTGGTTGATGCGGGCTGGACGTTCTGGCCGCTGGTCTCGCGCCTGATGGTGCCGGCTGGCCTGATGCTGCTGGCCTTAATTACCTGGCCTGCGCTGCGCAAGCGCGAAGGAAAGAGCCCACTGGCGAAAATTTCATACGCCCTCTCTGCCGTCATTGCCGTTGGCATGGTGGTGACATTTGTGCAGATGTTCCAGCCGCATCCCACCGTGGCCTTCACCGGGAAACAGCTGCCGCTGATTCCGGTCGATAAAAGCAAACCGCAGCAGGACTGGAGCAGCTATGGCCGTACGCCGGAAGGCGATCGCTTTGCGGCTATCGATCAGATCACCCGGGATAACGTCAAAGATCTGCAGGTTGCCTGGACTTTCCACACCGGCGATACGCCTGTCAGCCCAACCGGTAACGGTGCGGAAGATCAGCAAACGCCGCTGCAGATTGGTAATACGCTCTATCTCTGTACGCCGCACAACAATGTGATTGCGGTGGAAGCGGATAGCGGCAAGCAGATCTGGAAGCGCGAAATCAATGCGCAGGCCGAAGTGTGGAACCGCTGCCGTGGTCTGGCGTACTTCGACGCCACTAAACCCATCCAGCAGCCCACGCAGCCGGGCTCAACGCCCGTGCCGGCACCGGTACTGGCAGCGAATGATAGCTGCCAGCGTCGTATCCTGATGAATACCATTGATGCGCGCCTGATTGCTATCAACGCAGACAACGGTGAGTTCTGTAAGAACTTTGGTGACAACGGGGTTGTTGACCTGAAGCAGGGGCTGGGCCACGCGCCTGATCCGCAGTATCAGCTGACCTCTGCACCCCAGGTTGCAGGCACCACGGTGGTGGTAGGCGGTCGCGTAGCGGATAACGTTCAGACCGATATGCCCGGCGGTGTGCTGCGTGGCTTTGATATTATCACCGGTAAAATGCGCTGGGCATTTGACCCGGGCAACGATGACCCTAACGCGGTGCTGATGCCGGGCAAAGATTATACCCGCAGCACGCCGAACTCCTGGGCGCCGCTCTCTTACGATCCGGCCATGAACACTGTGTTCTTGCCAATGGGCAGTTCATCCGTGGACCTGTGGGGTGCCAACCGTACCAAACTGGACCACAAATATGGTGCATCGATTCTTGCGCTGGATGCGACCACCGGTAAAGAGAAATGGGTGTACCAGACCGTTCATAACGATCTGTGGGACTTCGATCTGCCGATGCAGCCGAGCCTGGTTGATTTCCCGATGAAGGATGGCACCACCAAACCGGCCGTGGTGATTGGTGCGAAAACCGGCATGATTTGGGTGCTGGATCGCCTGACCGGCAAACCGCTGACCAAAGTGGAAGAGCAGCCAATGCCGCAGGGCCATATCCCTGACGAGCAGTACACTAAAACGCAGCCGCACTCGGTGGAGATGCCGAACATCGGCAATCAGACGCTGAAAGAGTCTGATATGTGGGGTGCCACGCCGTTTGACCAGCTGGCATGCCGCATCGCTTTTAAAGGGATGCGTTACGATGGCCTGTTCACGGTGCCGGATACGGATAAATCACTCAGCTTCCCGGGCTCGCTTGGCGGGATGAACTGGGGCAGCATCTCGTTCGATCCTAACAATCAGTACATGTTTGTGAACGATATGCGCCTTGGCCTGTGGGTGCAGATGATTCCGCAGGACACCAGCAAAGTTGCGCGTGGCAGCAACGGTGGTGAAGCGATCAACACCGGTATGGGTGCTGTACCGCTGAAAGGCACGCCGTACGCGGTGAACAAAAACCGCTTTATGTCGCCGCTGGGTATTCCGTGCCAGGCACCGCCGTTCGGCACGCTCTCCGCGATTGATATGAAGACGCGCCAGATTGTCTGGCAGGTGCCGGTTGGCACGGTGCAGGATACCGGTCCATTTGGCATCAAGATGCACGCGCAAATGCCTGTCGGTATGCCGACGCTGGGCGGCACGCTGGCCACGCAGGGCGGCCTGGTCTTCATCGCCGGTACGCAGGACTACTACCTGCGCGCGTTTGATAGCTCAACCGGTAAAGAGGTGTGGAAAGCACGCCTGCCGGTTGGCAGCCAGGGTGGCCCGATCAGCTACGTGTCGCCGAAGGATGGTAAGCAGTACATCCTGATCTCAGCGGGCGGGGCGCGTCAGTCACCGGACCGCGGCGACTACGTCATTGCGTATGCGCTGCCTGACAACAAGTAACCTGCAGTAGCATGAAGAAAGGCCGACAAAAATGTCGGCCTTTTTTATTTACCATCCGTGGCGCGGAACGTCCTGTAAGATATCTTACTCACTGCTGCTTTGAAGGGCGGCGGCTTTTTTGGCCTCCTTTCCTTCCAGCTTCCCTGGCTCTTTCAGGATCATTTCTGAAATTACCCCCGCTGACTTTGCCGCCAGCGCTGCCTGCTTCCCTGGCGCGCTCCGGGTCCTCTGCAAAGTTCCCGGCACCACCTCGTTGCTTTTTTTGTGTCATAGCAGAGACCTCATCTAAGGGTGTTTTCTTGGATATGGACTAGCTAGTCACGTTATTGATTATAGTCAGTAAGTTACGGTTCGCTGTGGGAGATCTCTGAGATATTTATTGCCCGTCACGCCACAAGGCTTGTAGCTCTGGCGGGGCGACCGTTTCCGGAATCAAAATCACAATCGAACCGGCCTCGCGATGCGTGGCATAGGTGATTTGAATACGGTAGTAGCGCTGGTCGCCGTGGCCCATCGTTGCGGCCTGCTCCTCCGGTTCGCCCAGCGGCAGCGCCTGCTCCAGAACATTACAGACGCGCTGCTTTTGCGGTTCCGGAAGCTGTGCCAGTGCAAAACGCCGTTCGCTGCGCAGCTTAGGGATAAACGCGATGCCGCCTTCACGGGCCAGTTCAATAATGGCGTCATCGGTCAGCTCAATATTCACTGCACACCTACCTGTTGCCAGGCGGACTGAATGGCATCCGCCACTGAGCGGTTAAAGCGTTTTTCCGCGTGCTGCACGGTGAAGCGGGCAAAGGTGCTGAAATCCGCATCCTGGGGCAGCTCTCTGTCGCACAGCGTGTCGTACCATGCCTGGCCGGCCAGCTCCCAGGCGAAGCCGCCCAGCGCTTTCGCCGCAAGATAAAAGGCCCGGTTTGGAATGCCGGAGTTGAGGTGGACGCCGCCGTTGTCTTCACGGGTATCAATGTAGTGATCCATATCCGCAGGCTGCGGATCTTTACCCAGCAGCGGGTCATCGTAAGCCGTACCCGGCGCAGACATCGAGCGCAGGCCGCTGCCGTTAATGCCTTTCGCCAACAGGCCCTCACCAATAATCCAGTCCGCCTGTTCGGCGCTCTGTTTCAGATGATACTGCTTCACCAGCGAGCCAAACACATCCGACATGGATTCGTTGAGAGCGCCCGCCTGCTGAAAATAGATCAGTCCGGCTTCGGTTTCCGTGACGCCGTGCGTCAGCTCATGCGCGACCACATCAATCGCAATAGTGAAGCGGTTAAAAATTTCGCCGTCGCCATCACCAAACACCATCTGCTGACCGTTCCAGAAGGCGTTCTGATACTCCTGACCGTAGTGCACGGTGCCGTCCAGCTTCAGCCCTTTGTTATCCAGCGAGTTGCGTTTGAACACCTTCCAGAAGAAATCATACGTGACGCCGAGATAGTTCCACGCCTCTTCAGCGGCGATGTCGCCGTTGCCGGGCTGGCCCTCCTCACGGATCAGCGTACCCGGCAGATTCTGGGTATTGCCTGCATCGTAGATAGCGCGCAGTACCGTGCCAGGCTGTGCCGTACCGGCCACGCTGGTGGTATGCGGATGCTCCGCCATCAGCTGCTGGACATGGGTGAGAGTGCGGCGCGCATAGTCCTGCTGTGCGCCGGAGCAGTTATCAATGATGTTACGCAGTATGTATGGAGGAATAACGCTGTAAGTCATGTCTGGCTCCCATTAACGATCCTGATGGAAGTATAGACCTGCGCTAAGCAGTGGGCGGTGCTTTGGCTGCGGAAGAGGGCGTGTTCAGCCCGGCGTCGCGGTTATGTAGCGGCGCCCCGTCACGCTTTACGGCGGCGCGCCTTCTGCGGCTGCAGCGCGGTGACTTCACTCTCAACCCAGCCATCATCCAGCCGGGTACGCAGCACATCACCTTTATGCAGCTGTTTGGTTTTTTTCACCACCTGGCCCTGATTATCGGTGGTCACGCTAAAACCACGCGCCAGCGTTGCCAGCGGACTGACGCCTTCCAGCTGGGCAGCCAGCTCGCCAAAGCGCTGACGATTATGGTTAAGCTGTTTCTCCATGCCCTGCTGCAATCGATAGTGCCACTGCTGCAGCTGCTGCTGCGTCCGCAGAATCCGGCCCTGCGGCTGGTGGCTATTCAGGCGCTGCACCAGTCGTTCCTGCTGACGGCTGGCGCTGCGCAGCCGCTGATCAACAGCTTCGCCGAGGCGGCGCTGCAGCTGGAACAGGGCCGTTTGCTGACGCGCCAGCCGCAGCTGCGGATGCTGCTGCTGCAGGCGGTGCTGCAGGCGGGTAAAACGGCGCTGTTGCTGCGCCACGTAGTAATCCATCGCCATCTCCATACGCTGCTGCTGCGACTGTAAACGGCGCAGCAGCTCGATCTGATTACGGCTCACCAGCTCGGCAGCAGCAGAGGGGGTAGGTGCACGCAGGTCGGCCACAAAATCGGCAATGGTAACGTCAGTTTCGTGGCCGACGGCGCTGACAATCGGCAGGCGGCTGGCAAAAATTGCCCGCGCCACGCGCTCGTCGTTAAAGCTCCACAAATCCTCCAGGGAGCCGCCGCCGCGCCCGACAATCAGCACATCGCACTCATTGCGCTGGTTGGCCAGTTCAATGGCACGCACAATGCCCGCCGGGGCATCCGCGCCCTGAACCGCAGTCGGGTAGATAACCACCGGCAGCGAGGGATCGCGACGGTGCAGCACGCGCAGCACATCGTGCAGCGCCGCGCCGGTGGCGGAGGTGATCACGCCGACCTGACGCGCCGGTTCCGGCAGCGGCTGTTTAAACTGTTGCTCAAACAGGCCCTCTGCTGCCAGCCTGGTTTTCAGCTGTTCAAACTGCTGCTGCAGCAGGCCTTCACCGGCCGGATGCATGCTTTCAATAATCAGCTGATAGTCACCGCGTGGCTCATACAGGGTAACGCTGGCCCGGACCAGCACCTGCTGACCGTGCTGCGGACGAAAGCTAACGCGACGATTACTGTTACGGAACATGGCGCAGCGTACCTGGGCACCATCATCCTTGAGGGTGAAGTACCAGTGGCCGGAAGCGGGCTGGGTAAAATTCGAAATCTCAGCGCTGAGCCAGACCAGGCCCATCTCATTTTCCAGCAGCTGGCGCACCGTCGTGTTCAGACGGCTGACGGTAAAAATATTGGCGGTTGGCGGTAGCGACATGTGATGAGGATCAAATTTTAAATCAGAGGGTTAATTAATCGATACTACATGGCTGCCCCGGAGGATCAAGCAGTTTTCCTAAAAAACAGTGGAGGCAATCGATTTCGGCCTGTATAATGCCGCGGCAATATTTTATCTGTTTTCAACGCCCCCAGGTGGAGATATTGCAATGTTAAGAATCGCGAAAGAAGCCCTCACATTTGACGACGTCCTGCTCGTTCCCGCTCACTCCACTGTACTTCCTAACACGGCTGACCTCAGCACCCAGCTGACCAAAAACATCCGACTCAACATCCCAATGCTCTCTGCGGCAATGGACACCGTTACCGAAGCGGGTCTGGCTATTGCTCTGGCGCAGGAGGGTGGTCTGGGCTTTATCCATAAAAATATGTCGATTGAGCGCCAGGCGGATGAAGTTCGCAAAGTGAAAAAACACGAAAGCGGCGTGGTCTCTGAACCACAAACCGTGCTGCCAACTACCTCGCTGGCAGAAGTGAAAGCGCTGACCGAACGCAACGGTTTCGCCGGTTACCCGGTGGTAAACGCTAACAATGAGCTGGTGGGTATTATTACCGGTCGTGATGTGCGTTTCGTTACCGATCTGACGCAGCCGGTGACCGCCGTGATGACGCCGAAAGAGCGTCTGGTGACGGTGAAAGAGGGTGAAGCGCGTGACGTCGTACTGCAGAAAATGCACGAAAAGCGCGTTGAGAAAGCGCTGGTCGTGGATGACAGCTTCCACCTGCTGGGCATGATCACCGTTAAAGACTTCCAGAAAGCTGAACGTAAGCCGAACGCCTGTAAAGATGCGCAGGGCCGTCTGCGCGTAGGTGCAGCCGTCGGCGCGGGCGCGGGCAACGAAGAGCG
This sequence comes from Pantoea wallisii, assembly GCF_002095485.1. Taxonomy (GTDB): domain Bacteria; phylum Pseudomonadota; class Gammaproteobacteria; order Enterobacterales; family Enterobacteriaceae; genus Pantoea; species Pantoea wallisii. The sequence continues at coordinate 7,414 of NZ_MLFS01000072.1, read as the reverse complement.
CGTTGATGCACTGGTGGCTGCCGGCGTTGATGTCCTGCTGATCGACTCTTCCCACGGTCACTCTGAAGGCGTACTGCAGCGTATTCGCGAAACTCGCGCCAAATACCCGGATCTGGAGATCATCGGTGGCAACGTTGCGACCGGTGCTGGCGCACTGGCGCTGGCGAATGCCGGCGTGAGCGCGGTGAAAGTGGGTATCGGCCCGGGTTCAATCTGTACCACGCGTATCGTAACCGGCGTCGGCGTACCGCAGATCACCGCCGTTTCAGACGCGGTTGAAGCGCTGGAAGGGACCGGTATTCCGGTTATCGCAGACGGCGGCATTCGTTTCTCTGGTGACATCGCCAAAGCTATCGCGGCTGGCGCCTCCGCCGTTATGGTCGGTTCAATGCTGGCCGGTACCGAAGAGTCCCCGGGTGAAATCGAACTCTATCAGGGCCGTGCGTTTAAATCCTACCGTGGCATGGGCTCACTCGGCGCAATGTCTAAAGGCTCGTCTGACCGTTACTTCCAGAGCGATAACGCAGCAGACAAGCTGGTGCCGGAAGGTATCGAAGGCCGCGTTGCCTATAAAGGCCGCCTGAAAGAGATCGTTCACCAGCAGATGGGTGGCCTGCGCTCCTGCATGGGTCTGACCGGTTGCCCGACCATCGACGATCTGCGCACCAAAGCGGAGTTTGTCCGCATCAGCGGCGCGGGCATCAACGAGAGCCACGTGCACGATGTGACCATCACTAAAGAGTCACCAAACTACCGCATGGGTTCATAATCCCGTAAGATTTCCCGCCCGGCACCCGCCGGGCGCTTTTATTATTAAGTCCATCCCAATGGAAACGCCTCAATGACGACTGAAAATATTCATAAACATCGTATTTTGATCCTCGATTTTGGTTCTCAGTATACGCAGCTGGTCGCGCGCCGCGTGCGTGAGCTGGGCGTCTACTGCGAACTCTGGGCGTGGGATGTCACCGAAGAGCAAATCCGCGGGTTCAACCCGAACGGCATCATTCTGTCCGGCGGACCGGAGAGCACTACCGAGCTGAATAGCCCGCGTGCGCCGGAGTACGTGTTTAACGCTGGCGTGCCTGTGCTGGGCGTGTGCTATGGCATGCAGACCATGGCGATGCAGCTGGGCGGCAAGGTTGAAGGCTCGAACGAGCGTGAGTTTGGTTACGCGCAGGTAGAAGTGACAACCCAGAGCGCGCTGGTGCGTGATATTGAAGATGCCATCAGCGCGGCAGGTAAACCGCTGCTCGACGTATGGATGAGCCACGGTGATAAGGTTACCGCGATCCCGACCGGTTTTGTCACCGTCGCCAGCACCGAGACCTGTCCGTTTGCCATCATGGCCAACGAAGAGAAAAAGTTCTACGGCGTGCAGTTCCATCCGGAAGTGACGCACACCCGTCAGGGCCTGCGCATGCTGGAGCGCTTTATCCGTGACATCTGCGGCTGTGAAGCGCTGTGGACGCCGGCCAAAATCATTGAAGATGCGGTAGAGCGTATTCGTCAGCAGGTCGGCAACGATAAAGTGATTCTGGGCCTGTCCGGTGGCGTTGACTCCTCTGTGACCGCAATGCTGCTGCACCGCGCAATTGGTGAACGTCTCACCTGCGTGTTCGTGGATAACGGTCTGCTGCGTCTTAACGAAGCAGAGCAGGTGATGGACATGTTCGGTGATCACTTCGGTCTGAACATTGTGCATGTACCGGCCGAAGCGCGTTTCCTTGATGCGCTGGCAGGCGAGAACGATCCGGAAGCCAAACGTAAAATCATTGGCCGTGTATTCGTTGAAGTGTTCGACGAAGAGGCGCTGCGTCTGGAAGACGTTAAGTGGCTGGCGCAGGGCACTATCTATCCTGACGTGATTGAGTCGGCGGCCTCGGCTACCGGCAAAGCGCATGTGATCAAATCGCACCACAATGTGGGCGGTCTGCCGAAAGAGATGAAGATGGGCCTGGTCGAGCCGCTGAAAGAGCTGTTCAAAGATGAAGTACGTAAAATTGGTCTGGAGCTTGGCCTGCCGTACGACATGCTCTACCGCCATCCGTTCCCGGGCCCGGGTCTGGGCGTACGCGTGCTGGGCGAAGTGAAGAAAGAGTACTGCGATCTGCTGCGCCGTGCCGACGCGATCTTTATTGAAGAGCTGCGCAAAGCGGATCTCTACAACAAAGTCAGCCAGGCCTTCACCGTCTTCCTGCCAGTCCGTTCCGTTGGCGTGATGGGCGATGGTCGTAAATACGACTGGGTTGTTTCACTGCGCGCCGTTGAAACCATCGACTTCATGACCGCGCACTGGGCGCACCTGCCGTATGACTTCCTCGGCCGTGTCTCCAACCGCATTATCAATGAAGTAAACGGTATTTCGCGTGTGGTTTATGATATCTCAGGTAAGCCACCTGCGACGATTGAGTGGGAATGATTCCCCCGTCAGGCAATAATATCGGGCCCGCTATTTAGCGGGCTTTTTTATGGGGCGCTGTCGATGTGGCGCCGGGTGTGATAAATAAACGGACGTAAACGGCTCTGTTACAGGAGAAGCCATGCGGCGGAGTTTCAGAACAGCGGAAAAGCACGTCACGAACAGGCGCAGCCTGTCGCTGGCCTCCTTACTGATACGTTACGCGCTAATGCTGGCCGGTATCGCATTTATCGCTTTTTTACCGCTGATATGCGCGCTGGGCGCGGGGACTGTCGCCAGCATGGCGGGTTGCCAGCTTGATGAGGGCAGCGTGCATGCCTGCTATATCCTGGGCGAAGATCGCGGCCCTTTACTGTATGAAATGGGCGTGCTGGGCTGGTTTATTTTGATGAGCTTTCCTGCAGGGATCTTACTGCTAATATGTTGGGCAATAGCGTTAATTGCGCAGCTCTATCAATATTACAGGATTCAATAATATTTGGTTGGTTTAAGAGGGGCTTTTTTCCAGCGATTTACCAGCCATTCAAATTCCTGATAGATCGTTTCGGAATTTACTTTTTCCCGAATAGCTCTGATAAAGGTTCTGCTATATCCCAGGTTTCAATAACCGTTGTGTAAGATGTACTCTTTATCATCTTCTCATAATAAATACCCTCTTTTATACTGATCGCTACACGCTCATAGAAATTGAGAATGTATTGGAACTTGCGGCGTTCAGCAACATCTTCATCGGTGACAAACGTGTTGAGTGGTGGGAATACATATGAGCGAAAGGATTTACCGGATTGATGAGTCAGACGTAAAACATAAAGCGCATCTCTGTACTCTTTATCTGTGCGGCTCTCAAACAGAAAATGCGCGGTTAAAGTTTTACGTGCAGTGCGCAAATTATAGATAATGGTAACGACAGCAACCACGACGCCAGAAAATACGATGATATTACTGATAGCCTGCCATGCCACAGAATGCATAAACACTCTCCCTGATTATTAAAAAAGGTGAGTCTTCCAGACTCACCGCATCCTTTTATCGCGTTAATTCAGAAACCATCATACTCATCCAGTTGCATCACGCTCTCCTGTTAATTACGTTCTGGTTCGGCTGTTAAGCTTTGATGGATTCTACGCTGCCGATGCTTATTTACAAGTCGCCTGTTTGACTTCGGAGATAAAGCTTTTTTATTGTGCGGCATAAATTCAGCTTATTTTAATCTTACCTGTAACACGTTTCATTTAATTGTTTTTCACCTCACAAATCTCTACGCAAAATCCCAGAAAAGCTTCCACCGCCGCAGGCGCCAGGCGACGCGAAGGGCGAGTGATATAGAGCGGATAGGTCTCATCGGGCCACTCCGGGAACAGCTCCACCAGCTCACCGCTCGCCAGCAGATGCGCCACGCTCAGCGCCAGCACCTGTGCGATGCCGACACCGCCGACACAGGCCTGCACCATCAGATCGGGATCGGTGGTGGTCATCGAACCGTAAGTCTCTACGGTCAGCGTCTGCTGACCACGATGGAACTCCCATGTAAAAGGTTTATTGCTGCGCGGATCGATGTACTGCAGGCAGTTGTGCTCGCTCAGCGCCTGCGGCTGTGCCGGGCGGCCAAAACGCGCCAGATAAGCCGGGGAGGCCACCGTCAAAACGCGCGTTTTTAGCAACAAGCGGGATGTCATGGTTGAGGGCGGTTGCGGGCCAAAACGTACCGCGATATCAATCCCTTCCGCCACCAGATCGCCCACATCAGGCTGCTGCAAAATGGTTAAATCAAGATGTGGATAGCGCTCACGCAGCAGCGGCAGATTTTGCGCCAGCACATAGCGGGAAAACAGCGGATTAAGGCTGACCCGCAATGTACCGCGTACCGTTACCGCCGCACCGGAGACGTAATTGGCTGCTTCCTCAATGCCTTCCAGATGGGGCGCAGCGCGCTCATAAAGGTTCGCGCCCTCGCTGGTGAGATGCAGCGTACGCGTGGTGCGATCCAGCAAACGTACCCCAAGCCGCTGCTCCAGGCGGGAAATAGAGCGACTCACGCCTGAAGCGGATAACCCCAATACCTCACCCGCACGGCTAAAACTTCCGGCTTCTACTACCGCCGCCAGCACGCTCATACCGGATAACAATCGGCCATCAAAAGGCATAAACCGACTCCATTGTTGATTTTAAGCAAAGATGATTTGCCTGAGCCTACCTTTATCAAAAATACGCTGCAACTTATTGTGTGCCCCGTAGCGAAACCGGCCAGAAGGGCCGGACACTTATTCCTGTTGAGGAGCACTTCATGACTGTACAGCGCACGTTATTTAAAGGTGGCATCGTCCTGACGCTGGACGACGCCGTGCCCAATCTCAGCTGCGGCGATGTTCTGGTAGAGGGCGATCGCATTGCCGCCGTGGGCGAAAATCTGCTGGCAGACAATGCGCAGGTTATTGATGCTCAGGGCCACATCGTGATGCCGGGGCTGGTGGATGCACATCGTCACATGTGGCTGGGCGTGATGCGCCGCCTGATGCCGGACGTCGATGACCTGTTTGCCTATATTGATGTCGTGGCTGAGACGCTGGGCGCACACTACCGTCCGCTGGATATGTACCTCAGCACCAAACTGACGGCGATTGCGGCACTGGATGCGGGTATCACCACAGTGATCGATGCCTGCCACAGTTCGCGCAGCCCGGCACATACCGATGCGGCGCTGGATGCGCTACAGGAGAGCGGTATTCGCGCCTTGCATATGGTCGGTGCTGCGATGGACAAACAGGCATCATGCAGCCATCTGCCTGGCGATCTGGCGCGTCTGGCTAAACAGTGGAACCACGCCAATAGCCGGGTACAGGTGGGGCTGTTTGGTCAGCTCAACCTGGCGTGGTGGCGCGTGGCGCGCGAACTGGATATGCGTATCCTGACCGAGTTCATTGGCGATCTGGCAACGTTACCGGAAGCGTTTGCTGAACCCGGTGTGCTGGGCTCGCACAATATCTTCAACCACTGCACGCGGATACCGCAGGAGACCTGGCAACTGCTGGCGAAGGCGGGCGTGAATATCACGGTCAACCCGCGCTCTGATGCGCTGTTTGGTTTTGATGACGACACCTTTGCCTGGCAGCAGGCGGTTGACCACGGCTTGACGCCGGCGCTGGGTGTCGATCTGGATACCGCTTTCGGCAGCGATATGTTTGGCGAAATGCAGGCGCTGTTTAACCAGCAGCGCGCCGCAATGCGCTATCGCCGTTTCCGCGGTGAAAGCGATGTGGCGGCTCCCGTCAGCGTGCAAGCGGTACTGCAGGCGGCCACGGTGAACGGTGCGCGCGCTGCCGGTCTGGCGGATCAGGTGGGTACGCTGACGCCGGGCAAGCAGGCGGACATTATCATGCTGCGCACCCGCGGCGCCGGCGTCTTTCCACTCACCAGCGTGACCGGCACCGTGGTACAGGCGATTGAGCGTGCGGATGTGGATACCGTGATGGTGGCCGGTCAGTTGCGTAAGCGCCAGGGACAACTGCTGGGCGTTAATCTTGACCAACTGCATAACGAAATCACCGCCTCGCGTGATTATCTCTTCGGGGCCAGCGGTTACCACACCGGGCTGTTCGCCTGACAACCGCGCACGGTCCGATGTCGGGCCGTGCGATTCTCACCTGTCTTAATGGGAGCTGCTATGTCTGCTTTTAGCGCGCAGGCTCAGGCTGCGCATTTGTCTCGCCCGGCAAGCGGTGTTATCGCCGCGCTGTTTTGTGGCTATCTGGCCGTAGGATTGCCGCTGCCGGTGATGCCGCTGTTTATCCACCAGCAGCTGGGGTTCAGCAATGTCATCGTCGGCCTGGTTATCGGTATCCAGTTTGTCGCCACCGTATTCACCCGCGGCTATGCCGGGCAACTCACCGATCGCTTTGGCGGTAAACGCGTGGCGTTACAGGGTGCGGCGGTGAGCACACTGGCCGCCTTGCTCTATCTGATTGCCGCCCTGCCAGACTTCACGTCGCTAACCCGCCTGACGCTTATCATCACTGGGCGGCTGATGGCCGGATTAGGTGAAAGCCAGTTCGTCACCGGTTGCGTTGCCTGGTCAATTGCCTCAGTTGGGCCGCAGCGGGCGGGGATCTCCATGTCCTGGACCGGCATAGCGATGTTTGCTGCATTATCGATTGGCGCACCGATCGGCATGGTGCTCTATCAGCACGCTGGCCTGGCGGCCGCAATGATCGCCTGTCTTGTCGCGCCGCTGCTGGCTGCGCTGATTGCGGTCAACGCTACCCGTTATGTCTCACCGGGCGGCGTGCGTCTGCCCTTTTATCGCGTGGTAGGGCGAATCTGGCGGGAAGGCGGCGGGTTGATGCTACAGGGCGTAGGGCTCTCCGGCCTGACGGCGTTTGCTTCGCTCTATTTCGCCGCGCACCACTGGGGTAACGCAGGCTGGGTGATGACGGCATTTGGCATTGGCTTTATTGCGGTGCGCCTGTGCTTTGGACATCTGCCGGATCGCATCGGCGGCTACCGGGTGGCCGCCTGTTCACTCGGCATCGAAGCGTTAGGCCAGATACTGCTGTGGAGCGCGCCGGGGCAGACGCTGGCGCTGAGCGGCGCGCTGATTACCGGACTGGGGTGCGCGCTGATTTTCCCGGCGCTGGGCGTTGAGGCACTAAAACGCGTGCCGCCGGCAAACCGTGGCAGCGCTATGGGCGCTTTCGTGGCGTTTCTCGATATCGCCTACGGCGTTTCGGGACCGCTTGCCGGGGTTATCGCCGGTCACTTTGGCTATGCCGCCGTGTATCTGACGGGCGCGATCTGTGCGCTGGTGGGCGTGTTGCTGGCGCTAACGTCACGTCCGGTTACGCTCAATCAATAAGGAGAACAGCATGTCACGCATTTTTATTACGGGTTCATCCACCGGCCTGGGGTTAATGGCCGCAGAGCTGCTGGTGGAGCAGGGGCATAGCGTGGTGCTGCATGCGCGCAACGCGGCCCGCGCCGCGGCGGCACAGCGTGCGC
>NZ_MLFS01000071.1 GCF_002095485.1 Pantoea wallisii | reverse complement strand
CCCAGACAACGGATTTACCCACCTGCCACTCGCTCAAAAACTACGGCAGTGTCACCCGTACCTGCAATCCGCAAACCTCACCCTCCGGGTTAAAACAGTTCGACAGCGCCACCTGCATCTGATGCTTCTGCGCGACGCTGCGCACAATCGATAATCCCAAACCGCTACCCTGCGCCTGGACATCCGGCGAGCGGGTGAAGCGATCAAAAGCGCGTTCGATAAAGGACTCCGGCATGCCCGGCCCATTATCGACAATATCCACCACGGTATGATTGCCAACACGATGCAGCAGCACATCCACCATGCTGCCTTCGGGCGTATGCAGCATGGCATTGCCAATCAGGTTATCGAACAGGCTGCGCAGATCCGAGCGGCTGGCGTGCAGGCGATAGTGCGTACTGCCGTTAAAGCCGATATCAATACCGCGCTTGTCTGCAACTACCATCAGCTGTTCAATGCTCTCTTTCAGCAGATCGTCGAGCTCGATGGCTTCAACCGTAGCCACCACCGATTGATCCTCCTGGCGGGAAATATTCAGCAGCTGCGTCACCAGATGGCGCGTGCGCGTTACGCCTGCTTCCAGCTGGTCGAACTGACGGCTGGCTTCGCCTGGCTGAATGTGCTGGCGCAGGTTCTCCAGCTGTAGCGTCACGGCGGTGACCGGAGTACGCAGCTCGTGTGCGGCGTCCTCCAGGAACTGGCGCTGCGATGACCAGGCCGCGCGCAGTTTATCCAGCAGAGAGTTATACGCGGCCACCAGCGGCAGGACTTCATCCGGCAGGCCGTTTGGTGAGACGCTGTGCGGATGCAGTGTCTCCTGCGCGGCAATCTGCCGTGATGCCACACGCAAATCACGCGTAATGGTGCGTACCACCAGCCATATCACCAGCAGCGACAGCGGCATCATTAAGATCAGCGGTATGATGGCGGAGAGCACCCGTTTCACCATCAAACTCTTCATGTAGCCGATGTTATGCAGCACCTGAATATTGCCAATCTCACTGCCCAGCTCACCGGGACGGGTGTAGACGCGCCAGATGCAATCATCACCACAGTCGCCCACTTTTAAGTCCGACCAGCCCTTTTTCGCCTGCAGCGGCGCATGCAGAGCCGGCCACGAGCTGGCGCGCAGATGATTACCGGTATCCCACAGCTGAACGATATAGGTGCTCTTCAGCTTCTCCTGCTCCATCACCATCGGCATCAGTGCCGGCATACGCTGGCTGCTCGACCAGGCATCGGCGATTTTCGCCAGCTGATCGTCCTTCATGGTGCCCATCATATCGCCGTAGCAGTGGTAGAAGTACCAGGTAACACCACCGATCATGGCCAGATGCAGCAGCACCAGCGTGACCAGCAGTTTGTTGCGCAGCGAGCGCATAAAGGTAAAGGATCTCATATTGCCGGTACCCGCCAGCCGAGACCGCGCACGTTGCGGATCACTTCGTTATCCAGCTTACGGCGCATGCCATGGATCAGCACATCCACCGCATTGCTGGTGACCTCTTCGCCCCAGCCGTAGATGCGGTTTTCGAGCTGTTCACGTGAGAGAATCGCACCGGGACGCTCCAGCAGCGCATAGAGCAGGGCGTATTCGCGCGCGGTAAGCTGCTCGCGCTGGCCTTTGTACAATACTTCACGCGTCATCATATCCAGCTGCACGTCGCCGTTGCCTAACAGGGAGTCCGCCGCACCGTGGCGACGTCGGGTAATGGCTCGCATACGCGCAAGCACCTCTTGCAGATCAAAGGGTTTAAGCAGGTAGTCATCCGCACCGCTGTCGAGGCCCTGAATGCGCTGCTGCACGGTGTCGCGCGCCGTCAGCACCAGGACTGGCGTCATATCCCCGCGCGCCGGGCGCGACGCAGCACGTTGAGGCCATCCTCACGCGGCAAACCGAGATCGAGCAGGACGCAGGTATAGCCCCCTTCCGTCCACGCGTGCCCGGCAAATACGCCATCACGCACCCAATCCACCGACCAGCCTGCGGCCTCTAATGCCTGCTGCAGATTGGCGCCAATCATTTCATCATCTTCAACCAGCAGCACTCGCATAATGCCCTCCAGCTTAACTGCACGCAGTGTAGCGCCCGATTATTAGCGCAGAATTATTCTCCCGCGCCGGCTACGCGGAGCGCCGTTTCGTTGCCTTGCTAATTCTGCGCTAATTTTCTGCTAATTAAGGGATAAATTTAGCGCGCTACAGTGGCGTCACTGGACAATTTGTCGAAGCCGGAGGAAGCCATGAATCAGCGTGAATTTATCCGTAGTTTGCTTGACTGGATAGAGAACAATTTAGGACACGATCTGCATCTGGATGAAGTAGCACGCCGTTCGGGATACTCCCGCTGGCATCTGCAACGTCTGTTTCGTCAGCACACCGGTTTTTCTCTGGCAGAGTACATTCGTCAGCGCCGGTTAACGGAGTCAGCGCTCACATTGATCAACAGTGACGAAGCAATTCTGCAGGTGGCGATGAGTTATGGGTTTGATACTCAGCAGGCGTATACGCGCACCTTTAAAAACTATTTCCGCGTGACGCCTGGCCAGCTGCGCCGTCAGCGCCGTGTTGAACCGGAACGTCTGCTGTTCCCGCTCGCGGTGGCGTCATAAGCGCGTCAGGCGAGCCTGAAGGGTGACCCTGTGCCAGGTGAAGCGGACTGATATCCGGTAGGGTGCGCATTCATGCGCACCCGGAACAGCCGGAAAATGATTAATTCCGTGCGCGTTCCGGCATTTACTTTTAAGCTGCGGTTCTCTTCTCCTGAGCTTTAGAACATGGACAGCCGCGATAATCTCACCGCCATGATGCTGTTTGCACGCGTCGTTGAGCAGCAAAGTTTCAGCGAGGCGGCCCGCACGCTGGGCGTCTCCAAATCACACGTCAGCCGCGAAATCGCCCGGCTGGAAGTGCGGCTGGGAATTAAATTGCTCCAGCGCACCACGCGTAAGGTGGTGCTGACTGAACTTGGTCAGGCCTACTACCCCTTCTGCACACGTATGCTGGAGGAGCTGCACCGTGCGGATGCCTTTGTGCAGCAGGTGCATCAGCTGCCCGCCGGCAATGTGCGCTTACAGGCACCGATCACTTTCGGCTGCCAGTGTGTAGTGCCCGCGCTCAATGACTTTATCCGCCGCCATATCCATATCAATGTCGATCTTGAACTCACCACCCGCGACGATGCACAACCTGACGCCGATATCGCGATCGTCATCCGTACGCGTGCGCCGGAGGTGGCAAACTATCGCGTGCTCAGCGCTGTCGACTGGGGGCTCTACGCCACACCGGACTATCTCGCTTCACACCCTGTGATTGACCATCCCGAACGGCTGACGCGTCACGATCTCCTGCTGTTCCATGGCCCGGCGCACACCGCCGCGCTGCCGTTCCGCCGCGATAAGCAAAGGCTGGCGCTGGATGTACACAGCCGCTTTCGCGCGAACAACAGCATGGCGCTACTGAATGCCGCGCTGGCGGGCACTGGCGTCGCCTATCTGCCGGCGTATATGACGCAGGAGGCGCTGGCGCGCGGTGAGATTCAGCAGGTGCTGCCGGAGTGGCAGATGGATCGCCTTCACAGCTATCTGCTGCTGAAAGAGCAGCCGCAGCCATCCTCTCCCGTTACGCTGCTGTGTGACGCACTTATTACCGCGCTGGGTACGTCGTGATTGTTGCGTATTGGCAACAATAGGGCGCTGCCTGGCAAATATCCGCTTATCCCTGTTTTCTGTGTGGGGCCACTGTTAGCCTGCTATTAAACAACTACAGGGATATCACTATGTCATCCGCTTCAACCACGTTAGCGCCTGAGCAGCAACACTGGCGACGCAATCTGTTTGTCTGTGTGCTGGGATCATTCAGTACTATTGTGGCCATGACGCTGCTGCTGCCGTTTCTGCCCTCTACATGCAGCAGCTGGGCGTGCAGGAGCCGGCGGCCATTGCGCGCTGGTCCGGTGCAGCTTACGGCGCAACCTTTCTCAGTGCCGCGCTGACCGCGCCGCTGTGGGGCAAGCTGGCCGATCGCTACGGCCGTAAGCTGATGCTGATTCGCGCCAGCCTCGGCATGGCGATAGCTATGTCACTGATCGGTATGGCGACCGCGCCGTGGCAGCTGGTGGCGCTGCGTCTGCTGGCGGGCTTACTGGGCGGCTATGCGTCCGGCTCGACCATTCTGGTGGCGGCTCAAACGCCCAAAGAGCAAACCGGCTGGGCGCTGGGTGTGCTCTCGTCCGGCATTATGGCCGGTAATGTGGCCGGCCCGCTGCTGGGTGGCGTGCTGCCGCCGCTGATCGGTATTCGCCATACATTCTGGCTGACGGGCGCCGTCATCTTCCTCGCCTTTCTTGCCACCACGTTTCTGCTGAAAGAGGTGCCGCGCCCGGCCGGGCAACGGAGCACGCCGCGCCACAGTGAGGGTGATAAGCCGATCAACCTGCCGGTCGTGCGGCTGATGTGGCTGTCCGGGATGCTGCTGATTTTTGCCAATATGTCGATTGAGCCGATTATCACGCTCTATATCGCGCAGTTTGTGCAGGGCGAACACGCGGTGACCGTGACCGCCGGTCTGGTGATGGCGGCGGCAGCGCTGGGCAGTATTCTTTCCGCGCCGCGTCTGGGCCGGCTGGCGGACCGCATCGGACATGGCCGCGTGCTGATCTATGCGCTGCTGGCCTGTGCGCTGCTGCTCATTCCGCAGGCGTTTATCACCGCGGCCTGGCAACTGGTGCTGCTGCGTTTTCTGATGGGCATGGCGCTGGGCGGCCTGCTGCCGTGCGTAACCGCGCTGATTCGCCACCATGTGCCGCAGGGGCAGGTTGGCAGGATGTTGGGTTATTCGACGTCGGCGCAGTATGCCGGCCAGGTATCAGGCCCGCTGTTTGGCGGTTTCATCGGTGGGGCATGGGGGATGCGTCCGGTGTTTCTGGCAACATGCGTGATCATGGCGCTGTGCGCACTACTGAATGCACGGGTGTTAAAAAAGCATCAGGCCGGGCAGACGCTGTAGCGCAGACGCGGCATAAAAAAAGGCGGGCTTTATCGCCCGCCTTTGTCATCTCACCTTACGGCAAAAAGTTATTTTGTATCCGGCAGTGCATAGGCAATCACGTAATCGCCCAGCTTGGTACCAAACGAACCGTGACCACCAGCCGCGATGACAACATACTGCTTGCCATTGGCTTCATAGGTCATCGGCGTTGCCTGGCCGCCCGCTGGCAGACGCGCCTGCCACAGCAGTTCACCGGTATTGGTATCAAACGCGCGCAGGTAGTTATCTGCGGTGGCACCAATAAAGAACACGTTACCGGCCGTGGTAATCGGGCCGCCCAGCATTGGCATACCCATTTTGAACGGCAGCGGAACCGGTGCGCTATCGCGGACCGTACCGATACGTTTTTTCCACACGGTTTCGTTAGTTTTCAGGTCAACAGCTGATACATACCCCCACGCCGGTTGCTTACACGGCAGACCAAACGGAGAGAGGAACGGATTCAGCTCAACGCCATAAGGCACGCCGTACTGCGGCTGAATACCGGTTTCAGTACCTGAACCACCTTCTGCACCTTTCGGTGGCTCAATCGGGTTGCCCGGTCCACGTGGAATCAGCTTAGAGACAAACGGCAGCGCCATTGGGTTAGCAATCGCAATCTGACGATGTGGATCAACTGCGATGCCACCCCATTCGAACATGCCGAGGTTGCCCGGGAATACCAGCGTACCCTGTTCAGATGGCGGTGTGAACGGACCTTCGTAGCGCAGACGCTTGAAGATCACGCGGCACACCAGCTGATCGTACATCGTCGCGCCCCACATGTCCTTGTCCGTCAGATTGTTCTTCGGACGGAAGGTCAGTTCGGAGTACGGCTGCGTCGGTGAAACGTGGTCACCTTTGGCTGCGCCCTGCGGCACTGGCGTTTCCGGTGCCGGAACCACTGGCTTACCGGTACGACGATCCAGCACAAAAATGTTACCGGTTTTCGCCGGCGCGTAGATCACCGGAACGGTGTTACCATTTTTGTCGGTAATGTCGGCCAGTGTAGGCTGTGACGGCAGATCCATATCCCACAGGTCGTGGTGCACGGTCTGATACGACCATACCAGTTTACCGGTCGTGGCGTTCAGTGCCAGAACGCTACTCGCATAACGCTCCTGCTCTGGCGTACGGTTACCGCCCCAGATATCCGGCGTGGTGACACCCATTGGCAGGTAAACGGTATCCAGTTTCGGATCGTATACCGCAGGGGCCCACGAGTTCGGCGAGTTCATGGTAAAGGTGTGTTCATCGGCCGGAATCGCGTTTGGATCTTTCGCGCCCGGGTCGAATACCCACAGCAGTTTACCCGTGTTGATGTCAAAGCCACGGATGGCGCCTGACGGCTCGCGGGTTGAGTAGTTATCGGTCACCGCACCGGCCATCACGATAGTGGTGTCGGTAATCACCGGTGGCGATGTTGGCTCATACTGGCCCGGGGTCTGTACTGGCTGTTTGTGCTGCAGATCCAGCTCGCCGTTGTTACCAAACGCCGGGCAGCGTGCGCCGGTATCCGCGTCCAGAGCAAACAGACGACCATCGTTCACTGGCAGATAGATGCGGCGTGAGCACAGCGCAGGCTGGCTGTTTGCTGCATCCGCAGCGGCAGGCACTTCGTGGTAAGAGACGCCACGGCAGGTGACATGCTGGAAGGTAGGATTCGGCTTCAGGCCCGGATCAAACTTCCATTTCTGCTTACCGGTTGTGGCATCCAGCGCAAATAGAATCTGATGCGGAGAGCACAGATAAAGCGTGTCGCGGATTTTAATCGGTGTGACTTCGTCAGTGATTTCACCCGGATCGTTCGGGGTTTTCAGGTCGCCGGTCTGGAACTGCCATGCAACCTGCAACTCTTTAACGTTACCGGTGTTGATCTGCTTCAGCGGCGAGAAACGCGTGCCTTGCTGATCGCGCGCATAAGCTGGCCAGTCGCCATCAGCAATATTGCTGAGCGGCTGAGCCTGCTGAGTGTTAGCCGCCTCTGGCAGGGTGCCATTCAGCTCCTGCGGATCGTGGAAAACGGCCCACGCCAGCACCAGTCCGCTGGCAACCAGCGCCACAGCCATAGCGCTCAGTGCGCCTTTACCGGCATGATTCAGACCGCGATAGACAAACGGCAGAATAAGCCAGATGCCGAAGATGACCAGTACATCGGTACGCGGTGCCAGCGCCCAGAAGTCGAAACCAACTTCCCAGACGCCCCACACCAGCGTGGCCAGCAGCAGCAGGGCATACAGCAGTAACGCGGCACCACTACGGCGCCACAGCAGAACAGCGGTGATCAACATCATCACACCGCCAATAACGTAGTACCAGGAACCTCCAATGGCGGCTAACCAAATGCCGCCAACCAGCATAAACGCGCCTGTCAGCAGTGCGAACAGCACCGTGATAAAGCGGATTACGCCAAAAGATGAGGAAGCTTTCCCCATAATATTGACCTCTTTCTTTGCCATAAACTTTAAGGAAACAACGCATTAGGTTGCTGCCCGATATAGAGTACCAAGCGATGAAAAATGTTCAGGAATTGCTCTTCCGTGATGCTCAATGATCCATTTCGTTAAATTTTATCTTAAAAACGTTAAGCGGTTTGATTTTTTTAGCGCTTTGCTCTCATGTAGGGGGAGTAGTGCGACATTTTATGAGGGGATTCTGGCGTCAGGCTGAGTGAAATCGGGCCATAACGCCGAAGAGCGGAATTTTGTGTAACCGGTTACCCTTCTAATAGCTGGCTGCTGGTACGCTGTTGCTGCCAGCCAGTCAGCTGCAGATCACTATAACTGTGTTCCGGCAAAGCCAGCTGTGGCGTACGTAATATTATCTCTGCTTCTCTTTCACGCAGCGAAGCAAGCAGAAAAGGAAAGCTAAACTTGAGATAATTATCACTGAAGAATTCATCGGTAAGGACAATACCGTCAAACGGGAAATCAGCCATATTTTTCCACTCCATCCCCGGTGGCGCAATGTCATAAAGCCAGAAGGAGAAGTGTTGTGCTGCATCGCGCAAAACCGTACCACCCTGCTGTAAGCTGGCGTAATTGATCGCCAGACGCACATTCTCCTTTTGCAGCACGGAATAATTTTCGATGCATTGCAAAACATGCGTCAGGGTATTTCCTGTTACTGGAACAACTATTAAATCTGCGGGTTTTGGTAATTGGTCCTGTAGCGAAATTATGTCGCTGTCATTAACACAACGGTTATCCCTTTGTGCAGAAAGCATAAAGGGCGCTGAATGACAGACACCGATCAACGTTCCATCGAAGCGACGGATACGCTCAGTAACATAAGGACTGATTAAACTGTTTTCCATTTATCTCTGCGAATAAATTAATGAGCTGAAACGTCTTAAATTATTATAAGGACGGACAAAGCGCTGCGGTAACGCGCCCAATATAGATCGTTTTACCGGATGAAATCATCTTTTTTAGCTGTTTCTGATAGAGAGATATAGCCAGTGATGATGAACTTAATTAACGATTTACAGGTACATTTGGAATGATTCGTCTATTTCAGATAAAAATAATCAGTCTGCTAATATTCAGAACTCAAACTTTAAGATGAAATAAGATAACTCGCTGTTTTTAAAGCGCACAGCTAGCCATTGCCGGGGGCGTAAAGATGTCGCACTCTGTGGCGTGAAAAAGATAAGGAGAGCCGCTATTCGGCTTTTCATCAGGCCGGTGCCATGACGCCAGCCGTTTTACGTTTCAGGATGGGATAAAACTATGGGTTCACCGCTCTCCGCCGCTGACGATTCGTTGCTGCGGCACAGGTCGTTTGTCGCCTTCTGGCTGGCGCGCACCTGTTCATCGTTTGGTTTTCAAATGTTCTCCGTGGCCGTTAGCTGGCAAATCTATGCGCTGACGCACAGCGCACTGGCGCTCGGCATGATCGGTCTGATGCAGTTTCTGCCATCTGTCTTACTGGCGCTACCGGCCGGACACTTGGCCGATCAACACGATCGCCGGCGCATTGTATTGATCGGCCAGATCATTGAGTGGATTGCACTGCTGGGGCTGGTAGCGCTGACGCTGCTGCACTGGGCCGGACGCGTCGAAATCTGGGGGCTGGTATTTCTAATCTCCGTGGCGAAAGCGCTGGAGTGGCCTGCTATCACCTCGATGCTGCCGGCCCTGGTGCCGCCGCCGATTCTGGCGCGCGCTATGGCGGCCAGTTCGGTGGGCGGGCAGGCGGCGGTGATTATCGGTCCGACGCTGGGCGGCCTGCTATATGTTGCCGGACCGGAAGTCGTCTACGGCGTTTCGGCACTGTTCTATCTGTTTTCCATTGTGCTGGTCAGCCGTCTGCGCTATGTGCGTCCGCCGCAGACCCGTATGCCCATGAACCTGACCAATATGTTTGCTGGCGTGCGTTTCATTCGCGAACGGAAAGATGTGCTGGGCGTAATTTCGCTCGATCTGTTTGCCGTATTGCTGGGCGGCGCAACCGCGCTACTGCCTATCTTTGCTCAGGACATTCTGCATACCGGCCCGTGGGGCCTGGGCATGCTGCGCGGCGCGCCCTCGGTGGGTGCGCTGGTGGTGGGCATCTGGCTGAGCCGGCACAAGCTGGAGAAGAACGTTGGCATGATCATGTTCGGTTCGGTAGCCGGATTTGGTCTGGCCACGCTGGTGTTCGCTCTTTCAACGCAGCTGTGGCTCTCGCTGGTAGCGCTGGCGGCGCTGGGTGGTTTCGATATGGTGAGTATGGTCATACGCGGTGCCCTGGTGCAGCTGGATACGCCGGATGAGATGCGCGGCCGCGTTAACGCAGTGAATGCCATCTTTATCAATACCTCGAATCAGCTTGGCGAATTTGAATCGGGCCTGCTGGCGGCGTGGCTGGGCGCGATGCCGGCTGTCGCACTGGGCGGCATTGGCACGCTGGTGGTGGTCGCTATCTGGATGACTCTCTTCCCGCATTTACGTAAACGACAGAAGCTGGAGAACGAAACTGTCGTTTAAGCGCTGGCCGGGCTCATGAGAGGTTAAGCCCGGCCATTTCCCGCATGCTCAGGGTAGGTAGATTTGATTGCCATTGATCAATAACGGCTATTGGTGTGCATTTACTTACAAGATACCTGCCGTTTAACCTATAGATTGCCTGTATTGCAGCCACCGGGTTGATCTCATTCACCGGTAGGGAGAGGACGATCTGTGGGGGGCAGCGCGGTAGGGGTAACAGGCTCTTAAATATCAGTTACGTTTACTCACCGCCATGTAATGCGTATGATTCTCATTCCTTTTCACCCTGTGTCGCGACAACCCTACGCGCGCGATGCACACCGGAGATAAGCATGAACTCAAGATTGCGTCCGCGCGCTACGGCACTGGCTTTGGTGCTTATTAGCGCCCTGAGCCTGACGGCTTGCCAGGCCCCCGTAAAAAACACCGCGGCAGCGGCTGAGCCTGCCGCGCAACCGGCAGCGACCCCTGTGCAGCAGCGTGAAGTGGGTGACGGGCTGTATGAGATGGCCTGGGTTGCCGGCAATCCGGCGTCGCTGTATGTCGCCAGTGCGCAGACGTTTAAAACCTCCAACGGCGGCGTCATCTATCGCCTTGATGCCAATACCTTAGTCACGCTGGGTACCACGCATACCGATCTGAAAAACTTCGGGATGACCGCGTCACCGGATGGCAGCGTACTGTATGTCACCAATACGCTGGACGGTGGGGTAACAAAGGTGGATGCGAAAAGCGGCAAGGTGCTGCAGCGTCTGCTGTTCGGGCTGAAGAACGATAAAGGGAATCCGGTCGGCGCGCGTGAGATCATGCTGCATGACGGCCTGCTGTACATCGGGGCGATAGAGAATCCGGCAATGATTTGGGTAGTGGACGCCAACACGCTGAAGCTGAAAACCACCATTAAAAACGCCGGCAAGTGGGTGACCGGGCTACTCTACTCTGATGTTACTCATCGTATCTACGCAGCTAACGGCAACGGTGAAATTCTGGTGATTAATCCGCGCAGCCATAAGATCGAACAGCGCTGGACCGTCGGCGACGGTAAAGAGTATCTGCTGCTGAATCTGGCTGAAGACGCGGCCAACGGCCGTCTGTTCGTTACGGATAATTCAAAAGGTAAAACCACGCTGGTATTTGATGAGCACAGCGGCAAGCTGATTAAACGGCTGGAGGTCGGCGATTCGCTTGGCATTAAATTCAATGCGCAACGTAATGAGCTCTATATCAGTCAGCGCCTCGGTGGCAAAGTCCTGCAGCTGGATGCCACCACCTATGCAGTGAAAAATAGCTGGACGCTACCAACGCATCCAAACAGTTTGCTGGTCTCGCCCGATGGACAGACGCTGTACGTGACGGTAAAACAGGGGCTGAATAAAGATCGCTCGCCGCAGGGGCCGGATAGCGTGGTACGTATTAAACTCAACTGATAGCCGGTACGGGCGGCCCGTATGGACCGCCCGATGCATTACGCGACGCCGTTCACCAGCAGTACGCGGTAGTTGGCACCTTTCAGGCGATGCGCTTTGGCTTCCTGATAGGCCGGGCTGTCATACCAGGCTTTTGCGGCCTCGCGGTCAGGGAACTCCAGCACGACCACGCCTTCGGCATCACGGCCCTCCAGCACTTCCAGGTCACCATAGAACGCCAGGGGCTTAATCGGGTGATCGCCCCGCGCCTGACCGGCTTTTTCGGCGTAAATCGCCAGCTCATCCTGATCCAGGGTTTCGTCTTTAATGAATACGATATAGACCGCCATTATTGCTCGCCTCGTGCCTGTCGTTTGTCTTCGGTGTTAGTGTCAAAATCGGATGCGTCGTGACGCTCCAGCAGCTGATCCTGCGGTTCGGCGCCAAACGCTTTGTTAACTTTACGGCCGCGAATCACCGCCGGACGTTCAGCAATCTCGCTGGCCCAGCGCACAACATTTTTGTATGACTGCGCATCCAGGAACTCACCGCCGCCATAAATATTGTTTAGCACCAGATTGCCGTACCACGGCCAGGTGGCGATATCGGCGATGGTGTACTCATCGCCGGCGAGGAAACGGTGGTTGGCCAGTTGGCGATCCAGCACATCAAGCTGGCGCTTCGCCTCCAGCGTAAAGCGGTTGATCGCGTATTCGATTTTTTCCGGTGCGTAGAAATAGAAGTGACCATAGCCACCGCCCAGATAGGGCGCTGAACCCTGCAGCCAGAACAGCCAGTTGAGGGTCTCCGTGCGTCCAGCCACGTCGGTGGGAATAAAGTGGCCAAACTTCTCTGCCAGATACAGCAGAATATTGCCGGATTCAAACACGCGCAGCGGCGGCGTTACGGAGTGATCGCTCAGCGCCGGGATTTTTGAGTTCGGGTTAATATCAACAAACCCGCTGGAGAACTGATCGCCATCGCCAATGCGAATCAACCACGCATCGTATTCCGCTTCTTTCGCCCCAACGGCCAGCAGCTCCTCCAGCAGAATCGTCACTTTCTGGCCATTGGGTGTGCCCAGCGAGTAGAGCTGCAGTGGATGTTTGCCAACGGGCAGGGTTTTCTCGTGCGTCGGCCCGGCGAAAGGACGGTTGGTTTTCGCCCCGTTACCTTTGGCTTCCGGGTCCCAGGTCCAGACTTTTGCGGGCTGATACTGATTATCCGACATAGTGATTGCGCCTTGTTGTTGTGGTGTTTTTGCTGCTACTGAGTGTAGCAGCGAGATCCATAGGCGATTTAACCGCGCTGGCGGTGCGATGCAAAGTCGGTTTATGCAACGTTCTCTTGCGTAAACAGCATAAAGTCCACTTTACCTGGCGAATAGGTCTCTGGCAGCTCGCCCTCTTCAAGGTGACGCAACAGCAGCGTCAGCGCCAGCTGGGCATGGCGCAGAGTGTTTTGATCGAGCGTTAGCGTCAACACGCGTTTTTCCAGCAGCCGGCGCGTGGTGTTGTAGAGCTCATGCGTGACATACACCACTTTGCCGCCGAGCCGGTGACGCGCCAGCGCTTCATCGATTTGCGTATTGCCCATGCCGGTATTGTAGAGGCCGACAATGTGCTGCGATCCGGCAAGCGTTTTCTCCAGCAGCCGGCTGATGCGTTCACGCTCATCCTGCCCGGCAAGGATCTCGCGCAGCCGCAGCTGAGGAAAGCGCTCTGCCAGCACCGCCTGGAAGCCTTCAATGCGCTGGCGATGCGCCGAGTAATCAGCCCGTCCGCTAACCAGCACCACATCGCCCGTGCCGGCGATCATGCTGCCAAGCATCAGTCCGGCGGTACGTCCGGCCCGGTATTGATCGATCCCCACGTGGCACAAACGCGCCGCGCCGGGCAGATCGGTGACCAGCGTAATAACCGGCACGCCCCGCGCCTTGCAGGCGGCCAGCGCCTCATAAATCAGCGGGTTCTCATGCGCGAAGACGATCAGCGCATCCATCTTTTTACTGCTGGCTTCAATATGCGCGGCCAGCTTCTCCGGGGCGCTTTCCGGGATCAGCGTACGGTGCAGACGCAGGCGGCGATAGCCAATCTCATCGGCCAGCCGGGCAAAGTCCTGCGCCAGCTGCTGAAAGAAGAAGGAGCCGTTACCGCTGAGCAGCACCTCTACCTGCCACGAATGGCGGTGCTCTTCCGGCAAAATGCGTTTTAATCCGGCCTCTCGCGCGGCCTGCAGGATCTTTTTCGTCATGGCGGGAGAGACGCCGCCACGGTCATTGAGCACCCGGTCAACCGTCGCGACACCAACGCCTACGCGCTTTGCCAGTTCGGCCAGCGTCATTGCTTTCATCTGAGTGAATTCCATCAAAAACCGCGTTCAGACAGCCTGCCAGAAAGCGATATTTTGACAAGACCGGTTATTCTGAAGTGTGAGCAAAAGGAGCGTTAAAATGCGGACTCCGCAACGTTTTGCCTTGATTGGCTGTGGCTTTATTGGCCAGGTGCACGCCGCGAACCTGGCGGCGCACCCTGGCGTGACGCTGGCACAGGTGTGCGACATTGATATGTCACGCGCGGAAGCGGTGGCACAGCAGTATGCGGCCCGGGCCGCCAGCGTAGAGCAGGTGCTGAAGAGCGATGCCATTGATGCGGTACTGATTGCCAGTGCGACGCCAACGCACGCGGCCTTACTGGAGCAGGCAGTGCAGGCGGGTAAGGCCGTGTACTGCGAAAAACCGATCGATTTGTCGCTGCAGCGGGCGCGGGATGTCGTGGAGACGATCTCGCCGCTGCAGGTGCCGGTGACGGTGGGCTTCAACCGCCGCTTCGATCACAGCCACCAGCAGCTGAAAGCGCAGCTAAAACAGGGCGTAATTGGGCAAACCGAGCTGATTCAGATGGTGTGCCGCGCCTCTGAATTGCCGCCGCTCAGCTATCTGCAGGCGTCCGGCGGCCAGATGCGTGACCAGGCGATCCACTTTTTCGATCTGCTGCGCTGGCTGACGGAGGATGAGGTCAACACCGTTGGCGCACTGGGCGCCGCCCTGGCCATGCCGGAGATCCGCGATTTTGATGTGGATACGTCGGTACTGATTATGCGTCTGCAGCAGGGCGCGCTGGCGCAGCTGGATAACACCCGTCGTACGGCTTACGGCTACGACGAGCGCATCAGCGTGATGGGCAGTGCCGGTATGCTGGCATCGGAGAGCCAGGCGGTGCGCGGCGCTACGCTGTATCAGGGGGCGGGCATTACTCAGCCGGGGCTCTACAGCGACTGGTTTAGCCGGGTCAAAGAGACCTACTACACGCATCTGGATGCCTTTGTGCGCCATCTTGGTGGTGAACAGGTTGAGGGATTGCCAGGGTTGATTGATGGACTGCGTGCGCAGGCGATCGCCGACGCGGCGCAGCTTTCGCTGACGCGCGGCGAATTTGTTGAGGTTGAGTGGGTTAAAATTTGACGGGATATTGATCGCATCATCATGCGCTTCTCCGCTTGCGTGCAGGGAGAAGCGCAGAGCCGGGCACAGCCCTTACAGATTCAGCAATTCACGCTCGATCAACTCACGCGTCTCAACCGCCTGATACTTCATCTTCTCCGGGTAGCCAAACAGGGCGGCGGAGATGATCGATTCGCCGCCGACCTTATAGGTACGGTTCGCAAAATCCATCTCACGCAGCGCTTCAAACAGCGCATCAAAGTTCACTTCGCCTTCACCCACGGCTACATGCTGGTGGATGGTCGCATCCACGCCTGGCGGGTTCACGATATAGCGGCAGTGTTTAGTGTGGTTCATGGTATCGGCGATCAGCATGTGGGAGAGATCGTCACCGGCGTAGTGCAGCATGCTCTTCACATCGCCTTTACCTTTGTCGTAGTAGAAGGTGTGCGGCGCGCTGTAAATGTACTTCACGTTATCGCTGCGGAACGACTTCACGATATCCGCTGTTTCGTTGCTCTCTTCGCAGAAATCCCACGGATGCGCCTGGATTTCGACGCGGATCCCTTCACGTTCGATAATCGGCAGCAGCTCCTCCATGGAGCGGTAAAACATCTCTTCGCAGATTTCCGGCTCATTCGGATTGCCGACAGCTCGGTATTGATCACCTGCACGCCCATCTCAACTGAGATCTCGATCATGCGCTTCCAGTTCTTCACGGCGGCCTGACGACGCAGCTCATCCGGACCGGACCAGCGGTAGACGGTAATAAAGGATGATATTTCCACGCCCGTGGCGTTCAGCGCATTTTTGTATTCGCGCATGATTTCACGGCTGGCTTTCGGGTGCTTATAGAACGGATTGATCTGCGGGTGTGGCGACTGCTCAATGTACTTATAGCCCCACTCCGCGACCTGATGCACCATACGGGTGATACCGAGATCCCTGATCACATCTACATCAAAAGCAATTTTCATTTTGTTCTCCTGAGCATTAAGCCGGGCGCTCTTCATTAAATACCACACCGATCTGTTTTCTCACCTCATCCATCGCCGCCAGCGTTGCCAGTGAGGCAGAGAGCGGCCGGAGCGGCGATTCAGACAGGCCCTGATGGATGCACCAGGCGGTGTGATCAATTTCATGACTGAGCTGAATATAGCGGTTGTTGGGTTCTTCCCAGTGCAGCGTGTGGCGGCCATCGCTGGAGGTCAGACGGAAATGGCCTGGCGCATAGAACTGGCCGTCGAGGTACAGCGTGGCATCACGCCCGGCAATCACTGCTGTGCCCGGCGTGTTGCTAAAGAGCGTGGTGTTCAGTACCGAATGCATCCCGCTGTGGTGCGTCATCAGCATGGAGGTTTGCCCGTTAACGCCGCCCGGTGCAGGCTGGCCTTTCGCGCTAATGCTCTCTGGCGCACCGCCCACCATCACGCTGAAGCTGACCAGATAGCTGCCGAGATCGAGCATCGGGCCGCCAGCCAGATCCGGATTGAAAATGCGATGATCGGGCGTGAAGTGCTCACCATGATCGGCGATAAGCGTGTGAATATCGCCCAGCGCGCCATCGTCAAGCAACTGCCGAATCACATCATATTTAGGGGCAAAATCGCACCACATCGCTTCGATGCAGAGACGCTGTTGCTGCTGCGCCTCCTGCTGTAGCTGAAGAGCCTGCTGCGCGTTCAGCGCCAGCGGCTTCTCGATCAGGACATGCTTGCCGGCGCGCAGCGTGCGCAGGCCATCAGGAAAGTGATGGTTGTGCGGCGTGGCAATATAGACCACATCGATGTCATCACGCGCCAGCAAGGCATCGATGCCGACGACCGCGTGAGGGATCTCCCACTTGCGGGCAAACGCCTGGGCTTTATCCAGGCTGCGTGACGAAACGGCGACCAGCTGCTGACGAGTGTGATGGTGCAACGCATTGGCGAAGTGGTCGGCAATCCAGCCGGGACCAACAATCCCCCAGCGCAGCGCGGGAATCTGATTTTCAGGATGACGGCGGGGTGCGGGTAGGGTTGCAGGGAACATATCATCTCCGTTGTTATTTGTACCTGTGTAACCGGAACTCGGCCATTTACTATAGAAAGACCCAATCCCACCCTCTATTTCTTTACTGATGCAAAACCATCAGCCCTCACGACACGGCGGGCACAGCAATATCAAATTTTCATTCTGTAATAAATGAAAATGAAAAAAATGTTTTTATCACTGCGAGGGCGATCAAAAAGTGAGAGCTAGTCTTGCAAAAAATGAGAGGGAAGGAGAGTTACAGCAAAGTGTTATTCGCCTTTTTCGGCTGCTTCAGGCACTCTTTTTGATAGCTAGCTATCAAATCAGGACAGGCGCATGAGCAAAATCACGATGACGGCAATTGCTGAGGCGGCAGGCGTGGGTGTCGCCACGGTAGACCGCGTACTGAACCGGCGCGCGCCGGTACGGGCGGTTACCGAGCAGAAAGTGCTGGAAGCCGCGCGCCGGCTCGGCTATCGCAACGGGCATCCGCAACTAATGGCGGGCATGGAGGGAGCCAGCGACGTGAAGTTGCGGACAGGATTTGTGCTGCTCTCTAAACACTACTCGTTCTATCAATCCCTGGGAGACGCGCTGCACCAGCAAATGCTGCCGCTGCATCCGGCCGGTAGTGAGCCGCTGTTTTGCTGGCACGATATTGACGATGTTGCGGCCGTGGTCTCTTCACTCCATGCGCTGGCGGAGAAGGTGGACATGATTGGCATGGTGGCGCTGGATCACCCCTTAATTCGCCATGCCATTGCGCGCATTTCGCAGCAGGGCGTGCGCGTCTATGCGCTGTTCTCGGACTTTTCACCCTGCGGACATGCGGGCTATTTTGGACTGGATAATCAGAAAGCCGGACGCAGCGCCGGATGGCTCGCCGATCGTCTGCTGCAGCAACCCGGGTCGGTTGGGGTGCTGGTGGGCGATCATCGCTTTACCTGCCAGGAGAGTTGCGAAATCAGCTTTCGCTCTTATCTGCGTGAGCAGGATAGCGCGCGGCGCGTGCTGGAACCGTTAAAGACCCATGAGTCCATCGAAGGGGGATATCAGGCTACGCGCCAGCTGCTGGATCAGCATGACGAACTGGCGCTGATCTATGCGCCCTGCGGCGGCGTTGAAGGGGTGATTCAGGCGCTGCGCGAACAGCCGCAGCGCAAGGTGGCGCTTATCTGCCATGGGCCGGTTAGCGACGGGGAGCTGGCGCTGATTGATGGCACTCTTACGGTAATGATACGCCACCAGATTGCAGATATGGCACAGCAGCTGGCGCGGACCCTGGTGCAGCATCACAGCGGGCAGGGCGATCGTTTCGCGCGGGTGATTCTGCCGTTTGACATTGTGATAAGGGAAAATCTCTGACGACGGCAAAGTATGGATAATTTGATAGTAATCTATCAAAATATTGATATGAAATAATATGATCGTTATCAAAGAATGAAATTTTCATCGTTGTTACTGATGAAATTTTCGTTTGATACTGACAGCCTCTGTCACCGTAAGGAACGATCATGACCATTCATATTGCGAACGCGCCCTGCAGCTGGGGCGTGGATGACCCCGGCAACCCCTTTCTGCCACCCTGGCAAAAAGTCCTGCGCGAAGCGGCGCAGGCCGGTTACCAAAGTATCGAACTCGGGCCATGGGGATATTTACCGGTCGCGGCCACCGAACTTCGTCAGCAGCTTGAAGCTCACGGCTTATCGCTGGTGGCGGGCACCATCTTTGACGATCTGGTGAGCGAGGCCAATTTTCCAAAGATGGTTGAGCTGACGCACAACATCTGTCGCACCCTGTCGCAGGTGCCTGCCGCCAGCAAAACCCATAGGGATAATTACCCCGCGCCTTACCTGGTGATCATTGATTTTGGTGATCCGGTGCGCGCGCAGTGTGCCGGCCAGCCCGATCGTGCGCCACGCCTGGCAGCGGATGCCTGGCAGCGCATGATGCAACACATCACCCAACTCAGCCGCATTGCCCGCGATGAGTATGGCGTGCGTGCCGTGATTCATCCGCACGCAGGCGGCTGTATCGAATTCGCGGATGAGCTGGAGCAGCTGGTGCAGGATATTCCGCACGACGTCGCCGGCCTGTGCCTGGATACCGGCCATCTCTACTACTCCGGCATGGACCCGCTTACCTTGCTTAATCGCTACTGGCAGCGCATCGATTATCTGCATTTTAAAGATATTAACCATGAGGTCTGGCGCGATGTGCTTGCGCGCGGCAGCGATTTTTTTGCCGCCTGCGCTGAAGGTGTAATGTGCCCGCTGGGAATCGGAGCCATCGACTATCCGGCGTTGCGCGCTTTTCTGGCGGAGCGCCACTATCAGGGCTGGATCACCATTGAGCAGGAGCGCGATCCGCGCAACGCTGATACCAGCCTGCGTGATGTCACCGCCAGCCTGCACTATCTGCAGTCGGTTGGCTTCTGAGGAGAAGGGTATGATTAATGGTATCAAAGTTAACGATCGCGCACTGCGCTGGGGCATGGTGGGTGGCGGCGGCACCAGCCAGATCGGCTATATCCATCGCTCTGCGGCACTGCGCGACGGCAACTTTCTGCTGCAGGCGGGTGCGTTCGATATTGATGCGGCGCGCGGGCGCGCGTTTGGCGTTGCGCTGGGTCTCGATCCCGCACGCTGCTATGGCGATTATGAAACGATGTTTGCTGCTGAAGCAGCACGCGCCGAGGGTATTGAAGCGGTGTCGATCGCTACGCCGAACAATACGCACTTTGCGATCTGCCGGGCGGCGCTAAATGCCGGGCTGCATGTGGTGTGTGAAAAGCCCCTGTGCTTTACGGTTGCGGAGGCGCACGAACTTGAGCAGCTCTGTGCAGAGAAGCAGAAAATTATCGGCGTCACCTACGGCTATGCGGGCCACCAGCTGATTCAGCAAGCGCGCGAGATGATTGCTGAAGGGCTGCTGGGTGAGATTCGTATCGTCAATATGCAGTTCGCGCATGGCTTCCATCACAATGCGGTGGAGCAGCAGAGTGCCAGCACAAAATGGCGCGTCGATCCGCGCTTTGTCGGGCCGAGCTATGTGCTGGGCGATCTGGCCACCCATCCGCTGTTTATTGCCGAAACCATGCTGCCGCAGCTGAAGATCAAACGCCTGCTCTGCAGCCGGCAGAGCTTTGTGAAATCACGCGCGCCGCTGGAGGATAACGCCTTTGTGATGATGGAGTATGACAACGGCGCAGTCGGCACGCTGTGGGCCTCGGCGGTTAACTGCGGCTCCATGCACGGACAGAAGATCCGCATTATCGGTGATAAAGCCAGCCTGGAGTGGTGGGATGAGCAGCCGAATCAGCTGCGCTATGAAGTGCAGGGCGAGCCGGTGCAGATACTGGAGCGCGGCATGGGGTATCTGCATCCCGGCGCACTGGCCGACGATCGCATTGGCGGTGGCCACACGGAAGGGCTGTTTGACGCCTGGTCGAATCTGTACCGCCGCTTTGCGCTGGCGATGGCGGCGACCGACCGGGGAGACAGGGACTTTCTGAAGACGTTCTGGTATCCGGACGTACATGCCGGCTTGATGGGGGTACGCTGGGTGGAGCAGTGCGTGCAGTCTGCGGATGCGGGAGCGATCTGGGTGAACTGCTGAGCGGGACTGGCGGCCCTGCGGGTCGCTATGCCGAAATCTAAGGTAAGCCAGCGGTCATGCGGCATTGCCACTTTGCATGGCGCCAATCCGATCAATCGCGCTCTGTGCCTGCTCACACTGCCACAAGATTGTTAACGCATGACGGTAAAGCGTTCTACCCGCTTCGGTTGGCGTAACACCCCGTTTAGTCCGGATCAGCAGTTGCTGATTCACTTCGCCCTCCAGCGTAGCCAGTTGCTGGCTCAGGGCGGGCTGCGCAATGTGCAAGCAGTTAGCAGCCTGCGTCAGACTACCAACATCAACGATTTTGACGAAATATTTGAGACGACGAAGATTCACACCAATTTCCTCAGATGGCACGCCAGGCGCGGCAAAGTGCGTAATAACTGCATCCATAAGTAACACTTTTTTAACATCGACTTGCGTGGCAGGACGTGACCGCTGGCGCATTTTTACCTTACCGCGTCACGTTTTATCAAAAGTGTGCAGGTGGTCGCATGGGCACTGTTAAACAAAAAAATTTTTATAGTTTAAACTGATAATCCTGCCTGGTATTTATAATGGGAATATTATTAATATAAAAAAGTTTAGCCACAAAAACATTGCCGTTTCACTAATGAAATCAGTCCTGCATCAGCCTGATGACGTCCAGCGCAGGGCGATGTTCGATTCAGTCGTCATTGACTCAGAAACAAATTATGTATTCCACTGTTAGCGTTCATGCCGGCGCTTTGGTTAACTTTATCCGGTACGGGTATTGCTTATATGATTTGACCTGTTTAAGGACGGGCAGTTATGCAATTAAACAGGCCCGGCATGTTTGTCACACCGCGTTTAATTAGTCAGTATTGACTCGATTCCTTGTATAAGAGCAGGGAAATACGACTGGTCAATAGTGATGCTTCCTGTCAGCTTCCAGCCCTCATATACATCAGGGGTTGCAGAAAAAGTAAACTCTACATAATCACTTTCCTGGAAAATATTTAATTCACAAGTGAAGGCGGGGACTCTTGGCGCGAAGCTTACCGGCTTAGGCCTTCCGGTTTTGTTAAGTGCTGAATAAAAGTGCGTTATTTTGTCTTTCAGACTTTCAAGGTCGAAAATTGTCAGTTCACACTGGTATCGAAGGTTAATACCGCAACCTGTTATTTCCAGCCAGCACATGATCAGATCCAGCCTGCGGTCTTCAGGCTCTTCAATTCTTTCAATAAATGAGAGGCGAAATAACGTATCTCCATTTTTTATTTCAAACATTTTAGTTTCCGTTATTTAGTCGATATGAAAGTGTGTGATGGTCCAGTCCTTCTCTTTGACCAAAACGTGTAGAGTATACTCTTTATGGATGTACTCAATTTGAGTACCCTTCACGATTTTTTTCAAACGTGACGAGCCCTCGTCTTCCCTATGACTCAGCAATACTGTCTGTTAAACCCGTGGCGATTTACCTTCCCTGATCAGAAGGGAAGCGATGACACCAGATTCTTAAGACCGGATGCAGCCTTGTGATGAAGAATCCTTTAGCCATAACCCATGACGGGAATAGTGTGTATTGGCGATGTAAGGCATGGCAGGTAACGTCACAGTGATTGGAGTAATGGATAACTATCCGAAGGAAATACTCAACCTTGATGGCTGAATCAGGGCTGTGACATCAGTCGTCAACGTGACCAGAAATCTACCTGAACGGCAG
>NZ_MLFS01000070.1 GCF_002095485.1 Pantoea wallisii | reverse complement strand
CAGCCAGCGCCACGGCGCCGGCAGTCGCCTGGCGTCAGGCCGGCGATAAATATGTGCTGATTGAGTACGGTGACAATGTGCTGGATCTGGCGCTGCGTCTGCGCGTGCACCTGCTGATGCAGGCGCTGCAGCAGCGCGCCGTGCCGGGTATTGAGGAGCTGTCGCCCGGCGTGCGCTCGCTACAGGTGCGCTACGACAGTCTGGTGATCGGCCAGCAGCAGCTGATGCAGCTGCTGCTGGCGCTGGAGCAGGAGCTCGGCGATGTCAGCCAGCTGACGATCCCCTCACGCACCGTCTGGCTGCCGATGGCGTTTGAAGACAGCGCCACGCTCGGCGCGGTTGAGCGTTATCAGGAGACGGTACGCGCCAGCGCACCGTGGCTGCCGAACAACGTCGATTTTATTCAGCGCATCAACGGGCTGGAGAGCCGCGATGCCGTGCGCGACACGCTGTTCGCGGCCAGCTACCTGATTCTGGGGCTGGGCGATGTCTATCTCGGCGCGCCTGTGCGGTTCCGGTTGATCCGCGCCACCGTCTGCTCAGCTCGAAATACAGTCCGGCACGCACCTTCACCGCAGAAGGCACCGTGGGCATTGGCGGCATGTACATGTGCATCTACGGCATGGATTCACCGGGCGGCTACCAGCTGGTTGGGCGCACGCTGCCCATCTGGAACAAGTTCCTCAAAAACCCGCAGTTCGCGGCCGGTGAGCCGTGGCTGCTGCGCTTCTTCGATCAGGTGCGCTTCTATCCGGTGACGGAGCAGGCGCTGACACAGCTGCGCGATGATTTCCGCGAAGGCCGCGCCACGCTGCGCATCGAAGAGACACCGTTTGATTTCGCCGCCCATCAGCAGTTCCTGACGGACAACGCCGACTCGATAGCGGCTTTCCGCCAGCGTCAGGCCGCCGCGTTTGAACAGGAGGTGGCGCTGTGGGCGCAGGAGGAGCAGAACGTCCCGCTCAACAGTGAACCGCTGCACGACGCGCCACAGACGGAAGAGGATGCTCAGGCCGTGTGCGCCGACATGAACGGCAATATCTGGAAAGTGCTGGTTCAGCCGGGTGACACCGTCAGCGCCGGCCAGACGCTGGTGATCGTGGAAGCAATGAAGATGGAGCTGGCGATTGCTGCGCCGCAGGCGGGCACGGTGAAGCGTATTGCCTGCCAGGCGGGACGTCCGGTCAGCCCGGGTGATGCCCTGCTGTGGCTGGCGTGAGGGGGCGCCATGACAACCACAGCGCGCAGTAAAGGCCGACCGGAAGCGCTGGCTGAGAAAGTCTATCAGGCGCTGAAGCAGGACATCTTTGCGTTCCGCCTGATGCCGGGCGATCGCTTCAGTGAAAACGAACTCGCCGGGCGACTGGCCGTCAGCCGTACGCCGGTACGTCAGGCGCTGTTCTGGCTGGAGCACGAGGGCTACGTCGAAGTCTGTTTCCGCAGCGGCTGGCAGATTAAGCCGTTTGATTTCAACTATTTCGAAGAGCTGTATGACCTGCGTACCGTGCTGGAGCGCGAAGCGGTACGCCGGCTGTGCGCGCTGCCACCGCTGGCCTGCGCGGAGACGCTGACGGCGCTGAAACAGTTCTGGATTGACGCAGCACGGCTGGATGACGGCAACGCGGTATCAACGCAGGACGAAGGGTTTCATATGGCGCTGGTGGCCGCGGCCGGTAATCAGGAGATGGCGCGCATCCACGCCGGACTGACGGAGAAGATCCGCATTATCCGCCGCCTCGACTTTACGCGTGAAGAGCGGATAGAGGCTACCTATCGCGAGCACGCGCTTATTTTGCGGGCCATTTTTCAGCAACACACCGAGGAGGCACAGCGCATTTTAACCGACCACATTGCCGTCAGTAAGGCCGAGGTCAGGAAGATCACGCTGCACAGATTACAGCAGGCCAGGCTTCAACCCGTTGAATAACAATGACTATCACATTTAGGGGTTTATGATGAAAAGACGTTCACTACTTAAAGCGTTTGCGCTCTCTGCCACCGTGGTCAGCATGGGGCTCTCCTTTACGGCCCGGGCGGCTGACACCATCAAGGTCGGCATTATGCATTCGCTCTCCGGGACGATGGCGATCTCTGAAACGCCGCTGAAAGATGTGGCGCTCATGACGATCGATGAGATCAATGCCAAAGGCGGCGTGCTGGGCAAAAAACTCGAACCGGTGGTGGTCGATCCCGCCTCAAACTGGCCGCTGTTTGCTGAAAAAGCGCGCCAGCTGCTGTCGCAGGACAAAGTAGCCGTGGTGTTCGGCTGCTGGACCTCGGTTTCACGTAAGTCCGTGCTACCGGTATTTGAAGAGCTGAACGGCCTGCTGTTCTATCCGGTGCAGTATGAGGGCGAAGAGATGTCGCCAAATGTGTTCTATACCGGCGCGGCACCAAATCAGCAGGCGATTCCTGCAGTGGAGTATCTGATGAGCGAAGAGGGTGGCAGCGCCAAACGCTTCTTCCTGCTCGGCACCGATTATGTCTATCCGCGCACCACTAACAAAATTCTGCGCGCTTTCCTGCACACCAAAGGCGTACAGGATAAAGACATTGAAGAGGTCTATACGCCGTTCGGCTACAGCGATTACCAGACCATCGTCTCTAATATCAAGAAGTTCTCCGCCGGGGGTAAGACGGCAGTAATCTCAACCATCAACGGTGACTCCAATGTGCCGTTCTACAAAGAGCTGGCAAATCAGGCATTAAGGCCACCGACATTCCGGTGATCGCCTTCTCCGTCGGAGAGGAGGAGTTGCGCGGAATTGATACCAAACCTCTGGTGGGACAACTGGCCGCGTGGAACTACTTCGAGTCGGTAGATAACCCCACTAACGCGAAATTCGTTGCCGACTATCGCGCCTGGGCGAAGGCACGCAACCTGCCGAACGCCGGTACCGTCGTCACCAACGATCCAATGGAAGCCACCTATGTCGGTCTGCACATGTGGGCCCAGGCAGTGGAGAAGGCCGGCACGACAGATGTGGATAAAGTGCGCGCCGCCATGGCCGGACAGACATTCAGCGCACCAGACGGTTTTACCCTGACCATGGATCAGACCAACCACCATCTGCATAAGCCGGTAATGATTGGTGAAGTTGAGGAGAACGGCCAGTTCAATGTGGTTTGGCAGACCGAAAAACCGGTACGCGCCCAGCCGTGGAGCCCGTTCATCGCCGGCAATGATAAAAAGCCGGACCATCCGGTGAAGTCAGCGCAGTAAACGGTAGGGTCGCTCTAAAGGGTGACCCTCATTAACCGGACCCTAAGGCCGCCCGTCAGGGCGTCTTCAACCTCCATCAGGGCCAGAACCATGACAATTCGCCGTTATCTCTGCTGTCTGCTGTTACTGCTGCCCGGCTTCGCGCAGGCGGGTGATGGCGCAGACTTCGCGGTCGCCAGCCGCACTCAACAGGCCACACTGCTGCAGCAGTGGGCGGCCGCTCCGCAGGCCAGCCGCCTGCCGCTGCTGGAAGCGCTGCGTAATGAAAGCGTGGTCATTGACCCGAACAGGCAGCCCTTCAGCAAACAGGGTGATGCCCTTATACCGCTTGATAGCGCACGCGCACCCGCGGGTGAAACCAAAAAGATCTTTATGAACAACCGGCTGCGCGTGCTGGTGGCCAGCGCCCTTGCCGCCCATCAGCTGGTGAGCCACGATGCGGCCGTACGCCTGCGTGCCGCACAGCAGCTGCAAAATGACGCCGCCGCCGATCAGCTGCCGCTTATTGCACAGCGCCTTGCAACCGAACCGGACAGTAACGTCCGGGCGGTTTTAGCCATGGTAGCGGCCCGCCTGCAGCTCACCAGCCCGGATGCTGCCGTGCGTCTTCGCGCCGTCACGCTGCTGGGTGAATCGGGCGATCCTGCGGTGCAGCCCAGCCTCACGCATTTAACCCTGGCCGATAATGAACCCGATGCGCAGGTGCGCGCCGCCGCCGCGGCCAGCCTGCAGAACATCAGGCAACATCTGATGTGGGGCGACCTGCTCGGCCAGGCCTTTACCGGGCTTTCGCTGGGCTCAATCCTGCTGCTGGCAGCGCTGGGGCTGGCTATCACCTACGGCCTGCTCGGCGTGATCAACATGGCGCATGGCGAAATGCTGATGCTGGGCGCTTACGCAACCTGGCTGGTACAGAGCCTGTTTCAGCAGTTTGCGCCGCAGTGGCTGGCGTGGTATCCGCTGCTGGCGCTGCCGGTGGCGTTTGCGGTCACCGCGCTGATGGGCATGCTGCTGGAGCGCACCATCATTCGCCATCTGTATGGCCGTCCGCTGGAGACGCTGCTCGCCACCTGGGGCATCAGCCTGATGCTGATCCAGCTGGTCCGCATGCTTTTCGGCGCGCAAAACCTTGAGGTCGCTAACCCGGCCTGGCTCTCCGGCGGCTGGCAGCTGCTGCCCAACCTGGTACTGCCCTGGAACCGTATCGCGGTGATCCTGTTCGTGGTGGCAGTACTGGCGCTCACCTGGCTGCTGCTGAATAAGACCCGCCTGGGTCTTAGCGTGCGTGCCGTGACGCAAAACCGCGCCATGGCCGATTGCTGTGGCGTGCCCACCGGGCGCGTTGACATGCTGGCTTTCGGCCTCGGCTCCGGCATTGCCGGGCTCGGCGGCGTGGCGCTCTCACAGCTGGGCAACGTCGGGCCGGAGCTGGGTCAGGGCTATATCATCGATTCGTTTCTGGTGGTGGTACTCGGCGGCGTCGGTCAGCTGGCCGGTACCGTGGTGGCCGCACTGGGGCTCGGCATCCTCAACAAAGTGCTGGAGCCGCAGATTGGCGCGGTGTTAGGCAAGATTTTAATCCTCGTGCTGATCGTGCTGTTTATTCAGAAGCGCCCACAGGGCCTGTTTGCTGTCAAAGGGAGGGCGATCGACTGATGAGCCAGCCACTCACCTTAACCGCCGTTCGCAGAGCGCCGCGCCTGAGCGCCAGCCTGGGCGTGGTCTGCACCCTGCTCTTGCTGCTGCTGCCGTTTTGCGCCCTGCTGCCTGCCACCCATCCGCTGGCGATCTCCACCTGGACGCTGACGCTGGTTGGCAAAATTCTCTGCTACGCGACTGTTGCCGTGGCGCTGGATCTGGTGTGGGGTTACGCCGGTCTGCTGTCACTGGGTCACGGTCTGTTCTTTGCGCTGGGCGGCTACGCCATGGGGATGTACCTGATGCGTCAGGCCGCCGGCGATGGCCTGCCGGCGTTTATGTCGTTTTTGTCATGGCATGAGCTGCCGTGGTTCTGGGCGGGCACGCAGCACTTCGCCTGGGCGCTGTGCTTAATTGTCCTGGTGCCGGGCCTGCTGGCGCTGCTGTTTGGCTTCTTCGCCTTCCGCTCAAAGATCAAGGGGGTTTACTTCTCGATCATGACGCAGGCGCTGACATACGCGGGCATGCTGCTGTTTTTCCGCAATGAAACCGGCTTTGGTGGTAACAACGGGTTCACCGGGTTTACTACCCTGCTGGGGTTTAACGTTACCGCTACCGGCACGCGTATCGGGCTGTTTGTTGCCACCGTGCTGCTGTTGCTGGCGAGCCTGGCGCTGGGTTTTGCGCTGGCACGCAGCAAGTTTGGCCGCGTGCTGACGGCAGTCCGCGACGCAGAGAACCGCCTGATGTTTGTCGGTTACGATCCCAAAGGCTTTAAGCTGTTCGTCTGGACGCTCTCGGCGGTGCTGTGCGGTCTGGCAGGCGCGCTCTATGTGCCGCAGGTCGGCATCATTAATCCGGGTGAGATGTCGCCGACCAACTCGATTGAGGCCGCCATTTGGGTCGCCCTCGGCGGGCGCGGCACGCTGGTGGGTCCGCTGCTCGGCGCGGCGATTGTCAACGGCGCAAAGAGCTGGTTTACCGTGGCTTTTCCGGAGTACTGGCTGTTCTTCCTCGGCCTGATGTTTATCCTCGTCACGCTATTCCTGCCGCGTGGCGTTATTGGCCTGCTGCGTCGGAGGCGCCATGACTGAGCAACTCTTTACCCAACCGCACCCGGCGGATCGCCATCGCCGGCACCCCGATCCGGTCCTGCAGCTGGAGAAGATCAACGTCTCGTTTGACGGCTTTCGCGCCCTGACCGATCTCTCCCTGCAGATCGGCGTTGGCGAACTGCGCTGCATCATCGGCCCGAACGGCGCCGGAAAAACCACGCTGATGGATGTGATTACCGGTAAAACCCGGCCAGACAGTGGCCAGGTCATTTACGACCAGGATACCGATCTGACGCGTCTGTCGCCGGTCGATATTGCCCGCGCCGGCATCGGACGTAAATTTCAGAAGCCCACGGTATTTGAAGCGCTGACGGTGTTTGAGAATCTGGAAATCGCGCTGAAAAATGACAAATCGGTGTGGGCCAGCCTGCGCGCGCGCCTGGACGGCGAGCAGCGGGATCGTATTGATGACGTACTGAAACTGCTGCGGCTGGGCGGTGAGCGGCAGCGTCAGGCCGGTTTGCTGTCGCACGGCCAGAAGCAGTTTCTGGAAATCGGCATGCTGCTGGTGCAGGAGCCGCACCTGCTGCTGCTTGACGAACCGGCGGCGGGCATGACCGATGCCGAAACCGAGTATACCGCCGAGCTGTTTCGTACGCTGGCCGGTAAGCATTCGCTGATGGTAGTGGAGCACGACATGGGCTTTGTTGAAACTATTGCTGACCATGTGACGGTGCTGCATCAGGGCCAGGTTCTGGCGGAGGGATCGTTGCGTGAGGTACAGGCCGACGATCGGGTTATCGACGTTTATCTGGGGCGCTAAGATGTTACAGGTAGCTGAACTGAATCAGTATTACGGCGGCAGTCACATCCTGCGCGGCCTCTCTTTCGCCACCCGACCAGGGGAGATCACCTGCCTGCTGGGGCGCAACGGCGTGGGCAAAACTACGCTGCTGAAGTGTCTGATGGGCTTAATTCCCGTGAAATCGGGCGAGATCCGCTGGCAGGATAAGGTGATTAACCACCGCAGGCCACACCAGCGCGTGCAGGCCGGTATCGCCTACGTACCGCAGGGACGGGAGATCTTTCCGCGCCTGACGGTGGAAGAGAATCTGCTGATGGGGCTGGCACGCTTTTCCGGTGCGCAGGCGAAAAGCGTGCCTGAGGAGATCTACCAGCTGTTCCCGGTGCTGCGCGAGATGAGAACACGACGCGGCGGCGATCTCTCCGGCGGGCAGCAGCAGCAACTGGCGATTGGCCGCGCGCTGGCGTGCCGGCCACAGTTGTTGATTCTTGATGAGCCCACCGAGGGTATTCAGCCTTCGGTGATCAAAGAGATCGGCGCAGTGATTCGCCAGCTGGCCCAGCGCGGCGACATGGCGATTCTGCTGGTTGAGCAGTTCTATGACTTTGCCGCCGAGCTGGCGGACCACTATCTGGTGATGTCGCGCGGTGAAATAGTGCAGCGCGGGCGGGGAGCCGAAATGGACGCCGACGGCGTGCGTGGCCTGGTTGCAATTTGATGCGTGCTCAAAATCCGGTCGCCATAAATGGCGACCCTGCGAGGGGGGGCATTGATGGTGGCCGGAAATCCCGCTGCCATAAATGGCAGCCCTGTAGGGTGCGCATTCATGCGCACCTGGAAAAGCCGGTCGCCGATGTTTATAAAATCCCGGTCTCCACACTAAACTGCCGCTGCTCGCCGGGGGCCAGCGCAATCAGCGTCCCCGCGCACTGCGCCGCGTTGAACCCCTCCGGCCGGCAGGTGGCGGGCAGCACATAAGCGGCCACCTGCTGATCGCGGTTGTGCAGCAGCCAGCGCGTGGCGTGCGGAAACTGGCGGCTATCAAAGCGCGTCATCAGCGCAAACCCCTGCGGCGAGTGCAGCTCAAACTGCATCTCATCACCGTACTGCGCCAGATCATCGGCAAAGAATACAATCTCCGGATCGCACAGCGCTGGCTGATCCAGCCGCTGCAGCGCCTGCGGATCGCGCGCCAGAATTTCCGTATAGGCCTGCCACTGTGGCGTCGGTTTAACGTGCGCCGGGATCGAGGTGCGTAGCCGGAACGCCGTGGCCGGGATCGACTGCCGGAATTCGCCGTCAGCTATCCATGCGCTATTGAGGTGGCACATATACTGCAGCGGCATAGGTGCACCGGCCAGGTTGGTCACATTCATCTCTATCTGCAAGCGCGGGCGATTGGCCTCAACCCGCACCGCGGGCGCGGCCAGGTAGTGGTGGCCAAACCCTTTGACGTACTCGGTTTCACCCTCCAGCGAAACGCGATCGGCTTCCAGCACAATCCACGCGCTGTCCATGCGCGCGCAGGCCATCTCACCATGCAAGGGGTGATCGTCCTCCGCTGCCGGACAGCCATTTGCCAGCAGCCCGGAGTGGAAGGCAAAGCAGCCGTAAGTATCAATGATCGAACTGCCCGGCAGCGGCTGTTTAAAGCTGTGGCCCATGGTCAGTGCGTGCCGGTCAAACCGCACCTCCCAGATCATCTGACCGTAAAACGGCAGCACAATCACTGTGCCACGCTCATTGCTGATGCGTACCGCTTCAATACCCGCCGGATAGCGGAACAGCTCAACGTGGAAATCAGCATTGCGCAGCAGCGTGGCCGGCGTCTCCTGAAACTGCTCCCGGCGCAGCGGTAAACGGGTTTTCATGGCATCTCCTCCACTAAACGGCCCGCCTGCTGCGCATGCTTTTTATGGCGCAGCTCACCCCAGAAATAGAAGCCAACCCAGGCAAAACAGAGCAACGAGACGCCAAACGCCAGCTGCATTGAGCCAAGATGATCAGAGGCAAAGCCCTGGATCGCCGGTATAAAGGCCGCGCCGACGATCGACATCACAATAAAGGCGCCCGCCACCTCGGTGTATTTATTCTCCACCGTCGCCAGCGTGCCGGCGTAGATGGTGGCCCAGCAGGGTCCAAACAGCACGCTGACGAACACGGCCGCGTAAACGGCGGTGAAGTTCGGCACAAACATCACCCATGCCAGGGTAAGCACGCCAAGCAGCGAATAGACGATCAGCACTTTCTCAGCGCGGAAGCGCGTCATCAGGAAGTTGGCTACAAATTTACCGATAAAGAAGCAGATAAAACTGTAGATCATAAAGTTCGAGGCGTGACGTTCGTTAGCCGCACCGAGCGTCAATGCCAGGCGGATAGTAAACGACCACACCGCCACCTGCATGCCGACATACAGGAACTGCGCCACGATACCGCGCTTAAAGTGCCGGTTAGCGGCCAGATAGCGGAAGGTTTCGCCCAGCGACGGCAGCGCGCGCTCGTTGGCGGCCGGTTTGCAGCGCGGATAGCGCGTGAACAGGAACAGCAGCATCACGACCACCAGCACCATCACCAGATATTTATAGGGCTCCAGCGTGTGCTCCAGCATACTGAGGCGGAACGCGTGCGCCTGCTCTGCGCTCATTCCTGCCATCTGGCTCTCCAGGCTGTCGCCATCCTGAAACACCAGATATTTGCCCAGCACAATCCCCATCAGCGCGCCCACCGGGTAGAAGGTCTGGCTGATGTTCAGCCGCAGTGTGGCGTGGTCGCGATGACCAATCATTGAGCTGTAGGTGTTGGCAGCCGTCTCCAGGAAGCTCAGGCCAATGGCGATGGCGAAAATCGCCGCAAGGAACATGGTATAAGTTGCCATGTGCGAGGCGGGATAGAACAGGATGCAGCCGCCGATGTAGAGCGCCAGCCCCATCAGGATCGCCAGTTTATAGGTGGCTTTACGGATCACCAGCGAAGCCGGAATCGCAATCAGGAAGTAGCCGCCATAGAACGCGCTCTGTACCAGCGCGCTGGCGAAGTCACTCAGCGCGAACACGCTTTTAAACTGGGTGATCAGGATATCGTTCAGGCTGGCGGCACAGCCCCACAGCGGAAACAGGCACGAGAGCAAAATAAACTGGAACAGCGGCGTTTTATTCAGATAGCCATCAGATTGCTGAACAATGTTCTGTTGCATAGCCCGGCCTCAGTTAAGGTTAAGAAAGCGCTGGAAGGTGTCCGCGTCAGGATAAGCACGCTGCGTGCCGCGACCGGTGACGCTGCACGCCGCATAAGCGGAGGCCTGCGTCATCGCCGTGGCGATATCGCCGGTTTTCACCAGCATCTGTGCGAAGCAGCCGATAAACGCATCGCCCGCGCCGCTGGTGTCCACGGCCTTCACCGCCGTGGGCGCCACCTGATGCACACTGTCGCCACTCATCCACAGCGAACCGCGTGCGCCCATGGTGATAATCAGGTTTTTCAGCCCACGCTTGAGCAGCGTCTGCCCCGCCCTTTTGATCTCCTCATCGCTGCCCACCGGCATGCCGGTCAGGATCTCCAGCTCGGTTTCGTTCGGCATGAAGAAGTCGCATTTGCAGGCATAGGCGATATCCAGATCGGCCACTGCCGGCGCCGGATTAAGGATGACGCGAATATCGTGCTGGCGGGCAAAATCAATCGCGTAGTAGACGGTCTCCAGCGGGATCTCCAGCTGCAGAATCATCAGCTGGCAGCTTTTCAGCGCCCCGGCGGCGGCATCCACATCTGCCGGCTTGAGCTGCTGATTGGCGCCTTTGATAATCAGGATGCGGTTTTGCGACTGATCGTCCACAAAGATTGGCGCTACGCCGCTGGATGTGCCGGGCGCGGTGGTGACAAAGCGGGTATCCACGCCCTGCTGCTGCAGGTTCGCCACCGTGTTGGGTGCAAACAGATCGTCACCGACCTTGCTGACCATTATCACGCGCCCGCCCATCTTTGCCGCCGCGACCGCCTGGTTGGCCCCTTTGCCGCCACAGCCGATGGCAAAATCGGGCGCTTCCAGGGTTTCGCCTGCCTTAGGTAACTGATTGGTATAGGTAATAAGGTCAACCATGTTTGACCCGATAACCGCGATGTCCATTGTGTGCTCCCGGTGAATTTTTAACGTTTTTAATGTTATTAAAATCACACTATCAGCTTAATAAGAGTAATAATGTGACAAAATTCACAACACAGTGGTGCGGATTAATCGGATAAATCACACTTTATTCTGTCCGGGTAATGTTATTATTTTAACAATTCGCGCCTGCAGAGACAGGTGGCTTCTGCGGTTATCAGCGCGCTGTGGGAAGTTTGCGGGCGGATCCCATTACGGGTAATATTGAGAGCCAGCCTGTCGGACGTGTCGCAAATCATTAAAATCTGTAAGATTTGTCGTGATTTTGGAGAAGGCGCGGGTGAAAACCGCCACGGCTTTTGGTTATTCCGACCCTGTGCGTAAGCGTCAGGCCGCGGACCCGCTGCGAGATGGCTGGCGCTATCAGAAGATCAATTACATCGAGATGCTCATGGAAACCCGGCGCGACGAACGAATTAACAAGCTGGCTCAGGCGCTGAAACGCACCGATAAGCTGCACCTGAAAGATGCCGCGCAGCTGCTTGGCGTGTCAGAGATGACCATTCGCCGCGATCTTACCGAACCGGCCTCCACGGTCGTGCTGCTGGGCGGCTACATCGTCAGCGATCCTAAAAACCATGCCGGGCACTACTTTATCTCCGATCAGCACGGGCAAAATGCCGCGCGCAAACAGCGCCTGGCACAGGTGGCAGCCGGCTTAATTGCGGAAAACGATACGGTGTTTTTCGATTGCGGTACCACGCTGCCGTACATCGTTGATGCCATTCCCGATACGCTGCCGTTTACCGCTATCTGCTGCGCTATGAATACGTTTCTGGCGCTGAAAGAGAAACCGGCTTGTAACGTGATCCTCAGCGGCGGCGAGTTCCACGCGGATAACGCCCTGTTTACGCCGATTGGCACCCACTCGATCCTTGATGACCTCTGCCCGACGCTGGCGTTTATCTCTGCGGCAGGCATCGACCTGGAACAGGGGGCAACCTGCTATAACATCAATGAGTTAGCTATGAAGCATCACGCCATGCTGCGCGCACGCAAGCGGGTGCTGGTGGCGGACAGCAGCAAGTACGGTAAAGTGCTGCCCGCGCGTATTGGTGAGCTGCGCGGCTTTGATTTGCTGGTGAGCGACAGCGCGCCTGATGCGGCACTCCAGGCATGGCTGGCGCAACACAATATTCCGCTGCACCTGCCATAAGGCTTACGCCTGACGATCGATAACCGCTTCGCCGTCGCGCAGGCGGCGCAGGTTATCGCAAATCCCCTTGATATTGCCCGCCAGCGAGATGTCGGTGACGCCACCGATGTGCGGCGTGGCAATGACGTTGTAGCGAAACAGCGCATCGTTCGGATCTGGCGGCTCCTGCCAGAACACGTCCAGCCCGGCACCCGCCAGCTGCCGGCTCTCCAGCGCGGCAAGAAACGCCTGCTTGTCGATCAGTCCGCCGCGACCAAGGTTAATCAGGAAGCCCGCCGGCTTCATCTGTGCCAGCGCGCGTGCGTCAATGATGCGGTGCGTCTGCGCGTTGTCCGGCAGGCTGAGCACCACAAAATCACTCTGCTGTAGCAGTTCGGGCAGCTGCGCCATGGTGCCAAGCCAATCGAGCTGATGCTCACGTGCAAACGCGTCATCCGCCTCACGCTTTACGCCGATCATGCGCATACCAAAGGGCGCAAGGCGCTTTGCCAGCGCTTTGCCGATGCCGCCCAGCCCCACCAGCCCGACGGTTTTGCCTTTTAGCCCCATGCCAATCGGCTGACCGAGCTTTTGCTGCGCCAGGCAGTCGGCAATCTCATTCTGCCGCCGCGCCAGGCCAATCATCATCCAGATGCCCAGCTCCGCCACGGAATCTGCATTGCCAGAGTCATCGGAAGGCACGTTCGCCACCATGATGCCGTGCTGTTTTGCTGCGCGCAGATCGATACCCTCCAGCCCGACGCCCGCCTGCTGAATCAGCCTGAGGCGGTCGGCGGTCGCCAGCAGGCGCGCATCGACACGGCACATGCCGGGGATCAGCGCATCGAAGCCCGCCAGGCTCTCTGCCGCATGGCCGGCAGAGGCGACAAACTCTACATCCGGTAACGTCTGGCGAATCGCCGGGATCAACCCACCCCAGGCATTTTCATCCGCCGCAATCAGCACTCTCATGGCACTCTCCGTTTCAGAACAAAAAATCAGCATAGCGACTACTGAACGATAATCAATCAGTTATCAGGTAAGGATAACGGCAGCGGCCACTGCCCTTCAGGTATGGCTGTGGCTAAAGATCCGGCGCCCTGCCGGTTTTGGCGTGGCGATCCGCAGCCTCATGCGGGGCGGGATTTCGGCAAGCGCGCATTAGGCTGTGATTGCCGGGGGAAAACGGCTAAACTTCAGCATCTGACGTTCCACCCTTTACAGACCAAGAGGCTCAATCCAACGTGGCTCAATTCGTCTATAGCATGCATCGCGTCGGCAAAGTGGTTCCGCCGAAGCGTCACATTCTTAAGAACATCTCCCTTAGTTTCTTCCCTGGCGCAAAAATCGGGGTCCTCGGCCTGAACGGCGCGGGTAAATCGACCCTGCTGCGCATCATGGCGGGCATCGATAAAGACATTGAAGGGGAAGCACGCCCGCAGCCGGGCATTAAAGTGGGTTACCTGCCGCAGGAGCCCAGCTCAATCCGGAGCACACCGTACGTGAGTCGGTAGAAGAAGCCGTATCTGAAGTGGTGGGTGCGCTGAAACGCCTGGACGAAGTCTATGCGCTGTACGCCGATCCGGATGCCGATTTCGACAAGCTGGCCGCTGAGCAGGGCCGTCTGGAAGAGGTTATTCAGGCGCACGATGGCCATAACCTGGAGACCCAGCTGAATCGCGCTGCGGACGCCATGCGTCTGCCAGAGTGGGACGCAAAAATCGCGAACCTGTCCGGTGGTGAACGCCGCCGCGTCGCGCTGTGCCGTCTGCTGCTGGAAAAGCCAGACATGCTGCTGCTTGATGAACCGACCAACCACCTGGATGCGGAATCCGTGGCGTGGCTGGAGCGCTTCCTGCACGACTTCGAAGGCACCGTGGTGGCGATTACCCACGACCGTTACTTCCTTGATAACGTCGCCGGCTGGATTCTGGAGCTGGACCGTGGCGAAGGCATTCCATGGGAGGGCAACTACTCCTCCTGGCTGGAGCAGAAAGATCAGCGCCTGGCGCAGGAAGCCTCTTCCGAAGCGGCGCGCCGTAAATCGATTGAGAAAGAGCTGGAGTGGGTGCGCCAGGGCGCGAAAGGCCGTCAGTCGAAGGGCAAAGCCCGTCTGGCACGCTTTGAAGAGCTTAACAACACCGAATACCAGAAACGCAACGAAACCAACGAACTGTTCATTCCGCCTGGCGCGCGCCTCGGCGACAAAGTGCTGGAGGTGACCAACCTGAGCAAATCGTATGGCGACCGCGTACTGATTGATGACCTCTCATTCTCGCTGCCGAAAGGCGCGATTGTGGGCATTATCGGCCCGAACGGTGCCGGTAAATCGACTCTGTTCCGCATGATGTCGGGCCAGGAGCAGCCGGACTCCGGTTCAATCGTGCTGGGCGAGAC
This sequence comes from Pantoea wallisii, assembly GCF_002095485.1. GTDB lineage: Bacteria > Pseudomonadota > Gammaproteobacteria > Enterobacterales > Enterobacteriaceae > Pantoea > Pantoea wallisii. The sequence goes on along the minus strand of NZ_MLFS01000070.1, from coordinate 7,801 downwards.
CGTGAAGCTGGCGTCGGTGGATCAGTTCCGTGATGCCATGGACAACTCAAAAACCGTGTTCGAAGAGGTTTCGGGCGGTCAGGACATTATGCGCGTTGGCAACGTTGAGATGCCAAGCCGTGCGTATGTCGGTCGCTTTAACTTCAAAGGCACCGATCAGGGCAAACGCGTTGGCGAGCTGTCCGGTGGTGAGCGTGGTCGTCTGCACCTGGCGAAACTGCTGCAGGTGGGCGGTAACCTGTTACTGCTGGATGAACCGACCAACGACCTTGATATCGAAACCCTGCGCGCGCTGGAAAACGCCCTGCTGGAGTTCCCGGGCTGTGCCATGGTGATCTCGCATGACCGCTGGTTCCTTGACCGTATCGCTACCCACATCATCGATTACCAGGATGAAGGCAAGGTAGAGTTCTTTGAAGGTAACTTCACCGAGTACGAAGAGTACAAGAAACGCACCCTCGGCGCGGATGCGCTGGAGCCGAAGCGTATTAAGTACAAGCGTATGGCGAAGTAATTGCCCGCACGTGAAAAAGGCGCCGAAAGGCGCCTTTTTTATTGCCGGACGTTAACTCCCCAGCGTCTCTTTAACCAGCTCGACGCAGCGCAGGAAGCGCGTATCGTAGTCATCTTCTTTGACGTGCACAAAATCGATATTGTTTTCGCGCAGCATGGTGATCAGCATCGACTGGAACTCACGGCGATCCACTGAGCTGCCCAGGCTGCGTAGACCATCCGCTACCCACGGCACGTTATTCTCCAGCAGGATCACCAGGTCAAAACGGTACTCATCGATCAGCGCCTGCACGAACGGATGCTCACGCCCCTCATACTTGAGGCAGAACGCCTGCGTGGTGATGAAGTCGGTATCGATAAAAGCGACCTTGTTGGCATATTTCACAGCAAAATCAATATACTGTGCCTGCCCCAGTGCAATTTTGTCATAGTCTGAATATTGCAGCGCCATCTCATCGCCGCCAAGGTGCGAGAAGACATAGTCGCGGCCATATTCCCACGCGCTGGTGGTATTGAAGATGTTTGCCAGCTTGTTGACCAGCGTGGATTTACCGCTCGATTCACCGCCCAGCACCGCCACGGTCCGCACAAAGAACGGCTTCACTTCCGTCGGGATGTACTCCCAGTAGCGGAACGGATCCTGACGGATCTGACCGCCGCTGATATTCATAAATGATCGGTTGGGATCGATCACTACCGCCGGCACGCCGAGGTGCTGCTGATACATCGCCGCATCAGGCTCTTCGCTGGTATAGACGCAATCCGGTTCAATGCCCTGCTCCGCGAGGAATTTCTTCACCCCTTCGCTCCAGACATCCCAGCCATGCGGATAGGGTTCGATCCCCTCTTCATCGAACGAGTGGATGCGGATATTTTTCTGGTATTTAAACGTTTGCAACAGCCAGCGCAGGCGGTCGCTGACGGTAGGCTGCTGTGACATGGCGCTGTTTTCAAACAGTTCGCGATCGCGCGGATCGTCATGGCCCATGATGATGTGCAGCTCATCCACCTGACTGCAGGCGCGCTGGATCAGATAGATATGGCCGGTATGCAGCGGGTAGAATTTCCCGAATACCACGCCGACGGTTTTATCACGGCGCGGGAACTCCAGCCCGAGAAAGCGGTGCAGCGCCTCCAGCTTCTGCGCGCTGGGGCTTTTGATTTTGGCATTCAGCAGCTGGCTTAAATAGCCCTTGGTCATCCCGCTGGCATCGGCCACCTGCTGCAGCGTGTGGCCCTGCTGGCGAATCGCGGTCTTCAGATAATCGAACGATGACATGTTGTGCCTCCTGCATGGAAAAAAGGGCGGTGCAGCATTTCAGACGGTGCGCATAAATGCGCACCCTACAAATATAGGGTTGGCATTCATGCCGGCCAGGAGATGTTACAGCTCATCGAGAATCGCCAGCGCATCCGCCAGCTTCTTCGCGCTGTAGACCTTCATACCCTCAATCGCTTTCTTCGGCGCATTGCCCGCCGGCACTATCGCACGTTTAAAGCCGTGCTTGGCCGCTTCAGAGATGCGCTCCTGACCGCTTGGCACCGGACGAATCTCGCCCGCCAGCCCCACTTCGCCAAAGATCACCAGATCCTGCGGCAGTGGACGATCGCGCAGGCTCGATACCATCGCCAGCAGCAGGGCCAGATCGGCGCTGGTTTCGGTGACCTTAACGCCGCCGACCACGTTGACGAACACATCCTGGTCCGCCATCTGCAAACCGCCGTGCCGGTGCAGCACCGCCAGCAGAATCGCCAGGCGGTTCTGCTCCAGCCCTACCGCGACGCGGCGTGGATTGCCCATCATTGAGTGATCCACCAGCGCCTGGATCTCGACCAGCAGCGGGCGTGAACCTTCCCACACCACCATCACGGAGCTGCCAGAGGTGATCTCATCGCCGCGCGACAGGAAAATCGCCGACGGGTTGCTGATTTCGCGCATGCCCTGTTCGGTCATGGCAAACACGCCCAGCTCATTTACCGCCCCAAAGCGGTTTTTGTGGCTGCGCAGCGTGCGGAAGCGCGAATCGGCGTCACCATCCAGCAGAACCGAGCAGTCGATGCAGTGCTCCAGCACTTTCGGACCCGCCAGCGAGCCATCTTTCGTCACGTGTCCCACCATGATGATCGCCACGCCGCGCGTTTTGGCGAAGCGCGTAAGATAGGCCGCCGTTTCACGTACCTGCGCCACGCTGCCTGGCGATGACTGGATATCTGCCATGTGCATCACCTGGATCGAGTCGATCACCATCAGCTTCGGCTGCTCCTGCTCGGCGATCAGGCAGATCTGCTCGATGCTGGTTTCTGACAGCATATTCAGGTTTTCCGTGGGTAATCCCAGACGGTGGGCGCGCATGGCCACCTGCTGCAGTGACTCTTCGCCGGTGACGTACAGGGTTTTCATCCCTTCAGCCAGCTTGCACATCACCTGCAGCAGCAGCGTCGACTTCCCTGCGCCGGGACTTCCGCCAATCAGGATAGCACTGCCCGGCACCACGCCGCCGCCCAGTACGCGGTCAAACTCTTTAAAACTGGTGGAGAAACGCGGTAGCGCTTCCAGACTGATCTCGGAGAGCTTCTGCACCCGGCTGCTACCGGCATTGCCGGCGTAGCCACTCAGGCGCTCGTTACGTGCTGCTGCCGGCGAGGCGGCAATGCGCACCTCGGTGATGGTGTTCCATGCGTGGCAGGCGCTGCATTGCCCCTGCCAGCGCGGATAATCAGCGCCACATTCGTTACAAACGAAGGCGCGTTTTGCCGCTTTGGCCAAATCAAATCCTCTGTTAACGCTCTTCGTGAATCAGGCTGCCGGTCAGGATGCAGAACACCCCCATCAGGTCAGCGTGACGGATAATGACTTCCGTCTGCTCATTCACTTTAGGTTTAGCATGATAGGCGATACCCAGCGCCGCCGTTTTAATCATCGGCAGATCGTTTGCCCCATCGCCAATCGCAACCGTCTGTTCCGGTGCGATATCAAAGCGTTGTGCCAGGTTATTCAGGGTATCGGCTTTAAATTGTGCATCGACGATCTGCCCCAGCACTTCGCCGGTCAGCTTGCCGTCACGCATTTCCAGTTCGTTCGCTACCGCTGCCGCCAGGTGCAGCGTCTGACGCAGATAGTCGGCATAGAAGGTGAAACCGCCGGAGGCTATCGCCACCTGCCAGCCCAGCGCCTGCAGTTTTTGCACCAGCGTGGTCAGGCCGGGCATCAGCGGCAGTGTGTCGCGCACCTGTTTCAGGATAGTGGCATCGGCGCCCGCCAGCTTCGCTACGCGCTCGCGCAGGCTGGCTTTGAAATCCAGCTCACCGCGCATGGCACGCTCGGTGACTTCCGCCACCTGTTCGCCGCAGCCGGCCAGTTTGGCTATCTCATCGATACACTCAATCTGGATCGCAGTAGAGTCCATGTCCATGACCAGCAGGCCCGGCGTTTTCAGATGCGGGATTTTGCCCAGCGGCGCAACATCAAAACCGGCAGCGTGCGCCAGCTTCATGGCGCGCGGCGTCAGCGAACCCGCCAGACGAATCACCTGATACTCATCGACATTCCACGCGCTGACGATCACCATCGCCGCACCGAGCTGATGCTGGTAATCGGTCAGTTTTTGTTTATCGAGCCCGCGCCCATACAGTAACCAGCCAGTCCGACCAGCACGGTAATCCAGCGGCATCACTTCATCACCGCTCAGGGAAAGGGGTAAACCCGGCCAAAGAGAGACATCGGCGGGCAGATCGCACCAGGTAAGACGATTTGGCATTACAGCTCCTGTAGGGACAACAAAACCACGCAAGAGGCTACCTTGTCAGCGCGGGTTCTGGCAACATAATTGCCAGCCTTTCTGCTGTTACGTCACACGGGTTTCTGATGGTCAAAACCGCATTGAAATTTCGCCTGCATCGCACGGTGATTGTTCTTATCTCGCTGGCGCTGTTAGTGGTGCTGATGCAGGGCGCATCATGGTTTAGTCTCGGCCATCAGATGGCGCGCTCTGAGCAGGTTGAGGAGCTGGCGCATACGCTGACGCGGCAGGTGGCGTTTAGCCTGAAGCCGCTGATGGACAACAGCGACGATAACCGCACGCAGATCGCCGCTATCCTCAATCAGATGACGGACAACAGCCGCGTGCTGGATGCTTCAGTCTATGCCGACGACGGCAGTTTAGTCGCCCACAGCGGCGAGAGCATCAACGTGCGTGACCGGCTGGCGCTGGATGGCAAACGCGCCGGCAGCTATTTCAACCATCAGATTGTTCAGCCGCTGGAGGGCAAAGAGGGTCCGCAGGGCTTTCTGCGCATTACGCTGGATACGCATGTGCTGGTAACGGAATCGCGCCAGGTGGATAACACCACCAATATTTTGCGCCTGATGATGCTGCTGTCGCTGGCGATCGGCATCATCCTGACCCGCACCCTGCTGCGCGACCGCCGCACCCGCTGGCAGCAATCGCCGTTTCTGCTGACGGCCAGCCGCGCGGTGAAAGAGGATAAAGAGGAAGAGGCGGCAGCGGAGAGTGTGGAGACGGAGAGGAAAGAGGGTTGAGGCAGATAGCTCTCTATAGAAGCACGTCGCAGATTAATATTGCCGGGAGGTGGCTGGCTGGGATGGGATACAGAGTGACGGTGAAGGCTGGACGGACAGCCTGATTCTGACGACTGGCAGCTAAAGAGAAAAAGCCGGAAGGATCGTTAAGATTGCGTCCGGCTACTATTATGGGACCTTATTTTTAACCGCTATTGCATTATCTACGACATCATCAAGCAGCATTTCTTCTTTCTGGGAGAAATTAGAATATTGAGACATAGCTCTGCATGTTGATAGTTTTTCTAATATTTCAAGAGAAACTTTATCACCACACTTGATTGTTTCATTATACCAATTAGTGAAAAAAATCGCTGACTCAATTTTACCATTCGCATTAAGCTCAACTATCATTTTTTCGAGCGATCTAATTAAATCATTTAAAGCATTCACCAGCGAACCCTCATAGTTTTAACAACCTATGTTCAGGGGAGATTTGAAACCACAGCTTGATATCTTAAGCCAGGATATCCAGCGCCCTGAGCAGCTGCAGGATCTTCACTTCGGGGCCTTAAGTTCTAATAGATTAATTATGATTACTCTCCAGTCATGACGGATTGTTAGTTTTTGGCACAATAGGGAAATTTATTATCGCAATAACAACTGTGACGACTATTTTGCAATCATCTTATGACATCAGCGCTAATTTATCACGCTAAGTATAATAATCTTTAAACTTCTATTAATAGATCGAATTGTTAAAACTATGTTCTTTTCGTGGCGTTTATTTGGTAAAGTCCGCGAATCGATCCAGCTTTAATAATCAGGCATACAGGTTTAAATGTTTAAACCACCGGTTATCCCTAATGGTCATCTACTATTCTTGAAATTTATGGAAAGTTGTAGCACTATCCTTACCCGAAAAGATATAGCAATGTATCGACATAAGGATAGTTTGAATTAAATTTTATGCTAATCCTCTGATAATTACGGACCTTCCCAATATTTAGTGTTTTCAGTAGCTCTCTCCAAATCGTCCATATCATCCTCTCCAGGCTCACGCTCAAATTTACCTCCAATCATTCCTCTCATCTTCGATAACAATGTAGTAATATCATTGTCATCAATGAAATTGGTAGTTTCTCGCTCATACGCTCTTGGCTTCTCCTCATTTATTGTTGATTCGTTATAATAATAATGAGTTATATTATTTAATGACACCAATATATAATCAACCCCCTTATATAAATCAATTACCTCAGCCTCTGTTAAATATATTTTCTTTTTATTTCTCGCCACCACCACCCCCTTTAATTATTATGTGATTATAAATTTTAATATTGTCAACAACAGTTAATTCATCAGAATGAAACCGTTGATTACGAATTTATTGTGGCTTAAGGTTGGGGCATGTGTTTCAATAAAATATCGGTTAGACAATGACTCTAAAGACTAAAGACTAAAGACTAAAGACCCGTAAAAACTATTTATCAATGATGATAAAAACGCACTAAAAAAGCCAACGAAAAAACAACCAACTAATGAAAGTTACAATCTTTATTACTTAATTAAATAAAGATTACCGTAAAACATCAAGACCAAAACCAGCCTCGTCACTACAATGGCATTACTTTATATCTCTCACACCTTTATAATAGCACTAGCCTCACACGAGTTATATTAGCTTAATCAATGGCGTCCTGGCGTTATTATTTACACTCACAGCCAATTATCCATACAGTTCTGGACAAGCAACTTAAGAATAAGTTTGCAAACACATCAACAATCATAACTTTACCAATCCATTATCGCTATCAATAAAAACATTAAACGATTCATTTTTCGCACAATAATGCAGAAACTCTTCACATTTTTTATATTCCTCGTTAAGAGCAATACACCCAAATCCGACATCATCATGTGGATAAATGGCCACATTTAAATCCAGATTAATATAAAAACAAACCTGACCAACAACTCCAGCATGACACATCATCAATCTTGATAGGCCTCTGAAGTCATGACTTTTTTTACTTAAGCTGAGTGAAAAAGCCGGCAAACAAGAATCACCATAAAGATAACTTTCAAACTCTTCGGTCATTGGCAAAAGTAATTTTTTATCTTTCATCTCCTCATATAAAGCCTGATAATTATCAATCGTTTCTTTATCATCCTCTCTTTCATCATTAAATGAAAGAGCTGCAATAACAATTACACCTTCATCCTCTTTACCAAAAAACCCTTCGAATAAAGAAATAGCCTCGTCAATTAGAGGGTATGAAAAAGAATCTTTTTTTTCAAAAAAACCGACCCAACTGTTGGACAATCTAAATCCAGAGAAATTAATTTCATTTAGTGAGAGGCTACTTATCGATTTTAATGATCTTTCCATCACTCATACCTATAGTTATTTTATGCCTTGGCTTTGGTTCCGCTTTACCTATACCAACTTTCCATTCGCCTTGTTTATCACTATGCGATGTATTACTTTTACTCCATATTTCATTTGTATGATTATTCTTATAATTCCCACCTTTTACTTTAACAAAATCTTCAGGATGTGATGATGGAGTCCTTACTATATCGCCTATTTCAGCACTGTTTACTTTTTTCTTAGGATTATCTAAGTGGCATTTTGAAAGACCCAGGGGATCAATCCATGCCAGCGGGTTCGGCGCATACTGATAAAGATTCAGCCCACCCGCCAGCCCTATCGGGTCCTGACTGATGAACCGTCCCGCATCCGGATCATAGTAGCGGAACCGGTTA